>NZ_JIBJ01000010.1:0-163467 GCF_000620385.1 Arthrobacter sp. 9MFCol3.1
CGGCCGGCATGGGCCGGCCGGTGAGTCCCTGCCGGGGCAGCAGGGTGTCGGCGAGGCAGAGCCGGCGCTTGGCCTCCGCGGCGCCGATCCGCAGCCGCGCCCGCAGGAACTCCGCCGTGTTCCGGTACCCGTCATCCAGCACCGATTCCGGCACCGCCGTACCGGACACGCCGGCAGGTTCTGCGGTACCGGGCCCGCAGGCGGGCCCCAAGGTGCCGGTCGCGCCGTCAGGCCCCGCGGCCAAGGAGGTTCCGGCCGTGCCGGTCTGCCATCCGCCGTCGCTCTCGCGCCAGCCGGTGGTCCACGCCGTGACCGCCCCCGCCGCAACCCCGGAGGCCGCGCCCCCGGAGGCCGCGGCGGCGGACTGCTTCCTGGTCCGGTCCACGGCGGCCGCCGCGACGAGCTGCAGATACTCCACCGTGCGGGAGAGTTCCTCCACGCTGCCGGCGAAGTCCGCCGCGGCCCGGAAGCCCCACGACCCCGCGTCCTCCACTGCCGTCGAACTCACCGCCCGCAGCGCGGCCACGGCGGTGTCCATACCGGATTGCCGGACCGGGGCTGCACCCCGGTCCGTGCCCTGCGCCTCGTCCTCGCAAGGGCTGAAATCCCTGATGAAATCCCTGACGGCTTCCATGGCTCGAGTCTATTTCTGGGGTACGACAAAGATGATGGACACGGTTCCGTACGGCTCACTCGGCGGGACCCCAAACGAACTGTGACCACGCACCCTGTTGGGTGCGTGGTCACGGATGCGCGCGGAAACCGGCCGTGCGGGTCTAACGAGCTAGAGCTTCAGGATGCTGGTGAGCCGCTCGGTGTCCTGCCGGGTCCGGGCCTTGCCGAGGTACACCACGGCCGCGATCGAGGCTGCGGTGCCCAGCACCATCGGCAGGATCCACGGGATCCAGGTCAGGCCCGGCTGGTAGCCGAGCCCGGCCGCGATGAAGATGATCCAGCTGAGCATGCCGACGGACGCAGCGACTCCCGCCGGGACGGCGACGCCGTACTTCTGGTGCCGCTTGTCGTTGGCCCACACCACGAAACCCGCAGCGACGGTCACCAAGGCGACCACAATCAGGGAAAGCATTCAGGACACCTCACGCTGGTGAAGAAACGATGACGAAGAAACGATGATGAGAAAGCCAGTGAAGAAGCGGCAGTGAGAAGAACGGGGCTAGAGGGCGCCGAAGCCGACGCGGCGGGCCTCTTCTGCTCCGATTTCCACGTAGCCCAGGGCATTGGCGGGGACGATCACCAGACGGCCCTTGTCGTCCTTCAACCGCAGTTCGCTGCCCTTGGCGATCGCGTCGCCGACTACCTTGGCGACGGCGTCGGCGTCCTGGGTCGATTCGAGGACAATTTCGCGGCCAATGTTCTGAATACCAATCTTTACTTCCACAGCAAGGCCTCCCAGCCAATCAACGTCCAAAAATGTCTAAGGTCAATCTCTAGTTGTACTCTAGGTCTCTTTGGGGAAGCGGGAGATTCCGCGCCAAGCTAAACGGTAGATGAGGTCGCTGGCTACATCGAGATCCAGGTTCCCGTCCGTTTCCAGCCAATACCGGGCGCTCACATGGGCCATTCCGGCGAGCCCGCGGCCCAGCAGCTGGGCCTCCAGCTCAGGAAGCTTGGTGTCCTCGGCGATGACATGCGCGACGGCGTCGGCGAAGGTCTTGTTGAACGTTTCCAGCCGCGCGCTGACGTCAGGATCGTTAATCAGGTCCGACTCGAAGACGAGCCGGTGCGCCTGGTCGTCGTGGGCGATGAAGCGGAAGTAGGCGCGCATGACGGCCTGGACGCGTTCGTCATTGTCGGTGGTGGAGTTCAGGGCGCCAAGCAGCAGGTCGGTCAGCTTGCTGAGGTGGCTGTCCAGCAGGGCCAGGTAGAGGTCCCGTTTGGAAGGGAAGTGCTGGTACAACACCGGCTTGCTGACGTGGGCAGTCTCGGCGATCTCGTCCATGGCGGCACCGTGGTAGCCGTTCGCCACGAAAACTTCCTGCGCGGCCGCCAGCAGCTGCGCCCGGCGCTCGTCGCGGGGGAGGCGGGCCGAGCGCTGTCCGCTCCGAGTCTGCCCTGCCGGCGGCTTGCCGGACTCGTCCCGCTCCAACGGTGCCTGATGAACCACTGTCGGCCTTCTTTCCCTTTTCACCCCATTGCGCGCAATGGCACTCATTTGCATTTCGTACTGAACTACCTTGCACTCAATTACACCTTACGCGCGGGTAATATGACCTGGCGGTATCTTCGGGCATAGATTGAAGTATGGCTTCCAAGTTCACCGACGCCGGTGCCCCCGCAATCCCCAAGACGCAGCTGGATCCGCGGCCCGGACCGCTGGTTGACCCGGCGGCGGACCTCAGCCCGGAGGAGGTGGAACGCTACTCGCGCCACCTGATCATTCCGGAGATCGGCGCGATCGGCCAGCGACGCCTCAAGAACGCGAAAGTCCTGGTGATCGGTGCCGGTGGCCTCGGCTCCCCGGCCCTGCTCTATCTCGCCGCCGCCGGGATTGGCACCCTGGGCATCGTCGACGACGACGACGTCGACCTCAGCAACCTCCAACGCCAGATCATCCATGGCGTCGCGGACGTGGGCCGGCCTAAAATCGAGTCCGCCCGCGATGCCATAGCGGCGCTGAACCCGCTCGTGGACGTCCGGCTCCACAACGTCCGCCTCGATGCGTCCAACGCACTGGAACTCTTTGCCGGCTACGACCTGATCCTCGACGGCGCCGACAACTTTGCCACCCGGTACCTCGTCAATGACGCCGCCGCCATCCTCGGCAAGCCCTACATCTGGGGATCGATTTTCCGTTTCGACGGCCAGGTCAGCGTCTTTTGGGAACAGTTCGGGCCCACCTACCGGGACCTTTACCCGGAGGCGCCGCCGCCCGGATCTGTGCCGTCCTGCGGCGAAGGCGGCGTGTTCGGCATGCTGTGCGCCGCCGTCGGAGCGCTGATGGTGACCGAGGCCGTCAAGCTGATCACCGGCGTCGGCCGGTCCCTGCTGGGCCGGCTGGCGCTCTATGACGCGCTGGGCGGCACCTGGCGCGAAATCAAGGTGACCCGGGACCCGGCGGCGGAGCGGATCACCGAACTCACCGATTACGAGGCCTTCTGCGGGATCACCCCAACGGCGGATGCCGGTACCGAGCACACCGTGACGGCGACCCAGCTCGCCACCATGCTGGCCTCCCGCCAGGCCGGCCTCAAGGACTTCCGCCTCGTGGACGTGCGCGAGCAGGGAGAATACGAAATCGTCCGCATTGAGGGGTCGGAGCTGATCCCGCAAGGCCGCATCCTTGCCGGCGAGGCGTGGCAGGAACTGCCCCAGGAAGCCGAAATTGTCTTCCACTGCAAGGCCGGAACACGATCCGCCGCCGTCCTGTCCGCAGCCCGCGCCGCCGGGTACGAGCGCGTCAGCCACCTCGAGGGCGGCATTCTCGCCTGGGTTAGGGACGTGGAACCCGGGAAACCGGTGTACTGAGCCGTGGCTGGCCATTGGCGGCCATGTCGCGGCACCCGAATGAACGCTCCGTTGAGCGGCGCCCTTAACCGAAAGGCTTGGTCGTGAGCGAGGAAAATGTCATGAGCGAGGAAAATGCACTGACGCCCCAGCGGAAGATCGGCTCCGGGTTCGGCCGGGATTCGACGGCGGCCGACGTCATTGCCGGGATCGACCTGACGGGGAAGACCGCGATTGTCACGGGCGGGTACTCGGGGCTGGGCCTGGAGACCGTGCGGGCGCTGGCCTCCGCCGGCGCCGCCGTCGTGGTGCCGGCCCGGCGGCCGGAGCATGCCCGTGAAGTCTTCGCCGCGGCCGGGCTGATGCCGGCAACCACTGGCGGCGTCAGCGTCGCCGAGCTGGACCTGGCGGACCAGGACAGTGTGAAGGAATTCGCCGCCGGCTTCCTGGCCGGCCCGGCGCCGGGAACCGTACCTGGCGCGGCGCCGGGTGCAAGCCGCAGCCTGGAGATCCTCATCAACAACGCCGCCATCATGGCGAGTCCGGAGCGCAGGGTGGGACCCGGCTGGGAATCACAGTTCGCCACGAACCACCTGGGCCATTTTGCCTTGACCAACCTGCTTTGGCCGGCGCTTGCCGCGGCCCAGCGAGCCCGCGTGGTCGCGCTGTCCTCGACCGGCCACAAGCTCTCCGCGATTCGCTTCGATGACATCAATTTCGACGCCGGCTACGACAAGTGGCGTGCGTACGGCCAGGCCAAGACGGCGAACGCGCTCTTCGCCGTCCAGCTCGATGCCCTGGGCCGGAACTTTGGCGTGCGCGCCTTCGCAGTACATCCCGGCGGGATCATGACGGAGCTGCAGCGGCACCTGCCGCGGGAGGAGATGATCGCCGCGGGCTGGATGGACGAACACGGCAAGCTCGACCCGCGCTTCAAGACCCCCGCTCAGGGCGCGGCCACCTCGGTCTGGGCCGCGACGGCGCCGGCGCTCGAAGGAATGGGCGGCGTCTACTGCGAGGACTGCGACATCGCCGAAGCCACGGTGCCCGGGTCGCCCGAAGCCAGGGTCCGGGGAGTTGATGCCCACGCGGTGGACCGGGAGGCTGCCACACGGCTGTGGCAGGTGTCGGCCGAAATGACCGGGCTCAACGCTTTCCCCGGATAAGCCAGGGATTATCCAGGGATTATCCACGGATAAGTCGCGGCGCGGGGACGCGCGGGGCAGCTACGCGGTTTCGCGGATGTCGCCCGCTGCGGGGCCGAGGTCGCCGGGGTTATGGGCGCCGGGGTTATGGACAACGGCGTTGTGGTCCACGGGGCACGCGGCCGCGGAACCGGCGGCACCGGGAACCGTTGCGCCGGCGGTGGGCTCCACCGTGATGCCGTACAGCGCCTCAAGACCGGCAATGTAGGCGTCCTGCTGACCGTTGGAGGCCAGTTCGCGGGCCCGGACGGTGGGGACGTGCAGCAGTTGTTTCACCATGCGGCGCAGGGCAAATTCGACTTCTTCGGCGGCGGCCGTGCAGCCGTGCCGGGCCCGGACCTTTTCCATTTCCGCGTCCAGGACGTTCATCGTGTGGCGGCGCAAGGCGACGATCGCCGAGTCGACGCTCCTGGCCTCGCGCTCCTGCTCAAAGGCGCTGGCCGCCCCGGCCACGATGCTGCTGGCCTGCTCGAGCGACTCGGCCTGTTCCTGCGGTGCGGCCAGCCGGACCGATTCCAGCGTCAGCAGTTCGACGCCGTCGAGGTCGCCGACAGCGGGGTCGAAGTCATGGGTCAGGGCGAGGTCGATCGCGATCAGCGGCTGGCGCGAGTTCGCCCGGATCCGGGCGATTTCGTCCGCCTCGACCCGGCTGTCGGAGCCGCTGCAGCCGATCATGACGTCGGCCGCGGCAACTGCGCCCGGAAGCGTGTCCTCGTCCAGTGCCGTGCCGCCCCGGGTGGCGACGAAGCCGGCGGCGCGGCCGGAGGAGGAATAGACAGAGACATCGGTGCAGCCGCGTTCGCGCAGCAGGGACATGGTGGCACCGGCGTAGGCGCCGGTCCCGAAGACGACGGCTTTCTTGGCGGTCCAGTCCGGGTTTTCCGACAGGTCAGTGGCGAGGTCCAGGGCCACGGAGACGATGGAGAGCCCGCGCGAACCCAACGCCGTCTGGGCGCCGACGTCCTTCGCGGTTTTGGACGCGGCCTGGAACAGCCGGACCAGGCCGGAGCTGGCGGTGCCCTCGTGCTGGGCCGTGATCAAGGCGCGGCGGACCTGCCCGGCAATTTCCCGTTCGCCCACCACGGCGGAGTCCAACCCGGAGCTGACGGAGAAGAGGTGCTGGCTGACCTCGGCGCCAGTACGGGTGCTGAAGGCGCGGGAGACGAGCTGATCGTTGAGTCCGCTGGCGCCGCTGATGTGGGTGATGAGGGCTGCCCGGGCCGCGGCGACGGCGTCCGGATGGGGGGCTTCACCATAGATTTCAAGCCGGTTGCACGTGGCAAGGACAACGGCACCCGCCACGGCCGGCGATCCGGCGAGGGCGGATGTGGCGATCCCTGAAGCGCCGGTGCTCAACTGAGCAACGGTTTCGAGGTCGATGTCGGCGTGTGTAGCCACCAATGAAAAAAGAACCACAGCACCACCATCATAGCTTTTTCGCGTCCGTGTAGAACAACTGTCCGGCGTGGGCTCAGGCACCCCGGCCTGTGATTCCCGCCACGGCGCGGCACTCATGGCCAGTGCCGGAGCCAGCGTGACAGGCTGTCGTTATCTTTTGGGCACAAATTTGGGCACAATCGAAGTCATGACTCCAAGCGCTGCGGCCCGTGCCGGCACGACCACCTTCAGTACGTCCGACGACGGCGCAGCCGGCAATGCCGCCAATGATGGCGCCGCCGCGGGTGCCGCCGCCCGCGGCCTCGATGCCGGGCACCCGCTGATGGACGGCCGCACCGCGGATTCGCCGCTGATCACCGCCTACCGCGGCGGCAAGCCCTCCCGCCGTCCGGTCTGGTTCATGCGCCAGGCCGGCCGCTCCCTCCCCGAGTACCTCAAGGTACGTGAGGGCGTCGCGATGCTGGACTCCTGCCTGCGCCCCGAGCTGGCTTCCGAGATCACCCTGCAACCGGTCCGCCGCCACGACGTCGATGCCGCCATCTTTTTCTCGGACATTGTCATCCCGCTCAAGCTGGCCGGCGTCGGCGTGGACATCGTGCCCGGCGTCGGACCCGTCCTGGACAAGCCGGTCCGCACGGCCGCTGACGTTGCCGCCCTGCCGCAGCTGACCTGGGAGGCCCTGGAGCCCATCCGCGAGGCCGTCCGGCTGACGGTGGCCGAGCTCGGCAGCACCCCGCTGATCGGCTTCGCCGGTGCCCCGTTTACCCTTGCCGCGTACATGGTGGAAGGCAAGCCTTCCCGCGACCACCTCGGCCCGCGCACCATGATGCACGCCGACCCCGAGACCTGGACTGCCCTGGCCAACTGGGCCGCCGATGCCTCGGGGATGTTCCTCCGCGCGCAGCTGGAAGCCGGCGCCTCCGCCGGCCAGCTCTTCGACTCCTGGGCCGGTTCGCTGGGACTGGCCGACTACCAGCGCTTCGTTGCGCCGGCGTCGTCCCGGGCCCTGGACCATGTCCGGCACCTCGGTGCACCGCTGATCCACTTCGGCACCGGCACGTCGGAACTGCTCGTCGCGATGCGCGACGTCGGCGTCGACGTCGTGGGGGTCGACTACCGGCTGCCGCTGGACGAGGCCAACCGCCGCCTCGGCGGCACCGTTCCGCTGCAGGGCAACATCGACCCGGCACTGCTTTCGGCACCGTGGGAAGTCCTCGAAGCCCATGTCCGCGAGGTGATCGCGGCAGGCTCCGCTGCGCCCGGGCACGTCGTGAACCTCGGCCACGGGGTGCCGCCGGAGACGGATCCTGAGGTTCTCACGCGCGTCGTCGAACTTATCCACTCCATCGCTCCGGAGTAGGGGCGTGGACGCAGGCGCCGCCGGGACTCCCGGGGAAGGCACCGCCGTCGTGATTGGGGGCGGGATCTCCGGGCTGCTTGCGGCACGGGAATTCGCCCTGGCCGGGGTCCGCACCACCGTCCTGGAGGCCGGCGAGGCCTGGGGCGGTTGCGTCGGCAGCCATGCCGTGGCCGGACTGACCCTGGACAGCGGCGCGGAGTCTTTCGCCACCCGCACCGCCGCCGTAGCCGATCTCGCCGCGGAGCTCGGGCTGGCCGGCGAGATCGTCGCGCCGAACCCCGGCGGGGCCTGGGTCCAGTTGCCTGACGGTCCCCGGGAACTGCCCAAGACCGGTGTGCTGGGCATCCCGGCGAGCCCGTGGGACCCGGAAGTCCGCCGGTCGCTGGGTTTGTTGGGTTCGCTCCGTGCCTCCGTCGACGCCGTGCTGCCGGCCTCGCTGGGCACCGCTGCCGGGGCAACGAGCGTGTCAGCCCTGGTCCGCCGGCGGATGGGCAGGCGGGTCCTGGACCGGCTCGTGGCACCGGTGGTCGGCGGCGTCCACTCGGCCGATCCCTCAGCCCTCGACGTCGACATGGTGGCCCCCGGTCTGCGGGCTGGCATCCGTCAGCACGGTTCCCTCGCCGCCGCCGTCGCGGCCCAGCGCAGGGGAGCGGCGACCGCCATGGCGGGCCCCTCCGGACCAGCCGGAACGGCTGGGACAGCCCAGGCCGCCGGGCTCCAGAAGGCCGGCTCCGCCGTCGCCGGGCTGCGCGGCGGCATGCACACGCTCGTCGCCGCCCTGCTGGCTGATCTGCGTCAGCGCGGCGTCACCCTGCTGCCCGGCACCCAGGCCCGGTCAGTGCGGCGCACAGCCGACGGCTGGCGCGTGGCCACAGACCAGGCCACTTTCGACGCCGGGCTCCTCGTGGTTGCGGTCGAAGGTCCCGCCGCCGTCGGGCTGCTTGAGGAGTCCCTGCCGGAACTTGCCGGCCACCGCCCCGACGCGGGTCCCGACGTCAGCCTTGTCACGCTCGTGGTGGACCTCCCGGCCCTTGACGCGGCGCCACGCGGCACCGGCGTGCTTGTTGCGCCGCAGAGCCCGGGCGTGCAGGCCAAGGCGCTGACGCACGCCACCGCCAAATGGGCGTGGCTGGCGGAGATGGCAGGCCCGGGAAGGCATGTGCTCCGGCTCTCCTACGGACGGAGCGCAGCTCCCGGGGCTGTTACTCCCCGGGCAGTGCCCGAGTCCCGCGGCGGTGGACTGGCCACAGCGCCGCGCTCCGACGATGAACTTTTCCGCGCAGCGCTGGCTGATGCCTCGGCCCTGCTGGCTGTGCCCGTCGGCGCCGGGGACGTGGCCGATTGGGACGTGGTCCGCTGGGCCGGTGCGCTGCCGTTTGCGTCCCTGGGCCACAGGCAGCGTGTCGCGGACGTCCGGAGCGTCTGTGCCGCGGACGGCACGCTTGCCGTGGTGGGCGGCTGGCTGTCCGGCAATGGCCTGGCCGCGATCGTCGCCGACACCCCGCAGCAGGTCCGCAGGCTGTTGCCCTGACCGCGGATTGCCCTGAACGCGGTTGCCCTGACCGCGGATTGCCATGACGGACGCTGAGTTCAAGTGGTTGCACTGACCGCTGCTGCGCTCAGTGTGGCTTCATCGAATTTGGCTGCCCACAACGCGGTCCTCCGAGCCCCAAACGCACCTTCAGTCACAGGAATCACAGCGGCTCCAAAGGCACCCTGAACCCCTCCGGTCCCGGTGGTTTCGTGCCGGAAATTCGCGGTTTTTGCAAGTTTTTCCTGCCGATCGATTCCGGCTAGGCTCGATGACCATGTTTACTTTCAGGTCCAAGGTGTCAACAACGAAGACCGGGAGCCATCGGGGCCTTCGAAGGGGTGCGGCGGCGGTCGCGCTTGGGGCCGTATTGGCTGCCACCGCCGGGGCTCCTGCCTCGCAGGCGGCCGCCGGGTTGTCCGCGGCGGCGTCCACCGCGCCGTCCGCGCAGGGTTCGCTGACCCTCGGCCTCGACGACGTGCTGGACAGCCTGCTCGGCTCCTCAAAGACGCCGAGCCCCTCGCCGTCCGCCGACCCGGGCGAGGCCACCCCGTCGCCAGGCAGCAGCCCGGAACCCAGCGATCCCGAGCCCAGCGACCCGGAACCCAGCGACCCCGAGCCCAGCAATCCCGAACCCAGCGACCCCGAGCCCAGCAATCCCGAACCCACGGCCCCGCACACCAGTACCCCGCCGCCGTCGGGCACGCCGTCCGCGAAAGTTGCACCGCCCGCCGGACCGCAGGATCCCGGCGCGCCGCCCGCGGCCCCGGCTCCGGGAGCTCCCGCCGCAGGCGGTTCCGCCGGGACCGCTCCCACCGGACAGGCTTCCGGCCAGCCGGCACCGGGCAGCGCGGGCGCCGACCCGGCCGCCGGGCCCCAGTCCGGCACCGCGGTGCCGGCCGCGGGCAGCGGTACCGGCACGCAGTCGGCCTCGCAGTCGGCCGCGCCGCATCCGTCCCCAAGCGGCCAGACCCAGACCCAGGCTCCGGCCAAGGGCCACTCCGGCAACACCTCCCTTGAGGCAACCTCGACGTTGGAACCGGCCGGTCCGTCCCCGTTGGTCGGCTGGGGCATCTCCCTGGTAGCGCTCTCGCTTGGCGCCGGCGTCACGGTCCTTCGGATGCGCCGGAGCTGACAGGACCAGCATCCCGCGCCCGCGACACGCGGACCCGCCTCACGCGGACCCGCCTCACGCGGAGCCGCGCCCGGCATGTGAAATAAAGCACTTCTACGCGATGTAGAAGTGCTTTTTTTCGACTTAGCTGGGGAGAGGAGGCAGACTGGTATGCATGAGCCACACTTCTGCCGAATCTGTCACTAAAACCGGAATGTCAGCCCCCGGAGAATCCGTCGCCGGGGCATCGGCGCCCGAAGATTCAACTGAGCAGTTCTTCACCCTTTGGACCGTATTCAAGCGGTCGGCGGACATCCTGCGCGGCGCCGATGCCGCTGAGGACTTCGACGCCTTGATGAAAAGCCTCGCCGACGCCGGAGTTGTCCACCGCGGCAGCTACGACGTCTCGGCGATGCGGGCCGACGCGGACATCATGGTCTGGCTGCATGCTCCCCGGCCGGAAGCGCTGCAGCGGGCAGTGCGGGACATCCGGCGCAGCAAGCTGTTCGCCGGCACCGAGATCGTCTGGTCCGCCATGGGCGTGCACCGCGAGGCCGAATTCGCCAAGAACCACACCCCGGCGTTCTCCCGCGGCGTGGAACCGGCGGAATGGCTCTGCGTCTACCCCTTCGTCCGCTCCTACGAGTGGTACCTCCTCCCGGACGCCGAGCGCGGCGCCATGCTCCGCGACCACGGCCTGCTGGGCCGCGACTTCCCCCAGGTCATCTCCAACACCGTGTCCTCCTTCGCCCTCGGCGACTGGGAATGGATCCTCGGACTGGAAGCCCCCGAGCTCGTGGACCTCGTGGACCTGATGCGCCACCTCCGGGCCACCGAAGCCCGGCACCACGTCCGCGAGGAAATCCCGTTCTACACCGGCCGCCGCGTCACCGCCGCCGAGATTGCCGAGGTCCTGGCATGAGCCCGCTGGATCCCCAGGAATCCGCCGCCTCAGTAACCGCCGTGAACGCCGTCACCGAGGCCGGCCGGATGGCCCCCAAGGAGTACGACGCCGTGCTCCTCGCCTCGTTCGGCGGGCCCGAAGGCCAGGAGGACGTCATCCCGTTCCTCCGCAACGTCACCCGCGGCCGCGGCATCCCCGACGAACGGCTCGAAGAGGTCTCGCACCACTACCGCGCCAACGGCGGCATCAGCCCCATCAACTCACAGAACCGTCAGCTCAAGGCCGGCCTCGAGGCCGAACTTGCCGCCCGCGGCATCGCGCTGCCGGTGTTCTGGGGCAACCGCAACTGGGACCCGTACATCCCGCAGACCCTGCAGGAGATCTACGACGCCGGCCACCGCAAGGTGCTCATGCTCACCACGAGTGCCTACTCCTGCTACTCCAGCTGCCGCCAGTACCGCGAGGACATCGGCATGGCGCTGACCGAAACCGGGCTCGACGGCAAGCTCGAGGTCGACAAGGTGCGCCAGTACTTCGACCACCCCGGGTTCGTGGAGCCCTTCATCGAGGGAACCGCCGCAGGCCTCGCCGACGTCCGTGCCCAGCTGGCCGCGGCCGGCACCCCGGACGCCCCCGTGCACATCCTGTTCGCGACGCACTCCATCCCGACCCGCGACGCCGAGGCAGCAGGCCGGTCCGAGGGTGAGCCGCGCACCTTCGAGGAAGACTCCGCGTACGCCGCACAGCATCTGGCCTCCGGCACCGAAATCATCCGCCGGGTGGAAGCCGCGACGGGCCTGACCGCACCCTGGTCCCTCGTCTACCAGTCCCGCTCCGGCGCCCCGCATGTGCCGTGGCTCGAACCGGACATCAACGACGCCATCGAGGAGCTCGCCGGCCAGGGCGTCAAGGGCATCGTGATTGTGCCGCTGGGCTTTGTCAGCGACCACATGGAAGTGGTCTGGGACCTGGACACCGAGGCGCTTGAGACCTGCGCCCGGCTGGAGCTGGCCGCAACCCGCGTCCCCACGCCCGGAACGCACCGCAAGTTTGTCGCCGGGCTCGTGGACCTCATCTGCGAGCGGACCGTCGCGAACAACATCGCCGAGCGGCCGCACCTGACCAAGCTCGGCCCCTGGTACGACGTCTGCCGTCCCGGCTGCTGCGCGAACTTCCGCGGCGAAAAGCCCACCATCGCCGGAGCCGACACCACCGTCGGGACCGGACACGATCCCTACCCGGCCGCAGCGGTGGCTTCGCGCACGGCGGCGGGCACGGCTGATACGGCGGCAGGCCGGGGGACCGCATGAGCGTCCGAATCGGCACCCGCGCCAGCAAGCTCGCCCTGACCCAGACCCAACAGACCGCGGACCAGCTGGCCGCCGTCGGCGGGTTCCCCGTCGAGCTCGTCCACATCAGGACCGACGGCGATGTCCTCAAAGGCTCGCTGTCCCAGATGGGCGGCACCGGCGTCTTCGTCGCAGCGCTCCGCGACGCCCTGCTGCAGAACACCTGCGACATCGCCGTGCATTCGCTCAAGGACCTCCCGACCGGTCCGGCCCTCGGCCTGAGCCTCGCGGCCACACCCAAACGCGTCGACGTCCGGGACGTGCTGTGCGCCCGCGACGGGCTCAAACTTGCCGACCTGCCCAGTGGCGCGAGCGTCGGCACCGGCTCGCCGCGCCGCGCGGCCCAG
Source organism: Arthrobacter sp. 9MFCol3.1 (assembly GCF_000620385.1). Lineage (NCBI taxonomy): Bacteria > Bacillati > Actinomycetota > Actinomycetes > Micrococcales > Micrococcaceae > Arthrobacter > Arthrobacter sp. 9MFCol3.1. The sequence continues at coordinate 12,674 of NZ_JIBJ01000010.1, forward strand.
CTCCGCGCCGTGCGTCCGGACCTGGACATCCGCGACATCCGCGGCAACGTGGACACCCGGCTGGGGCGCGTCCCCGGCCTGTCGGGCAACACGAACGACGCCGTCGTTGACGGCAAGTCGAACGACCTCGACGCCGTCGTCCTCGCCGCCGCCGGACTGCACCGGATCGGCCGGCTCGACGCGGTCAGCGAGTACCTCGAAACGGACATCATGCTGCCTGCCGCCGGGCAGGGTGCCCTGGCGATCGAATGCCGCACCGCCGACGCGCCCCGCAGGGCCGGGTCCACGGAAGGCTCCCAGGGCGTCCTGGCGCAGGCCCTCGCGGCCCTCGATGATCCGGACACCCGGCTCGCCGTCACGGCCGAACGCGCTTTGCTGGCCCGCCTGGAGGCCGGATGCGCCGCCCCCGTGGGCGCCTACGCCTACCGCAAGGGGAGCATGCTCCACCTCGAAGCGGTGGTCTGCGCGGTCGACGGCACGGCAACCGTCCGCGACAAGAAGGCCACCGACGGCCTCACCGAGGTCGGGGCGACGCTGCTCGGGATCGAGCTGGCGGAAGTCCTGCTCGCCCGCGGCGCCGCGGACATCGCGGACCTGGCCGCTTCCTGAACCGCGGATTCCACACTTCATGGGACGGCACAGCGACCGCAACAACACGGGCGGGCCAGCCGGCATGAGCCTGCCGGAGGGCGCCCGCGTGCTGGTTGCCCGCAGCCCGGACCGCGCGGGGGAGCTCGTCACGGCGCTCCGCCGTGTCGGTGCCGAGCCATTGCTGCTGCCGCTGATCGACTTCGAGCAGGCCAGCGACCAGCACTCCCTCGACGTCGCCTTCGACGCCCTCGGCGCCGGGGCCTACACGTGGCTCGTGGTCAGCAGTGTAACCACCGTCCAGGCACTTGAAGCGAAAGCCGCCGAACGCGGTGCCTCCCTCAGCAGCTGGCTGCCCGGCAGCATCCTTGTGGCCACGATCGGCCCGGCGACCCGCCGTGTGCTGGAATCCCGGGGCATCAGCGTCGACCTCGCACCCTCGGGCCAGCAATCCGGCACGGGCCTGCTCGACATCTGGCCCGCGAACCAGGGCAGCGTGCTCCTGCCCCAGGCGGACATTGCGGACCCCCGGTTGCGCAAGGGCCTGGAGGCCCGCGGTGCCGCAGTCCAGGCCGTCACCGCATACAACACCGTCGACTATCCGGCCGATCCGCGCCGGGCCCTGCCCGCCTCCCCGCCGGCCCCGCCGCAGGCGGCCTTGACGCAGGGGAGCAGTCCAGCCGGGCAGGACGCGCCGCCGCCCGCCGTGCTCACCGCGGCCGAGGCCAAGGCCGAAATCGGTGCCGGCCGGCTGCACGCCGTCGTCGCCGCCTCGCCCAGCGCCGCACGCCGCATCCACGCGGACCTCGCCCCGCTGGGCAACTGCCGTTTCGTCGCCATCGGACGCTCGACGGCGGCCGAGGCGGCTTCCCTCGGACTCACCGTCGACGCCGTCGCCGAGGAGCCGACGGCGTCCGGGCTGGTTGCCGCCGTCGTCCGGTCCCTTGACCACCAGCAGCCCCCACCGCATCCGTCAGTCGCAGAGCCCTCAGCAAAGGACACCATATGAGCTTCCCGACCCACCGCCCCCGCCGGCTCCGCACCACCCCGGCCATGCGCCGGCTGACGGCCGAACACCGGCTCTCAGCCTCGGAGCTCATCCTGCCGGCCTTCATCCGCGAAGGCCTGACCGAGCCCAACCCGATCGCCTCGATGCCCGGCGTGCAGCAGCACACCACCGATTCGCTCAGGCGTGCCGCGGCCGAGGCGGTGCAGCTGGGCGTCGGCGGCATCATGCTGTTTGGCGTCCCCGCCGTCCGGGACGCGCGCGGGACGGCGTCGTTGGACCCCGACGGCGTGCTGAACAAGGCCATCCGGGACGTCCGCGCCGAGGTCGGCGACGAACTCGTGGTCATGAGCGACGTGTGCCTCGACGAATTCACCGACCACGGCCACTGCGGCGTCCTGGACGCCAACGGCTACGTCGACAACGATGCCACCCTGGAAATCTACGGCCAGATGGCGGTTGCCCAGGCCGACGCCGGGGCCCACGTCCTGGGCCCCTCCGGCATGATGGACGGCCAGGTCGCCGTGATCCGGCAGGCCCTGGAGGACGCCGGGCACGCCAACACCGCGATCGTGGCCTACGCCGCGAAATACGCCTCCGCGTTCTACGGCCCGTTCCGCGAGGCCGTCGACTCGCAGTTGACCGGCGACCGCCGCACCTACCAGATGGACGCCGCCAACCGCCGGGAGGCCATCCTCGAGGTCGACCTGGACCTGGCCGAAGGCGCCGACATGGTCATGGTGAAGCCGGCCATGAGCTACCTGGACATCCTCGCTGACGTCGCCGCCATGAGCCCGGTCCCCGTGGCCGCCTACCAGATTTCCGGCGAGTACTCGATGATCGAGGCTGCCGCCGCGAACGGCTGGATTGACCGCCGGGCCGCCATCACCGAGTCCGTCCTGGGCATCAAACGCGCCGGCGCCAACATGGTGCTGACCTACTGGGCGAGCGAGCTCGCCGGCTGGCTGAAGGAAACCCGATGAACACGGCCCCTGAAACCGCGAACGCCCCGCTCGATTCCACACCCACGGCGCCGGTGGGACCGCACCGCATCCTCCTGGGCCTGAACACCTTCGGCGACGTCGGGGTCTTCCCGGACGGCCATCCCGTCCCGCACGCCCAGGTGCTGCGCCAGCTCCTGGAACAGGCTGAACTCGCGGACCAGATCGGCCTGCACGCCTTCGCGGTGGGGGAGCACCACCGCCGCGACTTCGCGGTCTCCGCCCCGGAGGTCTTCTTGGCCGCGGCGGCCGCCCGCACGAAGAACATCCGGCTCGGCTCGGCCGTGACAGTGCTCAGCTCCGATGACCCGATCCGGGTGTTCCAGCGCTTCGCGACCGTGGACGCCATCTCCGGCGGCCGGGCGGAGGTCATGCTGGGCCGGGGGTCCTTCATCGAGTCCTTCCCGCTGTTCGGCCTGGACCTGGCGGACTACGAGGTCCTTTTCGAGGAAAAGCTCGAGCTCTTCGACAAGGTCCGGGCGCAGAAACCGGTCCATTGGGAGGGACGCACCCGGCCGGCCATCAGCGGCCTGAGCGTCTATCCGCCGCTGGAACACCACCTTCTGCCGACCTGGATCGGCGTCGGCGGCACCCCCGAGTCGGTGCTGCGCTGCGCCGAGTACGGTTACCCGATCATCTTCGCGATCATCGGCGGCCAGCCGCGGTCCTTCGCGCCCCTGGCCAACCTCTACCGGGAAGCCATGGCCAAGTACGGGCACTCGATGCAGCAAATGGCCACGCATTCGCCCGGCCACGTTGCCGCCACGGATGAGGAAGCCCGGGAGGAGTTCTTCCCGCACTGGCTCGATCAGCGCAACAGGATCGGGGCCGAACGCGGCTGGGGCCCGGCCAGCCGCGGCGAGTTCGACGCGATGTGCACGCCCGAGGGAGCCCTCTATGTCGGGTCGCCGGAAACCGTGGCCGCGAAAATCGCCCTGCTCAAAAAGAACCTGGGCGTGGACCGCTTTGATCTCAAGTACAGCAACGGCACCCTGCCGCACACGGCCATGATGCGCTCGATTGAACTGTTCGGCACCGAAGTGGCGCCCCGCGTGGCCGCGCTTCTGGCCGCGAACTGAACTGGCCGCGAACTGAAAGAATAGGAACCATGACTTCCAGCATGCCTCGCAACGAGGAACTCTTTGACCGGGCCCGCCAGCTGATGCCGGGCGGCGTGAATTCACCCGTGCGCGCCTTCGGCTCCGTGGGCGGGACACCGCGGTTCATGGTGTCCGCCAAGGGCGCCTACCTGACCGACGCCGACGGTGCCGACTACGTCGACCTCGTCTGCTCCTGGGGCCCGGCGCTGCTGGGGCATGCCCACCCGGAGGTCCTGGCAGCCGTGCACGCCGCCGTCGACCGCGGGCTCTCCTTCGGAGCTTCGACGCCGGACGAGGCAAACCTCGCCGCCATCGTCAAGGAGCGCGTCCCGGCCGCCGAGCGCGTCCGGATGGTCTCCACCGGCACCGAGGCGACCATGACGGCCGTCCGGCTGGCCCGCGGCTTCACCGGCCGCAACCTCATCATCAAGTTCGCCGGCTGCTACCACGGCCACCTCGACGGCCTCCTCGCCGCCGCAGGCTCCGGCCTGGCGACCCTCGCGCTGCCCGGCTCGGCCGGTGTCACCGCCGCCACCGCCGCCGAGACCCTCGTGCTGCCCTACAACGACCTCGGCGCCGTCGAGGCCGCCTTCGCCAAGCACGGTGACAGCATTGCCGCCGTCATCACCGAAGCCGCTCCCGCCAACATGGGCGTTGTCACCCCCGGCGACGGCTTCAACGCCGGCCTCTCCCGGATCACCCGCGAGCACGGCGCCCTGCTGATCCTCGACGAGGTCCTGACCGGCTTCCGGACCGGCTACTCCGGCTACTGGGGCCTCACCGGAGGCGCCGCCGACGCCGCCGAGCCGTGGACTCCGGACCTGCTGACGTTCGGGAAGGTGATTGGCGGCGGCATGCCGACGGCGGCCCTCGCCGGGCGCGCGGAGGTCATGGACTACCTGGCGCCCCTGGGCCCCGTCTACCAGGCCGGGACGCTGAGCGGTAACCCGGTGGCCATGGCCGCCGGAGTCGCGACCCTCACGCATGCCACCCCCGAAGTCTATTCGTTCGTGGATGCCCGCTCGCTGGAACTCTCCGCGGCGCTGTCCTCCGCACTCGATGCAGCCGGCGTGGACCACTCCATCCAGCGCGCAGGCAACCTGTTCTCGGTGGCCTTCGGCACGGGCGCCCGGGGTGTCCACAACTACGACGACGCCCAGGGCCAGGAAGTGTTCCGCTACGCCCCGTTCTTCCACTCCATGCTGGACTCCGGCGTCTACCTGCCGCCGTCGGTCTTCGAGGCCTGGTTCCTCTCCGCCGCGCACGACGATGCCGCGATGAACCGGATCTTCGACGCCCTCCCGGCCGCGGCGAAGGCGGCGGCTGGCGCCAGGCCGTAGCCTGCAGCACTTTAACGAGTTAACGGCTGATGGCACCCGCTGTTGCGGGTGCCATCAGTCATTTAAGTTGCCCTGGCTAAGTTGCCTTGGCGCTGGCGAACTACAGAACGTCCGCGAGGAACCCCTGCAGCCGCTCGGTCCGCGGGCTGGTAAAGATCTGTTCCGGCGGACCGGACTCGACGACGACGCCGGCGTCCATGAACGTCACGGTGTCCGAGACATTGCGGGAGAAGCCCATCTCGTGGGTCACCACCACCATGGTCATGCCGCCCTTGGCGAGGTCGGCCATCAGCGCCAGCACACCCTTGACGAGCTCCGGGTCGAGGGCTGAGGTGGCCTCATCGAAGAACATCACCTCCGGCTTCATGGCCAGGGCGCGGGCAATGGCGACGCGCTGCTGCTGCCCGCCGGAGAGGTTGGCAGGACGTGCGTCGGCCTTGTGCTTGAGCCCCACCAGGTCGAGCTGCTCGAGCGCCTCGGCCCGGGCCTGCTCGGCCGGCAGCTTGCGCAGCTTCCGCAGCGCCAGCGAGACGTTGTCCACCACGGTCTTGTGCGGGAACAGGTTGAACTGCTGGAACACCATGCCGATCCGCTGGCGCAGCTCGTCCGGGTTGTCCTTCAGGACCGAGCGGCCATCGAGCAGGATGTCGCCCTGGTCCGGTTCGATCAGGCGGTTCATGACACGCAGGAGCGTGGACTTCCCTGAGCCGGAGGGACCGATCACCGAGGCCGTGGTGCCCGTCGGGACGTCCAGGTCGATGCCGCGGAGGACATGGTTTGAGCCGAAGGACAGGTGGAGGTTCTTGCCGGTCAGCGAGCCGGAGGCGAATTCGCTCAAGGCTGTGCTCCCTTCCCGATCAGGGCGGCGGCGTCGTCCGGCTGCTGTTTCTCCGGACGGCCGGTGCGCAGGCGGTTGTCGATGTAGTTGACCAAGTGGGTGAGCGGAACGGTCAGGATGAGGTACATGAACGCCGCGGCCATCAGGGGCGACAGGTTGCCCGTGTTGGCGGCGGCGTCGTTACCGATCCGGAAGATCTCGCGCTGGCTGGCGAGCAGGCCGAGCAGGTAGATCAGGGAGGAGTCCTTGATCAGCGTGATGAACTGGTTGACCAGGGCCGGCAGCACGCGCCGGATGCCCTGCGGTATCACCACGAGGCGCATGGATGAGTTATAGCTGAATCCCAGGGCACGGGAGGCTTCCAGCTGGCCCTTTTCCACGCTCTGAATGCCTGAGCGGAAGATTTCGCCGATGTAGGCCGACGCCATGAGCGTCAGGGCGAAGATGGCGAGCGGGAACGGGTTCGTGGATCCGGTCAGTTCCCGGACCACGGGTCCGAGCCCGATGCCGATCAGCAGGATGACCACAATCGCGGGGACCCCGCGGAAGACATCCGTATAGATCCGCGACAGCCACCGGAGCGGCGTGCTGCGGGACGTGCCCATGATGGCCAGGACCATGCCCAGGATGCACCCGAGCACTCCCGAGGCGATCGCCAGGATCAGGGTGTTGCGCAGGCCGACCGTAAGCATTTGCGGCAGGACGGCTACTATCGCCTCCCAGTCGAAGAAGCTGCCTATGAGTTGATCGAGTGCATCCATGGACTAGGACTTCGGAACAGTGACGGCCTTGGAACCCGGGGACCACGTGGCCGGGGTCTCGCGGTCCGGGTACCATTCCTTGGTCAGCTTGGACCAGGTGCCATCGGCGATGACGGCGTCCAGGCCGGAGTTCAGCGCGTCAATGAGCGGCTGGTTTTCCTTGTTCACGGCGTACGCAGTGAAGTTCTGGGTGTTTACCACCGACTCGGCGATGACCGTGCCGTCGCCGTCCTTGACCTGGCCGGTGGCCTGCTGGGACGGAGCGACCCAGGCGTCGACCTGGCCGTTCTTCACGTTGGCGTAAGCGGTGTTGTAGTCCTCGAAGCGGACGGGCTCGATCTGGAGCGTGTTGGTGACGTAGTCATCCTGCACCGTGCCCTGGACCACGGCGATGCGGGTGTCCTTGGTCAGGTCCTTGAATCCCTTGATGTTGGAGTCCTTCTTGGCGACCACGGCCATGTAGCCAAAGTCGTAACCGTTGGTGAAGCCAACGGTCTTGCGGCGGGCGTCAGTGGTGGAAATCGAGGAGGACCCGAGGTCGAACTGCTTGTTCTGGACCTGGGCGAGCAGCGACGCGAAGCCGGTGGCCTTGAACTCCACCTTGAGGCCCAGCTTGTCGGCGATGGCGCGCAGGAGCTCGTTGTCGTAGCCGGTGAACTTGCCGGACTGGTCGATGTAGATGTTCGGCGGCGCGTCCGAAAGGGTTCCCACAGTCAGGGTTCCATCGGTGATCAGGCCGAGCTTGGACTTGTCGATCTGGTCCAGGGGAGTGACGTCCTTGGTGGTGTATTTGTCCAAGGACTTCTGGTCGCTGCCCTGCAGGGCATCCGTCGGTGACGCCGTTGACTGGGCCGAACCGCCGCCGCAGGCTGCAAGGGAAACCGCCACGGCGATGGCCACGGGAACGGTGGTCAGCCACTTCAAGGCTTTGCTTTTCATCACGCAATCACTTTCGTCTGAAATTCAGTGGGTCGCGGGAGGCTCATCGGGCCCCCGGCCGCTGGCTTGGGCGCCGGGTGGAGCAGACACGCCGCGAAAGATAATTGTGTCATCCGACGTGGGCGCCCATTCAATCCGAACAAATCAGAGCTGGTGTGTGCGTTCTGCGAACTATCTTCAGGGTCATGCGTGATCGGCGGTGATCCTGATAGTGCTGGCGGGGTGGCGCGGAATCATCGGCGCCGGAGCGGGCGGCCGGTGGACGACCCGGGCGGTGTGACCTCCGTCGCAATCACTGGATTTGCGCACAGCGGGGGACTAGTTAAGCCGTTCCGCCGGCGAACGTTTCGTTTTAAGAAGTGTTCCCGCGCCGGCGCCCGGGCGTCCGGCATCCCGGCGTTCCGAAATCCTAGAAGTCGCCCCGGCTGGCATCCTCGGGAGGCAGGACGGGCCAGTCGCCTTCGATCACGGCGGCCGGCTTCGTCTTGCGCAGGTAGCTTTGGAAGTCCGCGGCCTGGGCAGAGGCCCATTCGACCTGGAGCTGGTGCAGGTTGCTCGCCGGCATCCTGAGCTTGGGGAATTTTCCGGCCATGGCATCGAGCATCCGAAGGGTTGCCAGGGCATCGGCCGCGGAGGTGTGCGCGTTGTCCAGATTGACGCCGTACTCCTCGCACAAGGCGGTGAGGGTGCGCTTGCCCTTGCGGTATCGGTCCACCTGCTTGTTCATGACGTACGGATCCAGCACGGGGAAGCGGCTCAACTGCGGGACGCCGTAGCGGGCCGATTCGGCGGCGAGCACGGTGAAGTCGTAGCTGGCGTTGAAGGCGATGACCGGCACGCCCGTGTCGAAGAGCTCCTGGAGCACGGCGGCGACCTCCCGCGTCACTTCCGCGGCGGGGCGGCCTTCGCTGCGGGCCTTCTCGGTGGTGACGCCGTGGATGTCGCTGGCCTCGGTGGGAATCTCAACGCCGGGGTCGGCGAGCCACTCGTGTTCCTGGACAATCCCGCCGTCGGAGTCCACCACGGTGATGGATGCTGTGACAATCCGCGCCGCGCGGGAGTTCCGCCCGGTGGTTTCGAGGTCGAAGGCTGCGCGGGGGAGGGTGTTCCAAGTGCTCATGCTTCAACCGTAACTGCTGCCACTGACAGTTCCTGACCGCTGTGCCCGCGTGCCGCCCGGACACGGTCCCGGGGTCCGGAACGGCTAGGCTGGACCGATGCGGACGGAGTATGTGCAGGCGGTGCTGGAGCTCGTGGCGTTGATCCCGGCCGGCACGGCGGTGGCCTACGGCGACGTTGCGGAACTCCTCGGCGCCGGCGGCCCGCGCCAGGTCGGGTCGGTCATGAGCCACTATGGCAGCAGCGTGCCCTGGTGGCGCGTCCTGAAATCCAGCGGGGACGCCCCGCCAGGCCTGGAGCACGAGGCATTGGGCCTTTATTTGCAGGAGGGGACGCCGCTGCTGGGCCGCTACGACGACTTCCGCCGGACCGGCGAGGGACGCTGGCGTGTTGACCTGGCCTCCGGCCGCTGGGCGCCCACCGAGGCCGACTTCGACCGGATCGATGCCATCGCGGAGCGGCTCGAACGGGAGTCGCATAAATTGTCGGTACCCGATGATGAAATGACTGTGTGAGTACCCCCAGCCACCTCGAACCCAGCCTGCAGCGGTCCGGGTCCCGTCCCCTTCCCGGGGCGGGGCACGCAACGGGAGCAGGGTTGCGCCTGTTGCCGCCCCGGACCCACCACAGTGCGGTCCCGGTGCTGTCGCCGGACCAGCTCGCCGCCGTCGAGGTCCCGCCCGGCTCCGGCCCCGTGCTGGTGCCCGGCGCACCCGGCACCGGCAAGTCGACGGTCCTGGTCGAGGCCGCCGTCCGCCGCACCCTGCGCGACGGCCTTGATCCGGAGCGGATGCTCATTCTGGCTCCTGGGCGGCTCGCCGCGGATACGCTCCGCGACCGGTTCACGGCCCGCCTGGACCGGAGCCTGAGCACGACGCCGGCACGGACCTGGGCGTCATACGCCTTCGATCTGATCCGCCGTGCCAAGGCCGAAGGCCTCTTGCCGCTTCCGCGCCAGCCGAAGCTGCTCTCCGGCCCGGAACAGGACCTGATCATCAAGGAACTGCTGGAGGGCCATGCGCTGCCCGGTCTGGAACTGCCCTGGCCCGAGGACCTGGACGCCGCCCTGCGGACCCGCGGCTTCCGGCAGGAAGTGCGCCAGCTCTTTGACCGGATCATCGAATCCGGGCGGACGGCCGAGGACCTTGTAGCCTTGGCGCGACAGTGCAACCGGCCGGACTGGATTCCGGCGGCCGCACTGTACTCCGAGTACCGCGATGTCCTGGACCTGCGCATGCCCGAGGCCTTCGACCCCGCCGGCATCATCACTGCCGCGCGCCAGATCTTCCAGGACTCGCCCGATTTCCTCGCCGCCGAACGCGACCGCCTCCAGCTGATTCTCGTGGACGACATCCAGGAGGCGAACCCGGCGGTCTTCGAATTGCTCGCAGACATCGCCGCCGGCAAGGACGCCATCATCACTGCCTCGCCGGACACCGTGGTTCAGGGCTTCCGCGGGGCACGTCCCGATCTCGTAGCGGAGCTTCCCGGCCTCCTGGCCCCTGACGGAGCGATCCTGGAACGTCCGTTGTGGACCGCGCATCGGCAGGTACCGGCTGTGGCAGAGGCTTGGCTGTCGGTCGCCGGGCGCATCTCCCGCAGGTCCGGCGGCCAGTCTGCCCGCCGGCTCGAACAGCCCGAACCAGTACCGGCACCGGACGGGCAACCAGTCCCGACGCCGGAGGGAACAGCAGACGGCCGCGCGGGGACGGTCGAGGCCCACCTGCTGCCGTCCCCGGTCCATGAGCTGCGGTATGTGGCCCAGCGGATCCTTGAAGCCCAGCTGAACGACGCCCGGGAACTCGGGGACATTGCCGTGATCGTGCGCAACGGCGGCCAGCTCAGCCAGTTGCAGCGGTACCTGGCCGGGCAGGGGATTCCGGTCCGGATTCCCGTCGCCGAATCCGCCGTCCGGGACGAGGTCGCGGTCCGTCCACTGCTCGATGCCTATGCGGTGGCCCTGGACCCTGCCGCGCTCACACCCGAGTCAGCCGTGTCCCTGCTGACGTCCCGGATAGGCGGCGCCACGTCGATTGAACTGCGGAGGCTGCGGCAGTCGCTGCGCCGGGAGGAACTCCTGGGCGGCGGCGGACGCACCAGCGACGCCCTCCTGGTGGAGGCCCTGCTGGAGCCGGGAGCGTTGGCAACGCCGGGCATCGAGGGGCACTCGGCTCGCCGGATCTCCCGGATGATCGCCGCGGGGCGCGAGGCCGCCGGGGCTCCCGGAGGCAACGCCGAAACGGTGCTCTGGGCGCTCTGGCATTCCACCGGCCTGGCCTCCCGCTGGACCGACGCAGCCCTCGCGGGAGGATCGGCCGGTGCCCGGGCCGACCGTGACCTTGACGCCATGATGGCGCTGTTCCATACCGCGGAACGTTTTGTGGACCAGCTGCCGGGGTCCGGCCCGGAGCAGTTCCTTGAATACCTGCTCAGCCAGGAACTTCCCATGGATACCCTTGCGGCGCGGGCGCAGCAGGAAGACGCGGTGGAGCTCATGACCCCTGCCAGCGCGGCGGGCCGGGAGTGGCCGGTGGTGATTGTGCCCGGACTTCAGGAAGGCGTGTGGCCCAACACCCGGTTGCGCGGCGAGCTGCTCGGCAGCACGTTGTTCGCCGACGCCGTCGAGCACGGCGTGGAGTACGCGCTGCGGCTGGATCCCCAGAGCCGGTTGCGCGAAATCCGTTATGACGAGCTCCGGAGCTTTTCCACGGCAGTGTCCCGCGCCCGGGAGGTGCTGATCTGCACGGCGGTGTCCTCGGAGGATGAGCAGCCGTCCTCCTTCCTGGACTATGTGGCGCCGCTGCGGCCGGGGCAGGACCGCCGGGGCTTTACCCCGGTCGAGCGCCCCCTGACCCTCCGGGCGCTGGTCGCGGAACTGCGACAGTACGCCCAGCTCGACCCGAGGGCGGCCGAATCGGTGGAAGCCGCGGCCGTGCTGGGAGGCCTGGCCACGGCCCAGCCGCCGGTTCCGGGCGCGCACCCCGCGAGCTGGTGGGGGTTGGCGGAGCTGTCCTCGGCGGAGCCGGTGGTTCCGCCGGGCGGTACCGTGTTCGTGTCGCCCTCGAAGGTCGAAACCGTGCAGAAATCGCCGCTGGACTGGTTTGTCCAGGCCGCCGGCGGAGAAGCCGCAACCGATTTTGCCCGCAGCCTGGGAACGCTGGTCCACGCCATCGCGCAGGACATGCCGGACGCCTCGGGAAGCGAATACGTTTCCGAACTGGTCCGGCGCTGGCCCACACTGGGGATGAAGGACAACTGGGAAGGCAAACTGGACTTCCAGCGAGCCGAGTCCATGGTCCGCAAGCTCGCCCAGTATGTCTTGGTGATGCGCAGCGATGGCCGGAGCCTGGTCGGCGTCGAACAGGATTTTGAGGTGAAGCTGCCGGACGTTCCGGCGGAGGCCCCTGCCTCGCAGGCCGGATCCGAGTCCGGTGACGGCGGGAGCACCGGTCCGGCGCGGCCCGCCGTGCTCCGTGGCCAGGTCGACCGGCTCGAGATCGACGCCGAGGGCCGGCTGGTGATCATCGACCTCAAGACCGGCAAACGCCAGCCCGGCAAAGCGGATCTGGACCGGCACCCGCAGCTCGGCGCCTATCAGGCCGCTGTGCTGGCCGGCGGCTTCGCGGGTCCCGACGACGGTCCGCCGCCGCTGCCGGGCGGAGCCGTCCTGGCCCAGCTGGGGACCACCACCAAGAGCCCCGGCATCCAGGCACAGGCACCGCTGGATCCGCAGGACAACTGGGCACTGGAGATGGTCGGCGACGCCGCCCGCGTGATGTCCGGCAGCGTTTTCCAGGCCCGCCACGATCCGTCCAAGGGAGGCCACGGCGGCCACGGCTGCCGGCTCCCTGAAGTGTGCCCGCTGTGCGTGCGGGGAAAGCAGGTTACTGAATGAGCCCCGAGGCGCCGGCACCCGGCCCGACCGACCCGCAACCGGCACCGGCTCCCCTTCCCGCCCCGCGGTTCAGCCCGGAAGAGCTGTCGGCACTGCTGGGGGAGGGGAACAGCCCCACGGCTGAACAGTCCCTGATCATTTCCTCGCCCCTCACACCGCGGCTCGTGATCGCCGGGGCGGGATCGGGGAAGACCGCCACCATGGCGGACCGGGTGGTGTGGCTCGTCGCCAACGGCTGGGTCCGGCCGGAGGAAGTCCTCGGCGTCACCTTCACCCGCAAGGCAGCGGGTGAACTCGCCTCGCGGATCCGGACCAAGCTGGCCGCGCTGGCGCGCATCGCGGCGGCCGACACCGGGAACACGCTCTTCCCTGCCGGGCTGCTGAGCGCGGATGCGCTCGAACCCAAGGTCTCCACCTACCACTCGTATGCCAGCGGCATTGTGTCCGACTATGGTCTCCGCCTCGGCGTCGAACGCGACGTCGTGCTGCTCGGCGGCGCCCAGTCGTTCCAGCTCGCCAGCGAGGTGGTGGAAGCCTTTGACGGGGACTACGAACACTTCCGGTCCGCCAAATCGACGCTCGTCAAGGCCGTGATCCAACTGGCGGGAGAGTGCTCGGAGCATCTGCAGGACCCGGCCCACGTCCGTGGCTGGCTGTTGGAACGTGTCGCCGAGTTCGAGTCGCTCCCCTACGTCGCTGAAGCCAAGAAGAACCCCACCCAGGCTGCGGGCGAGCTCAGCGCGATGCTGCGCACGCGGGCCAGCGTCGCGGACATGGTGGGCCGCTATTCCGAGGCGAAGCGCGCCCGCGGCGCCCTGGACTTCGGTGACCTGGTGGCCCTGGCGGCGCGGGTGGCCAACGAGATTCCGGTCGCCGCCCAAACGGAGCGCCAGCGCTACAAGGTGGTGCTGCTCGATGAGTTCCAGGACACCTCGCACGCCCAGTTGGTGCTGTTCTCCCGGCTCTTCGGCGACGGCCATGCGGTCACCGCGGTGGGCGACCCGAACCAGTCCATCTACGGATTCCGGGGAGCGTCCGCCGGGCAACTCTTCCATTTCGTCCGCGAATTCCCGGTCCTCGTCGGCGTCAGGGGGGACGGTCCCGACACCGGCCGCGGCAGCGAGGGGGACCAGGGCAGCGGCGACCAAGGCAGTGGGCAGACCCGGCGCTTTGCCGTGGCGCCCACTTCCTACTTGACTACGGCATGGCGCAACGGACGCAACATCCTGGCCACGGCCAACCTCATTTCGGCGCCGCTGAGCAAGGCGGCGGCGAACCTCGGGGCCGCCGGGGCCCGGGAAAGCGCCGACGCCGTCGAGGTCCCGCCCCTGCAGCCCAGCCCCGCCGCGGTGGACGGCAGGGTGGTGATGGGACGGTTCGCCACGGACGAAGCCGAGGCCGCGGCGATCGCCGGCGACGTGCTGAAATTTCGCGTGACGGACTTCGACGCCGCGCACTCCGCCGACCCGGTTCCGCCGGCCATGGCTGTCCTGTGCCGGCGCCGGGCACAGATGGAATGCATTCGCCGCGAGTTCGAAGTCCGGGGCATTCCCTACGAAATCGTTGGGCTCGGCGGGCTGTTGGACACGCCGGAAATCGTCGATCTTGTCGCTACGCTCCGGGTTCTGGCCGACCCGGGCCGTTCGGACTCCCTCATGCGCCTGCTGGCCGGCGCGCGGTGGCGGATCGGCCCGGCGGACCTGATGGCCCTGCGGGACTGGTCCAGTTTCCTGGCCCGCCGTCGGGGCCGCCCCGGCGGCCTGGACGCCGGAGACGCCGGACAGGGTGCCGGGGATGACGGGCGTGCCGCCGAGGACGCGATCGACGACGCAGTGATTGAAGGCGACATCACCGATTCGGCCAGCTTGGTCGAGGCTCTGGATTGGCTGCCCCGCGAGGGCTGGATCTCGGCGCACGGACGCGGACTGAGCCCGGAGGCCCGGGACCGTCTGCAGCGGCTCTCGGAAGAGCTCCGGCAGTTGCGCAGCTACATGGGGGACGACCTCACCACTTTGCTCGGCGAGGTCGAACGGGCCATGCTCCTGGACATCGAAGTTGCGGCGCGGCCCGGGACCAGCATCCATCAGGCCCGCCGCAACCTGGACGCCTTCCAGGACGCAGCGGCCGGATTCCTGCACACCTCCCAGCGGGTCGACGTCCTGGCGTTCCTCGCATGGCTGGAAGCCGCGGCGGCCGAGGAAAACGGTCTGGATGCCGCAGCGCCGGAGGTGAACCACGAAGCCGTCCAGCTGCTGACAGTGCATGCCTCCAAGGGGCTGGAATGGGACGTCGTGTTCGTTCCCGGGCTCAATTCCGGGGCGTTCCCCAGCAGCCGGGACTCGCGGTGGAGCAGCGGCAGTGCGGCATTGCCGTGGCCGTTGCGCGGCGACCGCACCGACTTGCCCCAATGGGACCTGGACCAGCCGGACCAAAAAGGCTGGCTTGACGCCGAAAAGGAGTTCAAGTCTGCCGTCCAGGCGCACGGCGAGGCCGAGGAACGGCGCCTGGCTTACGTGGCGTACACCCGTGCCAAACACGTGCTCTGGCTATCGAGTGCGGCGTGGGTGGGGTCCCGGGCGGGTTTGGCGGAGATGTCTCCCTTCCTTGCCGGGCTCGAGGGCCTTACCGCCGAAGGCGCGGCCGAAATCCATCCGCTGTCCGTCAGCGAGGACGCACTGCCGGCCGAAAGCCCCCTGACCTCCGAACTCGAAGTCGCCGCGTGGCCCTATGATCCGCTGGAGGGCCCGCATGACCCCCGGACGGGAAAACGGCTGCGGCTTGTCCCGGGTCGGCGGGCGGCCATGGAATCCGCAGCTGCCCGCGTCCTGCAGGCAATGGACGCCGGCCCGGACGCCCAGCCGGGCCTTGGCCTGGGCAGCGTCCCGTGGCGGGACCGTGATGGTGGCCCGGCTGCGGCCCGGACTCACCCGGGCGCGGCGGACGGCGCGGAGGTCGGAAAACGTCCCGTCCTGCGCGGTCCTGCAGCCGGGTGGGCGCAGGAGGCGGCCACGTTGCTGGAACGCCGCTCGCGGCGTTCGGTGCTCCAGGATGTGCATCTGCCCGGGCATATCTCGGCGTCGACTCTCGTGGACCTGGAAGATGACGCAGGTTCCGTTGTGGCCCGCCTGCGCAGGCCGGTCCCGCGCGAACCGGGGATGTCGGCCCGCAAGGGCACGGCATTCCACGCCTGGGTGGAGGAATACTTCGGGGCCGCCGGGATGCTGGACCTGGGTGAGGCCGCCGGCGCTGACGACCACATCGACGAGGCATACGGCCTGGATTCCATGGTGGAAACTTTCCGTCAGTCCGAGTGGGCCCACCGCGCCCCCGCCCACGTTGAGGTCCCGGTCGAGACGCGGATCGGCGACGTCGTGGTCCGAGGCAGGATCGATGCCGTGTTCCGCGATGCCGACGGCCGCTGGGACCTTGTGGACTGGAAGACCGGCCGCCGCCCGTCGGCTGCCCAGCTGAAGGTGAAAGCAGTCCAGCTCGCCGTCTATCGCCTGGCCTGGGCCCGCCTTAAAGGGGTCCCGTTGGAGGATGTCCGGGCCGCCTTCTACTACGTGGCCGACAACCAGGTGGTCCGCCCGCACGACCTCGGATCAGCGGAAAAGCTTGAGGAAATCGTGGCGGCGGCGCTGGGAAGGACGGCAGCAGCGAGCGGCACCTAGCGAATCTCAGCCGGCCAGGGAACACCCGCCGAACGAGCCGGTCGGGGCAGTGCACCCAAACCGGCCGGCAGCCGGGGCTAGCGGGAGGCGGAGTCGACCACCGTGATGGCGGCGGTCGACGTGTTGTCACCGGCCCCGGGCCCCGCAGCGGAGTCCGACTTTACAGCGGAGTCCGGCTGCACAGCGGAGTCCGGCTTTACGACGGAGTCCGGGTGCACGGCGGAGTCCGGCTGTACGACGGCGATCGATTGCGTCGACGTGTCGCCGCCGGAAACCGCCGCCCCGGCGTCGCTTTCACTGGCCGTACCGGTTGCCCCGGTGTCCGGGTCCGGAGCCCCCGCCTGCGGGGCGCCGTCTAGCGCGCCATCAGCGTTGGAGGACTTGGAGGACTCGGAGGACTCGGAGCACTCGGAGGACTTGGGGGCGCCGGGGACAGCGGTGATGTCGGCGGACGCACCTGCGGCCTTACCGGCACCCGGCCCGGCGCTTACCTGGGCGCCTGCGTCGGCGGCGGTGTCCTTGGCTGTGCCCTTGGATGCGTCTGTGTGCTGCACTGTGTCCGGGGCAGGCTGCGGGACAGCCGTCGGTTCGTCAGTCTCCGATTCCCGGGGGATAGGCGTGACATGCACCGCAGGCCTCGCACTGCTGGCGGCAGTGGCATGGCCAGCCGGAGCGGTACCGGGTACCGGCTCCATGGGCAGCAGCGTGACCTTGCTGACGGCGGGCGCAGTCCCGTTGGCCGGAGGGACGGGCGCGGACGGGACCGCCGCCGTCGCCGTGTCGACATGAACGCCGGCCTCGGCGTTGGCTTGATCTGTGCCGGGTACGGGTGCCGCGGCCGGCAGCGGTTCCACACTGATCGGCTGGCCGCCGTGTTCCGCCACGTCCTCGGCGAGTGTGGCGAGCATGGATTCAGCCTCGTCGATCATGTCCTGGTTGCCGGCGGCCATGCCCTTGACCAGGTACTGCGCCAGGGCGAATTCCGCGGACAGCGCGCCCCGCCGCAACAGGTGCGCGTCGGGAACGTCGCGCCGGCTGGCGGTGTAGTGATCCAGGACCGCGTTCACAAAGTCCTGTTCGTTCGAGGCGACGAGCCAGGCCATGTCGTCCGCCGGGTCGCCGATGCGCAGGTCGGTCCAGCCCGTCACGGCGGTCACACGCTCGCCCTCGACCAGCAGATTGTCCTCATGCAGGTCGCCGTGAACGACGCAGGGATTGAAGCGCCAGAGCGAAACGTCCTCCATGGCGTGTTCCCAGCGCCGCAGCAGCAGGGGCGGGATCTTTCCGGTCGTGGCCGCCTGATCCAGTTCATTCAGGCGCCGCTGGCGGAATTCGTTGGGCGTGTAGCTGGGCAGGTCGGCGTTGCTCACGATCGACCGCGGGAGGTCATGGATCGCGGCCAGCGCCGCCCCGATTTCGCGGGCCAGCGCGGGGGAGCCGCTGCTGAGCTCGTCCAAGGAGCGGGTGGCGCCGGCCAGGTGCGAATAGACGAACGTGCTGAGCTGGCCTTGCCGGACCGTTCCCGCCACCGTGGGCATGAGGAACGGCAGCTCGGCCCGGATGCCGGGAGCGAAGGCCCGCAGCACCAGGAATTCGGTTTCCAGCCGGGCGCTGGCTTCGGCATGCCGGGGGGAGCGGACGCGCCAACGCTTGCCTTCGGAGTCCAGCAGGAGGGCTGCGTCGAAGTCCGCCGGATCGTCGGGCGCAGAGCTGACGGCGGTCGGGGTCAGGCCGGGTACCGCCGCCGTTGCTACGGCTGCCAGTTCGATTGGTTTCCTTCTCACCCTTCCACGGTAGATTGAGCGGCGCTCAAGACGGCGATGCACTCCGGCGAGTCTTGAGATCGGGGACAAATCGGCGCTAAATCGGCGCTGAATCCGGGGCAAACGGCTTGTCCCGCACACGCCGTGGAGCTCCCGGCGGCATGACCGGCAAATGTCAATTGTCTGCCCGAGTCAGTACGGTGGGTATATGAGTCTTGCGGAGTCACCGGCATCGTCACCAGGATCGTCATCGGCATCACAGCAAACCCCCTCCGAATCGCCGGCACCCGACGGTGCGGCCCCGCCGGTGCATCTCCTGCCGGCAAACCACCTTATGGAGACTGTCCTTCCCGTGCGCCCGGCCCTGATCGACCGTGGATCCGCGGCGCGGGGGAAACCCGGCATGCTCGCGGAACTGGTCGGTTCAGGCTCGGCGCAGGCCATGGTGCTCTCCGGCCGGCAGGCCCTCGTCAGCGGCAACAGCCTCGTGCTCCTCAACGCTGCCGAGCTCTCCGGGCACCTGGCCAACACCCCGTATGCTCCCGAACACGTGATTTACCTCGGTTCCGCCCTGGCGGGTTCGGACCTCGACGCCGGCACCGAGCTCGTCCTCTTTGTCCTCCCCGTTCAGTTCGAAGTCCAGGCCGAGGAATTCGAGGCCCACGTGGCCGGCGTTTCCAGCGATGCGCAGTGGGTGGGTTTTCGCGAAGTCGCGGCACGCCTGAACGCCACGGACACTGCGCTGTTCATCGAAGCCAGCGCCATCGCCAACTGGCACTCCACCCACACGCACTGCCCGCGCTGCGGCACTCCCACGCAGCCGGAAGCCGGCGGCTGGGTCCGGCGCTGCCCGGCCGATAACTCCGAGCACTTCCCCCGGACGGATCCGGCCATCATCGTCACCGTGGTAGGCCCCGACGGGAGACTGCTGCTGGGCGGAGGCGGCCCGCTCGACGCCCGAAACTATTCGACCCTGGCCGGCTTCGTCGAGCCGGGGGAGTCGCTCGAACAGGCCGTGCAGCGCGAAATCGGCGAGGAAGTCGGGGTTCGTGTCACCGCGTCCCAGTACCTCGGATCGCAGTCCTGGCCGTTTCCCGCCTCCCTGATGCTCGGTTTCACGGCCACCACGCCGGACACCGAGGCCCGGCCCGACGGCGTCGAGGTCACCAGGGCGCGCTGGTTCAGCCGGAGCGAACTCCAGGACGCCGTCCTCAGCGGCGAGATCGTCATTTCCAGCAGGCTCTCCATTGCCCGGTCCCTTATTGAACACTGGTACGGCGGCGTCATTCAGGACGCCGCGGACAGCGCCTGAGCAGGCCTGCCCCCATCCGCAGGACACCGACTACCGACTAAGCAGCAAAGTGACCACAGAGAAATTGAACTTCAGCACCATCCCCGGCGGGGAACCGTCCGGCGGCACGACGTCGGGCGATGCCCCGGCCGGCGATGCCCCCGAACCTGACGGCCGCTCGCTGGAGGAACGGATCCTCGGCGGCCTCGACGCCGAGCAGCGCGAGGTCGCCAGCACCCTTCAGGGGCCCATGTGTGTCCTGGCCGGTGCCGGCACCGGCAAGACCCGCGCCATCACGCACCGGATCGCCTACGGCGTGCACTCAGGCGTGTACAGCCCGCAACGGCTCCTCGCTGTCACCTTCACGGCCCGGGCTGCCGCCGAGATGCGCAGCCGGCTCCGTGACCTCGGCGTCGGCAACGTTCAGGCCCGCACCTTCCACGCCGCGGCGCTGCGCCAGTTGCAGTTCTTCTGGCCGCAGGCGGTGGGCGGCACCTTGCCCAACCTGCTGGACCACAAGGCACAGATGATTGCGGAGGCCGCGCGGCGGCTCCGGCTCAGCACGGACCGCGCCTCCATCCGGGACCTCGCCTCCGAAATCGAGTGGGCCAAGGTATCCATGCTGACCCCGGCGAACTATCTGGAAAATGCCCAGGGCCGCGGCAACCCGGGCGGCTTCGACCTGACGGCCGTGGCGCGGGTCTTCCAGTCCTATGAGGACGTCAAGACCGACCGCAACGTCATCGACTTCGAGGACGTGCTGCTGATCACCGTGGGGATCCTTCAGGAGGACCCTAAGGTGGCAGCGACCGTCCGGGAACAGTACCGGCACTTCGTCGTTGACGAGTACCAGGACGTCTCACCGCTGCAGCAGCGGCTCCTGGAACTGTGGCTCGGCGGCCGCGACGAGCTCTGCGTCGTGGGCGACGCCAGCCAGACCATCTACTCCTTCACCGGCGCCTCCCCGAAGCACCTGCTCGGGTTCAAAGCGATGTATCCCGAGGCCCACGTCGTCAAGCTGATCCGGGACTACCGCTCCACGCCCCAGGTTGTCAGGCTCGCCAACGACCTCCTCGCCGGCCGGCGCAGCGGCGGCCCGGTGGCCGACGCCGCCTGGGCCACGCCTTTGCAGCTCGTGGCGCAACGGCCGGCGGGCCCGGTGCCGCGGTTCACCGAATGCTCGGATGACGAGGCGGAGGCCGCCACGGTCGCCGCGCGGATCCGCGAACTCCTCGACGCCGGAACTCCGGCGAGCCAGGTCGCCGTGCTCTTCCGCACCAACGGGCAGTCCGAAGCCTACGAACAGGCGCTGGCCTCGGCAGGGATCGGGTACCAGCTGCGCGGCGGTGAGCGGTTCTTCGCGCGGAAGGAGGTCCGGGACGCCATCCTGCAGCTCCGGGCAGCCACCCGGGCCGTGGCCGAAACCGCCACGCCCGAGCCGCTCGGGCAGCTGGTCCGGGACATCGTCGCCTCCCTGGGCTACACGGACGCGGCGCCGCACAGCGGCGGCGCGCTCCGGGAGCGCTGGGAATCGCTGGCCGCCCTCGTGGCGCTGGCCGACGAACTCGTGATCAGCAGGGGCCCGCAGTTCGTGCTCCCGGACTTCGTCAACGAGCTCCAGGAAAGGTCCCTGGCCCAGCACGCACCGACCGTCCAGGGCGTCACTCTGGCATCGCTGCACGCCGCCAAGGGCCTGGAATGGGACGCCGTGTTCCTGGTCGGGCTGAGCGAGGGGCTCGTGCCGATCTCGTTCGCTGACACCCCGGAGGCGGTGGACGAGGAACGCCGGCTGCTGTATGTCGGCATCACCCGCGCCCGCGAACACCTGTCGCTGTCCTGGTCCACTGCCCGGACACCGGGCGGACGCGCCAACCGCAAGCCTTCGCGCTTCCTGGACGGCCTGCGGCCCGACTCGGTGGCCAGCTCCCACCTGCGGGGCAAGGGGCCGGCGCCGCGCCGGAAGGCGGCCGTCCCGGCGTCGTGCCGGGTCTGCGGCAGCATGCTCTCCAGCGGCGCGGAGCGCAAGGTGGGCCGCTGCAACCAGTGCCCGCCCAGCTACGAGGAACAGACGTTCGACGCGCTCAGGCAATGGCGGAAGGACGTTGCCCTTGAGGCCGACGTCCCGGCTTTTGTCGTGTTCACCGATGCCACCTTGACTGCCATCGCCGAGGCACGCCCCGAATCGCTGGAGCAGTTGGCCAAACTCGCCGGTGTGGGTCCGTCCAAACTGGAGAAGTACGGCGAGGCGGTCCTGACGGTCCTGGCCGAAAGCACGGTTCAGTGATGCCCGGTCCAGTGAAGTCTGGGGGTCCAGCGAAGTCCGGCGCAGCTCCGGCGGCCACACCGCTGACCACCGCCGACGGCGCCCCGGTGGTGGTGCGCCGCTCTGCCCGCCGACGCCGCACGGTCGCCGCGTTCTGGGAGGACGGCACCGCCGTCGTCGCCATCCCCGCTTCCTTCAGCAGGGCCCAGGAACGGGAGTGGGTCCATCGCATGCTGGAAAAACTCCGGCGCCAGGGGGACCGGGCGGCGCCTGGTTCCGGCCGGCGGCGCCCCCGCAGCGATGCCGACCTGGCCGCCCACGCCGCCGCTCTGTCGGCGAAGTATCTGGGCGGCAGGGCGGTGCCCTCCTCGGTCCGCTGGGTCACCAACCAGAATTCGCGCTGGGGTTCCGCGACGCCGTCCGAAGGGACCATCCGGCTCTCCGCGAAGCTGCAGCCCATGCCGCAGTGGGTGATCGACTACGTGCTGCTCCACGAACTGGCCCACCTCCTGGTGGCCGGCCACGATGCCGCTTTTTGGCGGTTGCTGACGGCGTACCCGGAGACTGAGCGCGCCAAGGCCTTCCTGGAAGGGGTCTCGTTCGCGACCTCACGCGGCCTCGCGCCCGGCGGCGGATACGACGAAGCCCCGGACGGAACCGAAGTCCCGGCCGGGGCCTACTAGCGTTCGGTTAGGCCTTGGGCGTGCCGCCGTCTTCCGGACCGCCGTCCTGACGGTCGTCGTCGTCTTCCTTGGCCGCCGATTCCTGGCCG
Source organism: Arthrobacter sp. 9MFCol3.1 (assembly GCF_000620385.1). Classification (NCBI taxonomy): domain Bacteria; kingdom Bacillati; phylum Actinomycetota; class Actinomycetes; order Micrococcales; family Micrococcaceae; genus Arthrobacter; species Arthrobacter sp. 9MFCol3.1. The sequence goes on from NZ_JIBJ01000010.1 coordinate 35,021, forward strand.
GACGCGCCGGGCTCCGCGGTGCCCTCTGACCCTGCGGTGCCCTCGGGTTCCGTGGCGTCGGTGCCGGCCGGCTCGTCGAACCCTCCGCTCAGCAGCTTCTGCAGGGCGTCGTCCACTTCGCTGTCGCTGGCTTCGGCGAGTTTGCGGCGTTCGCTGAAGCCCTGCGGATCTTCCAGATCCTCTGCCGTGGGCAGCAGGTCGGGATGCTGCCAAACGGCGTCGCGGCCATCCACCCCACGCTCGTCCTTGAGCAAGGCCCACAGCGTGGCGGCCTCGCGGAGCCGGCGCGGCCGCAGTTCGAGCCCCACGAGGGAGGAGAACGCGTGCTCCGCTGGGCCGCCGGTGGCGCGGCGCCGCCGGACGGTTTCGCGCAACGCAGCGGCGGAGGGCAGCAGCTTCTCGGTCGCACCCCAGGTGAGTTCGTCCACCCAGCCCTCCACCAGGGCCAGCGCCGTTTCCAGCTTCTCGAGGGCCTGCTCCTGGGCCGGAGTGCGCTGCGGCATGAAGACACCCTGCGAGAGCGCCTCCTGGATGCCCTCGGGGTTGCTGGGGTCGATCTCGCGTGCCAGTTCTTCGATCTTGGACGTGTCGATGTGGATGCCGCGGGCGTAGGCCTCGATCGCACCGAGCAGGTGCCCGCGCAACCAGGGAACCTGGACGAAGAGGCGGGCGTGCGCCGCCTCGCGCACGGCCAGGAACAGGCGGATGTCGTTCTCCGGCAGGCTGAGGCCCTCACCGAATTTCGCCACGTTGGCCGGCAGGAGCGCCATTTCAAGGTCTGCCAGGGGCACGCCGATGTCCGTCGAGCTGACCACTTCAGCCGAGAGCGCGCCGATCGCCTGGCCGAGCTGCATGCCGAAGATCGCCCCGCCCATGTTCTGGATCATCGAGGAGGCGCCGCCCATCATGGACTTCATTTCCTCGGGCATCTGCTCGGTCATGGCGGCAGAGAGCGCATTGGCGATGCTGTTGGCCACGGGCTCGGTCAGCCGCTTCCACGTCCCCAGGGTTTCCTCGACCCACTCGGCGCGGGACCACGCCCGGCCGATCAGTCCCGTGGCCGGAAGCCCGGTGACCTGGTCAAGCCACAGTTCGGCCAGCCGAAGGGCCTCATCGACCTCCCGCGACTGCTGCGCCGTGACCGAGGGATCGGATCCGCTGGCGGCGACCCGCCGGGCGTTCTCATGCGCCAGCTGCCAATTGACGGGCCCCTCCGAGGGGGCGCTCATCATCGCCTGCACTTGGGAAAACATCTGGGCCAGGAGGTTTGGATCGTCCGGGAGGCCTGCTGCCTTGGCGAGTTCGGCCGGGTCGATATTGCCCATGCCCTGCCCGCCCATCAGGTTCTTGAGCATTTCGGCCAGGGGATCCTTGGGTTCCTCGTCGCCATTGGACGGATTGAGTGGGTTGGAGGTCATGATCCCGCCGATCGTCGGTGTGGCTGCTTCTCAACTTCACGGTACCCCTGTGCAAGAGTGGCTGTCTGCCGAAACCGCGCCACGTTCGCTGTAGGCAAAGAGCGGTCCGGGGTCCCAAGCGCGTAGGCTTGGAAGTTGGAATATTTGCATGCGGCAGCCTCGGGTTAGGCTGCGGCCCTGGTGCGTGGTTGCGGTGTCCTCTCGGGCTTGTCCTGGCGGGGCCGCAGCGTCTCGTGCCGGCACGGAGAGGTCGTTCAATGACAATCACCCAAGGTGAGCAGCCCGCCAACGACCCAGCGGCCGGCCCTGCCCGGGGCAGAAGGGCGCGACTGGCCGGCGCCGGCGTGCGGCGCCCGCGCAACAACCGGTCTTCGGCCATGCTGGTCTCGGGGCTGCTTGCCGCCGCCCTGGGCATCACAGCGGTGAGCCTGCCGGTGCCCTACGTGATCGAGTCTCCCGGCCCCACCTTCAACACCATCGGCCAGGACAACGGCAAACCGGTCATCAGCGTCAGCGGCCATGAGTCGTATCCCGCCAAAGGCAGCCTGGACCTCACCACTGTCTATGTCGACGGCGGTCCCAACGGCCCGGTCAGCGTCGTCGAGGCGTTCTCGGCATGGCTGAACGGGACCAAAGCCGTCTACCCCCAGGAGCTGCTGTTCCCGACCGGCGTCACCAAGGAGCAGTCCCAGCAGGAGAGCGCCACCGCGATGACCACCTCCCAGGAGAACGCCATCGCCTCGGCACTGAAGGAACTGAAGATTCCGTTCGGGCAGAAGATGCAGGTGGCCGGCCTCCCGGACGACTCCGCCTCAAAGGGGCTGCTGCAGGCAGGGGACGAACTTGTCTCCATCAATGACAAGCCGATTACCGCGCTCGGCGTGGTCCAGGCGGAACTGGCCGCCGGCAACGGCAAACCCGCCAAGGTCATCGTGGAACGCTCCGGCGCACGGGTGCCGGTGACCATCACTCCGGCCAAGAACAGCGCGGGCCGCTACATCCTCGGCGTCTTGCTGCAGTACAAGTTCACGTTCCCGTTCGATGTCACCATCTCGCTCGATAAGGTCGGTGGCCCCAGTGCGGGCATGATGTTTGCGCTTGGCATCATTGACACCGTCACTCCGGGGGACCTGACCGGCGGCAAGCACATCGCCGGGACCGGAACCATCACCCCGGACGGCGCCGTAGGACCCATCGGCGGGATCGCCCAGAAAATGCAAGGGGCACGGTCCGGCGGGGCCACGCTGTTCCTGGCGCCGGCGGCCAACTGCGAAGACGTCGTGGGCCACATCCCCGACGGACTGCAGGTGGTCCGGGTCGAGAACCTCACCGAGGCCCGCAAAGCAGTTGAACTGGCCGCGTCAGGCGGCGACACATCGGGCCTGCCGGTCTGCACCAACAACTAGACTGGCCGCGGAACTAAGCGCCGCCCCCACTCGTGGCACTAATGACGGCCGCGCCGTCCGGACGTGACCCTGCTGCAGGGCCCTGACGGAACGGCGGCGACGGCCGTTAGAATGCATCAACCCTGCAACACCGGCACTTGGTCGCCAGACTGAGCCACAGCAGCGACTGATAACTAAAAACCAGCAGTACGACCAGCTATGAGGTACCGAGTTTGTCCCGTCCCGCCAGCACTGTCCCGCCCGGAAGACCCCAGACACGACGCGGCGCCCTGACGCCGACGTTGATCATCGTGGCCCTGATCGTGGTCGGATTCATCTTCTTCGCCAATGTCTGGACGGATGTCCTCTGGTACCAGCAGCTGGGCTACTTCGGAGTGTTCATGACCGAGAACCTCGCCAGGATTGTGATCTTCCTGGCAGGTTTCGCCGTCATGTTCACGGCCGTCTTCTTCGCCATCCGGATTGCCTACCATGCGCGGCCGGTGTATGCCCCCGACTCGGAAATCCGGGACAACCTCAACCGCTACCAGGCCCAGCTTGAACCGATCCGGCGCGTCGTGATGGTGGGGCTTCCCATCCTCTTTGGCCTGTTCGCCGGCAGCGCCGCGGCCAGCCAGTGGCAGAAAGTGCTCCTGTTCCTGAACCAGGAGCAGTTCGGCCAGAACGATCCGCAGTTCGGGCTCGACATCAGCTTCTACCTCATGACGCTTCCCTTCCTCGGCTTTGTCACCGGGTTCCTCATCAGCGTCACGGTGATCGCCGGCCTTGCCGGCATCCTCACCCACTACCTGTACGGCAGCATCCGGATCATGGAACGCGGGATCTTCACCAGCCGCGCCGCGCAGATCCACCTGGCTGTCACGGGCGCCGCCTTCCTCGTGCTGATGGGCATCAACTTCTGGCTGGACCGCTACTCCACCGTGCAGAATAACGGCGGGCGCTGGGCCGGCGCTTTGTACACGGACGTCAACGCCGTCATTCCGACCAAGGCCATCCTGGCCGTGGCCGCGGCCATCGTCGCCGTGCTGTTCATCATCGCCGCGGTGATCGGCAAGTGGCGTCTCCCGGTGATCGGCACCGCCATGCTCATCATCACGGCCATCCTGGCCGGCGGCGTCTACCCCTGGGTCATCCAGCAGTTCCAGGTCCGGCCCTCGGAGCAGACCCTGGAGAACGAATACATCAAGCGGAACATCGCGATGACCCGTGCCGCCTATGGCCTGGATAAGGTCCAGGAAAAGCGGTACAACGCCACCACCAACGCCACCACCGGCGCGCTGGCCCCCGATGCGCAGACCACCGCCAACATCCGGCTGCTGGATCCGAACCTGATCTCGGATGCGTTCTCGCAGCTGGAACAGTACCGGCCCTACTACCAGTTCCCCAGCGCCCTGAACGTGGACCGCTACGAGATCGACGGCAAGATCCAGGACACGGTCATCGCCGTCCGCGAACTCAACCCGGACGGGCTGGCCACGAACCAGCAGTCCTGGCTGAACCGGCACGTCGTGTACACACACGGCTACGGCGTCGTCGCCGCCAAGGGCAACAAGTTCACCGTGGACGGCAAGCCGGACTTCCTGCAGGCGGGCATCCCGTCCACCGGTGCGCTCGGCAACGATTCGACGTATCAGCCCCGCGTCTACTTCGGCCAGGACTCGCCCGACTACTCGATCGTGGGCGCCCCGGACGGTGCACCGCACCGTGAGCAGGACCGGCCCGCGGCCAAGGAAGGCGACGGCGAGACGCAGTACACCTTCACCGGCAACGGCGGCCCGAACGTGGGCAGCTTCTTCAACAAGATCCTCTACGCGATCAAGTTCCAGTCCTCGGACCTGCTGCTTTCCGACGGCGTGAACGCCGAGTCCCAGATCCTCTACGACCGCAACCCGCGGGACCGCGTCGAAAAGGTGGCGCCCTACCTGACCGTTGACGGCAACCCGTACCCCGCCGTCGTCGACGGCAGGGTGAAGTGGATCGTGGACGGATACACCACGAGCCCGTACTTCCCGTACTCCCAGCAGGAGCAGCTCTCCGCCGCCACGGCTGACTCACAGACCGCCGCGAACCGGACAGTAGCCCTGCCGAACAGCTCGGTGAACTACATCCGCAACTCGGTCAAGGCCACCGTGGATGCCTATGACGGCTCCGTGACGCTGTACGCCTGGGACGACCAGGATCCGGTCCTGAAGGCCTGGCAGAAGATCTTCCCGACGTCGGTGAAGCCGTACTCGGAGATGTCCGGCGCGCTCATGAGCCACGTGCGGTACCCGGAGGACCTGTTCAAGGTCCAGCGCGAGCTCCTGGGCCGCTACCACGTGACCAACCCGGACAGCTTCTACACCAACATTGACGCCTGGTCCGTTCCCAACGACCCCACCGTCAAGGACGAGGTCAAGCAGCCGCCGTACTACATGTCGCTGAAGATGCCCGACCAGGACAAGCCGGCGTTCCAGCTGACGTCATCGTTCATCCCGCAGGTGGTCAACGGCAACGCCCGCAACGTGCTTTACGGCTTCCTGGCCGCGGACTCCGACGCCGGCAACCAGAAGGGCGTCAAGGCGGACAGCTACGGCCAGCTCAGGCTCCTGCAGATCCCGCCGGAGACCCAGGTTCCCGGCCCCGGCCAGGCGCAGAACAAGTTCAACTCCGACCCCACGGTTTCGCAGGCCCTCAACCTGCTGCGCCAGGGCGCGTCGGCGGTGCTCAACGGCAACCTCCTGACCCTGCCGGTCGGCGGCGGCATGGCGTACGTCCAGCCCGTCTATCTGCGCTCCACGGGTGAGACCTCCTACCCGACGCTGCAGCGGGTCCTGGTGGCGTTCGGCGACAAGATCGGGTTCGCGCCCACCCTGGACGAGGCCTTGAACCAGCTGTTCGGCGGAAATTCGGGGGCCGCGGCAGGGGACTCGGCGAACAAGGGACAAACGCCGGCCACGCCCACCACGCCAGGGGGTGCGACGCCGCCTGGCACCACCGACGCGAAGGCAGACCTGAAGGCCGCGCTCGACGAGGCCAATGCCGCGATCAAGGCCGGCCAGGACGCCCTCGCGAAGGGCGACTTTGCGACCTACGGTGACCAGCAGAAGAAGCTCGCTGCCGCCCTGCAAAAGGCTCTCGAGGCCGAAGCGAAGCTGGAAACCCCGGCCGCCCCTGCTGGCACTGCGACGCCGACGCCTTCTGCCACGCCGTCGGCGACGGCGGGCGGCTAACGGTCCGCAGCTGACGCTGGCAGGCTCCTGACGTTGAGCTAGGGCCGGGCGCCGGCTGTGCACGGTCCGACACAGGCCGGGTTTGCCCTCTCCGGAGAGGCAAGCCCGGCCTGTGGCGTAGACGGACCGGAGTCGATCCCTGCGGCCTTGACCGGGCGGGGCCGGTCTTGACCGGGCGGGGCCGGGTGGACCTGCGCGGACGCTGGCGGACGCTCGCTGGTGGCGAGATGCACATCACGCCACCTCGATTTGGCCTCAAGTTCACCGGCAGGTAGAGTTGTTCTTGCGACGCGGGGTGGAGCAGTTCGGTAGCTCGCTGGGCTCATAACCCAGAGGTCACAGGTTCAAATCCTGTCCCCGCAACTGGAGAAAAGGTCCGGAACACTGGAAACAGTGTTCCGGACCCTTTGCTTTAAGCGGCTGGGGGACGGTCCGGAAGCCGGGTTATGGGACAGAACGTGTATGAATCCCGGCCGTACCAGGGGCGTCCTGCCGGAACCCTGAGCCACCGGACCCGGGTGCCCCTGCTCCCGCCCGGCGGACGCGGCCCGGGGGCACTTTGACACGGACACGCCGCGGACACTGGACCCGGGGCCGGAATGGAACCCAAAGGCGCCCCGGAGGGCGGGCGGCGGCTGGGCCGGGCCGGGGGCGTGGTCAGGGCGGTCCGGAAACTAGGGTAGAGTTGATCAAGCGACGCGGGGTGGAGCAGTTCGGTAGCTCGCTGGGCTCATAACCCAGAGGTCACAGGTTCAAATCCTGTCCCCGCAACTGGAGAGAAGGTCCGGAACACTGGAAACAGTGTTCCGGACCTTTCGCTTTAAGGGCTCTTCACGGTTGAGGGTGTAGTCGCCGGTTGGATGGCGGCTGGCGCGCCGGTCCCGGGGCAGGTGTCGAGGTCTTCCGAGGATGCGCAAACGCGGCCGGAGACCCGATCTTGTGTCACCGTTCGCGGTGGACTACGTTGCGTGCCCCTTCCGATGGGTCAACGGCGCACCTGGTAGCGCAGGTGAAGCACCCGGTTGCCCTGAATCACCACGTCAGGATCCTCCAACAGGTGCTGCGCGTGGATCGACCCGAAGTAGCGCTTGCCGGACCCGAATACGACGGGTGCCACGTCCATGCGCACCTCGTCGATCAGGCCCGCGGCAAGCACCTGGCCACCGACGTCGCCGGCGGCGACCTCGACCAGGCGGTCACCGGCAAGCTCCTGCGCCTTGGCCACTGCAGCCTCGACGCCGCCGACGAAGTGAAACGACCCCTCGGGGTCCCAGCCCTCGGGCTTCGGCCGGTGCGTCACGACGACCACGTGGTCGACCCCGCCCGGAGGCTTCCCGTCCCAGCCGCCCGTCATGTCGAAGACGTGGCGGCCGACGATTGTCGCCCCGATCTGGTCCCAGTACGGCCGGGTGTAGTCGTAGGACGTCTGCGATACCTTCAACTCGCCGCTCTCGTCCAACGGAACGTCACCGCTGGACAACCAGTCGAACAGCGGTCCGGGCTGGTCGTGCTCGTCCGCGATGAAGCCGTCCACCGACACCGAGCTGTACATGACCACCTTGCCCACGAGGCTCTCCTTTGCTCTGGGTGCCCCCAAATTGGCGTGTCGTGAGCTCTCGCTCTTGTAAGAAATCATCGGCCTGCAGCGGCCAGCAGTCCAGCGCATGGCCGGGATGTTCGCGCAGGAACCGCCGCCGGACTTCGACGTACCGGGTCGTTACCCGACACGGCCGGCCCTGAACCGGCCGGCCCTGAACCAGCCCCCCCAACGGGCCCAGAGCTGGCCCTCAGCCGTCCTTGAGCCGCTGATAGGTCGCCAGCGCCCGTGCCCGGGACTCGGCGAGGTCCACGATCGGCGCGGGGTAGCTGGTGGCGGCGCTGTCGGCCTTCCAAGGCTCGTGGACAGTTTTGTCGTCCAGCGCGGCGAGCTCGGGAATGTACCCGCGCAGGTAACGACCGGCGGCGTCGAACTTTTTGCTCTGCGTGACCGGGTTGAAGATCCGGAAGTACGGCGACGCGTCGGCCCCCGAGCCCGCGACCCACTGCCAGTTGGCCGGGTTGCTCGCGGCATCGGCGTCCACCAGCGTGTCCCAGAACCAGGCCTCGCCCAGCCGCCAGTCGGCCAGCAGGTTCTTCACCAGGAAGGACGCGGCCGCCATCCGCACGCGGTTGTGCATCCAGCCCGTTTGCCAGAGCTGGCGCATGCCCGCGTCCACCATCGGGTAGCCCGTACGGCCCTGCTGCCAGGCCTTGAGCTCGTCGCCCGACGCCGGCTGCCACTGAAAGCGGTCGAACTCCGGCCGGTAGTTCCGCGTCGCCAGATCAGGATTCTCGTACAGCAGCTGCCAGCAGAATTCCCGCCAGCCCAGTTCGGAACGGAAGATCCCGACGTCGGCCGGAGCCCCCCGCGCAAAGCTGTGGCGCAGCGTGTGCCAGATCCGGAAGGGGCTGATTTCGCCAAAGCGCAGGTGCGGCGAGAGCCGGCTCGTACCTTCGACACCCGGAACGTCGCGGCCGGTGCCATATTCTGCCGCCGGTCCGTCCACGAAATCCTCGAGGCGGCTGAGGGCGCCTGCTTCTCCCGGTGTCCACGTGCCGGCCAGTCCAGAGCTCCAGTCGGGGCTACGGGGGAGCAGGCCCCAGCTTTCGAGCGTTTCGCTCGCCGGCAGGCTGCCGCTGCGGGTGTGTGCAGGGGCCGGCAGCCGGTCCGGGGCCGCCAGCGGCTGCCGCGGCTCGGCGCCGGCCAAGCAGGCCTTCCAGAACGGCGTGAACACCTTGTAGGGGCCCCCGCTGCCGGTGCGCACGGTCCACGGCTCGAACATGAGGTTCGCCTGGAAGCTCGTGGCGTTCAGGCCCTCCCCGCTGGCCCAGCTCTTCAGTCCTGCGTCGACGGCGCGTTCAGGGCCACCGTAGCGGCGGTTCCACAGCAGCGCGTCTGCCGACGTCTCCACCGCGAGGTCCTGGATGATCCGGGCGGCCGGGCCGCGGCGGAGCACCAGCCGCGAGCCCGTGGCCTCCAGCGCGGTGGCCAGGCTGGCAAGGGAATGGTGGAGCCACCACTTCACCGCGCCGCCCAGCGGCCGGATGCCGGGTGACTCCTCATCCAGGACATAGACGACGGTCAGGGGTTGGTGCAGGGCGGCGGCCTCCGCCAGTGCCGGATTGTCATCCAGCCGGAGGTCGTCACGGAGCCAGACAAGGGTCGCAGACATGGATCCACGGTACACGCGCGGCCGCCGGCGCGGGCGCCGGTACGGTGAAATCCACGGCACAACAAGGGCCGGGCTCCGGCGGGCGATCCTGAGGTGTCAGGTTCGCCCGCCAGAGCCCGGCCCCTGGGACGGATGCGTGCATCCTGTCCGGCGGTAACGCCGGACCGGCGGGTCAGAGCTTGTCGAAGTCGGCCTCGTCGACCGTGGAACCGGACTCGGTGCTCGGTTCGCCGGCGCCGATAGCGGCGGGGGAGCCGCCGGACTTCAGCGCTGCCAGCCGGGCTTCGATCTCGGTCTGCTCGCCAAGATCTTCCAGCGAATTGAACTGGGCGTCCAGGCTTGACGCGGCGAGCTCCTGCTGGCCGCGGACCTTGGCTTCTTCGCGGCGGATCTTCTGTTCGAAGCGGCCCACCTCGGAGGTGGGGTCCATGATGTTGATGCTCTTGAGGGCGTCGTGAACCTGGCTCTGGGCCTGCACGGTCTTGGACCGGGCCACCAGCTCGTTGCGCTTGCTGGTCAGTTCGTTGAGCTTGCCCTTCATCTGGTCAAGGCCGTGCTTGAGCTTGTCCACCACCTCGGTCTGGGACGCGATGCTCGGCTCGGCAGCCTTGGCCTCGTTCTCAGAACCCATCTGGCGCTGCAGAGCTACCTTGGCCAGGTTGTCGAACTTCTCGGCATCAACGACGTCGCCCTTCGCCCGGTACTCGTCGGCCTTGCGCGAGGCGGCGAGGGCCTTTCTGCCCCAATCCTGGGCGTTGCGGACGTCCTCGTTGTAGTCGTCCTGGAGCATGCGCAGGTTGCCAATGGTCTGGGCCACGGCGGACTCCGCCTCCGCGATGTTGTTCGTGTAGTCACGGACCATCTGGTCCAGCATTTTCTGCGGATCTTCGGCCTGGTCCAGCAGCGAATTGATGTTTGCCTTCGCCAGCTGCGCCATGCGGCCGAAAATGGACTGCTTAACCATGGTGTTACCTTTCGTCCTGCTCCGTTGTCTCACTGCTTCCAGTGATCGATGATGTATCGCATCTATCCGCTGTCCGGGCCGTTCTGGCCGGCGCGTGGTCTGTAAAGTTTCCCGTCAAAGTTTCCCCGCCCTGTTTCCCCACTTTGTCCCCAGCTGGGATGGGGCCAACGGGCTAGAAACTTCCGGAGTCTCCGCCACCGAAGTCTCCGCCGCCGCCAAAGTCGCCGCCACCCCAGCCGCCGCCGGAATCATCGCCGCCTCCGCCGCCCCAGCCTCCTCCGCCGCCGCCCCAGCCGCCGCCTCCGCCGTGGAGGATCGAGTTGATGAGGATTCCGCCGAGGATCGCGCCGCCGAGGCCCCCTCCGCTGCTGCCGCCGAACATGCCGCCCCGGCCGTAGCCTTGGCCCTGGTTGGCGTAGCCGCCGAATTGGTCAACGTCGGACTGGGCCAGCTGCGCGGCCTGTGCCGCCAGCGCGTAGGCCTGCTGCGCGTACTGCAAGGCCGTGACAGGGTCCGTGCGGGAAATGGAGAGCGCATAGTCCAGGTTCCGCTGGGCTTCCGCCAGGCGTGTGCGGGCATCGGTGCCCACGCCACCGCGGCGGGCGGTGATGTAGTCCGACGTCGCGCTGATCTGGGCCTGGGCCGACATGATGCTCTGCTGCAGTGAGGCCTGGGCCCGGCGCGCCTGGTCCTGCTGGTCGCGGATTCCGGCCAGGGACTGGTCGAGTGCCTGGTGCGCCGTGACCACCCGTTCCAGCGTCGCGATCGGATCAATCTTCCCGCCCTGGATTTCCGCCTTGACCTGGGCAAGCGCAGCTTCCGCCGCGGCCACCGGGCCGGAAAGTTCCGGATGGGCGCCGGACTGGATCATCGCCTTCGCCTGGGCCAGGTCCTGGGCAGTATCGACGACGGCGGCTTCCAGGCTGTTGCGTGCCTCGTCGAGGCTGCCGGCCACCTTGGTGATGGCGCCGATCAGCACGTTCGTCTGGTGCAGGCTTTCCTCGGCGGCGCGGACGGCGACCGCGGCGAGGCTGCTCTCACCCGCGGCGAGCTTCTCGTGCGCCGCCGTGGAGGCATTCTGCACGAAGTCGAGCCGTTCCTTGGCCTGTTTGATGTTGTCCGCAACCTGCACCAGGGCACTCTCGGCGTACTTGGCACGCAGATCGGTCAGGGACTGTTCGGCACTGGCCAGCTTTGCCTGGGCGTCCGCGGCGCCGGCGCCGACGGCGGCGAGGGCCTGCGGTGCGTTCTTTTCCAGCTCCCGGAGGGAATCGAAATCCGCTTTCTGTTCCTGCAGCGATGCCAGCGCGGCCTCGGAGCGGCCGATGATTTCAACGAGCCAGCTCCGTTGCTGCTCCTCGGTGTCGGGGATGTGGTCGTCAAGCTGCTGCTGCAGCTTGAACGATTCCGTCATGTGGCCCTTGGCCTCCTGCAGCGCTTTGGTGAAATTGCCCACCGCGGCGTCGCCGTACTGGGCCTGGGCGAATCCGAGCTCCTGCTCGCTGGACTTGATGGCGTCGTCGGCTTCGATCAGCAGGGAATCGCTCTTCCGGCGCAGCTCGGCCACGGTGAGCCCCGCCAGCGGGTCCGGCTGCGAGCCTTGGGCCCCGGCTGACGCCCCCGAACTTTGCAGGGCCTTCTTCCGCCGGTTGCGCAGGTACAGGTACGTTCCAGCTCCGCCCACAGCCACGACGCCGACACCCACGAGGACGGCGCTGCCCGCTCCGTCGCCGGAGGGCACCGTTCCGCTGCCGCCGCCGGCCGCGTCGCCCACCGCAGCGGCCGTATCAATGGCGGCCTGGGAGAAGTCGCGCTTTCCGCCAGCCAGGTTCGGCACGATGGCGTTCTGGACGATGTTGGACGTCTTGGGATAGATGGCGCTGGCCGAACTGGGTGAGAAGTAGTACTTGCCATCGTCGGACATGGTCAGGATGACGTCGGCCTTGCCCATGCCCTTGTTGGTCGCGACGGCCTGGGCCCACGCCTTGGGGTCGGCCGGATTCTCGAACGTCTTTGCCGTGATGACGTAGAGGTTGTACTTGTGGTCCTTCAGGAGCTTTTGGATGGCGTCCTGGACTTCGGCCTTGCGGCTGCCGAGCACGTTCGCACTGTCCACGATGTTCTGCCCGGACGGAATGGTCACCGGATCTTCGGCCAGGGCTGGAGCGGCGGGAAGCGCCAGCAATCCAGCGACGCCAAGGACGGCGAGGAAACGATTCAACTTAGACCGCATGTGCAACCCTTCAGCACTTCTGGGACCGGTTCGGTCGAACCAGCCGTCACAGAAAGCAGCAGCGCCCCCACGCAGATGTAAAGCCGCAGGTCGCTGTGGCATTTCCATTTGATTCTATGGTGCACCCAAATGGCAGTCCACCTAGGGGAATATGCCACCAGCGAAACGCGCTTAACCAAGGAAACACCGGCCCGCGGGCCGCGAAACTGTCCGTTCAGGAACCTCCCAGCAAATGTCCGCTCTAGTGTCAGCCTGAGCGTCCATAGTTAAATGCAGACGAGGATGAAAGGAAGTCTCATGACTGAGAACCCAGTGCCGGGTGTGTCACCGGAGCCGACACAACAGAACCAGGAACCGGCGGGAGCACAGGAGGGCTCGCCGGAGCAGCCGCATGCCGGCCGCACGCCTGAGGCGGCACCGGGAAATCCGGTATCCGAACGCCCGGCCGCGGGAAGCCCGGCGCCCGAGAACCCGACCCTCCGGCTGGACCGCACCGAGGACGGCGCACCGCGTCCGGTGTACCAGCAGCACCAGCCGCCCGCCGCGGACACCCAGCAGATAGGCGCCCCGGCCCAGCACGCAGGCCCCTACGGCGGACCATCGCAGCCCGGCCAAGGCCAGCCCTCCCAGCCCGGCCACCCGCCCTACGGCCAGTCGCAGCAAACCCCGTACGGCCAGTCGCAGCAAGCCCCGTACGGCCAGGCCCAGTACGGCGCCAACCCCTACGGTGCCCACTCCGGCGGCCAGCCGCCGTCGGGTCCGTCCTACCCTTCCGGCCCGGCCTTTGCAAACGACCCGGCACACGCCCCCAAGCGCAAGGCGGCGTTCGGCGTGCCCACCCTCGTGGCCAGCATCGTGGCCGCCGGCCTGATCGGCGGCGGCGTGGTGGCCGGCAGCAACGTCCTGCTGGGCGACCGTCTTGCCCCGTCCGCCGCGAGCAACACGAGCCAGGCTGGTCCGGTGATCGTCAACAACAGGGACGACGTCAACGCCATCACCGCCGCCGCCCTCAAGGCTTCCCCGAGTGTTGTGACCATCAAGGCGACCAGCGGCAGCGACGGCGGCACCGGCAGCGGGATCATCCTCGACACCCAGGGCCACGTGCTGACCAACACCCACGTGGTGACACTCGACGGCAAGGCCGCCAACGCTTCCATGGAGGTCCGGACCAGCGACGGCAAGGTCTACTCCGCGAAGATCGTCGGTACCGACCCGCTTTCCGACCTCGCCGTGATCAAGATCGAGAACCCCTCGGGGCTGGTCCCGGCAACGCTTGGTGACTCGGGCAAGCTGAACGTCGGCGACACTGCCGTCGCCATCGGATCGCCGCTGGGACTCACCGGAACAGTCACGGACGGCATCGTCTCAACCCTGAACCGGACCATCAGCGTGGCATCCTCGGCTGCGCCGAAGGACGGTGCGGACAACTCCCAGGGCGGTGACCAGGGCTTCCAGTTCGCACCCCCCGGCGGCGGCGAGACTCCGAACGCCGCGGATCAGGGCTCGATCTCGATCAATGTCATTCAGACGGACGCGGCCATCAACCCGGGTAACTCCGGCGGCGCGCTGGTGAACACCAAGGGCGAAATCATCGGCGTCAACGTCGCGATCGCCTCCGCCGGCGGTGACGCGGCCAGCGGAAGCAGCAGCGGCAACATCGGCGTGGGCTTCAGCATCCCCATCAACCATGCCAAGCGCGTGGCCCAGGAGATCATCAGCGCCGGCAAAGCCTCCCACGGGCAGTTCGGCGTCAGCGTGAAGCCCAAGGCCGCCGGCTCGTCCTCCTCCGGGTTCTCGGTGGGCGCGGAGGTCGCGACCGTCGAGTCCGGCTCGGCCGCAGACAAGGCCGGCATCAAGGTCGGCGACGTCGTGACGAAGTTCCAGAACCTGACCATCAGCGATCCCAACCAGCTCACCGCGGCGGTGCGGGAACAGGCCGCCGGGGCCACGGTCAAGGTGACGGTGCTGCGCGGCGGCCAGCTCAAGGACGTCGACGTGACGCTCGGCGCCGCAGCTGAGCAGTAACCAGAGCAGTAAAAACAGCGCAGCGGCAGACAGCGCAGCAGTCAAAACTGCGCAGTACCGGGCAGGCCGGGCGCACCGAAAAGGTGCGGCCCGGCCTTTGCCGTCCCGGGCCCGTTCACTGACACAGACGTTAACCGTGGCCGCGCTGCCCGGCGGCTATGTGGTTAGCTAGGATTAGCCCGGCTGCCGGGCGATCCGTGGCCATGACCCCGTCAGGGGCGGCTGTCCACCCGCATGGAAGGCTGCTGTAGACACAGTGGAAGAAACTCTGAAAATCATTGTGCTGGTCAAGCACGTCCCGGATGCGCAGTTCGACCGCCACCTCACCGGTGAGGCCAACACGGTGGACCGCTCCGAAAGCATCCTGTCCGAACTGGATGAATACGCCCTGGAAGCGGCGCTGCAGCTGACCGAGGCCCGCGGCGGAGAAGCGGCCGGCAACAAGGTCATCGCACTGAGCATGGGCCCGGCCGGGGCCGTCAATGCGGTGAAGAAGTCCCTCCAGATCGGCGCCACGGAAGGCGTGCACCTCAGCGATGAGGCCCTGGCCGGTTCTGATGCCGCGGCCACGTCGCTGGCGCTGGCCGCCGCGATCCGCCACCTGGGCGCGGATGCCCCCGCGGACCTCATCCTCACCGGGATGTCCTCCACGGACGGGGAGACCTCGCTGGTCCCGGCACAGCTCGCTGAACGGCTGGGTCTCCCGCAGGTAACTTTCGCCGCGTCCCTGGAGCTCGACGCCGGCAAGCTCACCGCCCGCCGCGACGGCGACACCCACGCGGACACCATTGAGGCCGCGCTGCCGGCCGTCGTTTCCGTCACCGACCAGATCAATGATCCGCGGTACCCCAACTTCAAGGGCATCATGGCGGCGAAGAAGAAAACCATCACCACCTTGAGCCTTGCCGACATCGGCGTCGACGCTGCCCTGGTGGGCAAGTCCGGTTCCTGGACCGCCGTCGAGACCGCAGAGGCCCGCCCGCCGCGGACGGCCGGCACCATCATCACCGACGAAGGCGACGCCGGCATCCAGCTGGTCGAGTTCCTGGCCGCCCAGAAGCTGCTCTAAAGGGGATTATCCGAATCATGGCAAAAGTACTCGTTTTCATCGACAACCCCGGTGCCGCGCTGAAGAAGTCGAGCCTGGAACTGCTCACAATCGCCCGTTCCCTGGGCGAGACCGTCGCCGCCGTCAACGGCGAACTGCACGACGACGCCGCCTCGACCCTGGCCGCCTACGGCACCCAGGCACTGTACCGCCCGTCCGCCGCGGACCTCGACGACTACCTCGTAGGACCCAAGGCGGCATTCCTGGCCGCGGCCGCCGACGCCGCCGGGGCTGGCGTGGTCCTGGCCGAGAACTCGGCCGAGGGCAAGGAAATCGCCGCCCGGCTCGGCATCAGGCTCGGCGCCGGCGTCATCACCGACGTCGTGGCCGTGGACCCCGACGGAACGGCACACAAGTCCGTGCTGGCCGGGTCCTACACCACCACCGCGAAGGCCACGACGCCCGTTTCCGTGCTGACCGTGAAGCCCAACAGCGTCACGCCCGAGCCCGCGGTCACCGGCACGGCGCCGGAGAGCATCACTGTCCAGGTCCCTGACGTGACCGCGGCAGCCGCCCGGGTCACGGCGCGCGCCGAAAAGCCTGCCAGCGGACGCCCCGATCTGTCCGAGGCGCGGATCGTCGTGGCCGGCGGCCGCGGCGTGGACGGCAACTTTGGTCCGCTGGAGGAACTCGCCGACGCCCTCGGCGCGGCCATCGGCGCCTCGCGGGCTGCCACGGACGCCGGCTGGATCGGCCACGACGCGCAGATCGGCCAGACCGGCAAGACCGTCGCGCCGCAGCTCTACATCTCCGCGGGCATTTCCGGAGCCATCCAGCAGAAAGCCGGCATGCAGACCGCCAAAGTGATCGTGGCCGTGAACAAGGACGCCGAATCGCCGGTCTTCGAGATCGCGGACTTCGGCATTGTGGGCGACCTCTTCCAGGTCCTGCCGCAGGCCACCGCCGAAATCAAGAAGCGCAGAGGCTGACCGCATGAGCACCACCGCCATCCCGGCACAAAGCCCGTTCGATCCGGAGAGCTCCCGGATCGAGCGGGTGCTTTGTTTCACGGCCCACCCCGACGACATCGATTTCGGCGCCGCCGGCACGGTTGCAGCGTGGACCGCCGCCGGCGTCCAGGTCAGCTACTGCATCATGACCGACGGCGATGCCGGCGGCTTTGATCCGGAGCAGCGCGAGGAAATCGTGCGGCTGCGCGTTGCCGAGCAGCAGCGCGCCGCCGCCCTGGTCGGCGTCACGGACATCCATTACCTGCACCAGCGCGACGGCTACCTCGAACCCTCGCATGAGGTGATGCGCGAAGTGGTGCGCCTGATCCGGCAGCTCCGGCCCGACGTCGTGGTGTCTATGCATCCGGAACGCAACTGGAACCGGATCCAGAAGAGCCATCCGGACCACCTGGCCGTGGGGGAGGCCGTGACCCGTGCCGTGTACCCCGCACTGGAAAACCCGTTTGCATACCCGGAACTGGCCGAGGCCGGGCTGGAGGCCTACAAATTGCCCTGGCTGTGGCTCTTCGCCGGGCCGGAAGAGCGCGAAAACCACTTCGTGGACGTCACAGAGCACGTGGAGAGCAAGCTGGCCGCCATCCACATCCACGTCAGCCAGCACCCCGACGTCGACGCCATGGAGCGCACGGTCCGCGGCCTCATGCTCGGCACCGGGGCGCGCGCAGGACTTCCCGCCGGGCGTAGCGCCGAGGCCTTCCATGTCGTAACAGTCAACGGCCAGGGGACCATCGCCGGCTTCTAGTGTTGCTGCAGCACAACCTCTGCCATAAGCTGGCCTCTGTTTAAATCATATTTATTTGATGGAAGGCAGACTTTGATGGCGAAGACTGCGCAACACCCCGTTCTTGTGATCATGGGCGTCTCCGGATCCGGCAAATCAACTGTCGCGGGACTTCTGGCCGGCAGGCTGGGCTGGGACCTGGCCGAGGGCGATGATCTGCACCCCGAATCAAACGTCGCGAAGATGCACGCAGGACAGCCGCTGACCGACGAGGACCGGTGGCCCTGGCTCGAAAGCATTGCCGACTGGATCAGGGCCCACACCGGGTCCGGGAATCCCGGCGTCGTGACCTGTTCAGCGCTGAAGAAGCGTTACCGGGACGTTCTGCGCGGCGAAGGGGTGGTCTTCGTGTTCCTTGAGGGATCACGGGACAAGATCTCCGACCGGCTGGCTTCCCGCCACGGGCACTTCATGCCCCCGGCCCTGCTGGAGTCCCAGTTCGACGCGCTCGAAGCCCCAACAGCGGACGAAAACTTCATTTCCCTGTCCGTCTCCGCAACGCCGGCGGAAGAAGCACAGGAAATCATCACCCGACTTAATCTCGACGCCGCCGACGCCAGGCCCTGAGCCTTCCCGCGTTCCGCCGCGACCAAGGAATTTTTGTGAAATCACTGATAGCAATGCAGCTTCCGGCTGCCGTTGAGGCCGGGACCGGCGTGAATACCCAACTACTGCTCATTGCGGGCCTGGGCATCGCCCTGCTCGTGGTGCTGATCGCCAAATTCAAGTTCCACCCCTTCCTGGCCCTGATCCTGGGGTCCGGATTCGTCGGCCTCGCCGCCGGTGTGGAACCGGCCAAGGTGATCGCCAACTTCGAAGACGGTGTGGGCGGCGTCCTGAAGGAAGTCGGCCTGCTGGTCGCCCTCGGCGCGATGCTGGGCAAACTGCTCGCAGACTCCGGCGGCGCCAACCGGGTGGTCGACACCCTCCTGGCCAAGGCCACCGGAAACAAGCTGGTCTGGTCCATCACCCTCGTCGCAGTGATCATCGGCCTGCCGATGTTCTTCGAGATCGGGCTCGTCCTGCTGCTGCCGGTGATCGTCCTGGTCACGCAGCGCTCGAAGATGCCACTGATGCGCATCGCCATCCCGGCCCTGGCCGGCCTGTCCGTGCTGCACGGGCTGGTGCCGCCGCACCCGGGACCGCTGATCGCGATCAGCGCCGTCAAGGCGGAACTGGGCACCACCCTGGCCCTCGGCATCCTCATCGCCGTCCCCACGGTGATTATCTGCGGCCCGCTCTTCTCCCGCCTGGCGGCCCGCTGGGTGCCGGTGGGCGCCCCCGCCGTCGCCGGCGGCGTCGACACGGTGCACGGCGCGGACATGGAGGGCGTCAAGCGCCCGCCGAACTTCACCGTCACGCTGCTGACCATCCTCTTCCCGGTGGTCCTCATGCTGCTCAGGGCCGTCGTAGACATCATCTGGCCCGACCCCAGGACGGCCCCGGCCATCCGGATGTTCTTCGACTTCGTCGGGCAGCCGCTGGTGGCGATGACCCTGGCCGTCCTGCTGGCCATGGTGACCTTCGGCTATGCCGTGGGCCTGAACGGCGCCAAGATCACGAGCAAGATCGCGGCCAGCCTGGGCCCGATCGCGGGG
The DNA here is from genome assembly GCF_000620385.1 of Arthrobacter sp. 9MFCol3.1. Taxonomy (NCBI): domain Bacteria; kingdom Bacillati; phylum Actinomycetota; class Actinomycetes; order Micrococcales; family Micrococcaceae; genus Arthrobacter; species Arthrobacter sp. 9MFCol3.1. Next base: position 53,949 of record NZ_JIBJ01000010.1, read on the forward strand.
ATCATCCTGATCGTCGGCGCAGGCGGCGGCTTCAAGCAGACGCTGATCGGTGCCGGCGTCGGTGACTCCGTGAAGGCTTGGGCCGAGGGGACCAACATGTCCGTCCTGGTGCTCGGCTTCATCGTGGCCGTTGCCCTGCGCCTGGCGACCGGCTCGGCCACCGTCGCCACAGTGACGGCCGCCGGCATCGTGGCACCGCTGGCCAGTTCGCTGTCGCCGACGCACGCAGCCCTCCTGGCGCTCGCGATCGGTGCGGGCTCGCTGTTCTTTTCACACGTGAACGACGCCGGGTTCTGGCTCGTCAAGGAGCTGTTCGGACTCACGGTGGGCCAGACGTTCAAGACCTGGTCCGTCATGGAAACGCTGATCTCCGTGGTGAGCTTCGGCCTGGTCATGCTGCTCTCGCTGGTCATTTAGCCGGGCAGGAAAGCGGCCGGACAAGACGCCCGCCGGACACAACGTCCACCGGACACAACACAGAAGCCGCCCGGGCCTTGAGTCCTTCTACGGAAGGAGCCAAGGCCCGGGCGGCTTTGTGTGTCCGGGCGGCTTGCTGTTTCCTGCGGGTTGCTAGGCGTCCAGCGGTGCGGCCGCGACGGTCGGCAGGGTGGGTGACGCGGATCCGCCTTCGGGTTCCACGGTGATGCCCAGCGCGGCAGCGGAACCGATGCCCTTGACCACCGCGGGCTTGGACAGGGCTTCAGCGTCCATGAGGCCCTGCGAGACCGGGGCAGAGCCGTCCTTGGGGATCAGCCACATCTGGTAGACCTTGCCCGTGGGCGGAGCGGGGACGCCGTTCATTTTGACGACGGCCGCGTCCCTGGACGGGGAAATCGACACGGTGGCGGTGCCGCCGCCGTTGACGTCGACGGTGGCCTGGCGGACGTCGCTGGCCTGCATCACCTGATTCAGCGGATCGTTCTGGTTGGCGACGTACGCGCCGACGCCCACGCCGCCCAGGGCGATCACGGCTGCGGCGGCGACGCCGATAAGCCAGTTCCGCATGCCCTGCGGGCGGCGGCGTTCTTCCCTGCGCTGGCGGGCCGCACCGAGTTCGTCGGTGGCGGGCAGTGCGGAGCTGTCGCGTGCCGGATGCGGCAGCACCGGCGTCGCTTGCGGACCCTTGCCGGGAAGGGGCACTGCGGCGGGGATCTGCGCTGCGGCCTGCTCTGCCGTTTGCGCGGGCAGGGATGACATAATCCGGTCCAGCAGCCCGGCCGGAGGCTCTTCCTCTGCGGTGAAGCTGGTAGCCAGGGTCTCCCGGGCCTGCCGGACACGATCGTTGAAGGCATCCCGGTCTGCTGCCGGCGCGGAGGCGAGGAACTGCTCGATTGCGGTGCGCTCGGCGTCGTCCACGGCGTTGAGGGCGTAGACCTCGGCAAGGTCCACGACGCGGCCGGACGACAGATCGGTGGCGATCTCGGCGGTGAAGCCGCCGGGGAGGCGGTTGTTGTTCTCAGGTGCGTTCATGTCGGTCAATTCAGCTCACCCCCAAGCAGGTCTTCAGTCGGATCAGTCCATCGCGGATGCGGGACTTGATGGTAGGTACTGCGGCATTCAGCCGCTCGGCCACTTCCCGGTAGGTGAGGCCGCCGTAATATGCCAGCCGGACGGACTCCTGCTGCGTATCGGTCAGCGTCTCCATGCACCGGACCACGGCCTCGGCCTCGAGCCGGCTGCCGACTTCGTCCGAGACGGAATCGTGGTCGATCTCTTGGCTGCTGGCACCGTATCTGGCTTCGCGGTCGGTGGCGGACTGCGAAGACCGGACTTTGTCAACGGCGCGGCGGTGCGAGATGGTCATGAGCCAGGCGAGCGGACTGCCGGCGGCGGGATTGAACTTGGCGGCGTTCTGCCACACCTGCAGGAAGACTTCCTGGGTGGTGTCCTCACTGAGTTCGGTGTCGATCAGGACCCGGCGCGCCATGCCGAAGACGCGCCTGGAGGTAAGGCTGTAAAACTCCGCGAACGCCGTCTGGTCGCCCTGGGCGATCAGTGCCAGCAGGCTGCTGAGCCGGCCGTTGATGTCGGCTGAGGTGCCCGCCGGTGCGGCGGCCTCGGGGTTCGGGGCATTCGGAGTTTCCATCACTCCCAAGCATAGGGCGCCTGCAGGCCAACGCGGGCCACTCTGTGCGGCATGCTGCGCGAGGCCGGCCCCTGCCGCACCGGCAGAGGATCTGTCCAGATGTACTGTTTTCACCCGCCGTTCCTCGCTCCCTTCCGTTTCTCCGCATGATGCTTGGTAGACACAATGCCGAGTGGGCGGATTTGGTGTCCGCCTTCAGAAGTGATTCGGCGCAGCCCGGCACCTGGATGGGCGCCGTGCGCGGGAATTCTTTCCCGCGGGCTCCCCCCGGGGCCACTGCCGGTCCCGGCGGGCCTCCGCGGCGGACCGCTACAACTTGGCCCCTGCGAACCCGTTCTGGCGCCACGCCTCGTAGACTGCGATGGACGCCGCATTGGCAAGGTTCAGCGAGCGCAGGGCCGGCAGCATCGGCAGGCGGACCCGGGACGTCACCCGGGGACTGTGTTTGACTTCCTCGGGCAAGCCCACGGATTCAGGACCAAACAGGAGGACGTCCCCCGCACGGTAGCGGATGTCTGTGTACGTGGTCTCGCCGTCAGAGGTGAAGGCAAATACCCGTTCCGGTTCCAGGGCGGCCCACGCCGCGTCGATGTCCGGGTGGACGGTCACGACGGCGAGGTCATGGTAGTCCAGGCCGGCCCGCCGGAGTTTGGCGTCGGAGAAGTCAAAGCCCAGGGGCTCCACCAGATGCAGTTCGGCGCCCGTGATGGCAGCCAGCCTGATGGCGTTTCCCGTATTGCCGGGGATTTCGGGGGTGTGGAAGAGGATGCGGAACACGTTTCCATCCTAGCGAGCCGCCGGCGTCGAACGCGCCGCGGGCCTTCTGTCCCGGGGGCGCAGGGGAGTGCCCGGGCGGAATCTAGTGCATTCCGCCCAGCAGGCGGGCCAGAACGGGAACGTTGACCGTGTTAGGCGCCGGTCCCGAGCCGAGGAACAACTTGAGGCCACGGGCCAGGCCCGCGGCATTGACCACCTCGACAAGGCCCGAGCCTTCCCCGTACCCGCTTCCCTGGCCGCCGGCGCGGCGGTGCCGGTCGATCACCGGTTGGTGCAGATTGCCGTCCGTGCTGTGGACAACAATCCAGCCGGTGACATTGAGCTCGGGAAATATGTCCTGCATCCGGCGCACGATATGGCCCAGTTGGGGCGGGGCAACGGAGCGTCCGCCGTGGGTCAGCGTGCTGCCGTTCCATGCATAGGCGCCCGGCGGCAGGAGCATGGATCCCACGATCGCGAGCCGGTACCCGGCAAGGACGGCGTGGTCGATGTGGCTGTTGTCCGCCGGGGACTGCAGCCCGTTGACGAGGCGCGCCGCCGGGATGGTGGTCAGGATCTGCCTGCTGATGAGCTGCACGGTGCGCATCTCGCGTTGGATCCGGGCTTCGGCACCGAAGATTCCGCGCTTGCGGGGCATGCCGTGGACCTGCTGTCGGGCAAGGCTGGCGGGAATCAGCGGCACCGCCGATCCGCCGTCAAACTGCTCGAACGGCGGAACGTAGACGGGTGGGTCCGCGGCCGTATTCCGCGGCGTGTTCGGCCGTCGCACGTTGGCCGAGGCCCGGCTGCCCGCGGCCGGCGCGTCGAAGTGGGCGCCCTCGTCGCCGGCGGGAGACGCATACGCCCCGCCGGATGCGCTGCCGTAGGAGCGGTCATAGTCGGCGCGGCTCTTGGTGTCGATGAGTGTCTCGTAGGCGAGGGTGACGCGCCGAAACGCGGCAGGATCGCCGCCGTGGTCCGGGTGGGCGGTCCGGGCGGCCTTGCGGTACGCCACTTTGATGTCCTTCTCCGTCGCCGTCACGGGGATCCCGAGGACCTGGTAGTGCGAGCTGCTGCCCTGCGTCAAACAGAGATCCTTTTCATTGATGGTGCCGGCGGTGCGAATGCCGGACCGTTCGTGGGCGTCCGGCGTGCCCAGTTTAACCGGCTGGAGGGATAACGACTGCGTGTACAGGGATGGTTCCCGGCGGCTGGCATAATTGCGCGCATGCTGATCGCCGTCGCCGTCAACCCGCGCGCATCCTTTGGCCGGGCGCGGCACGCCGGGAAGGACGCGGCGGCGCACTTCCGTGCAGCCGGGGCGGAGGTCCTGCTGCTGTGCGAGGACAGCTATGCCGGGCTCGCGCAGGCCGTTGAGGATGCGCTGGAGTCCGGCGCGGATGCCCTCGTGGTGGTGGGCGGCGACGGCATGGTCCACCTCGGGCTCAATGCGATTGCCGGTGCCGGCCGTCGGGTTCCGCTGGGCATCATTCCCACCGGGACGGGCAACGATACGGCCCGGGCGCTGGGCCTGCCGCTGCACAACCTCACGGCGGCCTGCGAACGGGCCCTGGAGTCTTTGGCCGACGGCGGCCGGATGATCGACGCCGGCAGGATCACCGCCGGAGGATCCTCCCGCTTGTTTGCGGGCGTGGTATCGGCCGGGTTCGATGCCGCCGTCAATGAGCGGGCCAATGACTGGCGCTGGCCGCGCGGCAAGTTCCGCTACCAGCTCGCCATGCTTCGGGAACTGGCGTCGTTCCGGGCCATCGATTACACGGTGACGGCCGACGGCGAGCGGTGGCAGCAGGGCGCCATGCTGATTTCCGTCGCCAACGGCCAGTCGATCGGCGGCGGGATGAGGATTGTCCCGGAAGCCGTCCTCGATGACGGCTACCTGGACCTGTTCATTGTCAGCCGGCTGTCCCGGACCGGGCTGCTGGCCGTGTTCCCGAAAGTATTTGCCGGCAAGCACGTGGATCACCCCGCCGTGCAGCTTCGCCGGGTCCGCACCGTGGAACTGTCGGCCAGCAACATCGTGGCCTACGCCGACGGCGAGCGGATCGGGGCGCTCCCGATGACCATGGAGGTCGTCCCGCGGGCCGTCTGCGTTTTGGCGTAGTGGCGTGCCCGGCGTTGTCGCTTAACTGCTGGGGACCAACCTCATGACCCAGTACACCTAGCTGCCCGGCGTAGCGGCCGGCGCGGCCTTGCGCGGGGACAGCCTGTTCAGTGCCAGGGCGCCCACGAGCAGCCCGAAGTCACGCAGAGCGACGTCATAGAAGCCGCCGAGGATGAGCAGGTTGATGATGATGCCCAGCAGCCAGGCGGCCACAAGCGCCGATCCGAAGCGCGGGCGCAGCGCCACCGCTACACCGGCGGCGATTTCCACCACGCCAACGATGTACATGATCGTCTGGGCCGGCAGCGGGACCACCTGGGTCACCACGGGGGCCAGATACATGGTCCAGTCGGTCAAAAGGTTCGTGAACTTGTCCAGGCCGAACAGGATCGGCGCAACCGTGAAGACGGTCCGCAGCAACAGGAAGGCTTGGCGGTCCCTTGTGAGCTGAGGCGTCGGAGTGGCAAGGGCTGGGGAAACTTTCATGGCACTGCTCCTTCTAAAAGTGGATACTTCGATTTTAGAGGCCCGCGAGAGGATTAAGCAATGATTCTTGTTTTTAGAGATATTCTTGTCTCATGACCAAGCTTCCGTGGAACAACAGGCTTGCGGCGGTCGCGTCGCTGGGAGACGAGAGCCGCAGGAGGCTGTTTGATTTCGTCGCCTCAGCGGCGGATGCCGTTGGCCGGGACGATGCAGCCCGGGCCGTGGGCCTGGCGCGGAGCACTGCCTCCTTCCATCTGGACCGGCTGGTGAAAGATGGGCTGCTGGCCGTGGAGTTCCGCAAGCTCGGAGGGCGGGAGGGCCCCGGTTCCGGCCGGCCGGCCAAGCTGTACCGGGCCGCCGTGGGCGAGGTCGCGGCCTCCGTTCCCGACCGCCACTATGACCTCGCCGCCGAACTGCTGGTGTCCGCGATCGAGGACGCAACCAGCGGCGGCGGATCGCCGCGGGAGGCCCTGCTCCGGGCTGCCCGCGCCAGGGGGCAGTCAGCGGGTGAATCGGCAGCCCGCGCAGCCGGCCGCGAGCCGGAGGGGGCCGCCGGGGCGGCGGAGGCGGACTCCGCCGGTGGTCCCGATGGCGCCGGTCCGTTCGCGGACTTCCTGGCGGGGCAGGGCTACTGCCCGGCGGACGACGGCGGCGGGGGACTGGTGCTGCTGAACTGCCCGTTCCACCGGCTCGCCGCCGGGCACGCAGACGTGGTGTGTGCCATGAACGGCGCCTTCCTCGGCGGGGCCTCAACGGCCCTGGGGATCGACCCGGGCCGGATCGAAGCGCTCGCCATCGAAGATCTCAGGGAGCAGGGCGGCGCGCAGCCCGGGCAGTGCTGTGCCCGTATTCTGCCATTGTGACCGGGCTGCCTGCGTGGCCCTGCCCGCCCGAAGCGGCGGCGACCGTCCCGGCCGGGGCCCTGCCGGCGGGCCGGCCGGCACTGCGGGCCTGGCCCTTGATTCCGGTCAGCAGGACGCCGGCGATCACCAAGAGGCCGCCGCCGATCTGCACGAGGGTGAGCGGCGTCCCGAGCAGCACGGTGATGATCGCGGTGAAGACGACCATCAGGTTGAGGTAGTTTCCCGCGGTCCCGGGCGGGGTGGTTTTCAGCGCCAGGTTCCAGAGCAGGTAGGAACCAAGGGACGGGAACAGTGCGATGTACGCCATTGACCAGCCCTCGGCCGCGGTGTCGGGAAACTGCACGTTCATGGCGAGGGCAAACGGCGCCAGCGTCACGGTCGCGATCACCACCTGCACCGCTGTGGCCGCGATGGGCGGCACAGTCAGCCGGCGGGCAATGATCGTGTAGAAGCCCCAGACGATGATCGCGCCGATCATCATGAGCTCACCGGTGTTGATGGAGAGGCTGACCACGCGGGCCAGGTCGCCCTGGGTCAGGACGAGCAGCACACCCAGCAGGCCAAGGCAGATGCCGAGCCAGCCCAGCCGCGTGGTCTTCTCGCCGAGCAGGATGATCGCCATGACCACGATGAGGGCCGGGTTTGCGGCCGTCATCAGGGAGGCGTTCATCGCGGACGTGAATCCGAGCGCACCGTAGAGCAGCAGCGTGTAGCCGCTCATGCCCAGGACACTCAGCAGCAGGAGCACCCGCCAGTGGCGCAGCACGGCGCCCCAGCCGGGCTTTTCGATGAAGTGGGCCAGGATCAGCAGCGGCACGGCGGCCAGGGTCCAGCGCCAGAAGGTCAGCTCCAGCGGGGACATGGAGGCAACGGCGGCTCGTCCGACGACGAAATTGCCGGACCAGAACAGGGTCGCCAGCACAAGGCAGAGGGGCGCTTTCACCGCTTGAATGTACACCAGCACCGTGCTCTGCGCCCTCGCCCGGGGCCTTCGCCCGGGGCCTTCGCCCCGGGACTATGCCTTCGCCCCAGCTCTGCGGCTTCGCCCTGGCGCCGCGGCAGCCCGGGTGCACGCAGGTAGAATTGGGCTGTGCCTGTCTACCTCGATCACGCCGCCACCACCACCCTCGCCCCGGAAGCGCTGGCCGCACTGACGCGCGAACTGACCCGGACCGGCAACCCCTCCTCGCTGCATGGATCGGGCCGCCGTGCCCGGCGTTCCGTGGAGGACGCAAGGGAAGTACTCGCGGCGGCCGCCGGCGCCCATCCCTCGGAGGTCATCTTTACCTCCGGCGGCACCGAGGCGGACAACCTGGCGGTCAAGGGCCTGTACTGGGCCCGCCGTGCCGAGGATCCCGCGCGTAACCGCATCCTGTGTTCCGCCGTCGAGCACCATGCGGTGCTGGATACCGTCGAATGGCTCGAACGGCATGAGGGCGCCGAGGTTTGCTGGCTCCCGGTCGATGCCGCGGGCGTCGTGGACCTGGCCGTGCTCGAAGCCGAGCTGTCCCGGGATCCGGGCTCGATCGCACTGGTGAGCGTCATGTGGGCCAACAACGAGGTCGGCACCATCCAGCCCGTCGCCCGGGTTGTGGAACTGGCCCACGCTGCCGGCGTACCGGTCCATTCCGACGCCGTCCAGGCCTTCGGTTCCCTGCCCGTTGACTTCCGCGGGACGGGCCTGGACGCCATGTCCGTCTCCGGGCACAAGATTGGTGGACCTGTCGGCGTTGGTGCGCTGATCCTGGGCCGGGCGGTGAAGCTGACCCCCGTCCAGCATGGCGGCGGACAGGAACGCGACGTCCGCTCCGGGACGCTGGACACCGCCTCGATCGCCGCGTTTGCCGCGGCCGCCGAGGCCGTTGCCGCGAAACTCCCCGAGGAAGCGGCCAGGATCGCTGCCCTTCGGGACCGGCTGATAGAGGGGGTCCGTGCTGCCGTCCCCGAGGCCGTCCTGCGGGGTGCCCCGGGCCCCGGGCGGCTGCCCGGCAATGCGCATTTCACGTTCCCCGGCTGCGAAGGGGACTCGCTGCTGTTCCTGCTGGACCTCGCCGGCGTCGAATCCTCCACGGGCTCCGCCTGCACCGCAGGTGTTCCGAGGCCCTCCCATGTGCTGCTGGCGATGGGCCTGGATGAGGACACGGCGAGGGGCGCGCAGCGCTTTACGCTCGGGCATTCCTCGACCGACGCCGACGTCGATGCCCTGCTCAATGCGCTGCCGGGCGCCTATGCGCGGGCCCGCCAGGCGGGCATGGCCGGGCATGAGTCCAGCATCCAGACCGCGGGAACAGTCGCGCGGGAGTCTGCCCGTCAGGCTTCCGGCAGGAGCTGATCCAGAGCTAATCCAGGAGCTGATCCAGCGCTAATCCAGCGCTAATCCAGGAGCCGGTCCAGGGGTACCGAGGAGTCGGCAAGCAGGTCCGTGCTCACGGCGGTGCGGGCGTTGATGAGGGCCTTGATCGCCTTCTGCGGCTTGGCGGCGCGGGGCCAGTTGACGTTCATTCCGGCGATCACCCGGCCTTCGCGCTGCCAGAACGCAATGAACTCCTTGTCCGCCAGTGAGCCGCGGATGACCGGGGGCCCGGCAACGAGCGTCGGGAAGCCCGAGTACTCCATGCTGACGTCGTACTGGTCCGTGTAGAAGTACGGGATGGTGTCCAGCGTGGCGTCGAGGCCGAGCATCGCCTTGGCAGCCACCTTGCCGCCATTGAGGGCATTGGCCCAGTGCTCGCTGCGGTGGTGCTCGCCGGTGAACGGGTGCAGGGCGTTGGCAACGTCGCCGGCGGCGAAGATCCCGGGCGCGGAGGTCCGCAGCGACGCGTCGGTGAGGATGCCGTTGCGGATCCCGAGGCCGGCCGCCTCGGCCAAGCCGACCTCCGGCACGACCCCGACGGCGATGACCACCAGGTCGGCGGGCAGCACTTCGCCGGCATCGGTGACTACTGCCGTCGCCCGTCCCGATCGCCCCTGAATCCCGGCAGCAGACGCCGGAAGCCTGAACCGTACACCGTGGGCCTCGTGCAGCTCGCGGAAGAAGCCACCCAGGTCCGGGCCGATCGCCGCGCCCAGCGGCACGTCCTCCAGTCCCAGCAGGGTGACCGTGTTTCCAAAGGTGCTGGCGGCGGCGGCCAGTTCCATCCCGATCCAGCCGGACCCGACCATGACCACGTTCAGGCCACCTCCGGCGAGGCGGGCGTGCAGGCGCCGGCTATCCTCCACCGTCCGGAACGTGCTGACGCCGTCGAGCCCGCTGCCGGGCAGCGGGATGGTCCTGGGCCGCGCTCCCGTGGCGAGCAGGAGCGAGCCGTACTCCAGCCGCTGCCCGTCCTCCAGAACCACCGCCCGGGCCGCCGGGTCCAGCGCCGTGGCCTGGACGCCGAGCCGGAGGTCGACGTCGTTCGCGTCGTACCAGTCCTCGGGCACCACCGGCAGGGTGTCGTCGGCGGCCTTGCCCAGCAGGTACTCCTTGGACAGCGGGGGGCGCAGGTAAGGCGGGTGGGACTCGGCGGCCACCAGCACCACGGGGCCGCCGAATCCCTCCGCCCGCAACGTCTTGGCGGCGGTGGCACCGGCCAGCCCGCCGCCCACGATCACGATGTTCCCGACAGCCATGTCCGCTCGATTCCCGCGAGTGCGCATTCCCGTTTTCTAAAACCGCTTATCTTGACGCTAGAAGGGGGACGCGGCCCCGTCAAGGCCTTTTGGGGAGGATTCGGCGTGGCGATAGAATGGCGTAGCAGGCATTGTGCTATTTCCGGGGGCGGCAGTACCAGCCCAGTTGTTAAGACCAGTTGAGCCCAGTTGTGAAGCCCAGCGGTACCGCAGCTGTGAACAGCATCCCCGGAGCCTGCGACCCCCCGAACCCTAGAGAAAGCCAGTATGCGAGTTCTTGCAGCCATGAGTGGCGGCGTCGATTCCGCCGTTGCCGCCGCCCGCGCCGTCGAGGCGGGGCACGACGTCGTCGGCGTCCACCTCGCGCTGTCCCGGATGCCGGGCACCCTGCGAACCGGCAGCCGGGGCTGTTGCACGATCGAGGACTCCCGCGACGCCTGGCGTGCCTGCGACATCCTCGGGATCCCGTACTACGTCTGGGATTTTTCCGAGCGGTTCAAGGAAGATGTCGTCCAGGACTTCATCGATGAATACGCCGCGGGCCGCACCCCCAATCCCTGCATGCGCTGCAACGAGCGGATCAAGTTCGCCGCCCTGCTGGAGAAGGCCATCGCCCTGGGCTTCGATGCCGTGTGCACCGGCCACTACGCCAAGGTCATCACCGACGCCGACGGCAACCCCGAACTGCACCGCGCTGCGGACTGGGCCAAGGACCAGAGCTATGTGCTCGGCGTGCTGACCCACGAACAGCTCAAGCACTCGATGTTCCCGCTGGCCGAGACGCCGTCCAAGGCTGAGGTCCGCGCGGAGGCGGAGCGCCGCGGCCTCTCCGTGGCGAACAAGCCGGACAGCCACGACATCTGTTTCATCCCCGACGGCGACACCGCCGGCTGGCTCGCCGAGAAGATTGAAATGACCACGGGGGACATCGTGGACGAATCCGGCGCGAAGGTCGGCGAGCACCCGGGCGCCAATGCGTTCACCGTGGGCCAGCGCCGCGGGCTGAAGCTCGGCACTCCGGCCGCGGATGGCAAGCCGCGGTTCGTGCTGGAGATCCGGCCCAAGGAGAACAAGGTGGTGGTGGGCCCGGAGGCGCTGCTCGCCATCGACGAAATCCGCGGCATCAAGGTCTCCTGGGCGGGGCTGCCCATCGCCGAGGTGGCAACGGGCGAAGAGTTCGACTGCTACGCCCAGGTCCGCGCCCACGGCGACCCCGTCCCGGCCCGCGCGCACATGGCGGGGGACGAGCTGGTGGTCACCCTCACCGAGCCGCTGCGCGGCGTGGCCCCCGGCCAGACCGTCGTGCTCTACCAGGGCAGCCGCGTGCTCGGCCAAGCCACGATCGATGCCGCGCGCTCACTGCAGCGGGCCGCGCTCTAGCCGCCCGCCACACCGAATCCAGCGAAGGGTCCCGCCAGATGGCGGGGCCCTTCGTCGTTCACCCCACGGCCGGCGGGCCAGCGACCCTGCCGAAGATCCGGGCGGAATCCTGAAGAAAATGAGAGAAACCTTCGAATCGTGTAAATTTTGTGTCTCAACTCACAAAATGCAACGTTTCACCGAATGATTGTCTGGTTGAATCTAGGAATCAGCAAAGCGTGCCGCCCGACGAGTCCTTCGTTTCACTTCGGGCTGCGCTAGAACGCATCGAACAGAAAGTTCACAGATGGCAATGAACAAAAAGGCCTGGCAGAGCGTCATCGCGCTCGCCGGGGTTTCCGCCTTTGCACTGACGGCCTGCACCGGGCCGACCGGCGGCGCTGGCGGGTCATCAGCCGCCGCAAGCGGTCCGATCGCCTACGGCACCACGGACAAGGTCACCGCCTTGGATCCGGCGGGCGCCTACGACAACGGTTCGTTCATGGTGATGAACCAGATCTACTCCTTCCTCCTCAACTCGAAGCCGGGCAGCGCAGATCCCGTGCCGGACCTGGCCGAGTCCGCGTCCTTCACCTCGCCGACCGAGTACACGGTCAAGCTCAAGCCGGGCCTCAAGTGGGCCAACGGCCACACGCTCGACTCCAAGGACGTCAAGTTCTCCTTCGACCGGCAGACCAAGATCAATGATCCCGCCGGTCCCGCAAGCCTGCTGACCAACGTCGAAAGCATCACCGCCCCCGATGCAAACACCGTGGTCTTCAAGCTGAAGCAGGCGAACGACCAGACCTTCGCCCAGATCCTCAGCAGCCCCGCCGCGCCGATCGTAGACGATGAAGTCTTCCCGGCTGACAAGCTGCTTGACGACGACTCGATCGTCAAGGCCAAGGCCTTCTACGGCCAGTATGTGATCGACACGTACAAGAAGAACGAGCTGATCAGCTTCAAGGCGTTCCCGGACTACCAGGGAGTCCTCGGCAAGCCGGCCAACGACGCCGCCACCATCAAGTACTACGCCGACCCCACCAACATGAAGCTGGACATCCAGCAGGGGAACATCGACGTCGCTAACCGCAGCCTGAGCGCCACCGACGTCGATGACCTGAAGAAGGACTCCAAGGTCAAGGTCAACGTTGGCCCCGGCGGCGAAATCCGCTACATCACGTTCAACTACGACACCATGCCGTTCGGTGCCAAGGCTGCCGACGCCGATCCGGCCAAGGCGCTCGCCGTCCGCCAGGCCATCGCGAACCTCGTTGACCGCCAGTCCATCGCGGACCAGGTCTACAAGGGCACCTACCTGCCGCTGTACTCCAACGTTCCCAGCGGCTTCCTCGGCGCCAACGAATCGTTCAAGGACGCCTACGGCGACGCCGGCAAGCCGAGCCTGGACAAGGCCAAGAAGGTCCTGGCCGACGCCGGTGTGACGACCCCCGTCTCGATGAACCTGCAGTACAACCCGGACCACTACGGCAAGTCCTCCGGCGACGAGTACGCCATGATCAAGGACCAGCTGGAGAAGTCCGGTTTGTTCAAGGTCAACCTGCAGTCCACCGAATGGGTCACCTACAGCAAGGCCAGCCGCGCCGACGAATACCCCCTGTTCCAGTTCGGCTGGTTCCCGGACTTCAGCGACGCCGACAACTACCTGACCCCGTTCTTCCCGGAGGGCGGCTTCCTGAAGAACCACTACAACAACCCGACCGTCAACGACCTGATCAGCAAGCAGCTCACCACCGTCGATAAGACTGAACGCGAGTCCACGATCAAGGATGCGCAGAATGCCCTCGCCAAGGACATCTCCACGCTTCCGCTGCTCCAGGGCGCGCAGGTTGCCATTTCCGGCAGCGGTGTCAAGGGTGTCGATACCACCCTCGATGCCTCCTTCAAGTTCCGTTTGGGAACTATTTCCAAGTAAGGCTGCACCTGTGCTGACCTGACCAGCCTGCCAGGCGGGGCGCCCTCGAGGCGCCCCGCCTTTGCTGGTCATTGCCGCACCCTGCAGTCCACGCCGGCCCGCCCAAGGCCGCGACAGCACAATCTTAGGTACCAATGACAACATTGACTGAGGCGCCGCTAAACGACGCCGACGGACTTCTTCCGTCCAAGAAAAAATCCTCGGGTGGGGGCTTGGGGACCTACATCCTGATCCGGTTCTTCCTGATCATTCCGACCATATTCATCCTGGTGACGTTGGTCTTCTTCCTGATGCGGGTCATCGGCGACCCCATCACCGCCGCCCAGGGCGGCAGGCTTCCCCCGGAGGCGCTCGCGCAGCGCATCCACGATGCCGGCTACGACCGCCCGATCCTCGTGCAGTACCTCGAATACGTTGGCCAGGTGGCGACCGGCAACTTCGGCACCACCATCACCGACCGCCGGCCCGTGGTCGAAATGATCATCACGTTTGGCACGGCAACCCTGGAACTGGCCATCAATGCCCTCATCGTGGCGCTCTTGGTCGGCATCCCGCTCGGGCTTATCTCCGCCTACAAGCGCGATAAGGCACCCGACGCCGTCCTGCGGTTCTTCGCCATCCTCTGCTACGCCACCCCGGTGTTTTTCGCCGGCCTGCTGATGAAGCTGGCCTTCTCCGTCTGGCTCGGCTGGCTGCCCGTCGCAGGACGGGCCTCCACCAGGACCGAACTGGCCATGGGAAGCCTGGCCGCACCGACAGGGATCTACTGGCTGGATGCCTTGCGCAGCGGCAACATGGCCGCGTTCGGCGACGTCGCGGCCCATTCAGTCCTCCCCGCGCTCACCCTCGGGCTTCTGACGGCAGGGGTCTTCCTGCGGCTGGTCCGCACCAACGTCATCGGCACGCTCGGCAAGGACTACGTCGAGGCCGGCCGGTCCCGTGGCGTCAGCAATTACCGGCTCGTGACCAAGCATGCCTACAAGCCTGCCCTCATCCCGATCATCACGGTCATGGGGCTCCAGATTGCCCTCCTGCTCGGCGGCGCCGTCCTCACCGAGTCCACCTTCGAGTGGAAGGGCCTCGGCTACCAGCTGGTGCAATACCTGAACGCCCGCGACTTCGTGGCCGTCCAGGGAATCGTCGTAATGCTGGCGGTCATCGTTGCCGTCACGAACTTCATCGTGGACGTCGTCGCAGCCCTGATCGACCCGCGAGTGAGGTACTAGCCATGAATGCAACCAAAGTAAGCGGGCGCAAGCAGCCCCTCGTCTACCGGCTGCCGGTGATCTCGCATTTCCGCTCGAGCGTCGGGCTGCAACGCGGCATGCTCGTCACGGGCATGGTACTGGCCGCCGTCTTCCTGCTCGTCGCCGTGTTTGCGCCGTGGATCGCGCCCTACGGGTTTGCCCAGCTCAGCGACGCCGCCGGTCCCTTCCCGACCCAGCAGCCCCCCAGCCCGGCCCACATCTGGGGCACCACTGTTGGTGGCTATGACGTCTATTCGCGGGTGCTCTGGGGTGCCCAGACGGCCGCCGTGGTGATCATCGTCGCCGTCGCAATGTCGATCTTCCTCGGCGTAGCCCTCGGACTCGTCAGCGGCTACTTCGGCGGCTGGCTCGACCGGGTGTTCGTGGTGGTCGCCGATGCGATCTACGCTTTCCCGTCCCTGCTGCTGGCCATCGTGATGTCAATCGTCATCAGCCACGGCCAGTCCAGTTTCTGGGGAGGCATTGTTGCCTGCTCCATTTCCATCTCGGTGGTGTTCGTCCCGCAGTACTTCCGCGTCATCCGTGCCGAGACCATCCGGCTCAAGGCGGAGCCGTACGTCGAATCGGCCAAGGTGGTGGGTGCCTCCAGCATCCGCATCATGGGCCGGCACATCTTCAAGAACGCAACCCGCACACTGCCGCTGATTTTCACGCTGAATGCGTCCGAGGCCATCCTGACCCTGGCGGGCCTTGGCTTCCTGGGGTTCGGCATCGAACCGACCTCCGCCGCCGAGTGGGGCTATGACCTGAACAAGGCCATTGCAGACGCCTCCTCGGGCATCTGGTGGACCGGTGTCTACCCCGGTACGGCGATCGTCCTGACCGTGCTTGGGCTGACCCTCGTCGGTGAGAGCATCAACGACCTCAACGATCCCCGCCTGCGGGGCCGCAAGAAGGCAGTGGCAGGCAAGGCCGGACCCGACTCCACCGCCGGCGCGCAGGCCGCACCCGAAGCAGAAGTGAGACTTCCATGACCACCAACATCGACAAGCCTGGCGCAGGTGCGGGCCCGGTCCTTGATATCGAGAACCTCAAGGTCACCTTCGCCACTGACGCCGGGGACGTATACGCCGTCAAGGACGTGAGCCTCGAGGTCAACCCGGGCGAAGTCGTCGCCATTGTTGGCGAGTCGGGATCCGGCAAGACCGTGACGGCCAAGACCATCCTGGGACTTTTGCCGGAGACGGCCATCAGCCAGGGCGCTGTCCTGATCAACGGCAACAACGTCATCAGCGTCAGTGAAGCCAAGCTGAGGGAGATCCGCGGCCGCGACGTGGCCATGGTGTTCCAGGAGCCATCCACCGCCCTCAACCCGGTCTTCACCGTGGGGTGGCAGATTGCCGAGGGCATCCGTGCACATGCCGGCAGCGGCGGCCGCAGCAAGGTCTCGGCCAAGGAGGCCAAGGCGCGGGCCATTGAGGCCCTCCGCAAGGTGGGCATCCCGGACCCGGAAACACGGGTCAACTACTATCCGCACCAGTTCTCGGGCGGCCAGAAACAGCGCGTCGTGATTGCCGCCGCCCTGGCCCTGAACCCTGGACTCATCGTGGCCGACGAGCCCACGACCGCCCTGGACGTCACCGTGCAGGCCGAGATCCTGGAACTGCTGCGGGACCTGCGCGACAACTACGGGACCTCCATCGTGCTGATTACGCACAACATGGGCGTCGTCGCCGACCTCGCCGACCGCGTCGTGGTCATGTACCAGGGCGACGTCGTGGAGGAGGCATCCTCACGGGTGCTGTTCGCCGAGCCCAAGGAGGACTACACCAAGAAGCTCCTCGCCGCCGTCCCGCACCTGGGCCGCAACTCCGCCTCGGAGGGCATGGTCGAACGCGCCCATCAGGGCGGCAAGGTGCTGGTCGAGGCTAAGAACCTGACCATCGAGTATCCGGGGCGGCTCGGCAGCCCGGGGTTCAAGGCAGTCGACGGCGTCAGCTTCACCGTGTCCGAAGGCGAAGTCTTCGGCCTCGTGGGGGAGTCGGGCTCCGGCAAGACCACCATCGGCCGGGCCATCGCCGGGCTCAACCGGACCACGGGCGGCAGCCTGAAGGTGCTGGGCTACGAGATGCTGAACTTCAAGGAGCGCACCTTCAAGCCGCTCCGCAAGGAGATCGGCTTCGTGTTCCAGGACCCGGCGGCCTCGTTCAACCCGCAGCTGACCATCGGCGACTGCGTGGCGGAACCGCTGATCATCCACTCCAACCCGACCGCGGCCGAGGCGCGCAAGCGGGTCGGCGAGCTGCTCGAGTCCGTGCAGCTGCCGGCGTCGTACGCTGACCGGTTCCCGCACGAACTCTCCGGCGGGCAGCGCCAGCGTGCCTCCCTGGCGCGGGCGCTCATCCTGAACCCGAAGCTGCTCATCGCCGACGAGCCGACGTCGGCCCTGGACGTGTCCGTGCAGGCCGTGGTGCTGGAGTTGTTCAAGGAGATCCAGCAGGAGTTCGGCTTCGCGTGCCTGTTCATCAGCCACGACCTCGCCGTGGTGGACATGCTCTCCCACTGGGTCGGCGTGCTCTACAAGGGCAAAATGGTGGAGCAGGGACTCGGCAACCAGGTGATGGGCCACCCGCAGCACGACTACACGAAGAAGCTCATCGCCTCGCTGCCCGTTCCGGACCCCGACGAACAGGCAAGGCGCCGCGAGGCATTCAAGGCCGTGCTCCACAGCTAACCGCCAGAACCGGGCACCGGCCCGATTGAGCGCGGCCCGCTCCGGCTCCGGCCCGGGCTCCGGCAGGGCCGCAGCCACATGGGCATGCGCACCGTTCGCCACGAACGGTGGGCATGCCCATTGGTGTCTCCGCGGGCGGCCTGCAACGGTGCTTAACAGCGGGAGGCATTGGCCGCAGAACCCCTAGACTGGGTCAATGACCGAGCAGAACCCCAATCTTCCCGAAGCCGATTCCTACGACCCGGCGGCAAGCTCCCTGGCCGGTTCCGTGGATCCCGCGGTCATGGCGGAGCTGCTGTCGATCCGCTCCAGCATCGACAACATCGATGCCACCTTGGTCTTCCTCCTCGCCGAACGCTTCAAAGCCACCCAGAAGGTCGGCTTCCTCAAGGCCGCCCACCAACTTCCCGCCGGGGACCCGGGCCGCGAAACGGCGCAGATCGCGCGGCTGCGGCACCTCGCCGCCGAGGCCCACCTGGACCCGGCCTTCGCGGAGAAATTCCTGAACTTCATCATCGGCGAGGTCATCCGCCACCACGAGGCCATCGCCGAGGACCACCAGGCCGCCCAGGCCTCCGGCTCCGCGGACCCCGCCCGCGCCGCGGGCGCCTAGCCATGGCCGCACCAGAGGCTCCCGCACCGGGCCAGGTGACCGCGACAGCCCTTGGCCCCTGGCCGGGCGAGGACCCGGCCGAGGCCGCGCGCATCATCCGCGGTGAACTGGGCAGCCCGCACCTGCCGTTCCTCGCCGAGCTTCCCGACCGCGGCGTCGGCTCCGATGCCCTGGGCCGGACCGCCTCATTGCTCGTGGAACTCGCCGTCGACGTCCAGCCGCATGGATGGCGGTTCGTGGACCGGCCCGGCAAGGACCTGCAGCGGGCCAAGTCGGCCCTGTCCACCGACATCAACATCCTGGCGGACGTCATCGGCGTCGAGGAATTGCCGTCGGACGATATCAAGATCCAGCTGCGCGGGCCGCTCAGCCTTGCCGCCGGCCTGCACTTGCACAACGGTGAGCGGGCCCTGATCGACTACGGCGCCCGCCGGGACATCGCAGACTCGCTCGCGGCAGGCGTGGAAGGCTACCTCAAACGGGTGGCGGCGGCCGCCCCCGGTGCCCGGATCGTCGTCCAGATCGACGAACCTGAAATTGCCTCGGTGCTGGCCGGCACCATTCCCACCGCCAGCGGTTACCGGACCCTGCGCTCGGTGCCGGGCCGGGAGGTTACCGAGTCCTGGCAATTGGTGATCGACGCGCTCCGGGCCGCGGGCGCCGTCGAAACCGTCGTGGCGGTCTCCGAGGTCGAGGCGCCGTTCGAGCGGATCCTGGCGGCAGGCGCGGATGGAATCGCCGTGCCGCTTCGGGCACTGACCTCGCGCCAGTGGGAACAACTCGCGGGCGCGGTGGAGGCCGGCAAGCGGCTCTGGGCCGGCGCGCTGGACGTGGCCGACCCTGCCGCGTCGCTGCCAAGGGTCCGCGACGTCGTGGAAGACGTGTGGCGCCCATGGCGGCAGCTGGGTCTCCCCGCGTCCACGCTCGGTGCCCTCCGGGTCACGCCGTCGGAGGGCCTGGCACGGCACTCACCCGCCACTGCGGCAGCGGTCCTGACCCGCCTGACCCAGGTCGCGGACGGCCTCAACCAGCTCGCCCTCGGCTAGCCCGGCACCTTCAGCCCCCGCCGGGTCCGGGCCGCAACCGGGCCCCGGCCGCCGGGGACCCGGTCAGACCCTGCTTTCCCAGCCGTCCGGGCGGGCGTGCCCGGGCAGGTACCCCGGCGTCGCAATACCGCCGGGGTACGGCTCGAGCCGGTAGTCGAAATGGCCGGCGTAGACCAGCACCAGGCCGAGCTGGGGCTGGATCACCTTGACCTGGATCCGGTGCCGGCCGCCGTCCTGCGGCTCCCACCACTGCTCGGCGTAGGCCTTGGCATCGAGGGCAGCCGGCAGCGGGATCCGGAGCGGTCCCAGGAACAGCCGCGACGCCTCGGACACGCCGCGCAGCCGGCCCTCCGGTGTGACGCTGAGGTTGAGGTCGGTGACCAGCCGCCGGTACCGGCCCACATAGTCCACGAGCCCGGGCCCGTGCCCGCCGTCATCGCCGTCATCAAAGCTGGTGGTGTCCTGGAACAGCCGGGTGGTGCCCGGGAAGAAGATTTCCCGGCGGGCCGTCAGGCTTGACCGGCCGAAGGGGTCCAGGTGGGCGTGGTTCTCGATCCGGAAGCGCACGCCCTCGCCGTATTCGGGGAAGAAGGCCTGCTCGCCGGTGGTGAGCCGCAGCAGGGGGCGCAGCCAGGCCTGCCGGCAGCCGACGACGTCGAACACCCCCTCGCCGACGCCGTAGTGGCCGGATCCCGGCGCCAAAGCAAAGTATTCTTGAAGCTCCGGCTGCAGTCGGGCAAAGTCGCTGCCCAGGGCGCGCTCGTAGATCGGGGTGTTCACGGGTTCCTCCTGCGGTCCGGGCCGGTTCACTGGGCCTGTCCACAGCATGCAGGACAACGCGGCAATTGTCACAGCGTCCCGTGCGGCGGCGGGGTTCCGGCGGCGGTGGCAGGCCCGGTTGCACCATGCCGGCGGGCCGCCCGATACGACAAAGCCAATTCAATGGGGGAATATATAACTATGAAGGCACGCATTCTGGTAGTGGATGATGACGAGGCACTGGCCGAGATGATCGGTATTGTGCTGCGCAATGACGGCTTCGAACCCGTCTTCTGCGCTGACGGCGCACAGGCGCTGGACGTATTCCGCTCCTCCAAGCCGGACCTCGTGCTGCTCGACCTCATGCTTCCGGGGATGGACGGCATTGAAGTCTGCCGCCAGGTCCGTGCCGAGTCCGACGTCCCGATCGTGATGCTCACCGCCAAGGCGGATACCTCGGATGTGGTCCGCGGCCTCGAGTCCGGGGCCGATGATTATGTGCCCAAGCCGTTCAAGCCCGCCGAGCTCGTCGCCCGGGTCCGGGCCCGGCTCCGCCCGGGTGACCAGAAGGCACCGGAAACCCTGCGGATCGCCGACGTCACGATCGACGTGGCCGGCCACCTGGTCAGCCGCGGCAACGACCGGATCTCCTTGACGCCGCTGGAATTCGACCTCCTCGTTGCCCTGGCCCGCAAGCCGTGGCAGGTCTTTACCCGCGAACTGCTCCTGGAGCAGGTCTGGGGCTACCGGCACGCTGCCGACACCCGGCTGGTCAATGTCCATGTCCAGCGGTTGAGGTCCAAGATCGAACGCGACCCGGAAGCCCCCGAAGTTGTATTGACGGTCCGTGGTGTCGGCTATAAAGCAGGTTCCTGAGCCTGCGGACCGCAGTGTCCGGCAGGCCATAGCAACGGATACGTCGCCGGACACGAGGCCGGCCGAACCATCCGCGGCGCCATCGCCAGAGTCATCAGCAGGCACTTCGATGCCCCGCGCGTCCGAAACGCCGCCGGCCGGCGGCGGGCCGGACCCTTTGCGCCGTCTCGCCTTCCGGACCCGGTTGTGGGCCAAGCGCGCAAGGATCGTGGGCGTCCGGGTCGCGCGGCTGGTCCGCACCGGGATGCAGCGCCTGTGGCCCGGCATCCTGTACCTGCTCCGGGCGGTGCAGCGGAAGTGGCGGCGGTCCCTGCAGTTCCGGACCGTCCTGACCACGCTGATGCTGGCCATGGGCTCGTTCGCTGTTGTGGGCGCCTACCTGTCCAACCAGATCGCCAACAACCTGTTCCAGGAACGGCTCGCCCAGGCCGAATCGGAGACGCGTTACAACGTCAAACAGGTCCAGGACACGTTCGACGGCGCCCAGGTCACGGACCAGTCCAGCGTCATCACCCTGGTCTATGACACCCTGAATGCGGTCGAAGGCCGCGGATCCGTGATCCAGCGGCGCTACGTCTTCGAGGCCATGCCGGAGCAGACCAAGCCGCGCAACCGTTGGGTGGAATCCCGGGCCTCGGACCAACTCACCATCGGCGTCATCCCCCCGGACCTGCGCAAGGCTGTGCAGGACTCGGGCAAGGACCAGTACTGGGCGTCCACCCAGTTCCCCGTGGGGACCGAAGACCGGCCCGGCATCGCCGTCGGCAACAAGGTGACCTTCAACGGCACCGTCTACGAGCTGTACCTCATCTATGACCTCAACACGGCGCAGAAGACGCTGGACGAGATCCAGAATGTCCTGCTGGCCGGCGGCGCGCTGCTGGTGCTCATGATCGGCGGCGTCGCCTGGTATGTGACCCGCAACGTGGTCAGCCCCGTCAGCCATGCCGCCGTCGTCTCCGAGAAGCTCGCCGCCGGCCAGCTGCAGGAGCGCATGGTGGTCAAAGGCGAGGACGAGGTTGCCCGGCTTGGTGCCTCGTTCAACCACATGGCCGCAAGCCTCCAGGAGCAAATCACCCAGCTGGCCACGCTCTCCCAGATGCAGCAGCGGTTCGTTTCCGATGTCTCCCACGAGCTCCGCACGCCGCTCACCACGGTGCGCATGGCCGCCGAAGTCCTCTATGACGCCCGCGACGACTTCGACCCGATCAACAAACGCTCCGCGGAGCTGCTCTACAACCAGGTGGAACGGTTCCAGTCGCTCCTTGCGGACCTGCTGGAAATCTCCCGCTTTGACGCCGGCGCCGCCACGCTTGACGCCGAGCCCACCGACATTGTGCAGCTTGTCGCGCAAGTCATTGAGGGGGTGGCGCCCGTCGCCGCCGAATACGGGTCTGCCGTCACCCTCAACGCCCCGGCCGGCAGCGTCATTGTCGATATGGACGACCGCAGGATCGACCGGATCCTGCGCAACCTTATCCTGAACGCCCTCGAACACGGCGAGGGCCGGCCGGTGAACGTTTCCGTGGCCGCCAGCGACACCGCCGTGGCCGTGGCCGTTCGGGACCACGGAATAGGCATGACCCCGGCGGAGGCGGCGCGCGTGTTCGACCGCTTCTGGCGCGCCGATCCGGCCCGTGCCCGCACCACCGGCGGCAGCGGGCTGGGACTGTCCATTGCCGCCGAGGACACCAAGCTCCACGACGGCTGGCTGCAGGCCTGGGGGAGCAAGGGGCACGGGTCGAATTTCCGCCTGACCCTTCCCCTGCGCCGGGACGAGCCGATCACCAGGTCCCCGCTCCAGCTCGAACCGGTCAACGTCGGGCTCCCCGAGGCAGGCCGCCAGCGGACCGTGGTGTTGCCGGACCCGCTACGGACCGCGGGCAGCGGGACCAGTGCTGAGGGGTCCGCGGGCGGATACGCCGACGGTTTCGATGGCGACTTTTCTGGCGACGGCGGCAGCGGTGCCGCCGGCGGGGCAATCCCGGACGGCGGTTCGGCCGGAACCCGGGGAACCGGGACGGAGGGCAGGGCATGAGTGTGGTTTCGGGCAAGTTCACCCGCGTGGGGGCTGCGCTGCTGGCACTCATCCTGCTTCTGTTGACCTCGTGCGCCCAGATTCCGCGCTCGGGGCCGGTGGGCAAGAGCACGGACGAGAGCGCGGGCAACCCCAACGCCCCGGTCTTCTTCCCGGCCGCGCCGCGTCCCGGCGCCGGACCCGAAGCGGTGATCGAAGACTTCTACCTCGCCGGCAGCGGCTACGAGGACGACTACGCCGTGGCCCGGCAATACCTCACCCAGGGTTCGTCGGTGACGTGGAAGCCGGACCAGCGGGCGCTCGTGTTCCGCAAGGCCACTGTGGTGGCCACCGGTGTCGAAAACGTCTTCAACTACCAGCTCGACCTCGCCTATTCGGTGGACGCCGACGGCGTGGCCACGCAGCTTCCCGAGGGCACCACCGAAAACATACCCGTCACCGTGACCCAGGTGGACGGTGAGTGGCGAATCTCCGATCTTCCGGACGGCACGGCCATTCCGGAAGAGACCTTCAAAGTCATCTACGGCGCTTACCCGATCTACTTCTACGACCCCACGTTCACCTACGCGGTGCCCGATGTCCGGTGGTTCATCCGCAAGAAGACCGTCAAAGCCATGACGAGCGCCCTCCTGGGCGGACCCGCCCCCTACCTCAAGGGCGCCGTCGTCAGCGCGTTCCCTTCGGGCATCAAGCTGGCCCGCGAGTCAGTGCCCGTGGTTTCCGGCGCCGCGCAGGTGGATCTCACCGCCAAGGACCTGGTCGAGGCCTCCAACGAGGACCGGCTGCGGATGCAGACGCAGCTGGCCCTGACGTTCCGCAGCCAGCCCGATGTGATCAATGTCGAGCTCCGGGCCAACCAGGACCTCGTGCGCGTCGAGGACAACGGCACGGTTCTGCCTCCGGTCCAGAACGAAAGCGTCCCCGCCTACCAGATCGCCGTCAGCAACAATGACCTGGTCCGGTACGAAAACAACAGGCTGTCACCGCTCCCGGACGTCCGGTCCGTCGCAGCCCTGTCACCCCGGGCGCCTGCGGAGTCCACCGAGTCGCAGGCGGCCGCGTTCCTCAACGCCGCCCGCACCACGCTGTACTCGATCGTTCCGGGCCAGCCCGCCAGGGCGTTGACCACCCGGGCCGCGCTGTCCCGGCCTTCGTTCGGCCGGTACGACTGGGTCTGGACCGCCGGGCCGGGTGCCGGCGGCGCCACCGAGGTGGTGGCCTACCGGCCGGTCGGTGTGGCGGAGAACGCCAGCGTACCCACCGTCACCCTGTCGCCGGGGTGGCTCTCGGGCCGGACGGTCAAGGAGTTCCGGATTTCCCGGGACGGCACGCGTGCCCTCGTCATTTCCCAGCAGAACGGCAAGAGCAAGGTCCAGATCACCGGGATCATCCGGAACGCGGACGGCACGCCGAGGGACCTGACCGTGCCCCTGACCCTCCTGACTCCACGGGATCCGGATCAAGGCGTCTGGGTGGATGACACCACAGTCGCGGTCATGAAGGCCTCCGCCAGCGATGCCGTCACTCCCGAGCTGTTGTCGCTGACCTCGGCACAGCCGCAGCAGCTGGCGCCGTGGCCCGGGCTGACCGCCCTCAGCGCAGGCAACGGACCAGCCGAGATCTACGGCCAGTCCGCGGAAGGGATCTTCCAGCGGCTGGGCAACGGCTGGTCACCGCAGCTCAAGGGCCCCATCGACCCGTCGTTCCCCGGCTGACCGACGCCCCTCGGACGGCGCCCCCTGCAACGACGACGGCGACGACGACGCCGACGCCGACCGGCCCGCCGCCGACGGCGGGGCCGCCATCACCGGGATCCGGTGACGGTTCCGGCCGGGGTGTTGTCCACATAGCTGCCCACCGGGCTACTACCGGGGGCGCACCCGGTCCAGGATCGGAGAATGGGCAGCCACACCACCCGCGTCCCGTCCGCCGATCCTGACCTCGCCCCGGCCGCGGCCAGGGCGGCGCGACACCGCGGGAGCTACGCGCGGCCACTGGCGAGGCTGGGGGACCGGACAGCCGAAGCGGCGGCTGAGGTGCTCGCCCTGGCCATTCCGGTCGACTGCGTCTGCTGCGGGGCGGAGGACTCGGCACTCTGCGGCGCGTGCTCCCGGAAGCTGCGGCAGCTGACGCTCAGGCCGTTCCGGGCAGAGGCCCAGGCTCCGGCCCTGATGGACATGGACGGCTCCGTGCTGCTGCCCGTGGTGGCGGCCGGGGCCTACCGGGCCGAGCTGGCACAGTGCCTGCTGTCCTTTAAACGCCACGGGCAGGCCCGGCTGGGCGCCGAACTGGCCCGGGGCCTGGCGCGCGCCCTCCACGCCGCGGCCGGGCCCGGGCAGGGACTCGTCCTCGTCCCCGTGCCCACGAGCGGCGCCGCTTTCCGCATGCGGGGCTTCAGCCCCGTCCATCTCCTGCTCCGTCGGCTCGTCCGCGGCAATGAACTCGCAGGGTTCACCGTCGCGGACGCGTTGCGGAAATCCGTGCCGCCCGCGCGGACCACGAAACCCCCGGCTTTGCACCTGTGGGACCGGTTACGGGCCGGCCCCACAGGGGCCCGCTCCCTGCCCGGCGGACAGAAGGGACTGGGCCGGGGTGAGCGTGCCCGGCGCGTGCGCGGATCCATGCGGACCAGGTCCGGTCCGTGGCCGGCGCGAGTCGAAGGACGTCCCTGCATCATCGTCGATGACGTGCTGACTACCGGCGCCACCCTGGAGGAGGCGGCCCGTGCGCTCCGGGCCGCGGGGGCCATTGTCAGCGGCGCCGTTGTGCTGGCCGCGACACGCCCGCCGGCCGCCGCCGATGTCGGCGCCGTCAGCCCCGCGGCGGCGCGGACGATCGGCGGGAGCCAAAAAAATAAACCGTAAAAGGATGAATAACAGGTGTCTATGAACTAACGTCGAAGATGGGTACCAAGAACAGATGTACCTGTCGATAGCGGCTCGGAAAGGGGCTCGACTGTCAGTCAGATCGGCCCCCGGGAAGTACCGCCGTCGTGTCACCGAAGTCATTTGGAGGGCACCATGGAGTTCATGATCAGCGGACGCAACTTGACGGTCTCAGACCGGTTCCGCGAATATGCCGACGACAAGATCTCAAAGATCGCGTCGTTGGGAGACAAGGTCCAGAGGGTAGACGCGAAGGTCACCAAAGAGACCAAGGCCCGCCAGACCGCCGAATCGCTCACGGTTGAGTTGACAGTCCTGGGACGCGGCCCAGTAATCCGCGCAGAAGCGAGTGCCGCCGACAAGTTCGCTGCGTTCGATCTCGCTTACAACAAGCTTCTTGAACGCCTGCGCAGGGCCAGGGACCGCAGAAAGGTCCACCACGGCCGGCATACCCCCAAGTCCGTCACCGAGGCGACGGCAGCCCTGGAGCCGGCCAGCCCCAGCGAACCCCTCTACGTCGAGGCGGCGCAGCAGCAGGAGAGCCAGGCGACGGCGGCAGAGAAGTCGCCGTATGAGGTCGAGAACGATATTCCGGCCGGCGACTCGCCCGTGCTGATCCGCCGCAAGGTGTTCGCCGCGTCCCAGCTCACCCTCGATGACGCCGTCGACAACATGGAACTTGTGGGTCACGACTTCTATCTTTTCGTGGACAAGGAGACCAAGGCGCCGTCGGTCGTCTATCGCCGTGACGGCTGGACGTACGGGGTCATCTCCCTGGACCAGACGTGCGAGCCCGGACATTCGAGTCTGGAAGAGAAAATCCTGGCCTACCGTTCAGAGGATGAGCCCGCCAGCGCATAAGCTGGTGCAGACTTTTCCGACGAAGGGACTAACGTGCAAGCATCGCTGAGCCTGGCACAGGCACGGCGGATCGCGTTGGCAGCCCAGGGATTGGACAAGGAACGGCCCACCGGACCCGTGAATGCACGGGCGGTGGGCCGTACCTTTGCCCGGCTGCACCTGGTTCAGATCGACTCCGTCAATGTGGTGTCCCGCAGCCACTTCCTGCCCTTCTTCTCGCGGCTCGGCAACTACGACCGCACCATCCTGGCGCGCATGGCGGGGACCCACCCGCGCCGGATGATGGAGTACTGGGCCCACGAGGCCTGCTTCATCCGCCCGGACCACTTCCACGATCTCGTGCAGTGGCAGAGCCGCAAATGGGTGGGCGCGCATGCGATGGACCCCGAACTGCGCAACGGGGTGGCGGCCAAGGTGCTCGAAACCCTGGCCGGCGGGAAGCCGCTGACCGCCGCCGAACTGACAGCCCGGCTCGGGCACGTGGAAGACCAGCAGCGGGACAACTGGGGCTGGAACTGGAACGCCGTCAAAAGGGTGCTGGAACACCTCTTCGAAGAGGGCCTTGTCTCCGCATCCTCGCGGACCGAATCCTTCGAACGGCGCTACACCCTCACCTCCCGGGTGCTGCCCGGACCGGACGGGGAAGCGGCGGCACCCGAACCGGATGCGGCCGCCGCCATGGACCGGCTGATCGACGCCGCGGCCCAGGCCCACGGTATTGGGACCGTGCGGTGCTTCGCCGACTACTTCCGGACCCCGCAGAAGGACGCCGCCGTGGCTGTCCGGAACCTTGTGGACAGCGGCCGGTTGCAGCCGGTCACGGTAGCCGGCTGGGACCGGCCCCTGTACCGCCACACGGAGGCGAAACTGCCGCGCTCAGCCACCGGCCGGGCGCTCCTGAGCCCCTTCGACTCCCTCGTGTTCGAACGCCGGCGGCTCGAGGAGCTCTTCGGGTTCCACTACCGGATCGAGATCTACACGCCCGAGCCGAAGCGGAAGTACGGCTACTACGTCCTGCCGTTCCTGCTCCGCGACGCGATCGTCGCACGGGTCGACCTCAAAGCGGACCGTGCCGGCGGGCGGCTCCTGGCCAGGGCCGCCCATGCGGAACCCGGCGCGCCGGAGGATACCGCCGTCCAACTCGCCGCGGAACTGCAGCTCATGGCAGAGTGGCTGGGACTGGACGACGTAGTTGTCTCGCCAACGGGGAACCTTGCGCCGGCGCTCGCCGAAGCCATGGCTGCCCGGTGAACCGCACTATCCGCTGTGAGGGAACAGGCGCCACCGGCCCGGCGTCTCTCCCGTAGACTAAACACGCCAGAATTCGGCAGCTTGAGACTGGGAGCAACTTCACGTGGCATCACTTATCGAAAAACTTCTCCGCACGGGTGACAAAAAAACCCTGCGGCAACTGCGGAACTATGCCGATTCCATCAATGCCCTGGAGAGCTCCTTCCAGACCTTCACGGATGCCGAGCTCCGTGAAGAAACTGACCGTCTGCGCGAACGCCACCAGGCTGGCGAGAAGCTCGACGATCTGCTGCCCGAAGCCTTCGCGGCTGTGCGCGAGGCCTCGTCCCGTACCCTCGGCATGCGCCACTTCGATGTCCAGCTCATGGGCGGCGCCGCCCTGCACCTGGGCAACATCGCCGAAATGAAGACCGGTGAAGGCAAGACCCTGGTGGCCACCGCTCCGGCCTACCTCAACGCCCTCACCGGCAAAGGCGTCCACGTCGTCACCGTGAACGACTACCTCGCCGAATACCAGTCCGACCTCATGGGCCGCGTCTACCGCTTCCTCGGCCTCACCAGCGGCTGCATCCTCTCCAACCAGGACCCTGCGCTGCGCCGCGAGCAGTACGCCGCGGACATCACGTACGGAACGAACAACGAATTCGGCTTCGACTACCTCCGCGACAACATGGCGTGGGACAGCTCGGAACTGGTCCAGCGCGGCCACCATTTCGCCATCGTCGACGAAGTGGACTCGATCCTCATCGACGAGGCCCGCACCCCGCTCATCATCTCCGGACCGGCGCAGGGGGACACCAACCGCTGGTACAGCGAATTCGCCAAGGTGGTCATGCGCCTGCAGGCCGAGACCGACTACGAGGTCGATGAGAAGAAGCGCACCGTCGGTGTCCTCGAGGCCGGCATTGAAAAGGTCGAGGACTACCTCGGCATCCACAACCTTTACGAGTCCGCCAACACGCCCCTGATCGGCTTCCTGAACAACGCCATCAAGGCCAAGGAGCTGTTCAAGCGCGACAAGGACTACGTCATCCTCGACGGCGAGGTGCTGATCGTCGATGAGCACACCGGCCGCATTCTCGCCGGCCGCCGCTACAACGAAGGCATGCACCAGGCCATCGAAGCCAAGGAAGGCGTCGAGATCAAGGCCGAGAACCAGACGCTCGCCACCGTCACGCTGCAGAACTACTTCCGCATGTACGACAAGCTCGCGGGCATGACCGGCACGGCCGAGACCGAGGCCGCCGAGTTCATGAGCACCTACAAGCTCGGCGTCGTTGCCATCCCCACCAACCGTGACATGACACGGATCGACCAGGCCGACCTGGTCTACAAGAACGAGACCGTCAAATTCGACGCCGTGGTCAAGGACATCGCCGAACGCCACGAAAAGGGCCAGCCTGTCCTCGTCGGCACCACCAGCGTCGAGAAGAGCGAATACCTCTCCCGGCTGCTGGCCAAGGAAGGCGTCCGGCACGAGGTCCTGAACGCCAAGAACCATGCCCGTGAAGCGTCCATCGTGGCCCAGGCCGGCCGCAAGGCCGCCGTCACGGTCGCGACCAACATGGCCGGCCGCGGTACCGACATCATGCTCGGCGGCAACGCGGAGTTCACCGCCGTCGCCGAAATGGCCAAGCGCGGCCTGGACCCGGAGGAGAACTCCGAGGAATACGAGGCCGCATGGCCCGAGGTGTTTGAATCCGCCAAGCAGGCCGTCAAGGACGAGCACGAGGAAGTCCTGAACCTGGGCGGACTCTACGTGCTCGGCACTGAACGGCACGAGTCCCGCCGCATCGACAACCAGCTCCGCGGCCGTTCCGGACGCCAGGGCGACCCCGGCGAGTCCCGGTTCTACCTCTCGCTGACCGATGACCTGATGCGCCTGTTCAACTCCGGCGCGGCCGAGCGGCTCATGAACAGCTCGGTGCCGGACGACGTCGCCCTCGAATCCAAGCTCGTCTCGCGCGCCATCGCCTCGGCCCAGGGCCAGGTGGAGGGCCGCAACGCCGAACAGCGCAAGAACGTGCTGAAGTACGACGACGTCCTGAACCGCCAGCGCGAGGCAATCTACGGTGACCGCCGCCGCATCCTCGAAGGCGATGACCTCCACGAGAAGGTCCAGTACTTCCTGGAAGACACCGTCAACGCCTTCATCGACGCAGCCACAGCCGAGGGCACTGGCGATGACTGGGACTTCAACCTCCTGTGGTCGAATCTCAAGACGCTCTACCCCGTGAGCTTCTCTCCACGCGACGTCATTGACGAGGCCGGCGGCAAGTCCCGGATCACGGCCGAGTTCCTCCGGGAAGAGATCCTCTCCGATGCCCGTCTGGTGTACCAGGCCAGGGAGCAGGCGATCGGCTCCGAGAGCATGCGTGAACTGGAGCGCCGGGTTGTCCTGTCCGTCATCGGGCGCAAGTGGCAGGAACACCTCTACGAGATGGACTACCTCAAGGAGGGCATCGGGCTGCGCGCCATGGCCCAGCGTGACCCCCTGGTGGAGTACCAGCGCGAGGGCTTCATCATGTTCCAGGCCATGATGGAGGCCATCCGCGAGGAGAGCGTCGGCTTCCTGTTCAACCTCGACGTCGAAGTGACACCGGCCGAGGACGTTGTGGTGGCGGACGCCCAGGGCCAGCACACCGAACACCACGAGCCGCAGATCCATGCTGCCGGACTCGAAGCCCCGGAGAAACCCGCACAGCTGCAGTACACCGCCCCTGGCGAGGACGGTGCCGCCCAGACCCGGATCGAGGCGAAGGTCTCCGGTCGTTCGGGAAACCCGGCCAAGGCCGCGGCGCAGGACATCGGCCGCCGCGCTGCGAAGAAGAAGCGGCGCTAGGCACGACGCCAACGTATGGGAGGACCGGAGCATTTGCTCCGGTCCTCCCGTGTTTGCGCCTCCTCTCCTTGACAGTCCGGCCCTAGACAGTCCGGGCATTCCCTTGCAGGCCGGGCTTTCCCTTGCGGGCCGGGGCCGGTCCCGCAGGTTCCTGCCCGTGGCGCCTTCGGCCCGCTACTGTTTTCTGCCGGGTCTCTGCCTGTCTTCTGCGGGCCCTCAGCCTGTTTTCTGCCTGCGGCCGTGCCGTGCAGGTTCAGCCGATCTCCAGCACGGTGACGCGCCAGGCCGCCGTGCCGCGCTCCAGCCGCAGCGCGACCGCGCGGACCCGTGTTTCCTCGACCACCACCGCGCTGGCCTCGTAGACGTCATCCGCTACGCGGCAGGCCCGGACGGACCGGACGGACGGGTTGCGGTGCAGCCTGCCCGCCGTTGGCGAGCTGCCGGAGGCAACCCGGCGGGTCAGTGCGGCGCGGTGCTGGAGGGCGGCCAGGCAGCGCGGGTCCAGGCGCCGGGAGAGCTGCTGTGCGGGCCGCGTGCCGGCCAGCACTTCGATCGCTGCCTGCACGGTGCTGCGGGATATCGCGCATATCTCGCGGGCCTCGTCAACAACGCGCAGCGGCGGCGGGGCCGCGGCGGCGTGGTTGGCCGCTGGTGTTGCCGTGCCGGACACAACCCGGAGGGCGGGGGCGTGCGGGACGGGGGTCGCCGCGGCTGAGCGGATCCCGGTGGCTGCGTTCATGACGGTTCCTTTGCTGATGGCTGATGACTGATGCGGGTGGCTAGTGCGTGTGCGGCTAGCTGGTGCCGGATGAACTTCCGGCTGGCCCCGTGCTGTGGTCTTCGGTGTAGCCGGAGCCGGAGCCAAACCGGGCGCGGGGCAGGGTCTGTGGCCGTGGCTGCGGCCTGTGGTGCGGCGGGCGGCGCCTAGTGTGGCGGCGGGAGGACCAGGACCTGTCCGGGCCGCAGCAAGTGCGGGTCGGCTCCGATAACGTTGCGGTTGCCCGCATAGAGCCGGGGCCACACCCTGGCGATGTCGGCGTCGGAAGCCAACGGCCCCAGCGCCGCCGCGGCGATGCTCCACAGCGAATCGCCGGACCGGACCGTGACCTCCCTGCGGGCGCCGGGGATGTCCCGCGCGCGCACATGGGATGCAGCCAATGGTCCGGCATCCACGATGGGGCTCAGCGGCTTCCACCGCGGATCCGGCGCGGTACCGGCTTCCGGCCCTAGCGGGTCCGGCGCCACGGCCTGCCCGGGCGACGGTGTCCACGAAGCCGACACCGCTGCGTGGCCGGGCCGGGCCGGCCCGGCCACGCCGGGCGCAGTGGCCGCGTTGGCCAGCGGCGCTGTCAGCAGCTGCAGCCCGACGGCGGCAAGCACCAGCCGCCGCATGAACGCCGGGCTGAACCGGGCCGTGGCCGCCGCCGCGCGGGTCCTGCCGAAGCGGTCCAGCAGTGCCGCTGCGACGGCGATGGCGAGCGACATCACCCACCAGGTGATGACAATCAGCCCGGCCGTATTTGCCACGATCCCCATCTGGTCCTCGAAGGACAGTGACTGCCCGCGCGCCGAGCCGGACTGCCAGCGCTGAATGAGGAAACTTCCCGTAGCCGCGAGGAAGATCCCAAGCAGCAGGATGACGGCGGCCATGGCGGCGTCGGCCCGAACTGTCTGTCTGGGCAGGCGGACGGGCAGGGGGCGGGCCCCGGGTTGCGGTGTTGCTGTCCGGTCCATGGGCTGTTTCCTCCAGTCAGAATGAATATCTTTCGATGCTGTTTGATATCGTTTGATTGTTTTTAATCCTGTTTAACGAAGTGTGATCCCATTGCGCCCTGGTTGTCTAGGTGCAGTCCGTGCCTGTGGATAGGGTTGCCTACGGATTGACCGGCGCGGGAGGCCCGCCTACGCTGGCGCCATGCGGTGGGATGCCTTGTTTGAGGACATGGAGGGACAGCTGGCTGGCCACCAGCGGCTGGAATTTGAGGCCGAAATAGCCGAGCGTGCACTGGTGGACTCTGCGGGAGTGGAGCTCGCGGACCGGCTCCGGGGGTCCCTCGGGCTCAGCATCCGCGTGCAGCTGTCCTCGGGGAGGGCATTCGAGGGAGTGCTGAGCCATGCGGGCAGCGAAGCCCTGGTCCTTGACGAGCCCCAGCACCAGGTACTCATTCCCTACGCCGCAGCGGCGCACTATGGGAGTCTTTCGCGGGTGGCGGTCTCCGAACCGTCAGTTGTCCGTCGGCGGCTCGGTTTGGGCAGCGCCCTGCGGGGACTCGCGAGAAACCGTGCGCCGGTGACGATATTTGTCGCTCACGATGGGGCGGATGCCGGGCTCTATGGCGTCATTGACACAGTCGGCAGGGACTTTTTGGACCTGGTCGTGAGACGGGAGGGCGAGGAACGGCCTCCGGGGAACGCCCGGCAGGTGGTGGCCATTCCCTTCGGCGCCCTCGCGGGCATCAG
This sequence comes from Arthrobacter sp. 9MFCol3.1, assembly GCF_000620385.1. Classification (NCBI taxonomy): domain Bacteria; kingdom Bacillati; phylum Actinomycetota; class Actinomycetes; order Micrococcales; family Micrococcaceae; genus Arthrobacter; species Arthrobacter sp. 9MFCol3.1. Next base: position 86,742 of record NZ_JIBJ01000010.1, read on the forward strand.
ATCCGTTGGTGCCGCGGGCGGCTAGTCAGCCCGCCAGGTTCAACTTCCGGCGGACTTCGCCTTGGCCTCTTCGATCATGCGGCTGGCCTCGGCGTAGCGCTCCTGGATGTACTGCTCGAGCATCTTCTCCTCGACGCGCCACTGGCCGCGCCCGCCCACCTGGATTGCCTTCAGCTCGCCGCTGCGAACAAGCGCGTAGGCGGCCGGAGAGTTGATCTGGAGCTGCTCGGCAACGTCAGCGAGAGTCAGGAATCGGGGCATGAATCCATTTTGCCACCGTTGAGGCCTACTGGTGCCGTTATCCACAGTTTGCGCCTGTTTGGCCTTGGATCTTCCACCAGGGCGGCCCGGGCGCAACAATAGGGGTGCCCGGCATCCCGGGAACGGACGGCGACGACAGGGGGAGCGGACGCATGAGTGGAAGCGCGGCAGCCGGAGGGGCCCGTTTGAAAAGGCCGTCCTGGAAAGACCCCCGGCTCCTCGTCGGAATCCTGCTCGTCCTGGCATCCGTAGTGGGCGTGGTCTCGCTGGTCGGTGCCGCGGACCAGACCACGGAAGCGTACGCAGCGCGGGAGCCGATCGCCGTGGGGGAGACGCTGACTGCCGACAAACTGCACCGGGTCAAGGTACGGCTCGGGGAGTTGGAACAGCACTACCTGACCCCGGAGGCCGGTCTGGATGCCGGACTCGTGGCCGTGCAGCGGATCGGCAAGGACCAGTTGCTGCCGCGCGAGAGTGTCGGTCAACTGGACGGGCTGGACCGCAAGCCGGTCGCCGTCACCGTCGAGGAGACCCTTCCCGCCCAAGCGGTGGCGGGCTCGCGCGTGGATGTCTGGGTAGCCTTGCCGGATACCCGCAACGGCTTCAGCGAGCCTGCGTTGCTCCTCTCCGGCGCCGAAATTGCCCAAATCACCCCGGGCAGTACGGCCCTGGGCTCCTCCCGCTCCACGGTGGTCATGGTGCTCGTCCCGGACGCCCAGATGCCCAAGCTGCTGGGGGCCCAGGCCAACAAAGCAAAGATCGCGGTCGTGTGGAACCCGGGCGGTACCGCGCGATGAGCATTCCCGTGGTGACCGTGGGGGACTCCCGTGATGACCTGGTCGGCGGACTCGAGCGGCTGCACGGGCCCGTATCCGTTGTCCGGCGGTGCAGCGAACTGGCTGAACTGCTGGCGGCCTGCCAGAGCGGGTTGGCGCGCGCCGCCGTCGTAGCGGCCGGCAGCGAAGAGCTGACGGCCTCGCTGGTGGACCGGCTGTCCGCCGTTGGCGTCGTCGTTATCGCCCTGACCGACAACCCTGAGGAAACGGTCCGCCTGAGGACAATTGGCGTGGCAGCGGAAGCCCGCGCCATTGATGCCGCGGCCCTGGCGGCGCGGATTTCCGCGGCGGTGGCGCAGCTCAGCGGCGCCGGACACGGGCCGGGGCTGGCCGCGGGTGGCGGCGCCTCGTCCGCCGCCGTCGCGGCCGCAGGGCAGATGCCGAGGTCTTCCGGGGCGCCCCCGGTCACCGCAAGTCCAGCCGCGAAGGGCCGGATCATTGCGGTCTGGGGCCCGGCCGGCGCACCGGGCCGGACCCTGGTGGCCGCCAACATCGCGGGGGAGTTGGCCGCGGAAGGCCAATCCGTGCTCCTGGTCGACGCCGACAGTTACGGTGCCAGCGTGGCCGCCCTCTTGGGTCTGCTTGACGAGGCCGCCGGGCTGGCCCAGGCCTGCCGGCTGGCAGACCAGGGTCTGCTCGACGCCGATGCCCTGCTCAGGATCGCCACGACGGTGCCGACCAAGGCCGGGACAATGCGGGTGCTCACCGGCATCACGCGGGCGGACCGCTGGACGGAACTGCGCGCTGCGGCCCTCACGCTGGTGCTGGACCGTGCCCGGGAGATTGCGGATGTCACTGTGGTGGACACCGGCTTCTGCCTCGAAACCGATGACGCGCTGGGCTTTGACAGTGGCGCGCCGTGCCGCAACGCCGCGACCCTGCGAAGCCTGGAACTGGCCGACACGGTCTTTGCCGTCGGGGCAGCGGACTCCATCGGCGTGCCGAGGCTGGTCCGTGGCCTCGCCGAACTCCGGACAGCCGTCCCGCAGGCATCGCCCCACGTGGTCCTGAACAAAGTCAGAACCTCCGCCGTTGGACGCTCGCCCGAACGTCAACTGCGGGCCGCCTGGGAGCGGTACGGCCCCTCGGCGCCGTTGTCGGCGTTCCTGCCCTCCGACCCCGCGGTGAGCGATGCCGCCCTCCTGTCGGGGGCACTTTTGCTCGAATCCGCCCCTGAATCCGAGCTGCGGCAGGCGATCGCCACATTGGTTTGTGCACCTGCCCAGCGAATCAAGAAATCCTTTGTCTTTTCTTCCACAGCACGACGCCGGGCAAAGGGTTAGTGTCAACGTAAGGGCCGCAAAGAGGCGGCTGTGAACTTCTTTTATGGAGGCGTTTCGATGTCGTCTGGGTCCAGCGTGGAGGATCAGCCCGTTTCGATCGGTAGTAGCGAAAGCTACCTCGGGGATTACTACGAGCACCTCGCGGAGGAGGATTTCCGGGCCTATCCCCAGGAAGTCCTGACGGCAAGGACCGAAACCCACCGCCAGATCGCGGCGACGCGGAAGCCGGGCATCGCGAACATCGCCCTCCGTGACGAGGCCGACTGCAGCGTCCTGTACATCGTCACCGATGACATGCCCTTCCTCGTGGATTCCGTCAACGCCGAACTGGTCCGCCAGAACGCGCCCATCCACCTCGTGTTGCACCCGCTTTTCGTGGTGACCCGCAACCGGGAGACCGGCGGTCTCGTCAAGGTGGCGCGCGTCCCCTCCCACCTGGGCATCTCCAGCGGTGACACGGCGGCCATGCCGAACCTCTCCCACCTCATTGCCGAGGGCGACAACGCCTCGCACATGGAATCCTGGATCGCCGTCGAGATCGACCTCGTCGACGACGAGAAGCGCGCGGAACTGGTCAAGGGAATCTCCCGCGTGCTTGGCGACGTCCGCGCCGCCGTCGAAGACTGGCCCAAGATGCGCACGAAGGCCCTGGAGATCTCCGCGGATCTGGACCGGGTGGCCAACCGGGCGCAGATTGCCGAGCTGCGGCAGGCCCAGGACCTGCTCCGCTGGCTCGATGACGGGAACTTCACTTTCCTCGGCTACCGCGAATACGACCTCGTGAACGAATCCGGCGAGGATGTCCTCGAACTGCGCGAGGAAAGCGGCCTTGGCCTGCTCCGCGCCGGCGCGGACACCCGACAGGTCCAGCACCTCACCGAGGCCGGCCGGAAGAAGGCCCGCGAGAAGCGCGCGCTCGTGATCACGAAGGCGAACTCCCGCTCCACCGTGCACCGCCCGGCGTACCTGGACTACATCGGCGTCAAGAGCTTCGACGCCGCCGGCAACGTCAACGGGGAACGCCGCTTCATCGGCCTGTTCGCCACGACCGCCTACGCCGGATCCGTCCGCGATATCCCCGTCGTCCGGGAAAAAGTGGCCGCCGTCCTCAGCGACGCCGGCTTCCCGCCGGACTCCCACTCGGGCAAGGACCTGCTGGGCATCCTTGAAACCTATCCGCGCGATGAGCTCTTCCAGATCGAAATCCCGGACCTCGCCGCCATCGCCACCGGCATCCAGCGGCTGCAGGAGCGTCGCCGGACGCGGCTCTTCCTCCGCCCCGACATCTACGGCCGCTTCATGTCAGCCGTCGTCTATCTGCCCCGCGACCGCTACACCACCAACGTCCGCCTGCGCATTGAGCAGGAACTGCGGGAGACCTTCAACGCCGTCTCCATCGACTACGAGGCGCGCATGACAGAGTCCGCTCTGGCCCGCCTCTTCTTCCGGATCCGGCTGCCCAAGGACGCCGACGTCAGCAACGTCAACAGCGACGAGCTGGAGAAGCGCCTGGTCCGGGCCGCCCGTTCCTGGGGTGAAGGCATTTCCGAAGTTCTGCGCGCCCGCGGCGACGGCGGAGACGCCAGCACCAAGGAACTGGCAGCCGTCTGGGCGGAAGCGTTCCCGGCCGGCTACCGGGTGGACTACGAGATCGAAGACGCGCTGCAGGACATCGACCGCTTCGAAAAGTACGGTGCCGCGGCCGAACGGGCCGGCGAAGCCGTCAAGGAGCACCCCGGTGTCCACGTGTACCTCCCCGATGGCGCCGGAGCCACACTGGAAGAGGACGCCCGGGTCAAGCTCTACATGCTGGAGCCGAAGAGCCTGAGCCAGATCCTGCCGTACTTCCACAACCTCGGCCTCGAGGTCCTGGACGAACGCCCGTTCGAGATCGAGACCGCGGATCACCGGGACTTCTTCCTCTACGACCTTGGCCTCAAGTACCCCGCCGGCGTAGATCCCCAAGCCACCGGCCAGCTGCTGGGCGAGTTCTTCGGCGCCGCCGTGACCGGCGCCGTGGAATCCGACAGCTTCGACCGGCTGGTGCTGCGGGAAGGCATGCACTGGCGCCAGGTGGTCGTACTGCGCGCTTACGCCAAGTACATGCGGCAAATGGGCAACACCAACTCCTTCGGATTCCTGGCTGACACCCTGCTGGCGAACCCGGATGTCACCAGGGGACTCAGCGCCCTGTTCGCGGCACGCTTCGACCCCGCGCTCAGCGACGCCGACCGCGTGCTCAGGGAAGTTGAGGTCCTCGCCGGCCTGGATGCAGCGATCGAGCAGGTCGCCACCCTCGATGCCGACCGCGTGCTGCGCACGTTCAAGAACCTCATCCAGGCCACGCTCCGCACGAACTACTTCCAGAACAAGCCCCACCTGAGCTTCAAGCTGGATCCGTCCCTGATCGAGGGCCTGCCGTTCCCGCGGCCCATGTTCGAGATCTGGGTCTACTCGCCCCGGGTCGAGGGCGTACACCTGCGCTTCGGCAAAGTGGCCCGCGGCGGCCTGCGCTGGTCGGACCGGCGCGAGGACTTCCGCACCGAAATCCTGGGCCTGGTGAAGGCGCAGACCGTCAAGAACGCCGTCATTGTCCCGACGGGTGCCAAAGGCGGCTTCTATGCCAAGCAGCTCCCGGACCCCGCGGCAGACCGCAGCGCCTGGATGGCCGAAGGCGTCGAGAGCTACAAAACGTTCATCCGCGGGCTCCTGGACATCACGGACAACCTGATCGTGACGCCCGAGGGCGAAACCGTCCGGCCCCCGGCCGACGTCGTGCGCCATGACGACGACGACTCCTACCTCGTCGTCGCGGCCGACAAGGGTACGGCGTCCTTCTCCGACATCGCCAACGGACTGGCCGGCGAATACGGCTTCTGGCTCGGCGACGCCTTCGCCTCCGGCGGCTCCGTCGGCTACGACCACAAGGCCATGGGCATCACCGCCCGCGGCGCGTGGGAGTCGGTCAAGCGCCACTTCAGCGAACTGGACCTCGACACCCAGGCCGAGCCCTTCACCGTGGTGGGCGTCGGCGACATGTCCGGCGACGTGTTCGGCAACGGCATGCTGCTCTCCAAGCACATCCGCCTGCTGGCGGCGTTCGACCACCGGCACATCTTCCTCGACCCCACCCCGGACGAGGCAACGTCCTACGCGGAACGCCAGCGGCTCTTCGAACTGCCCCGGTCCTCCTGGGATGACTACAACAAGTCGCTCATCAGCGAAGGCGGCGGCGTCTTTGCCCGGCAGGCCAAGTCGATCCCCGTGTCCGCGCAGGTCCGTGCGGCCCTCGGCCTCCCGGAGGGCACCACGGAGCTGAGCCCGCCGGAGCTCCTGCGCGCCATCCTCCTGGCCCCGGCCGACCTGCTCTACAACGGCGGCATCGGCACCTACGTCAAGGCCAGCACCGAAACGAATGCCGAGGTCGGTGACAAGGCCAACGACGCCATCCGCGTGGACGGCCGCGAACTGCGGGTCAAGGTGGTCGGGGAAGGCGGAAACCTGGGGATGACCCAGCGCGGACGCATCGAGGCCGCGCTGCAGGGCGTCATCCTCAATACGGACGCGATCGACAACTCGGCCGGCGTGGACTGCTCGGACCACGAGGTCAACATCAAGATCTTCGTGGACCGGATGGTGGCGGCAGGCAAGCTTGAGCCCGCCGAGCGTGCGGACTTCCTGGCCTCGATGACCGACGAAGTTGGCCGGCTGGTGCTCGAGGACAACATCGACCAGAACATCCTGCTCCTCAACGACCGGATGCGGGTCTCCGAATGGAGCCCCAGCTACGAACGGCTCATGGACTGGCTGGAAAAGTCTGCGGACCTCAAGCGGGACCTGGAGGCGCTGCCCACCACGGACACGCTGCGGGAGCGCCTGGAACAGGGCCAGGGGCTGACCTCCCCGGAGCTGTCGGTCCTGGCCGCCTACGCCAAGATCGAACTTGCCACCGCGCTGCGCGACAGCGACCTCGCCGAGGACCCGTGGTTCCGCACGACACTGCGGGCCTACTTCCCGGAGCAGCTGCGGGAGAGGTTCGACGCCGAGCTGGACACCCACCCGCTGCGCCGCGAGATCATCGCGACCGTGGTTGCCAACGACATGATCAACCTCGGCGGCATCACCTTCGCGTTCCGTGCCATCGAGGAAACCTCGGCCACGGAGGCGGCCGTCGCCAAGGCGTTCGTGGCCCTCCGCGAGGTCTACGAGCTGGACATCATGGTCGCGGAACTCAACGAACTGCCGGCGTCGTTCCCGACCGAACACTGGAGCACCGTCCACCTGGACATCCGGCGGCTGCTGGACCGCGCCGTCCGGTGGCTCCTCGGCCAGGGCTCGGCGTCCCGTCCGATCGCCGAGATCGTGGCCGAATTCAAGCCGCTGATGGATCCCATGCGTGCCCGGCTGCTCGATTACCTCCGGGGCGACGACCGCGCCCGCGTGGCCGAATGGCTGGAGAAGGCCCGCAGCTGGGACCTTCCGGAAGACCTGGCTCACCGCTGGGCGGAACTGTTCGAGAGCTTCGTGCTCCTGGACATCGCCAAGATCGTCCACGGCAGCAAGGAATCCGTGGCCGATATTGCCCACGTGTACTACACCGTCTTCAACCGCTTCCATGCAGATTCCCTCCTCGAACGCATCACCAAGCTGCCGAGGGAGGACCGCTGGCAGGCCCTGGCCCGTGCAGCCCTGCGCGATGACCTCTACTCCACCGTCTCGGACATGACGACGGCGGTGCTGGAGTGCACCCCGGCCGGGACTCCCGCGGAGGAGCGGCTGGCGGTCTGGGAGGGCCAGAACGCGGAGCAGCTGGGCCGGGCGAAGTCAATGTTTGACGAGGTCAATGCGCTCGAGGCCGATGACATGGCCTCACTGTCGGTAGCATTGAGGCTCTTGAGGTCAATCGTCCGACGCTAAGGGGCTGCCGTCCCTGGCGTCGCAAATGGAGGTGCTGTGGCAATCTTTACGGACCCAATCAGGGAACATGCTGATTTCGGCCCGGGGGACGCCGAATGGCTGCATCTCCTGGTCGGCGACTGGCAGATGGTCGCCGACCTCGCGTTCGCCGACCTTGCCCTGTGGTTTCCGCATCCTGAGTTCGGCTATGTGGCACTGGCCCACGTCCGCCCCTCCACCACGCACACGGTGTTCCACGCCGACTTCGTGGGGGAGGGGATCCGGTCGGACCTGCAGCCGCTGGTCGACAAGGCGTGGGAGAGCCGCGCGATCGAGCGCTCCAACGAGACCAACTGGAGCAGCGACATGGCGCTGCGGGTTGAGGCGGTCCCGATGGTCCGCAACGGCCGTACCCTGGCGATCGTGACCTCCCACATGGACCTTTCGAGTTCGCGGATGCCCTCCCGGCTCGAGCTCACCTACCGGCAATGCGCGTACGATCTGCTGCGCATGGGAACCCTGGGGCTGTGGCCGGACTTCGCGTCGCCCACGGGCTCGCGCCGGGGCGCTCCCCGCGTGGGTGACGGTTTGATCAGGCTCGACGCCGAGGGGATCGTGCAGTACGCCAGCCCCAACGGGGTCTCGGCGTTCCGCCGCCTCGGCGACGGCGAGTCGCTCGAGGGCCGGTCCCTGGCCGAGGTCACTGCCGGGCTTCTGCGGGACCGGCGCATGGTCGATGAAACACTGCCCCTCGTCGTCACCGGCCGGATGCCGTGGCGCAGTGAAATCGAGTCACGCGGCGTGAGTCTTTCGCTGCGCGCGATCCCGCTGCGCGACGAGCAGCAGCGCTTCGGCGCCTTGGTCCTGTGCCGGGACGTCTCGGAGCTGCGCCGCCGGGAGATGGAGCTGGTCACCAAGGACGCCACGATCCGCGAAATCCATCACAGGGTGAAGAACAACCTGCAGACTGTCGCGGCCCTGCTGCGGATGCAGTCGCGGCGCATGGTCAGTGACGAGGCCAAGCAGGGACTCGAGCAGGCCATGCGGCGGGTGGCGACCATTGCCCTCGTGCATGAGACGCTCTCGCAGGGCCTGACGCAGAGTGTTGATTTTGACGAACTCATCGGTCGCCAGTTCCGGCTCTCGGCCGAGGTCGCCTCGCCTTCGCAGCAGGTCAAGACGCAGCGTTCGGGCCTCTTCGGCGAACTGCCGAGCGACTTCGCCACCCCGCTGGCCCTCGTCATCAACGAACTGGTCACGAACGCCGTCGAGCACGGGCTGGAGGGGAGGACCGGCACTGTCTGGCTGCTCGCCGACCGGTCTGAGAGCGAGGACGGGGATGAACTTCTCACCGTGACAGTGGAGGACGACGGCGTCGGACTGCCGGACACGCCGTATGTCGAGGGCCTGGGCCTGCAGATTGTCCGCACGCTGGTCATGAGTGAACTCGGTGGCACCATCCACTGGCAGGGAAGGGATGGCGGGGGAACCGCAGTCCAGATTGTCCTGAGCCTGACGCCGCGCTGACAGCCTGACGCCGCGCTGACAGCTTGGCGCCGCATTGGCGCCGGCTTAACGCGCTGGCGCCGGCTTAAACGGAGAATGGCCGCGGACCTGTGGGTCCGCGGCCATTGCTGCAGGCAAGGCGGTGGCTGCCGGAACTCCGGCAGCAGGCTTAGGAGGCGCGCCGTGCCCGTGCTGCGCGGCGCTTGAGGGCGCGGCGCTCGTCCTCGCTCATGCCGCCCCACACTCCGGCATCCTGGCCGGATTCCAATGCCCATTGCAGGCAGGTGTCCACGACGGGGCAGCGCCGGCAAACACTTTTCGCTTCCTCGATCTGCAGGAGGGCAGGGCCGGTGTTTCCTACGGGGAAAAACAGCTCCGGGTCCTTGTCAAGGCAGGCTGCGCGGTTACGCCAATCCATGCTGATCAGTCACTCCATTCCTGGGAACTCGTTAAATGCCTTTGTGAAATTATTCACTAGAGGCTTCATAAGAAAAGGGCCCATTGGGGCCCCCTCGGTCATCTGGATTAAGCGTGTCATGTTAACGCTGTGTAAACAAGGGGTAATTGAGGCCAAGATGCCTCGAGACCGTGAGCGATGCATCACATTCAGTGGCGGAGTCCTCACATCTAGACGACTATGTCCGGTAGTGTGCCAGTGTGTCAAGGCCCCCTGTGAACCCTGAAGACCCCCGCGAAAATACCGGCGAAAACTCCGGTGAGAATCCCCGCGAAAACCCCGGCGACAGTCTCCGTGAAAATGCCGGCGGGCCTCCCGCAGCAGATTCGCTGCGGAATCCGGGCGAAGCCCCGGCCGGAAGCCCCGTGCGGCCAAGGGGAATTGTTGTCATCGCCGTGATCGTGGCACTGGAAGCCGCTGCGCTGCTCGTGGCGGCCATCTGGTACGGGACCCAGCTTTTGACCGGGGCGCCGGTGCTTTCTTTCTGGGGTGCGGTCTTTACGCTCTGCCTCCTGCTGGCCTTCTCCGTCTGGCTCTTTGCCGTCGCACGCTTCCTGCTGCGGGGGTTCCGCTGGACTCGGGCCGGTGCCCTGGTGGCCCAACTCTTCCTGCTGACCATCGGGTTCCCCACCCTGACCGGCGGCTATCCCGTGGCCGGACTGGCCATGCTGATCCCCGCTGTGACGGCGATCGTGCTTCTGTTCGACAAGCGGGTCATAGCGTTCGCCTCACGGGCAGCCGGAGCCCCGCCCGCCCTGTAGCGGTCCGTCCCGTGCGGCGTGCCGCCCGGGGGAGATGCGCTCGGCCCCGCCGTTGGGCCGGAGAGAATCCGGCCGGACGGCATGGCGGGGCGCAGCCAGCTGGACCGGCGTCGCGCGGCCGTCGGAAATGACGACGGCGCGTCCCGGCGGGGAACTGCGCTCCGGATCGAACCGGACCCCGAACGGCTCACTGTCCATGGGCCCCCGCGGACGTATCAGGACCGCCCGTCCCTGGCCACGCACGGTGGCGGCTAGATCCACCCGTTGCCCGAAGGCCGGGCCAAATCCCGCGGTGAGGATCACCCTCCAGCCCAGACTGTTCAGGGCCGCCAGGGCCCTGTTGGCCTCGGGTGAGAGCAGATCGGCGTCGTCTGCGAGCGCGATCGCTGACCGGTCCAGCGTGCCTGCGAGCGCGCTGGCGTGGAGTCCGGACCAGTACTGGCCGGCATCGGTCCCCGGCCGCGGCGCGAGCCAGGCGCAAGCAGGGTTCATCCCCGGCAGCGCGGCCAGCAGCGTGCTTTTGCCCGAGCCGGGGCCGCCGAGGACCGCGAGGACGCCGCCGGGCGGCAACTGAATCTGTTGGGGCCGGAGTTCGTCGCCGCCGACCCCGAGGACCAACGCGGCCGCCGGGACCGGGACGTCCGCAGTGCCGGGCAAGGCGCTGGACCCGGCAGCAGGCGCCGGAATCCTCTGCCCTGGACCGGAGCTGCCGCACTGGGCCAGCACCTCGTCCACGGTCACCACCCCAGGCAGCGCGTCCACCCGGAAGGGCCTCGTCGAGACGGCTCCACCCGTGGCGTGCCGCCCGCCCGCGGCTGCTGGTTCGAACAGCTGGGCCGCATGCCCGGTTGCCAGAGGGGTGGGAACAAAGGCGCCGAACACGGCCACGCGGCCGGGGACGGGTTCCAGCGCCGGAAGCCGCGGCCATGCAAGCCGGCCTTCGTCGGTAGACCCCAAAGGGAAGAAGATCCGGTTGGGCAGGCCCGCGAAGAACCTGGCGGTCACGAGCTCACGCCCGCCCGAGACGATGACAGTGATCCCTGCCCGGGAACCGTCCCGCACGATGTCATGAACGAGGTCTTCGGCCCAGGCCAGCGGGCCGGACCGGAATGCTGAAACCCAGGCGCCCCAGCCGCTGAGCACCAGGACCAGTCCGGGCCGCGGCCCGCCCGCAGGCGTCCCCAGCCGTGACGTGGCTTCCTCGGCGACCCGCCGCAACACCCTGGCGGCCCGGCGCACTTCCTGCAGCCCGGCCACCGCGCCGACCCGGGGCTCCGCCGCGGCGCCGCTGAAAGCGCCGGCGGCGTCAAGTATGTACAGGTGCGACTCGACACTGCCGGCCAGGAGCTGATCGACTGCTAGGGCCAATACAGGATCGCCGGTGCCGGCCTCAGCGCCGACAAGGCCCAGATGCCCGTGCACGGCAGGACTCCAGCCCAGCTCCGCGACGCGTTGGAGTTCCGGCAGGTCCACCCGCCCCAGCCGGACTGTGTCCCGCTCGGCGTGCCCGGGACCTGGATGCGGCAGCAGGGCCGGCAGGGGATCTGCCACCGGCCGGCGGGGCCGCCGCGCGCCGAGATCCTCCCAAATGGCCACAGCGGCGTCGATGAGCGCGGCCGATCCCTGTGCCGGAGTCGGGACCGGAACCGGGACCACCGGTGTCGGGGCCGCGCCGTCGTCAGCGTCGCGTCCCGCGGAGCCGCCGCCGCGGGGACCGGCGGCTGCCGGTGGCCGCGTCAGCTCGTCTGTGACCGCGCGAACCGTGATTGTTCCCTCTGCCTGCGGGTCGGTCCGGGGCGTCAGGGCGGCCGTCTGGAACTCCTCCGGAGCTTGTGCACCGCGGATCAGGTACGCCCGCCCGGGGCGGCCAATGGGAATGGCGGCCGCAAGCCAGGAGCCCATAATGTCGAACGATTCGGGGCCGGACTGGACCCGGAGCGCGATGCAGGTGGTGACATTGGCCCTGATGTCGGCGTTCAGGGCTCCCTGCGGGCGCTGGGTGGCCATGACGAGATGGATCCCCAATGACCTGCCGATGGCGGCAATCCTCATGAGTTCGGAGAGGGCGCCGGGCGCTTCGTCCACCAGGATCCTGAACTCGTCAACGACGATGACCAGATAGGGGACGGGCGGTCCGGTGGCCGGTGACGCCTCGTAGGCTGTGAGGTCCGGTGCATTGGCACGGGCGAGCAGCTCCTCCCTCCGCCGGACCTCGGCCCGCAGGGAAACCAGTGTGCGCTCCACCTGCGTGGCGCCCAGATCGGTCAGTATGCCGACGCAGTGCGGAAGGCCGGTAAGCGGGCCCAGTCCGGAGCCGCCCTTGAAGTCTATGAAGAGCAGGTTGACCCGGTCCGGAGGATGGCTGGCCGCGAGACCGGCGGCAAGAGTCCGCAAGAACTCCGACTTCCCGGAACCCGTGGTCCCCGCGACCAGGAAGTTCGGACCGTCAGCCTTCAGATCGATCCGCATGGCGCCCCGGATCGCCGCGCCGACGGGCGTACCCAGCCCGGCCCCCGCCCCGCTCCGGGACCAGCGCCGGGAGATGTCCGATGCCGCGAGGGGAAGGACGTCGGCCAGGCTGCAGTGCTGCGGGATGGCCGGCGGGGGAGTCGCCGGCGTGCGCCGTGTGGCACTGAACCCCCGGCAAAAGCGGTCAAAGACCGCGGCCGGGACCAGATCCGGAACGAAGTCCAGGGGAGGGGACCCACTCCTGATCAGAGCGCCGTGCCGGCCGAGGACAATGCCGGGGTGCACGCCGGGACCCGGCTCCGGCGAGCACTCGATCACCTTCCACCCGTGTGCCGCCGCCAGTGCCCTGAATGCCGGGCCGGCGCCGGCAGTGCCCGGTCCGGCAGCGCCCGGCCCGGGCGGGGCGCTGCCGGACCGCGCCGGAGTGTCCCAAAGAATGAGGAACCCCCCATCGAAGCCCTCGCCCGGACCCGGACCACCGGTACTCCCGGTCCTGCCGGGACCGCCAGGACTGCCCTGATATGCAGGACCGCCCGGACTCACGGGATTGCCGGTACTGCCCGGACCGGCAGCCAGCAGGGCCGCGGTGGTGGCGTCATTTGCGGACAGTGTGACGCCGGGCAGGAAACGCGCTGGCAACGGCACCGTGTCCGCCGGGCCGTGCAGCAGCAGGCGGGTGCTGCCCGCCAGGGGATAGGCGGCCAGTTGCAGGATGAACGAGCGCATCAGCCCGGCCGTCGCGGGCGCGGGGCCGTGGACAGTCACCACTGCCGGGACCGGGTCCAAGGTCAGGGGCACTTGGCCGAGCGGGGGTGGCCGGAAGCCGGAGTCGGGTGGTTCGAGCCGGATATTCGCCCTCTGGTCCGCCAGCCCGAGCCGCAGGCAGATGTCCGGCGGCTCCCCGTGACGTGCACGGGCCGCCGGGGGTACCGCGGCCGCGCAACCAATGGTCAGGTCCGCCGCGGAGGGTGCGGCCTGCCGGCGTCGTTCCCGGTCCTGCAGGGCGGCTTCCGCCACAGCGGCATGGAGCTCGCGGCGCTGGCGGCGGCCCGCAAGGAACGGGACGAGGACGGACACGCCAGAGACTGCGGTGAAGGCCAGGAACATCCACATGCCGGTGAGAAGTGCCAGGCCGACCCCGGCCAGGAGCGGCAGCACCGCGGCCAGCGCCACGGCGGTCCGGTGGCCTGGGGCGGCGGCGCCGCGGACAACCAGCGGCGCGGCAACGCTGGAGCCGGCCAGCGACGTCACGGTATCCCCCGCAGCACCGGGTACGCCCGGCGGCCCGAGCCGGAGCGAGATGGTGGAATCGCCGCAGCGGATCGAGGACGCCGTCGTCACCGTTGCCATTCGCACTTTCCGGCCATCGACGCTGGTGCCGTTCGCACTGCCGAGGTCCTGGATCGTGACGTCCGAGTCCGCGACGTCCAGGCGCGCGTGCTCCCGGGAGAGCGCAGCATCAGGGATTACGATCTCGGTGCCGCCGCGTCCGATCCGGAACCGTCCCCTCCGCAGCGCGACAAGCATGCCCGCGCCGGGACCGCTGTCCACGGCGAGCAGCAACGTGGCAGTGTCCGGTTTGCCCGGCCCGGAGCGGAAGGCCGAGCCCGATCCGCTCACCAGCCCGGCACCCTCAACCAGCCCGGCACCCTCAACCAGCCCAGCACCCTCAACAAACACCGCCGTATCAACCAGTACGGCACCCTGGACCAGGGGAGGCACGCCAACGGTCATGGCGGCGACCGGCGCTCCCCGGACCGACAGCCCACCGGTCCCGTAGCGCCGGGCGACGGCAGCCTCCAGGTCCGCGCCCGGGCACGGGTCGGGGACCTCGACGGACAACTCAATGAGCTGCCCGTCCGGCGTCGAACCCGCCGCGGGCGCGCTCTGGATCAGGGTGCTGGGCACAAGAGTGCAGTGGTAAATCATCCGCGACCTCCTTTTCCTTTCCCGTGCGGCGGCCCGGTCCCACAGGCCCGGTCCCACAGGCCCGGTTCCACAGTAGGGATGCTCCGGCCCGGCCGCGCCCGGGAAAATGATCCATGTGGAAAACGCTTTGGAGCGGCGCGGCCACCCCTGCCAGGCGGGACTCCCGGACCCGTTATGGGGGTGGTATCGGACCGTGGGGCGAGGCGCGATTCGCCGGTACCCGCCGGGTCTCAGGTAGGCTAGACCAGCAGACAATGCACAACATTGCGCTGCCCGCATTCGAACCAGGAGAGTTTGTGACCGCTGACCTCGTCATCGTAGGGTCGGGCTTTTTCGGCCTGACAATCGCAGAACAGGCCGCCACTGAGCTGGGCTTGAAGGTAGTCGTCATCGACCGCCGGCACCACATTGGCGGCAACGCCTACAGCGAAAAGGAAGAGCAGACCGGCATTGAGGTGCACCGTTACGGTGCCCACCTCTTCCACACGTCCAACGACCGCGTGTGGGAGTACGTGAACCGCTTCACGACGTTCACGAACTACGTCCACAAGGTCTACGGCGTGCACAAGGGCGAGGTCTACTCCCTGCCCATCAACCTGGCCACGATCAACCAGTTCTTCCGGGCCAACCTCACCCCCGGGCAGGCCCAGGAACTGATCAAGGAGCAGGCCGGCGAACTGGCCGGCACCGATCCGCAGAACCTGAACGACAAGGGCATCCAGCTGATCGGCCGCCCGCTTTACGAGGCGTTCATCAAGCACTACACCGGCAAGCAGTGGCAGACGGATCCGAAGGACCTGCCCGCGGGCATCATCTCCCGCCTTCCGGTGCGCTACAACTACGACAACCGGTACTTCAACGACAAGTACGAGGGCCTTCCGACCAACGGCTACACGGCGTGGATCGAAAAGATGGCCGAACACCCCAACATCGAGGTCCGGCTCAACACGGACTTCTTCGATGAGTCCCACGAGTACAGCAAGGGCAAGGTGGTCGGCAACATCCCGGTCGTCTACACCGGACCCGTTGACCGCTACTTCGACTACGCCGAAGGCGATCTGTCCTGGCGCACCATCGATTTCGAAGAAGAGGTGCTCGACGTCGGGGACTTCCAGGGCACGTCGGTAGTGAACTACAACGACGAAGACGTCGCGTACACCCGCATCATCGAGCCGCGGCACTTCCACCCGGAGCGCGACTACCAGACGGAGAAGACCGTCATTATGCGTGAGTTCTCCCGTGCCGCGGAGAAGGGCGACGAGCCCTACTACCCGATCAACACGCCCACGGACCGCGATCGGCTCCTCAAGTACCGCGACCTGGCCGCGGCCGAGCAGGATGTCCTCTTCGGCGGCCGCCTCGGTACCTACAAGTACCTGGACATGCACATGGCGATCGGCTCGGCCCTGACCATGTTCGACAACAAGATCCGCCCGCACTTCGAGGGCGGCGCCAAGATTGAAAGCGGGGGAGTGGACGCATGAGCGCCGCAACCGACACCCAGGTAGAGTCCGCCCAGCAGTGGGACACCCTCCAGCGGGTCATCCTGCCCAACGCCAGCCAGATGGACACGGTCCCCCTGTACATGGACATGGGCACCGCGACCGGCATCCAGCTTCCCACGGTTGGCAGCGGCGACGGCAAGAAGGCCAGGGCACAGTCCTTCAGCAGCTCCACCAAGGAAGCCCACGTTGAAGACTTCCTGTCCCGCAGCTCTACCAAGGTCCGTTCGGGGGAGCGGGTCTCGTTCGGCAGCTACTTCAACGCCTTCCCGGCGAGCTACTGGCGGCGCTGGACCACCGTGGACAAAATCCGGCTTCAGGTCCGCACCCAGGGCGCCGGATCGGTCATCGTCTACAAGTCCAACGCCCGCGGGTCCCTGCAGCGTGTCGACACGCGGCGCGTCGAGGGCTCGGCCGAGAACACCTTCGAGCTGTCCCTTGCGCCTTTCGGTGACGGCGGCTGGTACTGGTTCGACCTCGTGGCGGGCTCCGAACCGCTTGTGATGGTCGACGCCGAATGGCAGGGCCCCGCTGTTGAGAGCACGCCCGGTTCCGTCACCCTGCAGATCACGACGCTGAACAAGACCGACTTCTGCCTCAACAACCTTCGGCTGCTGGCCGAGAACCCCGATGCCCTCAAACATGTCCAGGAAATCCTGCTGGTTGACCAGGGCACGCAGAAGGTCGAGGACGCGGACGGTTTCGCCGAAGTCCATGAGTCGCTTGGCGGCAAGCTGCGGATCATCAACCAGTCGAACCTCGGCGGCTCCGGCGGCTTTGCCCGGGGCATGTTCGAGGCCGTCGAAAACGGCAGCGACTACGTCCTGCTCATGGACGACGACATCGTGGTGGAGCCCGAAAGCATCATCCGCCTGCTCACGTTCGCGGACCGCTGCAAGACCCCGACGATCGTCGGCGGCCACATGTTCGACCTCTACAACCGGACGGTTCTCCACACGTTCGGCGAGGTGGTCAACCCCTACCGCTTCCAGCCGTCATTGCCGAGCGAGGACATGGTCCTTGGGCATGACTTCCTGTCCTCGAACCTGCGCCAGACCTCCTGGCTGCACCGCCGCTGCGATGTGGACTACAACGGCTGGTGGATGTGCCTGATCCCCACCTCGGTCATCCGGGAAATCGGCCTCTCGCTGCCGCTCTTCATCAAGTGGGACGACTCGGAATACGGGCTGCGCGCCAAGGCGCACGGCTTCCCGACAGTCTCGCTGCCGGGTTCGGCCGTATGGCATGTGTCCTGGATCGACAAGGACGACCTCGTGGGCTGGCAGGCCTACTTCCATGCCCGCAACCGGATCGTGGCGGCATTGCTCCACAGCCCTTACGAGCACGGCGGCCGAGTTGTGCGCGAATCGCAGTATGCCGACATCAAGCACCTCGTGTCGATGCAGTACGCGACCGCGCACGGCCGCGGCTGGGCGCTCGAGGATGTTCTCAAGGGCCCGGCCGATCTGCCGGACCTGCTGCCCTCGAAACTGCCCGAGATCCGTAAGATGATGGCGGGCTACTCGGACTCGATTTTCCGGGCCGACGCGGACGAGTTCCCGACGCCCAAGATGGACAAGCCGCCGCGCCGCGGGCACGGCGTGTCGCAGCCGTCCAGGGTCACCCTCCTTCCCTGGGCTGCCAAGACGGTCGCACGCCAGTTGTTCCGCCCGGTCACCAAGACGAGTGCGGAACGTCCGCAGACCAACATTGCGCACCAGGACAACCGCTGGTGGCGGATCGCGCAGTTCGACAGCGCCATCGTCTCCAACGCCGAGGGAACCGGCGCTTCCTGGTACAAGCGGGACCCCAAGCGTGTGAGGGAGATGCTCACCGAGAGCAGCCGCCTGCACGCTGCCCTGCTCAAGGACTGGCAGTCACTGAGCAAGCAGTACAAGGCCGCGATGCCGGAGCTCACGTCCCTGGATTCCTGGAAGAAAATCTTCGAAGAACACACCCAGAGTGAAGTGAAATAGCGTGACAACCACGATTTCCGGGGAACTGACCCGCCCGGGTCTCGGTGGTGGATTTCGGGATCTTCGCCAGTCCAGTTTTCTGCTGAAACTGCTGGTCCGGAAGGAACTGAAAGTCCGCTACCGCGGCTCCGTTCTGGGTCTCCTCTGGTCCTATGTGAAGCCCGCCGTGCAGTTCATCGTGTTCTATGTGGCCTTGGGCGTCTTCCTGGGCCTGGAACGCAGTGCACGCAACCCGGACGGCCTCTCGAACTACGCCGTGTATCTCTTCTCCGGAATCGTGCTGATCAACTTCTTCTCCGAAGCCCTCGGGAACTCCGCGCGATCGATCGTGAACAACGGCAACCTGATCAAGAAGATCTATCTTCCCCGGGAACTGTTTCCAGTGGCGTCGGTCTGGGTGTCGGCCGTGCATTTCTTCCCCCAGCTCGTTGTCCTGGTGATCGGATGCGTCGTTGCCGGGTGGCATCCGGACGCGTTCCAGCTCTTGGCTGCGGTAGGCGGATTCGCCATTGTGGGCTTCCTGGCCACTGGGCTCGGGCTGTTGTTCGGGGCCGCCAACGTATATTTCCGTGATTCGGAAAACCTCGTTGACATGCTCCTGATGGTGGCGACCTGGGCATCGCCCGTCATGTACTCCTGGACGATGGTGGAATCAAAGCTGGGCCCGGGATTCTTCGCCCTCTACCAGGCAAACCCCATCACGGTGGGCGTCGAGCTGTTCCACTATGCCTTCTGGTACCCCACAACTGACGGTTCGGCCGCGATGCCGCCGAACCTGTTCAGTCTGTGGCTGCCGGTCGGCATGGTCATTTCGCTGGTGGTCCTGGCTCTGGGACAGCTAACTTTTCGGCGGCTTGAAGGCCGCTTTGCCCAGGAGCTCTAAATGGCAAACGCGATTGAAGTTTCCAATGTCAGCAAGGAGTTCGTGCTCCGCCACACCCGTTCCATCAAAGAGGCGGTTGTCTGGCTCGTGAAGGGCCGCAAGGGTGATCTTTCCAAGAAGTTCCACGCCCTGAAGGACGTCTCCCTGATGGTGGAAACGGGGGAGACCGTGGCGCTGCTCGGCCTCAACGGCTCCGGCAAGTCCACCCTGCTCAAGCACATCTCCGGCGTGATGCTCCCGGACTCCGGCAGCGTCTATACGCGTGGCCGCGTGGCCGGACTGATCGAGGTCGGGGCGGGTTTCCATCCTGACCTGTCCGGCCGCGACAACGTGTACCTCAATGGAGCGATCCTGGGGATGACGGAGAAGCAGATCAACGAACGCTTCGACGCGATCGTCGAATTCTCCGAGATCGGCGAATTCATCGACACGGAAGTCAAGTTCTATTCGTCCGGCATGTACCTGCGCCTGGCGTTTTCCGTGGCCGTGCACACCGACCCCGAGGTCTTCCTGATCGACGAGATCCTCGCCGTCGGAGATGAACCGTTCCAGCGCAAGTGCATAGCCAAGATCCAGGAGCTGGCCGGGCACGGCAAGACGCTGGTGGTTGTCAGCCACGACCTTGACCTGGTGTCGCGCATCTGCGCCCGGGGTGTCTATCTCGAGCATGGCAACGTATTATTCGACGGACCTATTGATGAGGCCGTTGCCCGGCTGCGGGCCTAGGCGGTACCGCAGCCGGTGACGGCAGCGCAGCTGAAGGGACCATGTCCACTGGACATGGTCCCTTCAGGTTCCCGGCAAGCGCACTTAGCGCAAAATAACGATGACGTTGTTTGAACACAGAAAGAGAACCGTGACCTCTTTGCCGTCGGCGGCTGTCCTGCCCCAGCCCCAGGGTTCCCCCGAGCGTACCGGCCCCGCCAGCCCTGCGGGCGCTTCCAGCGCGGGAAGGAACGGCCGGCGGCCGGACATCCAGGGGCTGCGCACCCTGGCGGTGGGCATGGTGATCATCTATCACGTCTGGCCCGGTATTCTCCCCGGCGGCTTTGTCGGCGTCGACGTCTTTTTCGTCATCTCCGGGTTCCTGATCGTCGGATCGCTCGTCCAGGAACTGGCGCGCACGGGACGCATCCGGCTCGCCATCTTCTACGCGAAACGGATCAGGCGCCTGCTGCCCGCTGCCACCACGGTTCTGCTGGCGACCATGCTGGGCGCCGTGGTCCTGCTCCCGCAGAACCGTTGGCAGTCCATTTCCCTGGATGTCATCATGTCCGCCCTGCAAGTGCAGAACTGGAACCAGGCCTTCAGCGTGGACAGCTACGCCGCGGCGACCGCCCTGGTGTCCCCGGTGCAGCACTTCTGGTCCCTGGCGGTGGAAGAACAGTTCTACCTGATCATTCCCGTCATCCTGCTGGCGGGAGTGGCCGTCACGGTGAAACGGCGCCTCCGGATCGAAACCGTCTCCTTGTGGATCCTGGCGGCGGTGTCGGTGGCGTCCTTCGTCCACAGCGTCGCCTTCTCGTCCGCCCAGCACGACATGGCGTACTTTGCGACCACCACGCGGATCTGGGAGCTGGGCGCCGGCGGCATCGGCGCCCTGCTGATTCCCAAATTGCGCCTGGGCCCGGTGCGGGCCTGGCTTTCGGGCTGGATCGGTCTGGGCGTGATCGTCTTTTCCGCGATGACCCTCTCCGTTGCGATGGACTTCCCGGGCAGCATCGCCCTCCTGCCCGTCGCGGGGACATTGCTGCTGCTCACGGCCGGTTCGCCGGCGGCCCGACCGGCCACCCCGGGCAGCCCGGTCGGCTACTCGGCAAGCCGGGTCCTCAGCCTGCGGCCAGTGACCTACATCGGTGATCTTTCCTACTCCTTGTACCTGTGGCATTGGCCCGTCGTCGTGTTCTACGTCTTCCACCTCGGGCGGGCTCCGGGCGTCTTCCAGGGCACCGCGATGGTGGCCGTCAGCCTGGCGCTGGCGGCCGCCTCGTACCACCTCGTCGAGCAGAAGTTCCGGCACGCGCCGGCCGTCCAGGGGCCGTCGCCGCGGCCTGGACGGCGGGGATTGCTGCGCCGGAACGCCTTCGTCCTGGCGGCAGGACTGCTCGTTGCGTCGACGGTGGCGGCTGCGGTGCCGTGGGGCGTCGTCGAAGCCAAGTCGCAGCAGCTGAACGGGGCCTTGGATTTGCGCGACTATCCTGGCGCCACGGCGTTTGATCCCGTCCGGCCCGCCGCCGTCCCCGACGGCGTGCCCGTCCGGCCCGATCCCGCCGTCGCCATGAAGGATGTGCCCCTGACCTGGACGGAGACGTGCGGGAAATTCAATCCGGCCGTCACCGGGGCTGACCAATGCGTTTTCGGCGCGCCGGACGCCACCCAAACGGTGGTCGTCGTCGGGGACTCACACGCCGCGCAGTACGTGGATCCGCTCGTGATTGCCGGCGCAGCCGGGGGCTGGAAGGTGCAGGCCATGGTCCGGAACGGGTGCCCCTTCACGGCAGCGCCGGCGATGAATGGCGCCACGGTGCACCGCAGTTGCTCCGAACAGAACAAGGCCACGTTGCAGCGCATCCTGCAGGTGCGGCCGCGGTTGGTGGTGGTATCGGGAATGGCGCCGGCCGGCTACCGCGAAGCCCTCAACTGGACGTGGGGCAGCCCGGAAGAACTCGTCAAAGGTTATGTCCAGCTCTTGAAGCCGCTCCGGGAAGCCGGGATCCGCGTGGCTGTGGTGCCTGACACGCCGTATCCGGATTTTTCGGCGCCGGACTGCGTTCAGGTCAACGGACGGGATGCGCCCGAGTGCCAGTTCACGGCACCCGACGCCGCCGCAGACCCCCTGCAGCTGGCCGGAGCACTCGTGCCCGGCGTCGAAGTTCTCGATATGTCCGCCTACTTTTGCCGGCAGGGGATCTGCCCGGCCGTCATCGGCAACGTGCTCGTGTACCGGGACAACCATATGACCAACACCTTTGCCAAGACGCTGGCACCGGCGCTGGCCCGGCAGCTCAGCTTCTAGGTCACGGCCACGGCCGCGGGGTAGGCGCCGGGGCAGGCTGCGGAACCTGCCCCGCGGCGGCAGGGCAGGCTGCTGGGTTCAGTTCCCGCAGGCAGTGACCTTGTAGAGCTTCGCCTCGCCCTGGCTGTCGATGAGCTGCACGCCGGGGTTCGCTGCGAGATTGCGCAGCCCGGCGGGAGTGTGGTCTCCGCCGTGGACCTCGACCGGGCCGAAGTCCAGGATGTAGTAGGCATTCGCCGCGCGGACCGCCTGGCACACGCTGGCGTCCGTCGTCACGTTGCCCATCGAATCGTAGATCCGCTTCACCTCCGGGGAGACGTAGCTCATGACATGGAGCTGGGCGGACTTGCGCTCGCCCAGCGCGTAGGACAGCGCCGCACCGGTGTACGGGTTGTCGATCAGCAGCGCATTTTCGGGAACAGTTTGGGGCAGGCGCTTCATGAGCTGGAGTTCGTCGGTGGAGACCAGCGGCGAATCGGCGGCGAGCCTGTAGTTTCTTGAGCCCTGCTCGACCTCCAGCTCCAGGCCGCCCTGCTGTCCCAGGGCGATGGCGGCCAGCACGACGGCGGCGATGCCCACGGACCGGTAGGCTGCCGTTCCGGCGCGCCCCCAGCGCGGAGAGCCGTCCAGGGCCAGCCCGATGGCCTTCGACCGGCCGCGCATCGCCAGGATGCGGCGCCCTGCCCAGTCAACGCCGACGGCGACCAGCAGGACCGCAACCAGCGGCAGCAGGGCGGCAATCCGGTAGCTGTCGTTGTACCAGACGCCGGTGAGGAAGTCCCGGGTTTCCGACTTGGTAAAGCCGGAGACCACAACGAACAGGTAGGTGAACAATGCGAAGACGCCTGCGATCCACACCCGCTGCCAGCGGTCCTGGAAGCAGGCCCAGAGGCCGAGGAATACGAGCGGTGCCACAAGCCAGGCCAGTGCGAGGCCGTCGGGGGAGATGGTCACGGCTTCGCCAATGGCCTTCGGAATGCTCTGGTACGGGCCCCAGAACGACGCCTCGGGTGGTGGGCGCAAATTGGTCCACAGCAGGTCGAAAGCGACGGCGTACCCGGCGACCGGCAGCGCCAGCCTCAAAACATACGAGCGGGCGCGGGCCTGCTTCCGCCGAAGGGCAGCCGCAGAGCGCCACACCAGCGTCACCACCATGGGCAGCGTCCACGTCAGCCAGGCCATGAACGTCGTGGGATGGGCGACAATCAGGCCGGTGAGCGCCAGCAGCAGGGCCAGTATCGAGGCGAGATCGCGGCGGACAAGTCCGGGCGTCAACCCGGCACACGCCGCTGCCAGGGCGACGCTGGAGGGCAGGACGCTAATGGCCAGCAGGTTGGGATACAGGACCCCGAAGTCCATCATAAGCAGCGGGAAGGCACCCAGCGACGCCGCCGCAATGCCTGCGGCGACCAGGGCGGCCGGGCGTCCCCCCACCACGGACCGCGCCAGCAGGAGGCACCCCAACGGCCAGAAGACGGCCGCGAGGACGATGCTGGTGATATTGACGGCGAGCGGGACGCTCGCGCCCGTCGCCATGGCGACGAGGGTGGCTACAGCGTTCCAGCCGGCCGGGTAGGCGCCGCCGCCGGTCATGGCACCGAGGGTCAACGACGACGCCTGGCCAGTGTCCAGGGCGAACCTGACCGAATTCAGGTGGAACACGGCATCATACGTCTGGGAAATGGCCTGCGGGCTGCCGATGAGGTGGACGCTGTGGACGGCGAGGAGCGCTCCGGCGATGACGGCTCCGGCCAGCGCCGTGAGGTCGCCGCGGACATCCGTCACCCTCAGCGGGTTCAGGCCGGCTGCGGCCGGGCCGGAGGGACGGAACCGCGCCGCCCACAAACCGAGCAGGGACAGAGCCACCGCCACCGCGGCCACGGGAAGCAGCCCGAACCTCACCTTCAGGAACGGGGCCAACGTGGAGGTGATAACCACAACTCCGACGGTCAACGCGGGGGCAAGCGCCAGGGCGCTGAATCCCCTGAACCGCAGGGCAACGGAGATGATCAGCCCGGGCAGGATCAAGACAGCGCAGGCGATCAGGACCTGCGGTAAGACGGACATCCACATGGAGGGTTACGGCTCCAGGAGTTCGAGGAGGTACGCGCCGTACCCGCTCTTGACCAGCGGCTCGGCGCGCTGGCGGAGTTCGTCATCGTTCAGGAAGCCCTGCCGCCAGGCGATCTCCTCCGGGGCGCCGATCTTCAGGCCCTGCCGGTTCTCGACCGTGCGGATGAAGTTCGACGCGTCGTTGAGGTCATCGAAGGTTCCGGTGTCCAGCCAGGCCGTGCCGCGGGGCAGGATTTCGACGCGAAGCCTGCCCCTTTCGAGGTAGGTCCGGTTGACGTCGGTGATTTCCAGCTCGCCGCGGGGCGAGGGCTTGAGATCCTTGGCGATCCCGACGACGTCGTTGTCGTAGAAGTACAGGCCGGGGACGGCGTAGTGCGACTTGGGCCGCTCCGGCTTTTCCTCCAGCGAGACGGCCTGGCCGGCGTCGTCGAACTCCACGACGCCGTAGGCTTTGGGGTTCTTGACCCAGTAGCCGAAGACGGCGCCGCCGTCGATGTCTTTGTGCTTCCGCAGCTGGGTTCCCATCCCCTGGCCGTAGAAGATGTTGTCACCCAGCACCAGGGCGACAGTCTCGTTGCCGATGTGCTCCTCGCCGAGGATGAAGGCCTGCGCCAGTCCATCGGGGGACGCCTGCTGGACATAAGTCAGGCTGATGCCGAACTGTGAACCGTCGCCGAGGAGACGCTTGAACTGCTCGGCGTCATGCGGGGTGGTGATGATCAGGATGTCCCGGATGCCGGCCAGGATCAGCGTCGACAGCGGGTAGTAGATCATCGGCTTGTCGTATACCGGGACGAGCTGCTTGCTGATGCCGTGGGTGATGGGATGGAGACGAGAGCCGGTCCCGCCGGCAAGAATTATTCCGCGCATGGTATACATCCTCCCCTACCGGTCTGCACTCGGCCAAACCCGTGGAGGGCCCGGTGGCCCCGGGTCCTGGGCTGTGTCAGGCCGAATGCCGGCGCCCGGTCCGGCCGCGGAGGCCGTCGGCGGTGCCGCGGAGCGCCGAGCCGAGCCGGGCGGAGCGGCCCGGCGCCAGCAGGGTCACGATCAGCAGATGCCGCAGATCGCCCCACATCCCGGCGGCCACCCAGGCGGGATACCGGACCGCGTACCGGCGGCCCGTGACGAGGCGGTTCCTGAAGATGTAGTAGTAGCGCCAGGTCGCGGCGGTGCGCACCTGCAGCGGGCGGCCGCCCGCCGCGACGGGCCGGCCGAACACCTTGGCCTCCACCATCGTTCCGAGGGAGTGGTCGAACTCTGCCGCCGCGAGAACGGTGGGCAGGCCCGCGGCGAGTGCGCGGTAGTAGTACTCGGTGTCGACCAGGTCGATGAAGAGCTCTTCCCAGAACCCGCCAAGGACGTCCAGCGTGCCGGCCGGGATCAGGAGGCCCGACTGGATCGGCTCCCGGCCCAGGGCGACGCCGTTCCGGGTCCCGGCGCGCAGCACCGGGTTTCCGTGGATCCTGGACGGGGAGATGAGGCCGGGCTCGACGCCGGCGGCCCGCGCGTCCGCGGCGGCGCGGCGCAGGGCCTGAACGTAGCCCGCGGGCAGCAGCGAGTCCTGGTCCAAGGTCAGGATGTAGTCCGGGTTGCCGTGCCGGCGGGCCGTGCGGATGCCGGCGTTCAAGGCGGCGCCGATGCCCGCGTTCTGCGGGAGGCGCACCACTTCTGCGCCGGCCGCGGCCAGCGCGGCGAAGATCGGCTCGTAGCCGGGGCCGCCGCCGTCGTCAACCACCACGACGGCGTCCACCTGCTTCCGCAGCGATTCGACGTTGCCGATCAGCGCCGGCGTCGGCCGGAATGCGGTGACGACGCCGGTGACGCCGGTGGCGCCCGTGGCAGGGACGGAGGACTCGCCAGTCACGTGGGGATCGCTCACTTTCCGAAGGAGTGCCGCAGGAGGATGCCGAGCGTCCCGGAGGCACTTTGCCGGAGCGTGCCGGCGAGGATCAGGAGTGCGTGGGCCCGGGACGTGAGCCGCAGCCGGGCGGCGCGGGCCGCCTTGCGCCAGCCCTTCGCCGTGCACAGCGCCGCGGCCAGGTCGAAGAAGTCGCGCTCACCGACGAACCGGGACCCGTCGACGAGTTTCGCCGACGACGCGCTGCTGGTGTGCCGGCGGTATTCGAAGCAGATATCGGGGACGATCAACAGTTCGGCCCCGCCAAGCACCATGTCCATGACGAGGGCGAGGTCCTGGATCACGGGGAAGCCATCACGGAAGTCGTAGTCCCGGATCCGGTCGCGGCGGAAGGCCAGGGAGGGCCAGTAGAGCCAGTCGCCGTGCAGGAGGCTTACCGCCAGCCGCTCGCCGCCCACAAGCCGCGACCCGGTGCCGCGCGGCTTGACCAGCCGCTGTTTGACGATGTCCACCAGGGGGACGGAGGGTTTGCCGTCCTCGTCGATGATCTGGACGCCGGGCTGGATAATCCAGGCGTCGGGGAATTCGGCGTGGGCGCGCAGCACGACGTCCACGAAGTTCGGTAGCAGAAGGTCGTCGCATCCCATGACCACCAGGACGTCCTGGCTGGCCAGCGAGACGCAGGTCCTGAAGTTCTCGGTGATGCCCTCGTTCTTTTCCTTGCGGATATAGGTGATCCGGGGGTCGTCCGCGGCTTCGACGTAGCGTCTGACGTCGTCGCCCGGGTAGGCGTCGTCGACCACCGTCAGGCGCCAGTCCGGGCTGGTCTGGGCCAGGACGCTGTCGACGGCCTGTTTCATGTAGTTAACGTCGCCCCAGTAGGGGATAAAGATGTCCAGTGCCACCGGGGCCTCCTACTTCGTCGTCGGCGTCGCCGGAGCGTCGCCGTCCTGGGCGGACATGTCCTCGACCATGGTCCGGAGGATGGCCACTTCCTCCGCGAGGGTGCGCGTCTCGTCCTCCACCACGGACAGTTCCCAGGACAAGTGCAGGCAGACACCGAGCAGCAGCAGGATGCTGATGATGAACAGCAGATTGGAGGGCAGTTGGACGCCGACGCGTTCGGCCACGATCGTCAGCAGGCTCGGAAATGCGGCCAGAACCAGCGTGCCGATTCCGACGAAGAGCCAGAGTGCTGCGTATTTCTCGCGAAGCTTCTTCCGGCGGAGCATCTCGAAGACGACGCCGACGATCGCCAGGGCAAGGAAAAAGGCGGGCCAGTTGCCCATTAGACGGCTCCTTTGGCGGCCAGCGCGGGGTCGGAAATGGTGGACCGCTTACGGGTCAGGGCGAACATGAGGGCGAAGACGGACCGGCCGAGGTAGACGGCGGACTTGACGGGGTTGTGGCTGGGAGTACCGCCTTGGCGCGGGCGCATTTCCACCGGGACCTGGGTCACCCGGCAGCCGGAGCGGATCGCCACCACCAGGGAGTCGATGGTGTCGCCCAGATACTCCGCGGGGTAGTGGTCCAGGTACTGGTTGATGGCGCGCCCGTTCGCGGCCCGGAAGCCGCTGGTCACGTCCGTGAGCCGGGTCTTGGCCAGTGCTGAGATGACCTTGGCGAGGAGCTGCATGGCCCACTTGCGCGGGCCGCTGACCGAATAGTCGCCGCGGTCGGCAAAGCGGGCGCCGATGGAGATGTCGGCGTGCTCCAGGCCTGCCAGGACCTCGTGGATATTGCGGGGATCGTGCTGTCCGTCGGCGTCCACCTGGATCACGCGCTGGTAACCGAGGCGCTGGGCGTACTTGAAGCCGGCCCTCATGGCGCCGCCGACCCCGAGGTTGAACGGCAGCGTCAGGACGGTGGCGCCAGCGTCTTTCGCGACCGCCGCGGTGGCATCCGTGGAGCCATCATTGACCACCAGGACATCGTAGGGCCGGCCGACACTAAGCACTTCCCGGACGGTGTTCCCCACGGACTCGGCTTCGTTCCACGCCGGCATTATGACCAGCACACGGGTCGAGTCAAGAATTTTCATAGTTCTCCAATATATCAACGGCCCGGAGGCGGCTGACGGAGTGGGCGGCGTCCGGTTCGGGATTGGTGATCACCCTGCGGAATGCGGCGTTGACGGCGGCGACCGGGCGCGGGCATCTGTCGATCACGCTGCTGATCCTACCTTCCGGCCCCGGCCTCGGGCGCCCGCGGGCAGGATCCGGAGGGAGGGACGCAGCAGGCCAAGGAACAGGAGGGCTTCGCTCACGGCCATGCCCAGGGCGACGCCGGGAACGTTGGCCGCCAGTCCGGCTGCCATCATGAGCAGCACGCCGACGACGGCGGAAACCGCGGTCCACATCAGCACCGACTTCTGGCGCTGGGCGGGGATCAGCAGGTTCCGGATCAGGGGCGTTGATGAGGAGATGAAGAAAAAGGACACCCCGTAGAACAGACAGGTCAGGGTGTCCGCGCGGACGGCTTCGCCGAACATCACCCCGGAGACCCACGGGCCGAACAGCGTCAGGAAAATCGCGCCCCCAAGCCCCAGGCCCGCGTGGGCGGCCATGGCCGCGAAGTGGCGGCGCCGCGGGTCGGCGGCGTCGTGCTCCAGGGTCCAGCCCTGGAACGTGTTGCCGAGCGCCACAATCGTGAAGAGCCCCAGGCGGTAGATGGCGTCCGCCGAGGCGAAACCGGCCGTGGCTGCGGCGGACGGCACCGTCGCGGTGGCGATCGGAACCGGGGACGAGCCGTAGGCGCTTCCCGTGAAGTTGATGCCTGCCGTGCCCGCGGTGGGGACGATCTCCCGCACGACCTTCCGCGGGCTCCGGGGCAGCCAGGTCCGGGGTTCGCCGAACCGGCGGTGGAACGCGACCAATGCCACCAGCGTCGTAAGGACCGAGACCAGCCCGTACGTCCAGACCTGTCCGGTGAGAAGGATGACCGGGGCGCTGATGACGGCCGCGAAGAAACGGGGGAGCGTGTCGTAGACGGCAAGGATCCGGGGCTGGCCGGTGCCGATGCCGTACCAGGCGGGCGAGAATCCGGTCAGCGCCGTGGCCCAGGCCATGGTGATGGCATCGAGGCGGAAACCTTCACGGGCCACGAGCGCGACGATCACGCTCATGACGGGCAGGACGATCACCGCGAGCAGGATCCGCGAACGGACGCTCCTGGAATACAGGGCCGCCCGCAGCGGGAAGGCGCCGGCGCGGGCAATCTCGACCGGGCCGGAGATGTTCCAGCTCCAGAGAATGATGGTGGACGCAAAGATGCCAATGGCCTGTCCGGAGGTGATGCTGGACCAGCCGGCGGCCCCCACGACGCGCGAAACGACCGGCAGGAGCAGGAACGGCAGGACCAGCGCCAGCAGCGGCAACAGGGTGAAGCCTGCAAGCCTGAACAGAACGGGTCTCATGCGGTACGGTCCTCGTGCTGGGGGGCTTGACCTAACGATGATACGCGATTGCCCCGCACCGGCCCCTGGCCCAGGAGTCGCCTAGAGTGGTTCGCATGAACGACGAGAATGGCCCCGGCGCGCCGAAGATCAGGGCCAGTGTGTGCATGGCCACCTACAAGGGTGCGGCCTTTGTCCGGGAGCAGATAGCGTCCATCCTCGCCGAGCTGGGTCCCGACGACGAGCTCGTCGTGGTCGATGATGCGTCCCCCGATGAGACTGCCGCGATCGTGGAGGGCATCGATGATCCGCGGATCCACCTCGTCCGCTCGCCTGTCAACCGGGGGTACGTGCGCAGCTTCGAGGAAGCGATCCGGCTGAGCCGGGGCGAGTACGTGTTCCTGTCCGACCAGGACGATGTCTGGATTCCGGGACGGCTGGAGCTGATGCTCGCTGCCCTGTCCGGTTCCTTGGTGGTCGCAAGCAATTTCGACATGTTGGGCGGCGGGAGCCGGCCCTGGATTCCGCGGCTGAAGTCCGCGGACTCGCGGCGGCACCTGGCAAACTTGTTCGCCATCCTGATCGGGTACCGGGCGTACTACGGCTGCGGCATGGCCTTCCGCCGGGAGGCTGCCCGCTACTTCACCCCCATTCCCGCTTACGTCCGGGAATCACACGATCTCTGGCTGGCCATCTGCGGCAATGTCGCCGGATCGATAACCCACCTCGACGAGTCGACCATTTACCGCCGGATCCACGAATCGAACCAGACGCCTGCCGGCCTGCGGTCCCTGCCCAAGATCGTCGCGGCCCGCGTGATGCTGGTCCGGCTCATGGTCGAAGCCCTCCGGAGGACCCGCCGGCGGGTCTGAGCCGGCAACGGCCTTTCGGTAAGCTGGCCTCATGCAGAAACTCCTCGTCACCGGCGGCGCCGGATTCATCGGCTCCAATTTCGTCCACTACGTATTGCAGAACACCGACCACCACGTCACGGTCCTCGACAAGCTCACCTACGCGGGCAATGTGGAGTCGCTGGCGGGCCTGCCGGCGGACCGGTTCACGCTGGTGCAGGGCGACATCTGCGACGCCGCCGTGGTGGAGCGCCTGGTTGCCGGGTCCGACGTCGTGGTGCACTACGCCGCCGAATCCCACAACGACAACTCGCTGCACGATCCGCGCCCGTTCCTGGACACCAACATCATCGGGACCTACACCCTGATCGAGGCCGCGCGGAAGCACGACAAGCGCTTCCACCACATCTCCACCGACGAGGTCTACGGCGACCTCGAGCTCGATGACCCGGAGCGGTTCACCGAGAGCACGCCCTACAACCCCTCCAGCCCGTACTCCTCCACCAAAGCGGGCTCGGATCTGCTGGTCCGCGCCTGGGTGCGGTCCTTCGGCCTGCAGGCGACCATCAGCAACTGCTCCAACAACTACGGCCCGTACCAGCACGTGGAGAAGTTCATCCCGCGCCAGATCACCAACGTGATCGACGGCATCCGTCCCAAGCTGTACGGCAAAGGCGAGAACGTCCGCGACTGGATCCACGCCAACGACCACTCGTCCGCTGTCCTGGCGATCATCGCCAAGGGCCGGATCGGGGAGACCTACCTGATCGGCGCCGACGGCGAGAAGAACAACAAGGACGTCGTCGAACTGATCCTCAAGCACATGGGCCAGTCGCCGGACGCGTACGAGCACGTGGTGGACCGGCCCGGCCACGACATGCGGTACGCCATCGACTCCTCCAAGCTGCGCGAGGAACTCGGCTGGGAGCCGCAGTTCTCCAACTTCGAGGCCGGCATCGAAGACACCATCGCCTGGTACCGGAACAACGAGGACTGGTGGCGGCCCCAGAAGGCCGCCACGGAAGCGAAGTACAAGGAACAAGGCCAGTAGATTATGTCGATCGAGTTCTCGAAGAAGCTCACAGCGCACGAAACCCCGATCCCCGGCGTCGTCCTCTACGACCTTCCCGTCCACGGTGACAACCGGGGCTGGTTCAAGGAGAACTGGCAGCGGGAAAAGATGGTGGCGCTTGGCCTGCCCGACTTCCGTCCGGTGCAGAACAACATCTCGTTCAACGAGTCCGCCGGCACCACCCGCGGCATCCATGCCGAGCCGTGGGACAAGTTCATCTCCGTGGCCACCGGCAGGATTTTCGGCGCCTGGGTGGACCTGCGCGAAGGCCCGACCTTCGGCGCCGTGTTCACCGCCGAGATGGACCCCAGCCAGGCCATCTTCATTCCCCGCGGGGTGGGGAACGCCTTCCAGACGCTGGAGGACAACACCGCCTACACCTACCTCGTCAACGACCACTGGTCCGCCGACGCCCAGGGCCAGTACACGTTCCTGAACCTCGCCGACGAAACCGCGGCCATCAGCTGGCCGGTGCCGCTGGAGAAGGCCGAGCTCTCGGACAAGGACAAGGCGCACCCGCGCCTGGCGGACGTCACGCCGATGCCGCCGAAGAAGGTCCTCGTGGTCGGCGCCAACGGCCAGCTCGGCAAGGCGCTGCGCCGGCAGTACGACGGCGACCCGTCCGTTGAGTTTGCCGGCCGGGACGAGTTTGACCTCGGCAGCGAGGACGCCTTCGCCGGACGGAACTGGAAGAACTACTCCACGATCATCAACGCCGCGGCCTACACCGCCGTGGATGCCGCCGAGTCGGCCGAGGGCCGCGCGGCCGCCTGGGCGGTCAACGTCACGGCCGTGGCGCGGCTGGCCCGCACCGCCGTCGAACACGACCTCACCCTGGTGCACGTGTCCTCGGACTATGTCTTCGACGGCACGCGCGCCACGCACGACGAATCGGAGCCGGTGGCGCCGCTGGGCGTCTACGGCCAGACCAAAGCCGCAGGCGACGCCGTCGTCAGCGTGGTGCCCCGGCATTACATTGTGCGCACCAGCTGGGTGATCGGTGAGGGCAACAACTTTGTCCGCACCATGGCCTCACTGGCCGAGCGCGGCATCGAACCGTCAGTGGTTGACGACCAGATCGGGCGGCTGAGCTTCACCGAAGACATCGCCGCCGGCATCCGGCACCTGCTGGAATCGGGCGCCGAGTACGGCGTCTACAACCTCAGCAACGACGGCGAGCAGCAGTCCTGGGCGGACATCGCCGCGGACGTCTACGAACTCTCCGGCAAACCGCGGGAGGCCGTGACCGGTGTGAGCACCGAGGAGTACTTCAAGGGCAAGGCCGTCTCGCCGCGGCCGCTGAACAGCGCCCTCACGCTGGACAAGATCAAGGCGACCGGGTTCACCGTTCCCTCCGCGGCGGATCGGCTGAGCGACTACCTCGGTTCCTGATTTATTGGCCTTTAACGGTCAGCCCCCGGGCACCACAACGCAGACCGGCCCCCGCATGTGCGGGGGCCGGTCTGTGTTTTTGCGTGGTGCGGCGTCAGCCAGGGCGCTAATACCAGGGCGGCTATTTCCAGCGCGGCTAATAGGTGAGCGTTTGGCACCCCAGCAGGGAGTTGTTCAGGCTCAGCATCGAGACTGCGACGCCGTAGGCGCACACCCGGTACTGGCCGCGCTGGGTGATGGGGACCGATGACGTGAAGCCGTGGTTTCCGACCGTGTCGAGGGCCCGGTTGACGTCCGGGCGCTTCTGGTCGGCCATGAAGGCGTACCCCTTCCGGACGCCGTCAGGCGAAGTCACGTAGACGTGGTCCGGGATCGATGAGGCCGGGAAGGACGGATCCAGGGTCCAGCCCGAGGCCCTGATGGAGGCTTTGCCGCTGGCGACCTGGATCGAGGCCGAATCCAGGTAACCCATGGTGGCCGGGGTTGGGCTTGCGCTGATGGACTTGCAGCCCAGCAGCGTATTGCCGGCCGTGACCGGGGCGATGCCGATGGCGTAGGCGCACACGGTGTACTTCCCGGCCCGGGTCAGCGGGACCGAGACCTGGAAACCGTGGTCGCCGACTGTTTGGAGCGCGGCATTGACGTCCGGGCGCTGGCGGTTTGCGGTGAAGGCGTAGCCGGGATTGGTTCCGTTGGGCGACTGGACGTAGACGTGCACGGGCACGCTCTTCCCCGGCTGCACCGGATCCAGTGCCCATCCGCTCACCTGGAAGTTCGCCGCGTTGGGCGCCTGGGTGAGGGACACCGAATCGTAGGAGCCGAACGGTGCCGGGTTGGCCTGGACATTTGTGGTCCTGCAGGTCAGCAGCACGTTGGCGTTTCGCCCGATCCCGTAGACGCACGCACGGTACGATCCCGGAACGGTGGCTTTGACCTGGTAGTCGAAGCCGTGGGCCAGCCCCAGGCCGGTCGCGTCCGCGACATCCTTCCGGGCGACGTTGGCCGTCATCCGGTACCCGGTGGTTTTCCCGGCCGGGTCGGTGACGTAGGCGTCGGCGTAGCTGGAGGCCGAGGGGTTGGCGAGGTCGGCCGCCCAGCCCTTGAGCTGCAGCGTGACCTTGTCGGCCGTGCGGACCTGGCCGAAACTGTCGAAGGACCCCGTCGGTGCCTCCACGCCGGTGGCCCGGAGTGACTTGCAGTCCAGGAGTGTGTTGCCGAAGGAACCGATGGCGTAGGCGCAGACCTTGTAGGTACCCGAAGCTGTGATCCGGACCGTGCCGTCGAAGCCGTGCAACGGACCGTAACCGAGTGCCTGGTCAACGTCCGGCCGGGGCTGGTTGGCCTGCCAGGCGTAGCCCTTGGTGGTTCCGGACGGATCAGTGACGTAAATGTGGGTCTGGATCGAGGACGACGTCCTGGCCAGGTCTGCCGACCAGCCGCGGGCGCGCAGGGAGACCGCGGCGCCGTCGCGGGTCACGGAGACATCGTCGAAGGAGCCGGTGGGCAGCGGCGTCCCGGCGAAGCGCTGGAGCGAGGCATAGTCGCCATTCCAGATATTGGAGTCGCCCACGAACGGCCCGGTGCTGCTGTATTGCCACATGCTGAAAACGCTCCAGCTGGAGGGGACGGGCCCGGCGTTGTCTGTGGCGGAGAGCGGGTAGGACGCGACCCACAGCGGGTAGTCGCCGAAGCCCGGCGCGTTGGCCGTGCACTGGTTCCACCACGACGTGTTGGTGTAGATAACGGGAAGGCGGCCCGTGAGGGCCCGCATGGTGTTCCCGAAGTCGCGCACCCAGGACGTCAGCTGCGAGGGGGACATGCCGTAGCAGGTGTTGCCGAAGTAGAAGCCGTTGATGGTGCGGCCGGCGTAGGGGTTGAATTCGAAGTCGAGGACCGGGGGCATGGTCCGCCCGTCGGCACTCCAGCCGCCGCCGTTCTGGACGAAGAAGCGTGCCTGGTCCGCTCCCGAGGACCAGTTCGGGATCGCGAAGTGGTAGGCGCCCCGGATCATGCCGACGCTGCGGGCGCCGCCGTACTGGGCGGCGAAGGAGTCGTTGGTGAAGTAGTTGCCTTCGCTGGCTTTGACGTAGGCGAAGCGGGCGCCCATGTTCCACTGGCTCTGCCAGTTGACGCTGGTCTGGTGGCCGCTGACGTCCAGGCCTTTGACCCCGTACGACGGCGACCACGTGCCCTGCGTGGTGAGCGATTCAATCGCGGCGGACTGGGTGGTCGCCTTCAGCAGTGGCGAGGGAGCGCTGACCCGGGCGGAGCGCTGGCCCATCTCGGCACCACCGGGGCCGACCGCGGCGGCCATGGCCGCCCGGTCCTTGATGGCGTCCGGCGCCGCCGCGGACTGTGCCGCTGCCTGCGTTGCGGTCGGTGACGCTGAGGGGGCCGGGGCGGTCGTGGCGGCCGGGCGGGCCGTTGCGGATGGCGCCGGAACGGTGCTCGTGACCGTCGGCGTCGGGGTGGCAGCCGGCGTGGCGGACGCGGTGGCAGACGCCGAGGGCGGGGCCGGCGGCTCGACGGCGGTTGCAGGCGCCGGAACACCGGTGATGGCCAGCAGGGTGGCGGCGAGGAGAATGGCCCCGGGCCGGCGGCATCGGTGGCTGGTGGGGGGATGTGGGGTGCGCTTCATGTTCCGCTCCGGGGCAATGGCACGCTGTGGGAGCCGCGCCACACGGTCTCGCGCCCGAGGGGCTACGAGGAGAGCTGGCCGGGCTGAGAGAATGTCTGACTTAACGCGCTCACCCTAACACCGGCCGACATCCGAGACCAGTGATTCAAGTGTTGCCAAAGTGAAAGTTGTCATGTTGAAACCTGCCGGTTATCCACATGGGCGCCCGGCACCCCTTGTCGGGCCGGTGGCCCGCCCCTAGTTTTAACCCCATCGCCCCGGCACAGGGGCGGCAGTCATATGGGGGTCCGCGTGGAGGCTGTACGCATTGTTGAGGACGAGGTCCGTGAACTGATCCGCCGGCGGGGCCTTGACCCCCTGCGGGAGTCCGGGGAAGTCCGGCGCCTGGTCGAGGCGGCGGTCAGCGACTACGACGAACGGGCCCTCCTGGCGCCGCTGCCCCCGCTGGGCCCGTTGGAGTCGGCCCGGAGATTTGTCTTCGACGCTGTGGCGGGCTTCGGCGCGCTCCAGCCACTCCTGGACGACCCGGGCATCGAGGAAATCTGGCTCAACGCCCCGAATGAAATCTATGTGGCGCGCAATGGCGAATCGGAGCTGACCTCTGTTTCGCTGACGGACCAGCAGGTCCGGGACCTTGTGGAACGGATGCTGAAGAGCTCGGGCCGGCGCCTGGACATGTCCTCCCCGTTTGTGGATGCGGCGCTCCCGGACGGCTCCAGGCTGCACGTCGTGATCCCGGACGTCACCCGGCGTCACTGGGCCATCAATATCCGCAAGTTCGTGGTCAAAGCCAGCCGGCTCGAGCACCTGGTGGAGCTGGGCACGCTGACCCCGCAGGCGGCCAGGTTCCTCGGTGCGGCCGTCGCCAGCGGCCTCAACATCCTGGTCTCGGGCGCCACCCAGGCGGGCAAAACCACCATGCTCAATTGTCTCGCCGCCAGCATCGGTACCCGCGAGCGGGTCATAACGGTGGAGGAAATCTTTGAGCTGCAGTTGCCGCTCCGCGACGTCGTCGGTCTACAGTGCCGTCAGCCGAATTTGGAGGGGCAGGGCGAGATTCCGCTGCGCCGCCTGGTCAAGGAGGCCCTGCGCATGCGGCCGGACCGGCTGGTGGTCGGGGAGGTCCGGGAGGCCGAGAGCCTGGACATGCTCATCGCTTTGAATTCCGGGCTTCCCGGGATGTGCACCGTACATGCGAACTCCGCCCACGACGCCGTGACAAAAATCTGTACCCTGCCATTGCTCGCCGGCGACAACATCTCGAGTGCGTTCGTAGTTCCCACTGTCGCGTCCTGCATCGACCTGGTGGTCCATTGCAGCAGGCACGCCAGCGGGCGCCGGCAGGTCACCGAGATCCTGTCCCTGGGCCGGCGGGTGGAAAACGGGATCATCGAGTCTTCCATGGTGTTCACGATGTCGGACGGGCAGCTTCTGCCCAAGGCCAACTCCATGCCCGCCGCGGAAAAGTTTGCCCGCTCCGGCTACGACGTCGCAGCGCTGCTGGAGCAGCGGTGATGGCGCCGCTGGTGGGGATGCTGGGCGGCGCCGGCCTCCTGCTGATCTGGTGGTCCGCATGGGAGAAGCCTGAGAGCGTGCCGCGCAAGCCCCGGACCAGCCGGCTTGAGGACCTCCTGCGATCGGCGGGCATCGAAAAGGTCAGCGCAACAGGGCTGCTCGCCTCGTGCCTTGGGCTCGGTGCTTTCACAACGCTCGCGTTCTTCGCAGTCACCGGGTCCTGGCCGATCTCGGGATGCTTTGGCCTGTTTGGCGGCTGGCTGCCAATGGCGATGGTCCGGTGGCGTGCCAGAAAGCGCATGGCTGTCCTCCGCCAGCTCTGGCCCGACGTCGTTGATCATTTGCGCTCAGCCATCAGGGCCGGCCTGTCACTGCCGGAGGCCCTTATCCAGCTGGGCGACAAGGGCCCTGTGGAGCTTCGCCACGTGTTTGTGGACTTTGGCTCCGACTACCGGTCGGGAGGCCAATTCGATCCCTCACTCACCCGGCTCAAGGACCGTCTGGCCGATCCCGTGGCGGACCGGATTGTCGAGGCCCTCCGGCTCACCCGGGAGGTGGGCGGCTCGGACCTCGGGAGGCTGCTGGGCACCCTCGCGGAGTTCTTGCGGGAGAGTGCCAGGACCCGGAGTGAACTGGAGGCAAGGCAGTCGTGGACCGTCAACGCCGCACGCCTCGCGGTCGCTGCGCCCTGGATTGTCCTGGTGTTGCTGGCCAGTCGTCCTGAGGCCGTGATGGCGTACAACACCCCGGTCGGCGCTGCCGTCCTTTTGGGCGGCCTTGCCGTCTCCCTGGTGTCCTACGCCCTCATGCTGCGCATCGGGGCGCTGCCGGAAGAACAGCGGGTCCTCCGATGACCGGACTGATGGCTGGCGCCACGGTGTGCGGGGCTGTGCTCGGGGCCGGACTCTGGCTGTTCCTCGTCCGGCTGCCCTTCATGCGCCCAACGACGTTCGTGGAACGTATCGAACCGCAACTGCGAACCCACAACCTGGAATCCAGGCTTCTACGCACCGCCCCGCGGAATGTCACGCCGTTTGGGCCGCTGGAACGAATCCTCCGCCCGGCGATCCGGGACGGTGCCAGGTCCCTGGGCCGGATCAACCTTGGCGCCACAGCATTGAACCGCAGGCTTGCCCGCGCCGGCAGCGCCAAAACAGCCGTGGACTTCCGGGCTGAACAGCTCCTCTGGGCGGCGGGCGGCTTCGTCCTGGCGATAGGAGTCGTGGCGCTCGCCGGCTCGGTCGGCCGCTTCAGTCCGTTCGTCGCCGTCGTGGCCGTCGTGGGGAGCGCCATCGGCGGATTCCTGCTCCGGGACTACCTGTTGGGCGCGCACATCAAGAAACGGGAGGCGCGGATGATGGCGGAGTTTCCGAGCATCGCCGAACTCATGGCCCTGGCTGTCAGCGCCGGCGAAAGTGCCACCGGTGCCCTGGACAGGGTCTGCCGCAGCGCACGGGGTGAGCTCTCGCAGGAATTCGGCCGTGTCCTCGCCGAGACCCGGTCCGGCAAGCCCCTCGTGGAAGCCCTCCACGAGTTCTCGTCCAGGACCGATCAAGGGCCGCTGCTCCGTTTCGTGGACGGGATGATCGTGGCCGTCGAACGTGGAACACCCCTCGCCGACGTCCTCCGGGCGCAGGCACAGGATGTCCGGGACACAGCCAAGAGGGAGCTCATGGAATCTGCCGGCAAGAAGGAAATCGGCATGATGGTGCCGCTTGTCTTTGGCGTCCTTCCGCTCACGGTCATCTTCGCCGTCTTCCCCGGTCTGGCCGCCATCAGTCTCGGACTCTAGGCGCCTGGCGCACGACGACGACCAACAGCCGGCGGCGGCCCACCCGGCCGGCACGGGCAGGACCCAAGAAAAGTCATACGAGGAGGGAACAGGATACGAAGATCGCCCTGCAGTCCGCCGGCCAGCCTGGCGTGCAGCACGACCCGCCGGCGACACACCATGAACCATCAGATCCAAAACAGGACTCCGGAAAGACAGAAAAACCAAAAAACCAAAACCAGGAAAGAGGACACGGTGAAGAACTTCGGAACCCGGGCGGCATTGGCAGCCTGCGCGCTCAGCATGTTGACCTGGTGGTCTGCTCCGTCGCGACTGCGGGTGGGGGACCATCCTGACGCGGGAGTCGCCCATCCCCAGCGCGGCGACGTCCCTGGCTGGGTCATGATCACCCTCATGTCGGCTGTCCTCGTGGCCGCCCTGCTCGCCCTTGCCGGTCCTGCTCTGGAGGGACTCTTCAACCAGGCCATGGACAAGGTCGGACAGTAAGCAATGGCGGCCCAGGGCGGGGGGACCGGGCGCCACAGTACCGACCGGCAGGACCGCAAGGATGTTCAGCGCGGCGCCGCCGTGGTGGACTTCGTGCTGATCGGTGCCATGCTCACCTTGCTCTTCCTCGCGATCGTCCAGCTCACCCTGGTACTTCACGTCCGGAATACGCTGATCGACGCCGCCGCCTCGGGCGCCAGATACGGCACGCTGGCCGACCGCAACGACGGGGACGCCAGGGACCGGACTGTCCAGCTGATCACCGCGGCGCTCAACCCGGATTTCGCCCGGGACGTGGCCACGAGCGAATCGACGTTCCAGGGCATCCGCACACTGGAGGTGACCGTCCGGGCACCCCTGCCGGTCATCGGCTTCATCGGTCCCCGGGCGCTCTTGGAGGTGAAGGGCCATGCGGCAATCCAGCGTTGAATGGCCGGAGCCCGGCACCTCGGCGGAAGAGGGGAGCGCCGTGGTCGAGTTCGTCTTCCTGTCCGCGCTGCTGATGGTGCCGCTGGTGTACTTCATCATCACCGTGGCTCAGATCCAGGGCGGGTCGTTCGCGGTGGTCGGCGCCGCTGACCAGGCCGCCAAGGTCTACGTTGCCCAGCCGGACGCGGCCAGTGGACGGGCCGCCGCCGAGCAAGCCGTGCTGCTGGCGCTCGCCGACTACGGCCAACCGGCGGAAAACGCCAGCGTCGACACCCGCTGCGAGCCCGCCGACTGCCTGGCTCCCGGTTCGGCGGTGACAGTCACCGTCCACCTCTCAGTGCCCCTGCCGTATGTGCCGTTCAGCGACGCACTGCAACTGAACGCGAGCCAGCTCAGCGCGTCGGCAACCCAGCTGGTGGGCAGGTTCCGGTGAGAGCCCGGCCCCGGGCCCGCCGGCAGGAGGGGCAGGTGCTGGTGCTGAGCATCGGCTTCATGCTGATTGCCCTGCTGGTCGCCACCGTCGTGATGGCGGCCTCCAGCGTCTACCTCGAACACAAGAAACTGCTCTCCGTCGCGGACGGCGCCTCGGTGGCCGCCGCGGACAGTTTCACGCTCGGACAGCTGGGCAACGCCGGCGGTACACCGTCCGCCGTCCTCAGCGGGGCGAGGGTGCGCAGCGCCGCCGTCGACTATCTGGGCCGCAACGGCGCATTCGGCCGTTTCAGCGCCCTGGCCGTGGCGCCGTCCACCGGCAGCCCGGACGGTGCCACCGCCGTCGTGGTGCTGAGCGCAGCTGTCCACCCGCCGGTGGTGAACTTCCTGGTGCCGGACGGCATCCGGATCGAGGCGACGTCGACGGCGCGCTCCCGCCTCAGCCGCTGAGCTTCTGGCCCATCACTCCGGTTGCCCTATTACTAGATGCTGCCAACCAGGCCTGCAGGCAACCCAAAATGATAGGGCAACCGGCTGTAGGGCAAGCGGGCGGGTCAGGGGCGGGTCAGGGGGCTAGGACACATAGCGTAGGCTTAAAAAACCATGGCAAACATTGATTTTCCCGCTGAAATCCGCGCGCTGCGGGCCACCTATGCGTCCATCGAGAACGTCTCGAACGTCGAGGCGCTCAAGGAAGACATCGCCGAGCTCAGCGAACGGGCCGGTGAACCCAATCTGTGGGACGACCCCGCCGCCGCCCAGGTCATCACCTCGAAGCTCTCGCACAAGCAGACCGAGCTCGAACGGCTCAACAAGCTCGTGGCCAGGATCGACGACCTCGAGGTCCTTGTGGAACTCGGCCAGGACGAGGACGACGCCGACTCCATGGGCGAGGCCGCCGCGGAACTCGAATCGGTCCGCAAGGCGCTCGCCGACCTCGAAGTCGTCACCCTGCTCTCCGGCGAATTCGACGAGCGCGAAGCCGTGGTGACCATCCGCGCCGGCGCCGGTGGCGTGGACGCGGCGGACTTCGCCGAGATGCTGCTGCGCATGTACCTGCGCTGGGCCGAACGCCACGGCTACCCGACCACCATCATGGACACGTCCTACGCCGAAGAAGCCGGGCTGAAGTCCGCCACGTTCGAGGTCAAGGCGCCGTACGCCTTCGGCACGCTCAGCGTCGAGGCCGGCACCCACCGCCTGGTCCGGATCAGCCCCTTCGACAACCAGGGCCGGCGCCAGACCTCCTTCGCCGCCGTGGAAGTGATTCCGCTGATCGAGCAGACGGACTCCATCGACATCCCGGACAACGAGATCCGCGTGGACGTCTTCCGCTCCTCCGGCCCCGGCGGCCAGTCGGTCAACACCACCGACTCCGCCGTGCGCCTGACCCACATCCCCACCGGCACCGTGGTGTCCATGCAGAACGAGAAATCGCAGCTGCAGAACCGCGCCGCCGCCCTGCGGGTGCTGCAGTCCCGGCTCCTGCTGCTGAAGAAGGAACAGGAGGACGCCGAGAAGAAGGCGTTCGCCGGCGACGTCAAAGCCTCTTGGGGCGACCAGATGCGCTCCTACGTCCTCAACCCGTACCAGATGGTCAAGGACCTCCGCACCGAGCACGAGGTCGGCAACACCTCGGCCGTGTTCGACGGCGAAATCGACGACTTCATCGACGCCGGGATCCGCTGGCGGACGGACAACCGCAACGCCGAGAAATAGGCCTGCCGCATCGACTGAGCGCCCGGCTGGGAGCCACCGCTGGGAGGTCCCTGACAATCGCGCGACACGCCCCGCCGTTCCGGCCGATCCGCCGTTACCCGTGCGTATAGTCGAGGGGCCGGAGCTCTACTTCCCCCAAACGAAAGCCCTTGCGCCGGCAGCAGAACCGGGCCCCCGCGGCCTCGTCCTGCAGGGTACTAAGGGCCATGATCCGTTTCGAAAATGTCACCAAGGTCTATGACCAGAAGGCGCGGCCGGCGCTGGATTCGATCAACCTTGAGATCGACCGTGGCGAATTCGCCTTCCTCGTCGGAGCTTCCGGCTCCGGCAAATCGACCTTCCTGCGCCTGGTCCTCAAAGAGGACCGCGCCTCCTCCGGCGCCGTCTATGTCGCCGGCCAGAACGTCGCGAACATCTCCAGCTGGCGGGTACCGCGCCTGCGCCGCGGAATCGGCGTCGTCTTCCAGGACTTCCGCCTGCTGCCGCAGAAGACCGTCTTCGCCAACGTCGCCTTCGCCATGCAGGTCATCGGCAAGAGCCGCAGCGTCATCCGCGACACCGTCCCCGAGGTCCTGAAGACCGTCGGCCTGGAAGGCAAGGAAAACCGGCTCCCGCACGAGCTCTCCGGCGGCGAGCAGCAGCGCGTGGCGATCGCCCGCGCCGTCGTGAACCGACCCGGCATCCTGCTGGCCGACGAGCCGACCGGAAACCTGGATCCCACCACCTCGATGGGCATCATGGGCGTGCTGGACAAGATCAACCAGAACGGCACCACCGTGGTGATGGCCACGCACGACGACGACATCGTCAACGAAATGCGCAAACGGGTGGTGGAACTGAAGAACGGGGTCGTCATCCGCGACGAGGCCAAGGCCCTCTACACCTCCATGATTCCCGTCGTGGGCCAGTCGCGGCGCCTGCGCGACGCCAGCGGACGGGACGAACAGCCGCAAGTTCTCCCGCCCCGGGCCGGGTCACGCGCCGAAGCCCGCGCCGAATTCCGCACCGCAGGGGAGGGCCAGGCGTGAGGCTTGCATTCGTCCTGGGCGAGATCGGCAGCGGCCTGCGCCGCAACCTGTCCATGGTGATCTCCGTGATCCTGGTGACCTTCGTGTCGCTGACCTTCGTCGGTGCCGCCGGCATGCTGCAGCTGCAGATCAACCAGATGAAGGGCTACTGGTACGACAAAGTCCAGGTGGCCATCTTCCTCTGCAGTGACGGTTCGACGGCGCCCGGCTGCGCCACCGGGCCCGCGACGCCGGAGCAG
Source organism: Arthrobacter sp. 9MFCol3.1 (assembly GCF_000620385.1). Classification (NCBI taxonomy): domain Bacteria; kingdom Bacillati; phylum Actinomycetota; class Actinomycetes; order Micrococcales; family Micrococcaceae; genus Arthrobacter; species Arthrobacter sp. 9MFCol3.1. The sequence continues at coordinate 129,438 of NZ_JIBJ01000010.1, forward strand.
GAGGACAACCTGCGCACGCTGCTGCAGTCTCCCGCAGTGGCGCAGTACGTCAACGACTTCCAGTACGAGTCCAAGGACGACGCCTACAAGCACTTCAAGGAACAGTTCTCCAATTCCCCGATCGTTGACTCCGTAACCCCGGACCAGCTGCCGGCGTCCTTCCGGATCAACATGAAGGACCCGGAAAAGTACGAGATCATTTCCGAGACCTTCTCCTCCCAGGCCGGCGTGGAGACCGTGATCGACCAGCGGCAGCTGCTGGAGCGGCTGTTCTCGGCCATGAACGCGGCGTCGCTGGTGGCCGTGAGCATCGCCGGCGTCATGATCATTTGCGCCATCCTGCTGATCGCGACCACCATCCGGCTCTCCGCGTTCAGCCGCCGCCGGGAAACAGGCATCATGCGCCTGGTGGGCGCGTCCAAGATGGTCATCCAGCTGCCGTTCATCCTCGAAGGCGTCATCGCCGCGGTGATCGGTGCGGCCCTGGCCTCCGGCACCCTGTGGGCCGTGGCCCACTTCTTCCTCGAAGGCGTGATGTCCAAGCAGTATCCGGACACCGCGTTCATCTCGCCCGGGCAGACGCTGATCCTGGTGCCTGCCCTGATTGGCCTGGGCGTCGTCCTGGCCGGAATTTCCTCCCTGCTGACCCTCCGCCGGTACTTGCGGGTCTAGCTTTGCGCAACGAAAAGGGAATGCTTATGACACCGATGGCCCGCCGCCCCCTCCGGCAGTCCCTCCGGCACCGCCTGGTGGGGCGCCGCAGCCGGATGATCAGCGCCACCCTGGCGCTGGTCCTGGCCGGGACCATTGGGGCCTCGGGCCCGGCGGCATTCGCCGACGACCTCGAGGACCAGCAGGCCGCGCTGCGCGAGGAGGCCGCACGGGTCCAGCACTCCCTCGAATTCGTGGACGGCCGGATCGCCCAGGCCGCGGCAGACCTGGTCCTGTACCAGGGCCAGCTCCCCGGCGCCCAGCAGGCCCTCACGGACGCCCAGGGCCGCGTGGCCGGCGCGGTCCAGGAAGTGCAGGCCCTCGCGGCCCGCGTGGACCTGGCACAGCAGAACAAGGCAAAAATCACGCAGCAGCTGGAAGCGGACAAGCAGAAGATCGCGGACACCCGGAAACTGATCGGACAGATCGCCACGCAGGCCTACAAGTCCGGCGGCGTCCCGTCCAACCTTTCCCTGTTCTTCGGATCGAACCAGGGCAGCAGCCTCACGGACACCATCGACCTCGCGGACCAGGCCCTGCGCAGCCAGAACTCCGCGATGGACAAGCTCACCCAGCAGAGCGCCACCAACGTCAACGCGCAGGCCCGGCTGGCCGCCGTCGAAGCTGAAATCACCGACCTCAAGGCCAAAGCCGACGCCGCGCTGGCCCGGGAAAAGGCCGCCCGGGACGAAGCCGCAGCCAAGAAGGCCGCCGTGGACAAGCTGATCGCCGACACCACCCGGCTCGACGCCCAGCTCCAGGCCGCCAAGCCCGGCATCCAGAGCCAGCTCGCCAAGGTCAAGGCGCAGCAGGACGCCGTGGCCGCCGAAATCGTCGAACGTGACCGGAAGCTGCGGGAGGCCTGGTTGGCCGAGCAGCGGCGCATTGCAGAGGCCGCGGCGGCCGCCGCCCGGGCCCAGGGCCAGGCCGTCCAGCCGTATGTCCCGCCGGCCCAGGGCTCACCGTCGGCCTTCGGGCTGCAGCACCCGTTCCCCGGCAATATTCCGATCACCTCCGGGTTCGGCTGGCGTGCCACGCCGCCGGGCACCATCGACTTCTACGGCCAGGGCGGCTACATGCACACCGGCATCGACTTCGGCGCCGCCTGCGGCACCCCGGTCTACGCCGCGGCCGCCGGCACCGTCTTCTCGGCCGGCTGGGCCAACGACGGCGGCGGCAACAACGTGAAGATCTCCCACGGGGTGGTCCAAGGCAACTCGCTGACCACGATTTACTACCACAACACCTCCGTGGCGGTCTCGGTCGGCCAGCACGTCAACCGGGGGCAGCTGATCGCCTATTCAGGCACCACCGGCAACTCCACCGGCTGCCACTCGCACTTCGAGACCTGGCTTAACGGACGGGCCGTGGACCCGATGAACCTGCTGTAGTCCGGCGGGCCGTCCGGCGGGCCATCCGCTGAGGCGGGCGCCCTGCCGTAAACTGGAAAGACTCCGCACCACCAGGCCGGAGTGAACCACCAACAAACCGAGGAGTCCTACCGTGCCCAAAGAAAGTGGCCGTAAGGTAGTGGCCACCAACCGCAAGGCCCGGCACGACTACCACGTCCTAGACACCTATGAAGCCGGCATCGCGCTGATGGGCACGGAAGTGAAGTCCCTGCGCGAGGGCCATGCCTCGATGGTGGACGGCTTCTGCACGTTCTACAACGACGAGCTGTGGATGGAGGGCATCCACATCCCCGAGTACCACCAGGGGAGCTGGACGAACCACGCCGCACGCCGCCGCCGCAAGCTGCTGCTGCACCGCGAAGAGCTCACGAAGATCTCGCACAAGATCCGCGAGTCGGGTTTCACGATCGTGCCGCTGCAGCTGTACTTCGTGGACGGCCGCGCGAAGGTCGAAATCGGCGTCGCCCGCGGCAAGAAGGAATACGACAAGCGCCAGACGCTGCGCGAACAGCAGGACAAGCGCGAGGCCCAGCGCGTCATGCGCGAACGCAACCGCCGCTAGCGCGGCGCAGGCTGTCACCGCCTCCGGGAATGTTTCCCGGAGGCGGTGCGTTATGATTGGTAGTCCGGGAAGGATTCGAAAGTGTCCGGTCCGGGTTTGATAAAAAAATACGGGGATGATCGGTTTCGACGATGTTAGTCGCGACAGGTGAAGCGGGCCGAGGATGCAGAATTATCTCGTAAACGCTGTCTGCAAACCAATAAGTGCCGAATCAAAACGCACTGACTTCGCTCTCGCTGCCTAAGCAGTAAGACAGTCCGTCAGCCCGAGGTTGCTATTGCCCCGGATCCTGGCGTCATTTAGATAGCCACTGCTGTTTACCTCCGTCATCGGGGTAAACGGGACTCTTAGATGACTGGGCCCGGATCAGCCAGCTGTTTGCAGCATGGCTGGGGCCGAGAAAATCCAACGCAAACTGCGCCCGGAGAAGCCCTGACAACACGACATCGGACGGGGGTTCAATTCCCCCCATCTCCACATAGGGGCCCGGCAACGGTGCTCCACCCCGTATTGGGTTCACAAAACTCCCTGCCGGCTTCTGCCGGCGGGGAGTTTTGTGCTTACGCGACACGCCAACGTCAGGTGCCGAGGACTTTCGCCTTCTGGGCCGCAAACTCCTCTTCGGTGAGGATCCCCTGCTCCTTCAGCGCCCCGAGCTGCTTGAGCTGCTCGAGCGCTTCGTTGGATATGCCGCCGGCGGCCGGGGGAGGAGGGGGCGGCGCTTGCTGGTAGACAGGCTGCTGGTATTCCTGTGGCGGTGGCTGCTGCTGGGCCATCTGCGCATCGTAGGCCTCCTGCTGCTTGGCCGCCGTCGCGGCGTCCTTCTCGGCAAACTTGTTGGCCTGGCGGCGCTGGACCCGGCCGCTGACTGCACTGGCCGTCCCGGCAACGACTGCCGTCCGTGCCACACCCCTAAGAAGTCCCATGATTCTTCTCCTCTCACATCTCTTGTTCTGCGTCAGGTCTTAGGCGTCGGCTACCGGAGGTGCGGCGGCGTCAAGGGCATCAAGTGCTTCCATCACGTCCGGCGCAGGGATCCGCGTGCTCGCGATGAGTTCGCCGCCGCTGTCCCGAACAGCCGCCACGAATGGGGCGGCCCAGGTGTTCTCGTAGACGATCAGCGCGGCCACCGTCCCGGGGAGCAGTGCGGCCGATGCCTCGGCGATGTCATCGTCGCCCAAAAGCCCGGTCCGGGCTCCCTCGAAGTAGGAGAACCCCGCCGCGGGACCGCCTGGGTCGGTCAGTTCGAGCACCTCGACAGATCCGTCGTCATTCTTCATGACGACGAGGAGATCGAAGAGGCGGATCACGCCCTGCTCGACGAGCTTAACGAGTTCCTCACTCGCCTGTCCCGTTAACCCCGATACGGGGAACTCCAGGAGTACGAAGTCGACCGGCCCGTGGGCCTCAGTCTCCGGTGTGGTTGTCACTGGTATTCCTCCGGTCTGTGTCGAGCACGCTGTCTGGCGCACTGGTCTTAGTGTGGGCGGTCCCCGCCGGGCCGTCACCACCCGCGTCGAATGATTCCGATGGCGGCCCGCACCCGCTCAACGGTTGGAACTGGCCCGCGGACATGGGCTGGAACCGGACCTCGCGGTTGGATCCCAAGACCCACTAAAGCGCCAACCGGAGATTGTCACATCATCCATTTCGGGTGAGCCCCCCAACGCTCCGGCATGTGTCAGGGCCACACAACAAGAGGCCGGAAGCAACGGCTTCCGGCCTCTCGATTTTTCAGCGCTTCTTGATGTGTGCCACTGGGTCGGTGTGGGCATCAACGATGTGTTTCGCCTTTTTCTCTGCCCGTTTTTCCTTGATGGTTTTAACCGACTTCTTCGACACGCTCTGGTGCGGCGTCTTGTCAGGCATGGTGCTCTCCCTCACGGCAGGGGCCAGGAGTAGCCCCGACTTTTAAGCTACGCCTCCGGAACCGCGGCGTCCACGATCCCTGCGAAACGGCTGCCGACGCCGTCGTACACGCTGCGCACGAGCCCGGGCCCGAGCACCGGGATGTCGCGTTCCTCGTGGTGCGCGCAGCAGACATAGGTGAAGTCCGGCCACCATTTTTTGGGCCGGGCCGCTTCGGAGAATCCGCAGACGGCGCAGGTGAGCTGGACCCAGACGGGCCGCTTGCCGGTGCGGTTTGCTTTGGACTGGACCAGCCACGCCGGCGGGTTGTCCAGTAGCTCGCCGAGCTCAGCCTCGGACAGCCGGGGCGGGATGCCGTGGCGATGCGCCATTTCCAGGGGAATGTCGAGGATCTGGGCTGCTTCGCGTCGGGTAACCATCCTTCAACGATACGGGAACGACGGCGGCCCGAAGCCACCCGAACGCCCCGGTGTAACGCTCGACACACCGACGGCTGGCTGAGGTTTTCAGCCCGCGAGGGCAAGTCCCAGCGCCGCGGCCGCGAGCCCCGCGAGGAGGTTCGAGCCGATGTTGAGCGCCGCCGCCCGGTACCGCTCTTCGCTGACCAGGCGGACCGTCGCGGTGGTCCATGAGCTGAAGGTGGTCAGGCCCCCGGCGAGACCGGTTGCGATCGCGGCGTGCCAGTCGGCGCCCAGCTCCAGGTGGCCGGTCAGGCCGACGGACCAGCCGATGATGAAGGATCCGACGACGTTGACCGTAAAAGTCGCCCAGGGCCAGTGCGGTCGGGAGCCCTGATGGTGCGCAAACCAGGAGTCGACGGCGAACCGCAGGAGTGCGCCCGCCACCCCGCACGCCCCGACCACGAGCGCGGTCATCATCGGGCACCTCCGCGGAGGTCGGCAATCGCCTTGCCGGTTTTCCAGCCGGCCGCCGCCGCCCCCAGGCCCAGGACGAGCGAGAGCCCGAGGTAAGCCAGCCACGTGGCGTGGAAGCCGCCGCGGATCTGCTGGTCAACGGCTATCACCAGCGCCGAAAAGGTGGTGAAGGACCCCAGAAGGCCGGGGCCGATGCCGGCCCGCAGCCAGAAGGCCGTTTGCGGCCGCGCGATCCAGAGAGTGGTCAGCGTGGCCAGGATGAAACTCCCGGACACATTGATCGCCAATGTGGTCCACGGCACCGCGCCGGCGCTTTCCGGAAAAATCAGGCCGGCGCCGAAACGCAGCTCGGTTCCGATCAGCCCGCCGACGGCGACGGCGGACCAGGCCTTCCAGCCCGGGACACCGGGGCGCGGCACGGCCCGGCGCTCGTCCAGCGCACCCTTCACTCAGCCCCCTTTTCACTCATGGCCGGGGACGCTGCAGCCGGCGTGCGCGGCTTCGCTGTGGACCCAGAGGGCCGAGGCGACTTCGTCGGCGAAATCGAATTCGCGCGGTGCCGCGGCGGAACCGATCCGCACCACCATGGGGCCGCCGAAGGGCCGCCGGCCCACCACCTCCACTTCGGCGTCGAGGTCGATGTCCTCGGCGGCGAGATAACGCAGGAGTTCAGGGTTCTCGTCGCTGATCCGGGTGATCCGGCCGGTGTGGCCGTCGTCGAGTTCGCTCAGGCGGTGGGCGGCGGGCATCAGCACCGAGCCGTCCGCTGCCGGGATGGGGTCGCCGTGTGGGTCCCGGGTAGGGTTCCCCAGCTTGGCCGCCATCCGTTCAATGAAGGTGTCAGAGACGGCGTGCTCCAGGAGCTCGGCTTCGTCGTGGACCTCGTCCCAGCGGTACCCGAGCTCCCGGACGAGGAAGGTCTCTATCAGCCGGTGCCGCCGGACCATGGACAGGGCGAGCCGGACTCCATCGCTGGTGAGCGTGACGGCGCTGTAGGGCTTGTGGTCTACGAGGCCTTGGTCCTTGAGTTTGCGGACCATTTCCGAAACCGAGGAGTTGGCGACGCCCAGGCGCTGCGCCAGCTGCGTGGAGGTGATGGGCTTGTGCTGCCACTCGGTGAACGAATAGATGACCTTGACGTAGTCCTCGATCGAGGAGGAGGGCGTACTGGTCTTCACAGACCTAAGCCTACCGTCAGCTGCCTCCGGAGAAAGTGAGCCACAGCAGGACCAGGTTGAGTGCCACGACGAGTACCACGCTGATGATGGCTGCGATTCGGAGGGCAGGGCCGTCGGCAAACCGGCCCATGAGGGCCTTGTTGCTGGTCAGCATCACCAGCGGGACCAGGACAAAGGGAATCCCGAAGCTGAGGACGACCTGGCTCAGGACAAGTGCCCAGGTGGGGTCGAAGCCCACCGCCAGCAGCACGACGGCGGGAATGAGGGTCACGACGCGCCGGGCCATGACGGGAATCCGGATCTTGAGCAGGCCCTGCATGATGGAGCCGCCGGCATAGCAGCCCACCGAGGTCGATGCCAGGCCGGAGGCGAGCAGCCCGACAGCAAAGACCACGCCGACGATCGGGCCGAGGTTGGCGGTGATGGCGGCGTGCGCGCCCTCGATTGTGTCCGTGCCCTCTTCGCCGCCGAGGGTGGAGGCGGCCAGGAGCAGCATGCCGATGTTGACCAGTCCGGCGATCGCGAGTGCGGCAACGACGTCGAACCGGGTGGCCCGGACCAGGCGCGCGATGGCCGCCGGGGGAACATGCAGGTGTTCGTCCGGCCGGTGCCGGTCCCGGGACAGGGCAGAGTGGACGTAGATGGCGTGCGGCATGACGGTGGCCCCGAGCATGCTGGCGGCCAGCAGGACAGTGTCCGGGCCCTGGAAGCCGGGCATGAGCCCGGCCAGGGCGGCCCCCGGATCTGGCGGGCTGATGAACAGCCCGGCCAGGAAGCCGATAGTGATGATGCCGAGCAGGAACATGATGATGAATTCGAACGGCCGCTGTTTCTGCCGGGCCTGGACGGCGAGCAGGAGCATGGAAACGGCGCCGACAATCAAGGCGCCAAGGGGGAGCGGGAGGCCGAAAAGCAGGTACAGGGCGATAGCGCCGCCCACTACCTCAGCGAGGTCGGTGGCGGCGGCGACGACTTCGGCCTGCACCCAGAAAGCGCGGCGCCAGAACGGCTTGAGCCGTTCACCAAGGATCTCCGGAAGGCTCTTGCCCGTGACGATCCCGAGCTTGGCGGACTGGTACTGGACGAGGACGGCCATGACGTTGGCGGCCACGAGGACCCACACCAGCAGGTAGCCGTACTGCGCGCCGGCGGTCAGGTTGGCGGCCACGTTTCCGGGGTCCACGTAGGCGATCGATGCCACGAACGCCGGCCCCAACAGGCCGATCAGCGCCCTGCGGGCACCCGGGTGTTTGTAGGTGGGGGCGACGTCCTGCGCCGGTTGCCCGTGTCCTTTTACCTCCAGCACTGCCAGCTCCTGTGATTGGCGCGTCCGCGTTGACGCGATGATCGGCGCCGGCTGGAAAACAGCCGGCGTCAAAGTTCCATACGCCTACAAGTAATTATTAGGCATACCGAAACAATAAGCCCGGCGGGGCCTTGCATGCAATCCGGGAATCCGTGGGGAGCGGGCATCAGGCCCGGAATGCCCGCCACGTCTGGGTGAGGTAAGGCAGCCGGAGCACGTCGCCTGGGACGTGCCCCAGGTGCTCGTGCAGGTACCAGTCGAGGTTGGCCATGACCTTGGCCCGGGTGGAGTCCGATGCCGCGAGGTAGTAGCTGCGGGACTTGGTCAGCTCCTGGATGTCCTCCGTGGTGACGGAATCCTCCCACCGCGTCACGTGGCTCTCCAGCCCGGTGAACTCGGGGCCGACAGCGGGGCGGAAGTGTGGTTTGAGGACGTCCCCCGCGTGCATGATCCGGGAGAGGCGGTGCACCCAGGGCACGCTGGTGTCCAGCTGGTTCCAGATCAGGCCCAGCACTCCGTGCGGCCGCAGGATCCGGGCAATCTCGGTGCTGGCCAGGCCAGGATCGCACCAGTGCCACGCCTGGGCGACCGTGACGAGGTCGAAGGATTCCGGCTCGAGACCGGTGTCCTCGGCGCTGCCCCCGATGGCGACGACGTCCGGCAGGGTCCGGCGCAACTGCTCGAGCATGTCGGCGGAGGGGTCCACAGCCACCGTGTCCAGTCCGCGTTCTGCCAGGAGCGCAGTGAACTTCCCGGTGCCGGCGCCAATGTCCGCGGCGTCCTTGGCCCCCGCCGGGACCAGCCAGCCGGCCGACTCCTGCGGATAGCCGGGACGGACGCGTTCATAGTGTTCCCCGCCGTCCTGGAAGCTTTGCCCGAGTTCCTGGCGCCGCCCGCTGTGCAGCTTAGGTCCACTGTGCAGCCTGGGGCCGGCGCTTGCCACGTGCGATCTCCTTCGGAAGGTCCTGCTGGTTTCAGGTACCTTTCGAATTTACCGCACCCGCGCCGGGCCCTGATCCTGCGCTAGTCCAGGGTGCAGGGCGCTGCGCCGGCGGTGCCCGGGGTGTTCGGCGCCCAGTGGGGGTAGCTGCGGGTGTCGTTGGCCGGCACCCAGCGGCCGGCGTCCACCACGTAATCCCAGCCGAGTCCGTTCTGCCGCAGCTGCTGCAGGCCGGCCAGCAGGCGTTCGGCATCCTCCAGCCGCGAGCCCAGCCCGAAGCTGGCCCGCAGGGAGCCGGCGGGCAGGCCGAGCCGCTTGAGCAGCGGGTGGGCGCAGAATCGGCCGTCGCGCAGGCCAATGCCGTGTTCGGCCGACAGGTAGGCGGCCACGAGTCCGGCGTCGAAGCCTTCCACGGAAAAGTTCACGACGCCGATCGTGCCGGGGCCTGCCTGGCCGCCTTCGGGGGAAGAAGCGGAAGGCGAATCGGCAAAGATCCGGTGCACGGTTACTCCGTCGATGCCCTGGAGGCCTTCGACGAGGAAGGACCGGATGGCGTCCTCGTGGGCCTGCCACTGCTCCTGGTCCAGGGCCGCAATGACCTGGGTGGCACGGGCGAGGGCCGCCGCGCCAAGGACGTTCGGCGAGCCGCCCTCGTGCCGGGCAGGTCCCGTGGTCCAGCTGACGGAGTCGAGCCGGGCGTCGCGGACCGCGCCGCCGCCGGCCAGGTGCGGGGTGCCGGCGTCGAGCCAGTCCGTCCGGCCCACCAGCACGCCCGCGCCGAACGGGGCGTACAGCTTGTGCCCAGAGAAGGCGAGGTAGTCGACGCCGTCCGCGGCGATGTTAATCCGCCGGTGCGGGGCCAGCTGCGCGGCGTCGACAGCGATCCTGGCGCCGTATTCGTGTGCCAGCGCGGCCAAGGTCCGGATCGGCAGGATCTCCCCGGTGACGTTGGAAGCGCCGGTGACGGCCAGCAGGCTGACATCGCCGCGCGCCAGCTCCTCGCGCAGGCGGTCCACCGTGGCCGCGAGGGTGGGGGCGGCCACGACGCTGCGGTGCGGGACATTCTGCCAGGGCAGGAGGTTGGCGTGGTGCTCGATGTCGAGGTAGACGACCTCGCCCGCGGGGCGCCCGTCGCGCAGCGGCAGGCAGCCCGCCAGCAGGTTCAGGGAATCGGTGGTGTTGCGGGTGAAGATCACGGAATCGTCCGGCCGGCCGCCCACGAAGTCCCGCACGATGTCCCGGGCGTTCTCGTAGACAGACGTGCTGATCTGCGATGCGTAGCCGGCGCCGCGGTGCACGCTGGCGTAGTACGGCAGGATTTCGTTCAGGTAGGCCGAGACCACGGACAGGGCCGGGGCGGAGGCGCCGTAGTCGAGGTTGGCGTAGCGGGTGTGGCCGCCGGTGATCAGCGGCGCCTGGATTTCCGCCCCGGTAACGGCGGCCAGCGGGCGGGCCGCGAGGGCGAGGCGGCCATCAGCCTGCCCTGCAGACTGTTCTGCGCCGGCGGCATGGAATTCGGGGGCAACGGGGAAAATGGCAGTTGTCATGGGACCTCACTCGAACAGGACCCCACACCGTGGGAATCCGCGCTTGCCGGGTCCGTTCCGGACCGGCCAGGTCGTCACCCGGGGCACCCCACCGCGACTGGAGGGTTGCCGGCCAGCAAACCGGGGTTTAGCGCTGGCACTCGTGACCTGCATCGAGCGTAGGACATCCACGCAGCCCGGGAAAAGGCGGCCGCCGATTGTGAAGCGGATTATTACGGGCGCGGTTCAGTTGTTGGGGTGGGCCGGGAAGAGGTCGTCGAGACCGGGGTTGAGCCGCTTGAGGACTTCCGAGTGCAAGATCGAATTGGTGGCCAGGGCATTGCCGCCGAAGGGTCCGTCCTCGCCCTCGAGCGAGGTGAAGCGGCCGCCGGCCTCGGTCACGATCGGCACCAGGGCGGCCATGTCGTAGAGGTTCAGCTCGGGCTCGCAGGCGATGTCCACGGCACCCTCGGCCACGAGGCAGTAGGACCAGAAGTCACCGTAGGCGCGGGTCCGCCACACTTCCTCGGTCAGGCCCAGGAACTCATCCAGGTTCCCGCGTTCCTTCCAGCCGCCAAGGCTGGAGTAGGACAGCGAGGCGTCCTCGAGATTGGAGACATTGGATACCTTCAACCGTGTGGCGGCGGCGAGCGAGCGGCCCATATAGGCGCCCGCACCCTTGGCGGCCCACCAGCGCTTGCCCAGTGCCGGCGCGCTGACGACGCCGACCACCGGTTCGCCCTCATCGACAAGGGCGATCAGGGTGGCCCAGACCGGGACGCCGCGGACAAAGTTCTTGGTGCCGTCGATCGGGTCGATGATCCACCGGCGGGAACCGTGGCCCGAGCTGCCGAATTCCTCGCCGAGGACCGCGTCCCGCGGACGTGACCGGGAGAGCTGGCCGCGGATGGCCTCTTCCGCGGACTTGTCGGCATCGGTGACGGGTGTGAGGTCGGGCTTCGTCTCGATCCGAAGGTCGAGCGCCTTGAAGCGGCTCATGGTCTGGGAATCGACCGAATCTGCCAGTACATGGGCAAGGCGCAGGTCATCGTTGTAGCTCGAAGCGGGTTGGCTCATGGTTCCAAACTACCGTCAAACCGGGCTGCCGGGCGGGAGGCCGCGGCACGGCGCCGCAGCCCGGTTGCCGGGCCGGCTAGGAGACGGTGCCCAGTTCCTTGGTTTCCTGTGCTTCCATCCGCGGGTCCGTGCCCAGCAGCCGGCGCAGGGACGCGAGCCTCGCCGGTCCCGAGGGCCCCGCGTGCCCGGCCGCCACCCACTTGTCGACGCCGCAGTTGACGGCGGTGGAGTCATGCTTGCAGCCGCGTTCGCAGTCATCGGTGCCCGGTTCCAGGTCCGGGAAGGAACGCAGGATCCGGTCCGGGTCCACGTGGGCCAGGCCGAAGGACCGGATGCCGGGGGTGTCGATGATCCAGCTGCCCGCCGGGGCATCGTTGACCTTCAGCGCCAGTGCCGAGGAGGACGTGTGGCGGCCGCGGCCGGTTACCGCGTTCACGCCTCCCGTGGCCCGCTCGGCCCCGGTCAGGGCGTTGACCATGGTGGACTTGCCGACGCCGGAATGGCCCAGCATCACGGTGACCTTGCCGTCGAGGTAGTCGCGCAGCTGGGACACCGCGTCCTTGTCGAGCCGGGCGGAGAGCCCGTCGTCGGAGCGGGCGTCGATGCCGGAAGCGGCGGAGTCCGCGGTCTTGGAGATGATGACGGGAAAATCGAGGTGCTGGTAGTTGGACAGCAGTTCGGCGGGATCCTTGACGTCGGCCTTGGTGACGAGCAGCAGCGGCTCGATGCCGGCGTCGTACGCGGCCACCAGTGCGCGGTCGATGAAACCGGTCCGCGGCTCGGGGTTGGCGGCGGCGACCACCACCACCAGCTGGTCGGCGTTGGCCACGACGGCGCGTTCGATCGGGTCCGTGTCGTCGGCGCTGCGGCGCAACAGTGTCTTGCGGTCCTGGATCTTGACCAGCCGCGCGAGGGTGTCGGGCTCGCCGGTGACGTCGCCGACCAGGGAGACGAAGTCGCCGGCAACCACGGGGTTGCGGCGCAGCTCCCGGGCGCGGGCAGCGATGATCTTGCGTTCGTCGGGGGTTCCTTCGCCGACGACGGCGGTGTAGCGGCCGCGGTCAACGGTGATGATGCGTCCGGTGACGGCGTCATCGTAGCTGGGCCGGTCCTTGGTGCGGGGGCGGGTTCCCTTCTTGTTCGGCCGGATCCGGACGTCGGACTCGTCCCATGAATCAGTGCTGCGTGCCACCGGCGGTGTCCTCATCTGCGGCGGGTCCCTGTGCCAGCATCGCTTCCCAGAGTTGCGGGAAATCGGGCATGGTCTTGGCCGTGGTTGCGATGTCCTCGACCTCCACGCCGGGTACGGCAAGGCCGAGGATGGCGCCGGCGGTTGCCATGCGGTGGTCCGCGTAGCTGTGGACCACACCGCCGTGCAGCGCGGCCGGGCGGATGATGAGGCCGTCGGCGGTCTCTTCGGCGTCGCCGCCGAGGCGGTTGATTTCGGCGACGAGGGCGGCGAGCCGGTCCGTTTCGTGGCCGCGGAGGTGGGCGATGCCGCTGAGCCGCGAGGGGCCGGCGGCGAGGGCGCAGAGTGCGGCCACGGTGGGGGCGAGTTCGCTGGTCTCGTCGAAGTCGCCGCCCTTGATCTCCGGCCCTCCGCTGACGGTCAGGGTGCCGCCGTCCACAGTCACGGTGGCGCCCATGGCGGTCAGGATGCCGCGCCAGAGATCACCGACCTGGGTGGTCTCCGCGGGCCAGTTCGGGATCCGCACGGTGCCGCCGGTGGCCAGGGCCGCCGCGAGGAACGGGCCGGCGTTCGAGAGATCCTGCTCGATCCGGACGTCGAAGGCGCGGATCGGGCCGGGGGAGACAACCCAGTGGTTCGGCACCGAGTCATCAACCGCCACGCCCACGCCGCGCAGCACGGCCACGGTCATGTTGATGTGGTCCAGGCTCGGCACGGGCTTGCCGACATGTTCCCTGCTTTGATGTTCCAGGTGGAGTCCCTCGGTGAAGCGTGCCCCGGCCAGCAGCAGGGCGGAGACGAACTGGGACGAAGCGCTGGCATCGATGATCAGGTGGCCGCCGCGCACCTCGCCCGTGCCGTGGACGGTGAACGGCAATGACGACGCCGGACCGCCGTCGGGCGCGGTCACTGCCACACCCAGGCCGGCCAGGGCCTCGATGATGGTGCCCATGGGGCGTTTGCGGGCGTGCGGGTCGCCGTCGAAACGGGCCTCACCGCGGCGCAGCGCCGCCACCGGAGGCACAAAGCGCATGACCGTGCCGGCCAAGCCGCAGTCGATCGCCGTGTCCTCCGCGGCGGCGTCCATGCTGATCGGGACGATTTCCAGGTCGGGGCCGAAGGCGCCGTCGCCGGGAACCTCCGTAACGGTGGCCCCCAACTGCCGCAGGGCCTCAATCATCAGCGCGGAATCCCGGGAGTGGAGTGGGGCCCGCAGCCGGGACGGCCCGTCCGCGAGGGCGGCGAGCACGAGGTACCGGTTGGTCAGGGACTTGGATCCCGGAACGGTGACCGTGGCATCGACGGGCCGTGCGGCGAAGGGGGCGGACCAGTGCGGACCGCCGTTGGCAGGGTGGGACGGGGCAGCTGCTGAGGGGGTGGCGCCAGTCATTACCGTCTTAGGCTCCGGCAGAGTGGTCTACGGCCTTGCGGACGACTTTGTCGGCCTTCTTCAGCTGCTTGTTGGTGGTCTTGCGGGCATCGGCGGCGAGGTGTCCGGCGCTCTTCTTGGCATCCGCGGCCAGGTGCCCGGCGCGCCAGGCCAGGCTGGGCTTGCCGGCGGTATCGACCGCGGCGAGGAGCACGCCGCCGGTGAGGGAGACGTTTTTCAGGAGCTGTTTGCGGCGGGCGTCGCGGGCTTCCTTCGAGGAGATGTCCGCGCTGCGCCATTCGACGTAGCCGTTCAGGATCGAAATGACGGCGAGCAGGGTGGCAGCCAGCCGGGCGGACTTGCCGAGGGCGAAGCAGAGGCCGGCACCGATCTGGGTGCCGCCGATCACGCGTGCCACGACTTTTTCATTCGGCTGGAACGGCAGCGCGTCGGCCGTGCGGCGCAACAGGGGGGACAGCTGGGCCGCTGTGTCATCCGCGTTCTTGAGCTTGTCCATGCCGGCGAGGACGAAACTGGAAGCGAGCATGGGCCGGGCGAGAAAGCGGACAAACGACATGAATTTCCTCCTGGATGGACGAACAGCGGCTTCACTGCGGGAGAACCGGTTCTAGTCTTGCACTTTTGCGGAATATTTGCCCGCAGGACGTGGTTGTGAAAGGCAGATCCCAGCAGGCTAACGAAGGCGGAGATTTGACTCTGGTCAAAGACAGTGCGGAACCGGAAGCCGGTTCCGGGCAATCATGGACCCTCGCGCTTCCGGCGGTTCCGGGTGCCCGGCAGAAGGTGACAGTAGACTTGAACGCAATGAGCACCATGGACCCGGCCGTTGCGGCCATGCACGAGGTTGCCGGAAACGACGCCACGCCCACCAAGACACCTGATGCCGGCGCGTCCGCCGCCTTGGAGACCGAGGTGGACGGGAAGCCCCTTGATGTCTCCACCGAGTCCGCGGAAGAGCGCCGGGTGCGTTTTGAACGCGACGCGATGCAGTACGTGGACCAGCTGTATTCGGCGGCCATGAGGATGGCCAGGAACCCCTCCGACGCCGAGGACCTGGTCCAGGAGGCTTATACAAAGGCGTTCTCCGCGTTCCACCAGTACAAGCCCGGAACCAACCTGAAGGCCTGGCTGTACCGCATCCTCACCAACACGTACATCAACCTGTACCGGAAGCGTCAGCGCGAGCCGCTGCAGTCGAATTCGGACACCATCGAGGACTGGCAGCTGGCCCGCGCCGAGTCGCATACGTCCTCGGGACTGCGTTCGGCTGAGGCAGAGGCCCTCGACCACCTGCCCGATTCGGATGTGAAGCGCGCCCTCCAGTCGATTCCGGAGGAGTTCCGGCTGGCCGTGTACTTCGCCGACGTCGAGGGCTTCGCGTACAAGGAAATTTCAGACATCATGAACACCCCCATCGGGACCGTCATGTCCCGGCTGCACCGCGGCCGGAAGATGCTGAGGGACATGCTGGCGGACTATGCCGCCGAACGAGGATTCAGGGCCGCCACCGAGTCAAGCGCCGCGGCCGACAGCAACAAACAGGAGAACAGGAAATGAGCGACTGCCAGGGACTGGGCGATTGCGATGACGCCCGGATGCAACGTATCTATGAATATCTGGATGGGGCGCTCACGCGTGCGGACATCGCAGAGATCAAGGACCACCTGGACAGTTGCCCGGAGTGCCTGGAGCAGTACGACCTCGAATGTGTCATCCGCGTGATGGTCAAGCGTTCGTGCACCGAAGCGGCTCCGGAAAACCTCAAGAACTCCATCCTGGACCGGATTCACTCGATCCGGACCGTGGAAGCCTGAGCCGTAGCGAAGAATCCGAACAAAACAAAAGACCCCGGAACCGTGAGGTTTCCGGGGTCTCTTGCTTAAAGCTGTCAATCCTAGCCGTAGCTTAGGTGTTGGGGCGCTTACCGTGGTTCGCGCCGCCACGCTTACGGTCACGACGTTTACGTGCACGTTTGCTCATAGCTGGCCTCCTTAATCTTGGTACTCAAAAGAGCTGCCCTCAAGTCTCCCACATCGCGGCACCCGCCGCGAACCGGGGAACCCGCGCTACGGGCCGTGAGGGGTTGGGCCCGATCTCAGCCGTCCAACGAATTGCGGATCGAGATCCTGGCCTGGTCCAGCACGGTCCTGACTGTTTCGAGCGTGACGGCGGTGACGGGACGGCTCCCGGCGTGGCGCCGCAGTTCCACCCGCATGTCGTCGCGGAACGCCTGCACCAGCATTTCCGCCTCCTTCAGCCGCCGTTCGCCCTCCGGGGAGTACCACGGGCTGCCCGCGCCGCCGGCAGTGCCTGTCCCGCCGGCAGAACTCGCGGCGCGGGCCGAGGTCCGGGCCGCCTCCGCCGTCGCCGCAAGGTCGGCCCGGAGGCCGCGCATGTTGACGCGGATGTCCTGGCGCAGGTTGTCGGCAAGCCGGCGTACTGACGCCGAGATGTCGTTCTCGACGCCGGCGAGTTCGTCCCGCCGGCTGTTCAGTTCCGTGAGACCGGCCGGGGTGATGCTGTAGTTGGTGCGGCGGCCCTCGGTGCGGGTGGCCACGAGCCCTTCCTCTTCAAGCTTGCCCAGGCGCGGGTAGATGGTCCCGGCACTGGGGGAGTACGTGCCGCCGAAACGCTCGCTGAGCGCCTTGATCAGCTCGTAGCCGTGCTTGGGGCCCGTTTCGAGCAGGGCGAGCAGGTACAGCCGCAGCGCCCCGTGGGCGAAGACGGGAGGCATCAGAGGGCCGTTTCGGTGTCCGGGCTGGGCTGGCCGTGGAAGAGCGAAGTTTTTCCCGAGACCGAGTTGGTCCGGACCAGCATCAGCTTGGCGTCCGGTCCCGCGATGGTCTGCACGGTGCCGCCGGGCTGGACGTACCTCGTGTCGTCGATGACCACCGCGCCGCTGGCGGACTTGGCAACGATGTCCACCCCGATGTCGTGCGGAAGCCGGATGGTGACGTCGCCGGAGACCGAATTGGCACCGAAGTCATGGGTGAAGCCGTGCAGGTCGAAGTTCAGGTCGCCGCTGACGGTGTTCGCGCGGATGTTGCTGAATTCCCCCGAGGCCGTCACTTCGCCGGAGACGCTCTTGGCGGTCAGGACGCCGCGGTGGTTGCGGGCAATCACCTCGCCGCTGACCGTGTTGACTGACAGGTTCCCGGAGGTGCCGTCGGCCAGCACGGATCCCGAGACGGTGTTGAGCCGGGTGTGGCCGCTGAGCCCGGAAACCATGCCGTCGCCGCTCACCGTCCCGGCCTCGACCTCGACGCCGGCCGGCAGGGCGATGCTGATGACCACCGAGTTGCTGCTGCCGTTGTTGACGGTGCTCATCAGGTTCTTGAACCACCCCTGCGGGCCGTGCAGCTGGTGGCGGACTTCCAGGCGGCCGTTGACGACCGAAACCGACAGGGGATCGCCTTCGATTTCGGAGACCTCGATCCTGGCAACGTCCTCCTCATGGGTGACGATGTCGAAGCGGCCGCGGACAATCCCGAGTTTGAGGGAGTGGACGCCGTCGACGTCGATGGTCTGCGGGCCGGTCACAGTCCACGTGTTCTCTGACATGGTTCCTCCGGAAAGGCGAAAGGGGCTGGACAACTAACGATATATCGCGACTATGGAGTCACGATATATCGCGCTTGCCGCCAGGTCAAGATATATCGCGAAATTCCGAGGAGGGTGGGCCCGGCCGGTTGCTGCTTGCCCCTGCTTGTCCGCCTACTCCGGGGCGTCCAGGCCCAGCCACTGGAACCAGCCGCGGTGCAGCACGAGCCAGGCCATGAGCCCATAGCCGGCCTGGCCGGGCGTGCCGCCGTTGGCCGCGAGGTCCTGGCGCCACTGCTCGTGGTTCAGCAGCGGCGAGAACGTGTCGACATAGAGGTGTTTCCGGCGCGTCGTGACGTCGGCGAAGGCGGTGTTGAGTTCGCCGAGCCTGCGGTTCTGTGCGGGGTCAAGTGTGGGCGGCGGGCCCACGACGAAGACCTCGATCTTGTTCTGGGAGGCGGAGTCCAGGATGTTGGCCAGGTTCAGGCGGCTGCGGGCCGTGGACAGGCCGAACTCGATGTCGCGTCCTGACAGGCCGATCACCAGGCGGTTTTCGTGGTGGTTCCCGAAGCGCCGGCCCGCTTCCTCGAGCCAGCGGGCTGCGATGCCCTCGGTGCCCTCTTCCGGGCATGGCAGGGAGTAGCACTCCAGGGCAACACTGTCCTGCGGCGTGCGGGCCAGGACCCGGCCCAACCAACCCAAGGCGCGCGGATCACCAAGCCCGGCCAACAGCTCGTCCCCAACGGCTGCGATCCGCAGCTTCCGATCTTCCACGACTACCTCTTCACTTCAACGCTGTCCAACAAGCTGACCACTAATAGTCCATTAAACAGAACCGCCCGGCCGGAGTGTTGTGTTTCAGTCTCCGGCCGGGCAGCAATGCCACTATTTACGAGCGAATGCCTGCTTCAGCAGGGCGTCCTGTTCTGCCGCGTGGCGCTTCATCGACCCTGCCGCGGTGGAGGCCGAGGCGGGGCGGGAGATGAGGCGGACCCGGCGGTCCAGGGCATCCGGCAGGTTCAGGCCGATGAACGGCCACGGACCCTGGTTGGCCGGTTCGTCCTGTGCCCAGACCACTTCGGCGTTCGGGTACTTGGCCAGCTCGGCGGCGATCTCGTCGGCCGGCAGCGGGTACAGCTGCTCGACGCGGACGATCGCCGTGGTCTTGTTCTCGGTCTTCTGCCGGGTGGACAGCAGATCGTAGTACAGGCGTCCGGAGACCAGCAGCACGCGTTCGACGGCGTCGGCCTGCAGCTGCGCGTGCTCCGGAATGACCGGGCGGAACGAGCCGGTGGTGAAGTCCTCCACGGAGGACGCGGCGGCCTTCAGACGGAGCAGTTGCTTGGGCGTGAAGATGATGAGCGGCTTGCGCGGCCTGCTGTACGCCTGGCGGCGCAGCAGGTGGAAGTGCGAGGCCGACGTCGTGGGGTTGGCCACGATCATGTTCTCTTCGGCGCACATCTGCAGGAAACGCTCGATGCGGGCGGAGGAGTGGTCCGGACCCTGGCCCTCGTAGCCGTGCGGCAGCATGAGAACCAGCGAGGACCGCTGGCCCCATTTCTGCTCGGCCGAGGAGATGAACTCATCGATGATGGTCTGCGCGCCGTTGACGAAGTCACCGAACTGCGCTTCCCAGAGCACCAGGGCATCCGGGCGCTCCACCGAGTAACCGTATTCAAAGCCCATGGCGGCGTATTCGGAGAGCAGGGAGTCGTAGATCCACAGCTTCGCCTGGTTGTCCGACAGGTGCGCCAGGGGCAGCCACTCGTCGCCGTTGGCGCGGTCGTGGAAGACGGCGTGGCGCTGCACGAAAGTGCCGCGGCGCGAGTCCTGGCCGGCGAGCCGGACGGGGACGCCTTCCATGATGAGCGAGCCGAACGCGGCCAGTTCACCAAAGCCCCAGTCGATGCCGCCTTCGCGGGACATCGCCTCACGCTTCTCCAGCAGCTGCTTGAGCTTGGCGTGGACGGTGAAGCCGTCCGGGATATCGGTGTGTGCCTTGCCGATGCGGGCCAGGGTCTCCGCGGAGATCGCGGTGGAGACCGGCGCGCTGACGCCGGAATCGGACTGCTGGGCCATGGGGCGTTCGAGGTCCGATACCGCGGCCGAATCGGCCGTGATGATCGGGATCGGGGACGTCTGGGCCGCGTGCGTTTCCGCGAAGACGCGTTCCAGGCGTTCCTGGTAGTCCCGCAGCAGCTGCTCGGCTTCTTCCTCGGTGATGTCACCGCGGCCGATCAGCGATTCGGTGTACAGCTTGCGGACCGAGCGCTTGGCCTCGATCAGGTTGTACATCAGCGGCTGGGTCATCGAGGGGTCGTCGCCCTCGTTGTGGCCGCGGCGGCGGTAGCAGACCATGTCGATGACAACGTCCTTGTGGAAACGCTGACGGAACTCGTAGGCAAGCTGCCCGATGCGGACCACGGCCTCCGGGTCATCGCCGTTCACGTGGAACACCGGTGCCTGGATCATCTTGGCGACGTCCGTGGAGTACGTGGAGGAACGCGAGGACGACGGCGCGGTGGTGAAGCCGACCTGGTTGTTGACCACGATGTGGATGGTGCCGCCGGTGCGGTAGCCGCGTAGCTGGGAGAGGTTGAGCGTTTCCGCGACGACGCCCTGGCCTGCGAAGGCGGCGTCGCCGTGCACCATGATCGGCAGCACGGGGAACGCCTCGCCCTGGTCCAGGCGGTCCTGCTTGGCGCGGACGATGCCTTCGAGGACGGAGTCGACGGCCTCGAGGTGGGACGGGTTCGCGGCGAGGTAGACCTTGGTCTCCTTGCCGTTGTCCGAGGTGAAGGTGCCCTCGGTGCCCAGGTGGTACTTGACGTCGCCGGAGCCCTGCACGGAGCGCGGGTCCTGGGTGCCCTCGAATTCGCGGAAGACTTGCGCGTAGGTCTTGCCCGCGATGTTGGTCAGCACGTTGAGCCGGCCACGGTGGGCCATGCCGATCGCCACTTCGTCGAGTTCGTCGTCGGCGGCGTCGGAGATGATCGCGTCCAGCAGCGGAATCAGGGACTCGCCGCCTTCGAGCGAGAAGCGCTTCTGGCCGACGAACTTCGTCTGCAGGAAGGTCTCGAAGGCCTCGGCAGCGTTGAGCTTGGAGACGATGCGCAGCTGCTCGTCGCGGCTCGGCTTCGAGTACGGGTGCTCCAGCTGGTCCTGGAACCACTTGCGCTCGGCCGGGTCCTGGATGTGCATGTATTCGATGCCGGCGGTGCGGCAGTAGGCATCACGGAGGACGCCGAGGATGTCGCGGAACTTGAGCATCGGCTTGCCGCCGAAGCCGCCGGTGGGCCACTCGCGGTCGAGGTCCCACAGGGTCAGGCCGTAGGTCAGGACATCGAGGTCCGGGTGCTTGCGCTGGACGTACTCGAGCGGGTCGGTGTCAGCCATGAGGTGGCCGCGCACGCGGTAGGCGTGGATCAGCTGCTGGATCCGGGCAACCTTGTTGATCTCGTCGGCCGGGTCCACCTGCAGGTCCGGGCTCCAGCGCACGGGCTCGTAGGGGATACGCAGGGACTCGAAGATCTCGTCGTAGAAGTTCTGCGCGCCCAGCAGAAGCTGGTGCACGAGCTTGAGGAACTCGCCGCTGCCGGCACCCTGGATGACGCGGTGGTCATAGGTGGAGGTCAGCGTGAGGACCTTGCTGATCGCGTTCTGCGCGATGATCTTCTCGCTGGCACCCTGGAACTCGGCCGGGTAGTCCAGCGCGCCGACGCCGATGATGGCGGCCTGGCCCTTGGACAGGCGCGGCACCGAGTGCACGGTGCCGATGCCGCCGGGGTTGGTCAGGGACACGGTGGTGCCGGAGTGGTCGTCCGCGGTCAGCTTGCCGTTGCGGGCGCGCTTGATCAGGTCCTCGTAGGTGTGCCAGAACTCGGAGAAGTTGAGGGTCTCCGCCTTCTTGATGTTCGGGACCATGAGCAGGCGGGTGCCGTCGGGCTTGGGCATGTCGATCGCGATGCCGAAGTTCACATGCGCCGGCTGGACAGCCACCGGCTTGCCGTCAATCTCGTCGTAGTAGACGTTCATCGACGGGAACTGGGACAGGGCCCGGATGACGGCGTAGCCGATCAGGTGCGTGAAGGAGACCTTGCCGCCGCGGGCGCGGGCCAGGTTGGAGTTGATGACCACGCGGTTGTCGATCAGGAGCTTCGCCGGGATGGCGCGGACGCTCGTGGCGGTCGGCACTTCCAGGCTGGTGACCATGTTCGAGGCGATGGCCTTGGCCGGGCCGCGCAGGACCGAGACGACGTCTTCTTCGGGCGCCGTCGGGGCCTTGAGGTTCTTGGGCAGCTGCGCCGGGATCGGCGCGGTGCCGGGGCCGGCGTCGGAAGTCTTGGAGCCGTCCCGGGCGACGGTGGCCGGGGCTTTCTTGGCTGCGGGCGCAGCCGGTGCCGGCGCAGCCGTGGCGGCGGGAGCTGCGGGGGCCGCGGGCGCTGCCGGCGCAGGTGCTGCCGGAGCTGCGGCGGGCGCTACTACGGGAAGTTCACGGGTGGCAGGATGCACAGCTGTCGCGGTGCCGGACGTTCCGTTGGCGGGAGAGGCGTCACTAGCTTCGAAGGATTCGAACAGGGGCCACCACTTGGAGTCGACCGTGTTCTTGTCCTGCTGGTAACGCTCATACAGTTCGTCAACGAGCCACTCGTTTCCGCCAAATTCCTCTGGTAGACGGTGGCTAGGCTGCTCTGGCACTTGAAATACGCCTCTTCCATGAGTTTGATTCCCTCTGGCTTCCACGGTGCCTCGGCACAACGATTGAGCCAGTCTCTGCGTCCAGTGAACCCAGACCCATGCCAGTCTAGTGACGATTCTTACCAAACCGCCAATAAGCGTGACCCAAATCATGATCGGCCCCGGTAGCCACTGAAAGGCAGTGAAGAAGAGTCGCAGAATCGGCCCGGATTCGGCCCGGACGCGGTGGCCTGCGCGGCGCCCTGCACGGGGTCGGAGTCCGCGCCGGCGGCCGTGCCGGAGGCGGTGCCGGCCCCGTCGGATTCCGCCCTAGAATCAAAAGAGAACCCGTATGTCGCCGACGGTGCCAGCCGCGGGTGCCAGCAAAGGAGCAGCAGTGCGTTTCCTGAATGAGCCCACCACCGATCTGACCTACTCGGACCTCTTCCTGGTCCCGTCCCGGTCCGATGTCACTTCGCGCCTGGACGTCGACCTAGCGGCCGACGACGGGACCGGCTCGGCGATCCCGCTGGTGGCGGCGAACATGACGGCGGTCACGGGGAAGCGGATGGCCGAGACCATGGCCCGCCGCGGCGGCCTTGGGGTCCTGCCGCAGGACGTCCCGCTCGATGTCATCCGTGATGTCACGGCCTGGATCAAGGGACGCCACCCGGTCCTCGAGACCCCCGTCACGCTCGCGCCCACGGACACAGTCATTGATGCCCTCCACCTGATGGGCAAGCGGCCGCACGGGGCCGTCGTGGTGGTGGACGACTCCGGCGCGGTCACCGGTGTTGTCCGCGCCACCGACTGCGAGGGCCAGGACCGTTTCGCGTCGCTGGCCTCCGTCATCCGCCACCAGCCGCTGGTGCTCGACGCCGGACCGCTCGCCGGCGGCTTGTTTGGCGGCGGATCGGCGGCCGATGCTGCGCAGGCCCTCCGCCGCGCCTTTGAAGCGATGGACGCCGCCGGGACCGACTACGCGCCGGTGCAACAGGACGGCGTCCTGGCCGGCGTGCTCACCCGTAAGGGCGCCCTGCGCTCCACGCTCTACCGGCCGTCCCTGGACGACGACGGCAGGCTGAAGGTCGCCGCCGCCGTCGGAATCAACGGTGACGTGGCCGGGCGGGCCGCCGAACTGCTGGCGGCCGGCGTGAACGTGCTGGTCCTCGACACCGCACACGGCCACCAGCAGAAAATGTTCGATGCCCTGGCCGCCGTGAAGGGTCTCAACCCCGGCGTGCCGGTGGTCGCCGGCAACGTCGTCACCGGTGACGCCACGCGTGAGCTCATCGAGGCCGGGGCGGACATCGTCAAGGTGGGGGTGGGCCCCGGCGCCATGTGCACCACGCGCATGATGACGGCCGTGGGCCGCCCCCAGTTCAGCGCCGTCCTGGAATGCTCCGCCGCAGCCAGGGAAGCCGGCGGCCGGGTATGGGCCGACGGCGGGGTCCGCTACCCGCGCGACGTCGCTCTGGCCCTCGCCGCCGGGGCCAGCCAGGTCATGATCGGCTCCTGGTTTGCCGGCACGCACGAGAGCCCCGGAGACCTGCAGCTCGACGCCTCGGGCCGGCAGTACAAGGAGAGCTTCGGCATGGCGTCCGCCCGGGCGGTGCAGAACCGCAACCAACGTGAGGGCGCCTTTGAAAAAGACCGCAAGGCCCTGTTCGAGGAGGGCATCTCCACCTCCCGCATGTACGTCGACGCGGCGCGGCCCGGCGTCGAGGACCTGCTGGACATGATCACCGCGGGCCTGCGCAGTTCCATGAGCTACGCCGGCGCTGCCGACCTCGCCGCTTTCCGGGAACGTGCCGTGGCAGGCATCCAGTCCGCGGCCGGGTACGAGGAGGGCCGGCCCGTCCCGCAGAGCTGGTGAATCCGGCGCGGCCGGTGGCGCCGGCGGTCGGGGGCTGGCGGCGGCTGCTCCTGTAGACTGAAATTCTTATGGACAGTAAATCTAGGTGCCGGCCTGGGGGCTGTCAGCGGAACACGGAAACCGTTCCCGCGCAGTCCACCCGCAGAGCCGGCAAACCCCGTTCACGCGCCCATCATTCTCCGGCTGAACGCCATTCCGGAGCTTTCCAGGAAACAGGGTCGGCCGCCGCCGACCATCCTCCGCCAGGCAGGGCCTTCCAGCACTTACGTCCCCTGCAGCGGCACGCGCCATGCGCTGCTGCGGAAGCAGGCCGCTAGATGGAATGGCTACTCCTCGCGGCAGGCCTCCTGCTCATCCTCGGCACCGGCTTCTTTGTTGCCGTGGAATTCTCCCTGGTCGCTTTGGACCAGGCCACCGTGCAGCGCGCCGTTGACACCGGCGACACCGCCGCCGAGCCTCTGCTCAAATGCCTCAAGTCGCTCTCCACCCAGCTCTCCAGCTGCCAGCTGGGCATCACCATGACAACGCTGCTGACCGGCTATGTCATGGAACCCTCCGTGGGCAAGCTGCTCGAGGGTCCCCTCACCGCGCTCGGCGTCCCGCCGGCGGCGGCCGCCTCGCTGTCCCTGGTCCTGGCGATGGCGGTGGCCACCTTGCTCTCCATGGTGATCGGCGAGCTGGTGCCCAAGAACATGGCCATCGCGCTGTCCTTTCAGATCGGCAAGGCCGTGGCCCGGCCCCAGCTGGTGTTCACCGCCGTCTTCAAGCCCGCCATCGTGGTGCTCAACGGCTTCTCCAACAAGGTCCTCAACGTCTTCGGCCTGGAGGCCAAGGAGGAAATCTCCGGCGCCCGTACCCCGGCCGAGCTGGCCTCGCTTGTGCGCCGCTCCGCGGCCATGGGCACCCTCGACGCCGGAACGGCCAACTTCATCGCCCGGACCCTGAAGTTCTCCGGGCGGACCGCCGCGGACGTCATGACCCCTCGCATCCGCGTGGAGACCATCGACGCCGACCAGCCGGTGTCGGATATCGTCGAGGCCGCCAAGCGCACCGGATACTCCCGGTTCCCCGTGATCGGCGAGTCCTCCGATGACGTCCGCGGCGTAGTCCACATCAAGAAGGCCATCGCCGTGCCCGCGGACCGCCGCGCCAAGCTGCAGGCGGGGGCCATCATGACCGATGTGCTCCGGGTCCCCGAAACCATCCACCTGGACGCCCTCCTCGCCGAACTGCGCGAGGGCAACCTGCAACTGGCCGTCGTCCTGGATGAATACGGCGGAACCGCCGGCATCACCACGCTCGAGGACCTCGTGGAGGAAATCGTCGGGGAAGTGGCCGATGAGCATGACAAGGTCCGGCCGGGCCTGCTCCAAAGCGCCTCGGGGGACTGGTATTTCCCGGGCCTGCTCCGGCCCGATGAACTCTCCGAACAGATCCCGGGCTTGACCGTGCCCGACGAGGCTGCCTACGAAACGGTGGGAGGCTACGTTATGAGCCAGCTCGGCCGCATCGCGGCAGTCGGCGACACGGTCGACGTCGCCGGCGGGACACTCAGCGTGACACGCATGGACGGCCGCCGGATCGACCGGATCTGTTTCCGGCCCCTCCGGGTGTCCGGCGACGGCCAGCCCGCCAGCCAGGCAGGTGCCGCATGAGCGACTGGGCAGGAATCCTGTGGCTTGTGTTCCTCCTGGTGGGCAACGCCTTCTTCGTGGCAGCCGAATTCGCCGTCATGTCGGCCCGCCGCAGCCAGATCGAGCCGCTGGCCGAGGCAGGTTCCAAGCGCGCCCAGACCACGCTGCGGGCGATGGAAAACGTTTCCCTCATGCTCGCCTGCGCCCAGCTCGGCATCACCGTCTGCTCGCTGCTGATCCTGCAGGTGGCCGAGCCCGCGATCCACCACCTCCTGGCCGTGCCGCTGGAAGCGGTGGGCGTCCCCGTGGAGGTCGCCGACATTGTGGCCTTCGCCATCGCCCTACTGTTGGTGACGTTCCTGCACGTCACCTTCGGTGAAATGGTGCCCAAGAACATCTCCGTGTCCGTCGCGGACAAGGCGGCGCTGCTGCTGGCGCCGCCGCTGATGTTCATCGGGCGGCTCGTCAAACCCGTCATTGCCGCGCTTAACTGGTCCGCGAACCACATCCTGAAGCTGATGCGGATTGAGCCGAAGGACGAGGTGACCTCCACCTTCACCCTTGAAGAAGTGCAGTCGATCGTGCAGGAATCCACCCGGCACGGACTCGTGGACGACGACGCCGGACTCATCACCGGAGCGCTCGAGTTTTCCGAACACACCGCGTCCCATGTGATGGTTCCGCTGGGCAAACTTGTCATGCTCAAGGCGGCCACCACGCCGGTCGAATTCGAAAAGGCAGTGAGCCGCACCGGGTTCTCGCGGTTCCCGATGCTCGACGACGACGGCATGCTGGCCGGCTACCTCCACATCAAGGACGTGCTGTCCATCCCGGACGCCGGGTACCACCAGCCGATAGCCGAAAGCCGCATCCGGTCGCTGGCGAACCTGGCCATGGACGACGAAATCGAGCAGGCCATGTCAGTCATGCAGCGCACGGGCTCGCACCTGGCCCGCGTGATCGGCCCCGACGGGCTGACCCAGGGGGTGCTGTTCCTCGAAGACGTGATCGAGCAGCTCGTCGGCGAAATCCGGGACGCTACGCAGGCGACCGGCTACCGCAGGCTGGGCCAAGACCAGTAACGCACGGCCCAGTAACGGACAGCCCAGTAGCGGACGGGTGGCAGTACGGCACGACGTGTATCTCTAAATAGGAATGATTCCTATTTAGGGATACACTCGGGCTGTTCCTATTGCTCCTGATTCTCAATAACAGATCCGAGGTTTCCCGTGCGTCGTCCTGCTGCCCGAGCCATGCTGGCTGGTCTTGCCGGCTTAGGCCTCCTGCTGACCGCGTGCAGTCCGACGGCGGGCAGCTCGCGGGGGACCGCCGGCGACGGCGTGGTCGACGTCGTCGCTTCTACCAGCGTTTACGGCGACATCGTCTCCAGCATCGGCGGCGACAAGGTCCGGGTCAGTTCGATCATCAGCCGCACCAGCCAGGACCCGCACTCGTACGAGGCCACCACGCAGGACAAGCTGGCCGTCTCCAAGGCCGAGCTGGTGGTGGAGAACGGCGGGGGATACGACGCCTTCATCGACACGCTGGCAACCGACACCGGGCTTGAGCCCGGCAACATCATCAACGCCGTGGACGCCTCGGGCCTGGCCACCGAAAGCCCGGCGGCGGCGAGCCCCGACTCCGCCGGCCATACCCACGAGCACACCGGGCTGAACGAACACGTCTGGTACAGCCTGCCGGCCATGTCCCGACTCGCGGACGCCGTCGCCGACAAGCTGGGCTCGCTGGAACCGGGCTCGGCGCAGACGTTCCGGACCAACGCGGCGGCCTTCAAGGACTCGCTCGGCACCCTGGAAACCAGGCTCGCCGCCATCAAGTCCTCGGCGGGCCACGTGCCCGTGGCCGTCACCGAGCCCGTACCGCTGTATCTGCTCGAGGACGCCGGACTGGAGAACGAGACCCCCGCCGAGTACACGGCGGCGATCGAGGAAGACGCCGATGTCCCGCCCGCCGTGCTCAAAGCCGCTGTCGACCTCGTGGCATCCCGCGGCGTCCGGCTGCTGGCCTACAATACCCAGACCGAGGGACCGCAGACTCTGGCGCTGAAAAAGGCCGCCCAGACCGCCGGCGTCCCGGTCGTGAACTTCAGCGAAACCCTCCCGGACGGCCAGTCCTACCTGCAGTGGATGACCGGGAACGTGGAGAGCATCGGCAAGGCCCTAGGATGATCGCAACAGCGGGAGCAGCAATCTCCGCGGAAAATCGAGGAAACCGCATTTGACACCGGTAGTGAGCCTCCGCGGCGCCTCCCTGGCGTTCGGCCAACGGACTCTCTGGGAGGGCCTGGACCTGGACATCAATCCGGGTGAATTCTTTGCCGTGCTCGGTCCCAACGGCAGCGGCAAGACCACCTTCCTGAAAGTCCTGCTGGGACTGCAGGAACTGACCACGGGAACGGCTGTGCTCGCCGGCCAGCCCGTCGAGCGGGGAAGCCGCCGGATCGGCTACGTGCCCCAGCAAAAATCATTCGACCCCGATACGCCCCTGCGCGCCCGCGACCTCGTGGCCCTCGGCGTCGACGGCCACCGCTGGGGCATCCGCCTCGGCGGCGCCAAGGTGAACCGCAAGGTCGACGAACTCCTGGAGCTCGTGGGCGCCACCGACTACGCCAAGGTGCCGGTGGGGCAGCTTTCCGGCGGTGAGCAGCAGCGCCTGCGCGTGGCCCAGGCCCTCGCGACCGATCCCAAGGTGCTGCTGTGCGACGAGCCGCTGCTCTCCCTTGACCTTCAGCACCAGCAGGGCGTCAGCGCGCTGATCAACAGGCAATGCCGTGAGGCGGACAGCGCCGTGGTGTTCGTGACCCACGAGATCAACCCAATCATGGACTACGTGGACCGGGTCCTGTACCTGGCCGGCGGAAAGTTCCGGGTGGGCACACCCGCAGAGGTCATGACCACGGAGGTGCTCTCGGATTTGTACGACAGCCGTGTTGAAGTCATCCAGGCCAACGGCCGGCTGATCGTCGTCGGGCTGCCGGATGCCGCGACGCACCACCATCTGGACGCGCACTCAGTCGCGGGCGAGGTGGGCTAAGTGGATCTGGGCGACCTGCTGCACTCAATCTTCAACTTCGAAAACTACGGCGAGCTGCTGGTCCTGGTGCAGAACTCCATCTGGGCCGGCGCCGTCCTCGGGCTGCTCGGCGGAATCATGGGCACCTTCGTGATGAAGCGCGACCTCGCCTTCGCCGTCCACGGTATCTCGGAGCTCTCCTTTGCCGGTGCGGCGTTCGCGCTGCTGATCGGCGCGGACATCATCCTCGGTTCGCTGGCAGGGTCGGTGCTGGCGGCCCTGGTGCTGGGCGTGATGGGTGTCCGCGCACGGGACAAGAACTCGATCATCGGCGTCATCATGCCCTTCGGGCTTGGCCTGGGCATCCTCTTCCTGTCCCTGTACGAGGGCCGGGCCGCCAACAAGTTTGGCCTGCTCACCGGCCAGATCGTGTCGGTGGGAACCGTCCAGCTGCAGGTTTTGGCGGTCGCCGCCGTCGTGGTGATGCTGGCGCTGGCCGCCATCTGGCGGCCGTTGACCTTTGCCAGTGTCGACCCCGACGTCGCCACCGCTCGCGGCGTGCCGGTGCGGGCCCTGGCCCTGGGTTTCATGGTGCTGCTGGGGATCAGCGTGGCGCTGTCCATCCAGATTGTGGGC
This sequence comes from Arthrobacter sp. 9MFCol3.1, assembly GCF_000620385.1. NCBI lineage: Bacteria > Bacillati > Actinomycetota > Actinomycetes > Micrococcales > Micrococcaceae > Arthrobacter > Arthrobacter sp. 9MFCol3.1. The sequence goes on from NZ_JIBJ01000010.1 coordinate 158,869, forward strand.
GCCCTGCTGGTTCTGGCTCTGCTGATCACGCCCGCGGCCGCCGCCATGCGCGTCACGTCCTCGCCCCGGCTGGTGGTCACCCTGAGCATCGTCTTTGCGATGACGGCGACCGTCGGAGGCATCCTGCTGGCCCTCGGCGGCCGGCTGCCGATCAGCCCCTATGTGACCACGTTGTCCTTCCTGATCTATGTGGCCTGCCGGATGATCGGTGGCGCACGGGCAAGGCGCGGGCTCAACGGCCGGGTGGTGCGGAGCGCGGCAGCCGCGGCCTAGACGCTCTCGCGCCGCTGCGGCGGAATTTCCCCAGGTTTGCCGGCGGCCGCCGGCGGGTCCCTGCGACCCGCCGGAGAATTCCGGGGTCACGAGGTCAATGGTGGGGAATTTCAGCAGCTTTGGCTATTGGCCGGGCTGGCTGGCCGTGCATTCGGGGCACAGGCCAAAGATTTCCACGGTGTGCTCCACCGCGGTGAAGCCGTGCTCATTCGCGATCCGCGCAGCCCAGGCCTCGACCGCCGGGGCTTCCACTTCCACGGCCTTGCCGCAGTTCCGGCACAGCAGGTGATGGTGGTGCCCGGTGACGGCGCAGCGCCGGTACACCGCTTCGCCGTCGGCGTTGCGCAGGACATCCACCAGCCCGTCGTCGGCGAGGGACTGCAGGATCCGATAGGAGGTGGCGAGGGAAACCGCCGTGCCTCGCTCCTGGAGGATGCGGTGCAGTTCCTGGGTGCTGACGAAGTCCGCCAGGTCGTCCAGCGCTGCGCTGACGGCGAGTCGCTGCTTGGTGACGCGCTGTTCCTTGCCCTGAACGGGTGCCGGGGCCGGAGTCCGGCTGCTGCCGGTGGTGGCGCCTTGGGACATCGTGGAACTCGCTTCGTCAAAGAATTCGCGGGTGGGACTGGCTGGGGTGGCAATGTCCAAGATTACCAGCAGGGGTCCGTGGACACTGTGACGGCTGGTGCCTAGGCTGGCCGGATGAAGCTGACCAAATTTACTCACGCCTGTGTCCGTCTCGAGCAGGACGGCCGGGTGCTGGTGTTCGACCCGGGCACTTTTTCGGAGACGGACCGGGCCCTCGCCGGAGCGCACGCCGTGCTCATCACGCACGAGCACGCTGACCATGTGGACGTCGACGCCGTCGCCGCGGCGTTGCAGTCGAACACCGCCCTTGAGCTGTTCGCCCCGGAGGCGGTGGCCGCGACGCTCCGCGGCAAGGCGCCCGACGCCGGAAGCCGCATCCATGCGGCGGCCGCTGGTGAGGAATTTGAAACTTCGGGCTTCGCGGTCAGGACCTTTGGCGGCCAGCACGCCCTCATCCATCCGCAGATCCCCGTGGTGGCCAACGTCGGCTACCTCGTCGACGGCAACGTTTACCATCCGGGGGACTCCTTCGCGATTCCCGACGGCGTCGACGTGAAGACGCTCCTTGTACCCATCCATGCACCGTGGAACAAGGTGGGCGAAGTGGTGGACTTTGTCATCGGTGTCCGCGCACCACGGGCCTTCCCGATCCACGACGCGCTCCTGAACGAGCTGGGCCGCGGCCTGGTAGAGGGTCACGTGACCCGGATCGGCGCCAAGTACGGCACCGAGTACCGGCACCTCTCCAGCGGCGACACAGCCGAGGTTTAGCCTCCGCGGACTCCGAGCGGCGCGGGCTGCCTGGCGGCTCGGGCTGCTTGGCGGTTGGCTGGCGGGCGGCTTAGGCCGGCCAGGCGCCGGTCCGGAAGAACTCGCGCAGCACGGCCTCGTGGGGCTCCGGATCCAGGCCTTGGGCGTGAAGCCACTCGGGGTTGTAGTAGTTCCCGGCGTAGCGGTCCCCGGCGTCGCACATCAGGGTCACAACACTGCCCCTGCGGCCCTCCGCGATCATCCCGGCGATGAGCTGCCACGCACCCCAGAGGTTGGTCCCGGTGGAGGGGCCCGCGTGCAGACCGGCGTGGTCCCTCAGATGCCGCATGGCCGCTACCGACGCGGCGTCGGGAACCTGGATCATGTGGTCGATCACGGCGGGCACAAAACTCGGCTCCATCCGCGGCCGGCCGATGCCCTCGATGCGGGAGGGCAATCCCGCCGCGGGTGCGGCGGCGGCAGTCCCGACGGCGGCTGTCCCGCCGTCGGGCCGGCTGTTCCGCCAACCCGGATAGAACGCGGAATTTTCCGGGTCGACGACGGCGAGGCCCGTCTCGTAGCGGTGGTACCGCAGGTACCGGCCAATCGTGGCGCTGGTCCCGCCAGTGCCGGCTCCGACCACCACCCAGCGGGGGACCGGGTGCTCCTCCAGCGCCAGCTGGCCGAAGATCGATTCGGCGATGTTGTTGTTCCCGCGCCAGTCCGTGGCCCGTTCGGCGTACGTGAATTGGTCCATGTAGTGCCCGCCCGTGCTGCTGGCCAGATCCGCGGCGGCCTCGTAGACCTCCGAGGCGTGGTCCACCAGGTGGCACGAGCCGCCGAACTGTTCTATCAGGGCGATCTTCTCGCGGCTGGTGGTCCGGGTCATCACGGCGATGAAGGGCAGCCCCAGCAGCTGCGCAAAATAGGCTTCCGAGACGGCGGTGCTGCCGCTGGATGCCTCGACGATCGTGGTGCCTTCGCGGATCCAGCCGTTGACGAGGCCGAAAAGGAACAGTGACCGCGCCAGCCGGTGCTTGAGGCTGCCGGTGCGGTGGGTGGATTCGTCCTTCAGGTACAGCTGCACATCCCAGTGCTCCGGGAGCGGTACCGAATACAGGTGGGTGTCGGCAGAGCGGTTGTTTTCGGCATTGATCCGGCGGACGGCTTCATCGGCCCAGGCCCGGTCCTGCTGGTGCGTGGTGTTCACCGCTACAGCCTACCGGGGGCGGCGGGACGCCAAAGATAGAGTGGGGAAATGGACACCCTTCTCAATGCTGCTGCCCTGAAGGACCGGATGGACGGCGTCGTCGAAACCGGCCGGCGCACAGTGCTCCTCGACGTTCGCTGGGCGCTGGGGGACCCCCACGGTCACGACCACTACCTGCGCGGACACATCCCCGGAGCCGTCTTCGTGGACCTCGCCACCGAACTCGCCGGACCGGCGGAACCGCGACGCGGAAGGCACCCGTTGCCGCCGCCTGAGCAGTTCCAGGAGTCCGCGCGCCGCTGGGGCATCAACGACGGCGATGCGGTCGTAGCGTACGACGACAGCGGCAACATGGCCGCTGCCCGGCTGTGGTGGATGCTGCGCAACGCCGGCTTCAGTTCCGTGTACCTGCTCGACGGCGGCCTGGCCGCCTGGCGGGCAGCCGGGTTCGAGCTGACGGCGGGACCCGAACAGCCGGCACCCGGAAACGTCACCCTGTCCGACGGCGCCATGCCCGCGATCGACGCCGGACAGGCAGCCACCTGGGGCCGGCGGGGGTTGCTGTTGGACGCCCGGGCCGGGGAGCGGTACCGCGGGGAAATCGAGCCCGTGGATCCCCGCGCCGGCCATATTCCCGGGGCCGTCACTGCCCCGACCACCGGGAACCTGGACGCGGACGGGCGCTTCCTGGCCCCGGCCGAGCTGCGCGAGCGCTTCGAGCAGCTCGGTTACCGGGACGGCGTCCAGACTGCCGTGTACTGCGGATCCGGGGTGACGGCGGCCCATGAAATCGCCGCCCTCGAGATTGCCGGCTTTTCCGCTGCCCTCTACCCCGGGTCGTTTTCGGAGTGGTGTCACGCTGCTTCGAACGATGTTGTCACCGGGCCGGAACCGTACGGCGAGCAGACGGCTTCACGCTAAACGCCAGCAGGAGCGCCGGACGGCCGCGGTGCCGGAGCGCCTCCAGTTACTCGGCAGTCAATGACTCCTAGGCTGCGGCCGCCACTTTGGGCTTTCCGCGCCGCAGCGTTTTGGCTTGGTGCCGGAGCTGGCGGCGGTGGCGGGAACCCGGCTGGGGCCCTGGCTGGTCTGTGGCCGTTGGGCGAAGCGGTGTCCCCGGCAGGGGTGGTGCGGTGGAGTGGTAGGTGTGGCCGGTGGGGGTGGTGAGCTCGATAGTGTGCCTGGGACCGGGTGCGGGGCGTGCGTTCCAGCCGGGGGTTTCTTTGGTGTGGTTGCAGGCTTCGCAGAGGCCGGCGCCGTTGGTGCCGGTTGTTTCTCCTCCGTGGTGCCAGGGGGTGATGTGGTCCAGGTGGCGGATGGGTGCGTCGCAGTAGGGGGTGCGGCAGGTGTCGTCCCTGGTTTGGATGAAGCGGCGCAGGCCGGGCGGGAAGATCCGGGCCCGGGAGTCCATGCCGACGAGCTCGCCGGTGCCGGGGTGGGTATAGAGCCGGCGAAGCCAGAGGGTGAACGCGGGATCGTCGACCTCTCCGGCGGTGCTGCCCGGGTGAGGCGGATGGCCGGGTCCTGGTGGACCGCCGGCCAGGCTGCCCGGGGCCGGGGTGATGAGGGTGCGGGCCCAGCCGGCGGGGACGGTGCCGTAGCCGGGGAGCAGGGCGGGTTCGGCGTCGGCCTGGAACAGGGTGCGGTCGGTGATGATGAGCTGGATTTCGACGCCGATGATCCCGCCGGGGGTGCCGGTGGTGCGTTCGACCAGGGCATCGGCCATCAGCTGCCCGCGGCCCCTCGGATCCCCGGCCGTGCGGAGGGTGTCGGCGTGCCCG
>NZ_JIBJ01000011.1:0-137356 GCF_000620385.1 Arthrobacter sp. 9MFCol3.1
CAGAGTTAAGGGCAGGTTACTCACGTGTTACTCACCCGTTCGCCACTAATCCCCGGTGCAAGCACCGGATCATCGTTCGACTTGCATGTGTTAAGCACGCCGCCAGCGTTCATCCTGAGCCAGGATCAAACTCTCCGTTGAAGTAAAACAGACACAACATGCGCCCCCGGGAAAACGGGATGCACACGCTGCACAAAATTTGAAACCAGCCAAATAACACCAGACCACACCACGGGGTGGCGGGCCCGGCAAATTCAACCAATTCAATACAATAAATTGGTATCAACAAACTTGGCACACTATTGAGTTCTCAAACAACAGACACACCCGGCACCACCACAACCATTTCGGTCGAGGATCGCTCCGGAGCAACTTTTCAAACTTACCCGATCTTGGAAGTCTTTGCAAATTCGCATTTCTGCGATTTACATTCATCCAAGAAGGTCCCCGCCGTTATTTAGCGCGCAAATTTGCGAACCATTTTCAGGCTGTTTAGAAGGGGGTCGGTCGCTTTCTTTCCGCATCAGCGGCGGCGACTCGAATTACTTTACACGCCGGGAGGACCCTGCACAAATCGGCCCCGTGGCGGGGTCCCGCAGCGTCATATTCCCCGGAATCACGCCGATTCCGGCCGCCACAGCCGCTCCCAAAGGCCAGCCGGCCGGCGTCGGGCTTTTATGGAGTGGGTCACATGCGCACGTCGCAAGGCGCCGCTCCCGGTGCCATACTCAGAGCGTGACGACGTCATACGCGTTCCGTGCCGAGCTGTGGCACTACCCCGAGCAGGCCGGCTGGCACTTCATCACGTTGCCGCCGGAGCTGGCGGAGGAGCTCAAGGACCAGTCCGCTCCGTTCCGGAAGAGCTTCGGTTCGGTGAAAGTGGGCGCCTGCATCGCCGGGCAGCGGTGGCAGACGTCGCTCTTCCCGGACAGCAGGAGCAGCTCTTACCTCCTCCCCGTCAAGAAGGCCATCAGGACCGCGGCCAACCTCCGCGCCGGGGATGTCGTGGACGTGGAAGTCGACCTGGATTTCGGATGTTGAGGCCGGCTGCGGTCCTCGGACCACCCGGCCCCGACTAGCGAGGGCTGGGAACTCTGCCGCGGAGCTCCTGGAGCTGTTGCTCGAGTGATCCAATGCGCCGAATCCTCCGCCGTCCAACGACTCGGCCCACGACCGCCAGGACGGCGTACACAATCGCGCTGATCCAGTAGAACCAGAAACCGTCCGGGTCCACGGAGGAGTCGTAGACATTGAGGGCGATAAGACCGGCCATGAAGATCGGCCCCAGCCATTGACCAAACATCAGGTCCCGCCGCTTCTTTTCAAGCGCAGGACCCCAGTCAGCAAAGAGGGTGGCGAGAGGAAATGCGCCCGTGCGCAGTGCCCACTCCAATGAAGCGGCCTGCTCGTCACTGAGCCCGGCATCGTCCTTGAGGATGGCCCGCTCGAGCAGCGGCGAAAGGAGGGTGGATACCGTGATCCCAACGGCAAAGAACACCGCGGCCGGCCACAACTCATCCCGGAATGAAGTCCCGGGGTCAAAGGCGACGTGAAGAGAGACCCAAATCTGGGTGGATATGAAGAGCTGGCCCGCAGTGGCCGCCCAGAAGCCCGGCCGGGTCAGCGTCCGGCTCAAAGTCTTCTTCATCAGATCCAGTCCCCCATGGGTGATCGACCATGCCACCGTTCCTGGAGAGGACTCTACGCGGCCTCAACGCCCGGCAACAGGGACCGGAGTGGGGGAAACTGCGGGGCGACTCGACCCACATGCTCTATGTTGCGCCGCCGTTTGAAGAACCGCTCACTGCGCCGGCGATGCTTCCACGAAAGCCACTTGGGTGGCGTATTGCTGGTAGAGCTTGACGGCCTCATCGATCTCGATGTGGCCGAAGTTCAGCGCGACCTGCAGCCCCTCCAGCTGGGCGCTGGCGGTCTCGGCCGCACTCACACGGTCTGCCACTGAACGGGACGTGGCAAAATTCGTGGCCAGCGCCGCGGCGATGGAACAGATCACCGCCAGCAGGCACAGCCCGCGCCACACCACCGAGTCGTCGGCCAGGTTGAAGATGTTCGCCACCGCTTCAGTGAACCCCGTGCCACCGGCGGCGGGACCGGCCGTGAACGCGGCGGCCAGCGCACTGCCCACGATGCTGATGCTGGCCAGCCGGGAGCGGCGGGGCCGTTCCCGGCCGAGGTAGGACCGTAGGTCCCGTTGCTTCTGGTCGATGCGGTTGGACAGCCTTTGCCGCGTATCGGATGTTTCGTCCATGATCTGGTCCCCGTTTCCCTCACCGATCGTCTCCACATGCCTTGGAGGTCAGACCCGTCTGCCGGCGGTCCGCCGGCCGCCCCGGATTCCGCCTGCCAGAGCCGGATCTCCTCGCCCCGTCGCCGCTCTCCTGCCGAAGCGCGCACACGTTTAGGATGCTCCCGCGCCACTGCAGTGTCTAGACACTTGACCGACGACGTCGGTGTCCCCCGCCTGCCCGGGCCGCTCTAGTGCCCGGGGGTCCCGCGCCGCCGCTATTCGCTCGTCGGCGCCTCCACGTCGGTTTCCGCGTGCAGGGCGGTCTGGGCGGGAGGCTGCCAGGTTGGCGTGCCGTCGACAGAGATGTCGGCCGGTGGGGCAGTCACATGGGCCGTGATCTCCTGGGCCTGGAGTTCATCCACAAGGATGCGCAGCATCTCGTCCGCCATGCCTGCCGCGAGTTCGCCTTTGGTGTCGGTCCAGATCATCGGGCCCAGCTCGGTCAGATAGACGTCGGAGACGTAGTTTGGCGTGTACTGGGGGTATTCGCCGGTCATTTCCTCGGGGGTCAGTTCATTACCGAACTGATCCACCGCATAAAAGCGCTGTGCCGCGGCATACAGCGCCCTGGCCGCCTTGTCCTCGTCGTCGGACACGACAAGGAACGCGGGGGACGTTTCCCAGCCCTGGCCTAGTCCTTCCTCCCATTTCTCTCCCTGCTGGTCGAAGATGTCAGGTGCCACGGTTATACGCATCGCGCTGTTTCCCTTCAGGTTGCCGTCCTGGGCCGTCGGCTGGCTCGGCTGAGGGGCCGGGGTTGAGGGGGACGCCCGCGTGGTGGGCGAATTGAAGGCCGGAATCAGCGGCATGGATCCGGAGCATCCGGCCAGCGCCATGCCGCAAGCCACTACTACTGCCCCAAAAAGATGTCGTCTTGACATGTATTTCTCCCCCCGGCGTCTACCAGCCGAGGTCAGTGTAAGCCTCACCCACCGCCGCGCAGTAGACCTAGCTTGCGGGGTCGTACTGGAAAGCCCGCACCTCCTGCGCGCAACGGCAGGCGGCCGCGATCTTCGCGGCCCATTCCAAGGCCGCATCGTACGAGGGCAGCTCCAGCACCGAGTAGCCGCCCTCGAGCTGCGTCGTTTGCGGGTAGGTCCCCTCGCGTACGGTCCCATCGCCGTCGACCATGACGGGCGGGATGCCCTCATCGATGCCGCCGCCGAACACCCATACCCCGGCGTCCTTCGCCTCCTGGACCACCGCGTGCGAAGCGTCCGAAACAGCCTGCAGTTCCTCGTCCGGGAAGACCATGGCGGCACTCGGAAACGAGATCAGGTACTTGGTCATTCGCGTCGACTCCTTCTTCGCAGCAGGGTGGATCGCAATCATCCTCGCCGATGCCCTTGTGCCGCGCAACGATCCAGGCGGTCCTGGGACTTCATGCAGCACCCGATCCGTACGGGCGCGTGATCGCCTCAAGGAAATGCCCGTCAGGATCCGCGAAGTAGACGCCGCGTCCGCCGTCGTTGTGGTTGATCTGCTGTGGGCGGGACCGTGCCGGGTCCGCCCAGTAGGGGATGCCTTCGGCCTGGATCCTTGCGAAGATCCCGTCGAAGTCCTCCTCGCTGACCAGGAAGGCGTAGTGCTGCGGGGCGATGGGCCGGTCCGCGGTGGCGAAATCGAGGGCCACCCCGTGGTCAAGTGGCACTGTCATGAACGACCACATGGCTTGGGGTTCCGGCAGTCCTAGCACGTTGGCCAGAAACTTCGCCGACCGACGCTTATCCGTTGCGTAGACGATGGTGTGGTTGAAAGCGACCGTCATGGCGACCTCCTCCGGTGTGGTTGTCCGAGACCATCTGACATCCGGCACTCTTCAGATTTCAAGAGCGCCACGCACGACGTCGGGCCTGACCCCCGCCTCCCATGCTGGCGGTGGGGTCAGGCCCGTGCGGTTACTGGCGTGCGGCTGCCGGGATTCAGTCAGCCCTGGAGGGACCGCAGGGATGCGTACGGTTCGCTGGGCAGGTTTCCTGCCATCCAAGGGCGGGTGGACCGGATGGGAGGGGTGTGGCCCCGGCCGTCCCGGATGACCGCGACGATGGTGGCGACGGCTGCGAAGACCAGGAGTCCGGCGAGCAGGAGAGCGGCAAATTCCATGTGAGAAGCACCTCGGGCGAGTGATGGAGCTGGGTTGTTGGGATGATGGAGCAGGTTGTTGGGCCGGAATCCCGGGCGATCGGTGCGGGTTTGGGCTTGCGGCTGGGGTTCGGGTTTCCGGTCCTCTTGTGGGGACATGTCCAGTTTCCGCACCCACCGTGTGAGCCACCGTGTGAGCATTTTCCGCTTTGATATTCCGCCCGCTTCCGGCTCCCTTCGGCTCCGATCACGCGCCGATCATGCTCCGGTCAGGCGCCGCCTCTCCCCCGCCGCACGCTCGCCGTCGGCCCCTCCCGCGCGCCCGCCGGCGGCGTAGCATGACTCATATGGCCGAGACTTGGATTCGGCTCCTCGGTCCGCCCCGGATCGAGTCCGCTGGCACCGCACCCCGGCAGCCCCGGGGCCGCAAGGCCTGGGCTGTCCTGGCCTACCTCGCGCTGCAACCGGGCGGCACCGGCCGGGCCCGGACGGCGGCCCTCCTGTTTCCCGACGCCGAGAACCCCCTCGGTGCCCTGCGCTGGAACCTCTCCGAGCTGCGCCGGACCCTCGGCGCGGATTCGGTGGGCGGCGACCCGCTGCGGCTGGTGTTGCCGGCCGGCTGGCACTGCGATGTGCTGGCTGCCCTGCAGCCAGCCGGCGACGCCGATCCGCGCACCTTCGACGGCGAACTCCTGGAGGGCCTCACCTTCGAAGAATGCCCGGCATTCGAGTCGTGGCTGGAGGACCAGCGGCACCGGCTCGAGAACGCCGTCCTGACGCTGCTCTACGAGGCATCGCTCGCCGCGCTGGCGGCCGGAAAAGCGGACGACGCCGTCGACCTCGCCACCCGCGCGCTGCACCTGGACCCCTTCAACGCCGACTGCCACGCCGTGCTGATCAAAGCCCTGCTCGCCCTGGGCGACTACCGACGGGCGCGGAAGCAGGCCGACAAGTGCCGCGAGCTCTACCGGCGGGAGCTTGGGCTCGGCGTGCCCGCGGAGGTGCGCCGGGCGTTGTCCGACGCGCCGCCCGCCGCGGAGCCCGGGCTGCCGGCCAGTTCGGCCGCCGTGCGGTCCTACCTCGACGCCGCCGAGGCCTCGCTCTCGGCCGGCTCCGTGGACCGCGGGCTGGAGCAGTTACGCCTCGCGGCCGAGATCGCACAACGGACCGGCGACCAACATCTGCTCGCCGAATCCCTGGTCAGATTGTCCGGGGCGCTGATCCATCAGGCCGGCGGCCGCGGTGCCGAGGTGGCCGATCTCCTGCACCGGGCGCTGAAATCCGAGGGACTGGACCCTGAGTCGTTGGCTGCGGGGGGACGGAGCCCCGGGCGGCCGGCGTCGCGGGTGGCGGCGGCCGCGTACCGGGAGCTGGGGTACCTGTCCGTGCAGCGGGGCATCCCGGACCGCGCGGCCGGCTGGCTGGAGCAGGCGGCCCGGGCGGCGGACGGGTTCGACGACGAACGCTCCAGGATCCTGGCCATCCAGGGCATGGCGGCCTCGGACACCGCGCACTACGGCCAGGCGCTGGCGGCTTTGGCCGAATCGAGCCGGCTTGCCACCGCCGCGGGAGGCCGTCGTCTTCTGGCGTTCAGCCAGGCCCTGGCCGGCCGGGTGCATCTGCTGCGCGGGGATCTGGAGCCGGCGGCTGACTGCCTGGACCGGGCCCAGGAACTGATCGCGGCCGAACACTGGACGGCGTTCGAGCCCTTTGTCGCCGGACTCCGCGGCGAGACCTTCCTCGCCGCCGGCCGGCTGGAGGACGCCGCTCCCCTGATCGACCGGTCGTGGGTGATGGCCGACGTCGCCGGCGACCACTGCTACCTGACGCTGGCCGCGGGGGCCAAGGCCCGGCTCAGTATGGCGCTGGACGATCAGGCGTCGGCCGAATCCTGGCTGAAGCGTGGGCTCGACACCACGCCCTGGTATCTCTGGTACCGGGCGCGGCTGCTGGACACGGCCGCCGAGGTCGCGATCGACGCCGGCTCCCCCGCAGCCGGAGACTATGCCGACCGGCTGGGCACCATGGCCAGCCGCGGCGCACTGCGCGAACTGGTGGTCCGGGCGCACTCGCACCGCGCGGTCCTGGGCGATGCCGCCGCCGCGGAGACCATCCCGTGGCTGGCCAAGGACATCGACAACCCGGCGCTGAACACGTACCTGGCGCGCCGCGGGCAGCTCTGATCAGCAGCGGCACGTGCTGTGGCGCCGGGGCGGCAGGGGCGAAAGACACTGCTGACTCGTCGGGCGCCCGGTGCTACGGTAGCGAAATGGCAGCAACCTTGGTTCGCCCCAGACGCGGCAAAATCTTCGCAGGCGTGTGCGCTGCCCTGGCCGACCGTTTCGAGGTCCCCCGGGCTTTTGTCCGGCTCGGGTTTATGTTCTTCGGCCTGTTCGGCGTGGGCGAGTTCGTCTACATCGCGTTGTGGATCCTCATCCCCCGGGACGACTAGCGGCAGGCTAGTGGTGCGGGACCCGGCGCCGGGAGCCCTCGCCGGCATGAGAAGCGCGGCGGCGGACGACGGCGGTGGCGCGCCGCCGTCGTCGTACTGCTCTTGAAAGCACAGACGGGTTAAACAGAAGCAGGGCCCGTCCGAAGACGGGCCCTGCTCGAAACCTAACGGTCCCGGGTATCTAAAAGGAAATTAGATAGCCTGGATGTTGGTGGCCTGGGGACCCTTGGGGCCCTGCTCGGTTTCGAAGGAGACCTTCTGGTTCTCTTCGAGGGAGCGGAAGCCGGAGGAGTTGATCGCAGAGTAGTGTGCGAAAACGTCCTGTGAGGAGTCATCGGGGGAAATGAAGCCGAAGCCCTTTTCAGCGTTAAACCATTTGACGGTACCAGTAGCCATTATTTTTGTCCTTCGTGAAGGTGGAGGAACTGTCCCGACTTTCGGGTCCTCCTGTTTGGGGTGCTCAAAACCGCTGCTTCAGAAGAACAAGGTCTTGCAACCTTGCGTACTGCCTGAACTACGAACTGCATAAACACAACAACAGGATCAACTGTACAGGAGATTGCGGACGGCATTTACCACGGCCGCGTTGTGCCCGCGATCGGGCGGCAGTTCCGGGCCCGACACGGCACCGGACATGTACGCGTCAGCGCTGCGGGCATATCCTGCCAACAACTCCGGCCCTGCACCCTACTTACAGGAGAAGACCCATGGAAATGCCCAAAGCGTCAGACGCCGACAAGGAACACTTCCGCGCGGTGCTGCCCGACCGTCCCGAGGTGGTGGTCAAGCCCATGTTCGGAAACCTCGGGGCGTTCGTGCACGGGAACATGTTCGCCGGCCTGTTCGGCCCCACCATCGGCGTGAAGCTGGCCGAGTCGGACAAGGAGCTGTTGGAAGGCACCGAGCGGACCGTTCCGTTCGGGCCGCCGGAGCGGCCCATGGGCGGCTATACCGGATTGCCGGAAGTCTGGAATGCCGAGGGCGACGGCGATGAGGCGCGGGCGAAGGCTTGGGTGGAGAAGGCGTTTGAGCACGTGGCCGGACTGCCGCCCAAGGAGCCGAAGGTTTCCAAGCCCAGGCCCAAAAAGTAGCCGCCCGACGCCGGCGCTTGAGGACCCGCGCATGGCCTGAGAAGGCTAGGGCTGGGAAACATTCACGAGTTCTGACCGGCTCCCTGTTTCCAGATCCTCGGTCAGGACCAGCGCACCGACCTGGGGGCAGTGATATTTGTACTCCCGTGCATTCTTCTCAAGCGGCGTCCAGTCGTAGACCTTGACGCAGTCGGTGTAGGTGCCGGATTTGGTGGCGACGGTCTCGCCGGTGGCGGCGGTGTCCCGTATGTCTTCCGCATGACCAACGTAGAATTCCTGCCGGTAGGAATCGCCGACGCGCTGCTCGGCCTTCATCCAGATGCCGGCTTTTGCCCCGTCCCGTCCATGTAAAAAGCTGCCGGAGTGGTTCACCAACACTCCATTCAGGTAGTTGTCCACGTCCTCGCCGAAGTACCACACGTCGCCGTTGTTGTGTTGCGCCAGGTAATCGCGGGTTTCCTCGATGAGCTGACCGTTCTTGTATTCCTTGTCCAGATACACCACCGTCTCCACGCCCTCTATGGTCATGGTCTCCGGCAGGATTTCGATCTCAACCCTCTCGATGACTTTTCCCTGCTCGATGGTCTCGTACGTTAATTTCTTGCCGACAGGGAGGGCGAAGTACTTGTTGGTGATCTTGGTGGTGAAATCGGCGGGGCTGATCTGCGGGTTGTACTCCGCGGCCGTGCCCCTGTTCGTGTTGTTGACGGCAATTAATGTCGCCCCACCAACAACCAGCAACAGGACGATGACGCCAAAGAAGATTTTGGTTCGTCGATTCATGACCGTTCCCACTCCTCCTGAGTAGAAATTCCTGCAGGGAGTCAGAGCACCGTTGCTTGCCCGTGGCCACACCTCCGAGCAGGCTGCGCTCTAACGCCAACTGAAGCACAGCTCAAGTCCTTCCGGGATCTGGGAAGCGTGGAGATCCACCTGGCACCGGTTGTGGCGGGCTGTAACCTACCGGACGGCTTTGTCGGCGTTGACCCGCCCATGTGCCCAGTAGATGCCCGTGCCAGAGATCTTGTCGGCGGTTGACTCGACGTTTGCGCGGACTGACGTATTTGTGGCGCCAGCGTGGGAGCTCCAGGCGAGCGCGGCAGTGGCAGCGACGATGGGTGAGGACATCGAGGTCCCGTTGCCGACGTCGTACCCGAAGGAGCGATTGTTCTGCGTCCCGAGGACAAACGTGTGGTTCGGGAACGTTGAGTAGACATTCACTCCGGGTGCTGCGACGTCCACCCAGCTGGCTCCGAAAGTTGAGAACGATGCCTTGGTGTCGGTGTTGTCGGTAGCGGCGACGGCAATGACGTTGGGGTATGCGCCCGGGTAGATCTTGGTCTGGTTACTGCCGTTGCCTGCTGCGGCAACGAGCACCACACCCTTACTCCAGGCGTTGTTGACGGCAGTTTCGAGGGTGCGTGATGCCCGCACTCCGAGACTCATATTGATAACCTTCGCACCGTTATTCACAGCCCAATTGATACCGTTCGCAAGGCTCGAGCTCGAGCCGACCCCGCTGTCGTTGAGAACTTTGCCGTCCAAGATGGTGCATCCCGGACACACGCCGGCGACGCCAACCGTGTTGTTGGCGGTGGCGGCGACAATGCCGGCCACGTGCGTGCCGTGTCCGTAGTTGTCCTCACCGGCTTTCCCGTTGCTGAAGTTGGCGCGTGCAGCAACCTTCGGTGTGATGTCGGCGTTGTCGCTGGCGACCCCGGAGTCGAGAACGGCGACTTTGATGCCGCTCCCTGTTGTGATGCCCCAGGCTTCGACGGCGTCGACATCAGCGTCCGCTGTGCCCCCGGCTACAGAGAGCGTGTTGGCGGTGTTGGTAAATGCCTGACCGTTGTTTTGCAGAGCGTACTGGCGGGGGAAATATTCGTCAGCCGTAGCGGCGGTAACGGTTTCGTCCGGCTCGGCGTACTCGACTGCCGGGTTCCGGCTGAGCGCTTCGACGAGCTGGAGCTCCCGGCCGGCCGGTACCTTGACGAGTTGAGCGCCAGTGCTGCCGACCCCGGGGCCCTCCCCGAGGCCGTGCTGGCGCAGGACGCCGGCTGCCGAGCCATTGTCGCGGAATTTGACCATGATGTGCCCGGCACTGGGGGACGACTGGGCTGCCGCGCTGTTCGTGGTCGCTGCGTTGTTCGTGGACGCTGCGTTGCCTGGGGCTGCCAACGTGATGGTGCCGCAGCCTATGATTACCGCCGCGAAGCCAGCTATAACGGTTCGTTTCATGCGGAGTATCTTGCTTCAATCTGCGCCAGGTAGATAGGGGCTGTCGGCACATTACGTGCAGGCGTCCCGGGCGACGTGGTCATCGTCTCCGCCGTCGGCGGGAGGTTCCATGGCCCCCTCGATGTGGACCTCCTCGAGAAATAGTCCCGCATCACCGGGCTGGATGCTCCCCGCGGGTCTAGGGTGAGAAGGTCGGCACCCGCCGCGAAAACCCTCAAGGAGGGTGCATGACTTCCAGCCAGTCCAGCTCCGAACAATTCGGACAGCATCTGAAAAGCGTCGGCGGCTCAGAGGCCGATGCTGACAACTCCGCCTACGTCGTCGCGGAGGAAGACACCGTGGAAAGCGTCGTCTCGTGCCTGCGGATGAAACAGCAGGAGCAGGGCAATCTGGCCAGCGAGCCCTCCATCCTCCATGCCTCGGCCCAAGTCCTCATAAGCAGGCGCGATGAGAAGGATCCGGCCCATCACGCCGGGACCTCCCAACCGGGGACGTATCAGCTGGACATCCACCTTGGGGGCGGCCACAGCACCCGGGAATCCATCCCCGAAAAGGACCTGGAAGCCGCCCAGATCTGGGCACAGGGACGGATCGACGCCGAAGGTGCGGACTTCGGTGCCATCTACTTTCCCTCCGGCGGCGGCACTGCCCCCGGAACGGGTGCACTGGAGTGCAGCTACGACCGTGCGGTGGGCTGGTACCGGTAGGCTGCGTGCCCCCCGGCCTGACCAATAGGTGACGCCCCCGCGCCCGCTGTCGGCTGCACTAAAACACAGGCCGTTTCCGGAAACGTGTGGCCAGAGAAGCGCGGGACGGTTATGCCGCGTCGCGCCGCCGCATCATGCAGGGCTGGGTGGACGCGAACGTGCGCAACGCCGTCGTCCTCACCGGAGATGTGCACCGCAACTGGGCCAACGACGTCAAGGTGGACTACAAGGACCCGGCATCGCCCGTGGTGGGCTCGGAACTGGTGTGCACGTCCATCACGTCCACCGGCAACGGCTCAGGCTCCACCACTGACCCGGTAATGGCCTGGAACCCGCATCTGAAGTTCACCAACGACAACCGCGGCTACGTGAACACCCGCATCACGAAGGACGCCATGACCGCCGACTTCCGGACTCTGGACTACGTCACGACGCCGGGCGCTCCCGTCTCCACGAAGGCTTCCTTCGCGATCCGGGACGGGGTGCCGGGCTTGCAGTAGCGCCACTCCCCCGGCCCGCCGCCACTCACTGCTAGATGCAGCTGGGCTGGTAGGCCGGGTCGGCGGGCCCGGACACCATGCCCAGTGCGTGGGCCACAATCTGGTGCACCACGGGGTCGTTCGGCGTCTGGTCATGTTCGATCGGGTCGGCCGGGCACTTGTCCTGGATGGTGATGTTGGTGACCTGCCGCGCCGGCCCGCTGAGGAACTGGCTGTTGTAGGGAACGACCACTTCATCGTGCACCGTGGAGATGACGGTATAGGAGGGTCCCGCAACCGTATCGCCGATGGAGTTGAGCTTCTGCATGAAAGCCGACCCCGCCTGCTGATCTGCGCAGGCGGCACAACCCACGCCGGTGTAGTTGGGGTCCGGGACAGCGCCCGGCTGCGGGACGATCACACCTTCGGTGCCGTGGTTGGAGGGGGCGATCCCGATGAGCTGATGGACATTCTTGGCGCCGCCGAGAAAGCCCATGTAGTAGCGGGGCATCATGCCGCCCTGGCTGTGGCCCACCAGATCCACCTTCTTGGCGCCGGTGGCGGAACGCACTTTATCCACGAACGGGGCCAGTTGCTGTGCCGAGTCGGCGACCGGCGCGGTTGCATACACGCCGTTGGTCTCGCCGTAGTTGAGGGCGAAGACGCAGTACCCGGCGCTCTTGAGGTACGGCGAGAGGGTGGACCAGTTCTTGTCCATGCTCTCGAAGGTTCCCGGCACCAGGATGACAGGATACGGGTGCTCGGCGCTTGGCTTGCAGGACCAGTCATTGGCGCCCGGCGGGGACAGCTCAACAGTTCCCGCATGGGCGGGAGCCGCGGCCAGGGAGCCGACCAGAACGGCAGCGGCAGCGGTGGACAGGACTTTGGTGAGCAGTGACATGGAAACCTCTTTGTTCGTGTGTCAGCGGGCTGCGGGCCAGCAGCAATCGCTGTGCTGCGAGTCAGCCCAGGGCTTGCCCGGATACTCAACGGTAGGCAGCCCGGAGCCCGGTGCGGCCATGGATTTGCACGGATGTGCACGAAATCCGGTTCCGCGGGCGTACCCCAGTCGGCCCTGAATTGTTGCTCCTCGCGACCCAAAGCTACTGGTCAGTATGTTCATTTGGCCGGAGAGCGGCCGGGAAAACCGCCACCCCTCGCTTGCACAAACGTGCATGCCAGCGGACGCCGGCGTTACCGGCAGTGGCATTCGCCTGCTGGGCGCAGTACGAGCACGGCTACTGCAGTGGTTCCATGGATCGGGGCATCAGCCGTAGCTCACGAGGAAATAGCGTGAGCACCGCAGAATTGTGAGCCCGACTGTACGATCTCTCTAGCTGCAGCGCTGCCCGGATTCGACCGGCTGAAGATCGATGGGGGACGACTGAATGGTGGAACTGAAACGCATTTACTGGAGCCGCCAGGCTCTGCGCGTGGCCTATTCGGCCGTGGTTGTGTGGTTGGGCGCCTCCGTTGTCCTGGCGCTCATGCCGAAGGCGATCCCGGCCGCTGGCAGCCGCAGCGCGGCCACCGTCGCTGAAATTCTTCGCGGCATGGTCGACGGCGTTCTGGCTGCGGTCACCGTCCCCGGGCTTCTCCTGGTAGTTCTGACGGTTGTTGCGGCCGTTATTCGCGCGAGAGACCTAAAACGCAGGGACCCGGTCCGGCGTTTCAGCCGCCAGCAGCGCCGGGAAGGCCTGGCACGTGCCGGCGGCCAGTGCGAGATGGAGTCCGGACTCCGGCGGCGGTGCCCACGGCCTGCTGAGCACGGCGACCATTTCTACCCGTGGTCCAAGGGCGGATCCACCAACCTGCAAAACTTCGTCGCGGCCTGCGCCAATTGCAACCGGACCAAAGGCGCAAGGGTTCCCTCGCCAAGTCAGCAGGCAAGGATGGAACGTCGACGGCGGGAGTACGTTGCGCCGGCAGGTTCCGTCAGCGTCGGTGCTCGGCGGCCGCTATCCTGAACGGCCGGAGTCGAAGCCGCGCCGGCCTGCTCGGGCCCACCCTCGGTGGAGAAGGCCTTCGAGCACGTGGCCGGACTGCCGCCAAAGGAGCCGAAGGTGTCTAAGCCCCGGCCCAAAAAGGTCGAAGACTAGGGCAGGACAACACTCACGAGTTTCGGACCGGCTGCCGGTTTCCAGGTCCTCGGTCAGGGCCAGCGCACCGAACTGGGGGCAGTGATACTTAAACTCCCGGGAGTTCTTTTCAAGCGGCGTCCAGTCGTAGACCTTGACGCAGTCGGCGTACGTACGTGCCTGACTTGGTGGAGACGTTCTCGCCAGTAGCCTCGGCGTGCCGCATGTCTTCCGCGTGACCAACGTAGAATTCCTGCCGGCAGGAATCACCGACGCGCTGCTCGGCCTTCATCCAGATGCCGGCTTTTGCCCCGTCCCGTCCATGGAGAAAGCTGCCGGAGTGGTTCACCAACACTCCATTCAGGTAGTTGTCCACGTCCTCGCCGAAGTACCACACGTCGCCGTTGTTGTGTTGCGCCAGGTAGTCCCGGGTTTCCTCGACGAGTTGACCGTTCTTGTATTCCTTATCCAGATACACCACCGTCTCGACGCCCTCTATGGTCATGGTCTCCTGCAGGATTTCGATCTCGATCCTCTCGGTGACTCTTCCTTGGTCGGTGGTCTCGTAAGTCAGGAAGAAGCTATGTCGCCGCTCGAACTGAACCGAAGTCAGGCCCGGCAGCGGGTCAACACCCTGGCGATCCTGCCCGGGCCGGCCGGGCTGGCCACCAGCTACGGCGAACGTGGGGTGAAACGCCGAGCTATTGCAGTTGACAGAAAATTAATGACATAGATGACAGATTTTGTTGAGTAGAGAAGTCTATATCGAACGCGAATTCCAGTGCTAAGGTCGGCGAGAACTTTCATGTGAATCTATCTTGTGGGGGCACAAATGAATACACGCTTTGGGCGCAACGATATTCGATTTCCGGACGGAATGTCTTGCCAGTCGGCCGACGGCAAACGCCTCTCGCCAGTTTCTGGTCGGCTAGCGAAAACCGCAGTCATGGCCAGCGCCACTCTCCTGGCGCTTACAGCTTGTGGAGGCCAAGCTGTGGCCTCATTCCCCACTGCGTCAGCTTTTAGATCAGCTTCCGAGACTCCAACGGCGTCGCCCACAGCTACTGCGCCCGCAACAATCTCCTGCACTACGGAAGATTCAAGTGAAACCCACCAGCAAACTGTCTTTATCTGCACGAAGACGGACGATGGAAAGTTGCTGTGGATGGAGCAATCAGCATCAACGCGGGTAAAAGATGCTCGGGCAGCGGCCGCCTCGCTCGCCCTTAAAGCCGCTGCCGCCAAGGCAGCTTCTGACGCAGCCGCCAAGGAAGCGGAAGCCAAGGCTGCGCAGGAACAAGTCGCGGCGGAATCCGCACGCCAGCAGGCTGCAGCCGCGGAAGCCGCACGTAAGCAGGCTGCAGCCGCGGAAGCCGCACGTAAGCAGGCTGCAGCGGCGGCTGCCGCAGCGAAGGT
Organism: Arthrobacter sp. 9MFCol3.1; assembly: GCF_000620385.1. Taxonomy (NCBI): domain Bacteria; kingdom Bacillati; phylum Actinomycetota; class Actinomycetes; order Micrococcales; family Micrococcaceae; genus Arthrobacter; species Arthrobacter sp. 9MFCol3.1. Next base: position 14,852 of record NZ_JIBJ01000011.1, read on the forward strand.
TCAAACCCCCGTTCGGCCGGTTGTCCCAGCAGCTCCCTCTGGATGCGATCGCAACTATTCAGGTGCATGCGTACCGATCGCTTCTGATGTGGACTGCGCCGGCGGGAGCGGCAACGGTCCAGCGTACGTACGAGGACCAGTGACGGTCGTCGGAAGTGACATCTACGGCTTGGACCGCAACGGTGACGGTGTTGGCTGCGAATAGCGCGGTCTTCTCCATTCAACACGTGACCCGTCCTGGATCCTGCACCGGTATGGGGATAGGTTCACCATAAACCGGGCAGCATGTCGGCCTCCCCCGCGGGTGTCGTAGTTGCCGCATATCCGCCGAGCTCGCCACTGCCTTCGCTGGGCCCCAAGAGGGCAAGCAGGTTGCGGGGGACGGCGGCAGCGCCGCTTCACGCCGTCGTCGGGCACCTGTACGTAGCTACGCTGCGGGCATATTCTGCCAACAAAGCCAGCCCTGCACCTTGGCTACGGGAGAAGAACCATGGAGACCCCGGCTGCCGCCCGACCTGCGGCTCCGCACAGCGTCAACACCCTTATCGTCGGGGCCGGGCAGGCTGGTCTGGCCACGAGCTACTGGCTCAGCCGGGCCGGCGTCGAACATCAGCTGCTGGAACGGCGCGAAACGCTCGGCGGGGCATGGCAGGACCGGTGGGACGCGTTTTTCCTGAACACCCCGAACTTCTCGCTCGCGCTGCCCGGCATGCCGTATGACGGCCCCGCCCCGGAAGCCTTCATGCTCCGAGATGACCTCATCCGCCATTTCCGGCACTATGCGGAGAGCATCGGTGCTCCTGTCCGAACCGGTGCGGATGTCACGCGTATCGCGCCCGCGGAGGGCGACGGCTTCAACGTGGCCACCACCCGGGGCAGCTGGCGCGCCCGGAACGTGGTGCTCGCTACCTGCGGTTACCAGACTCCGAAAATCCCGGCACTGTCCGTGCAACTGCCCAGCCACCTCCTGCAACTTCACACCGACGGCTACCGCAACCCGGGCCAACTGCCGGACGGTGCCGTGCTCATCGTTGGCACCGGCCAATCCGGCGGACAGATCGCCGAGGAATTGCTCGCCGTCGGTCGCGAAATCCACCTGGCGGTGTCCACGTGCCCGGAAGCGCCGCGCCGGTACCGGGGCCAGGACCTCCTCTATTGGATGATGCAGCTTGCACAATTCGGCCCCGATTACGGACTGAACGGCCTCACCTTGGGGCAGTTACCCTCCCCAGCGGCGAGGTTCGCCTGCAACCCGCTGGTGTCCGGCGCCGACGGCGGCCACGACATCCACCTGCGGGACCTCGGCCGGCGCGGGGTCCGGCTGCACGGCCATTTGGAAGCAGCCGACGACGGCGACCTCGTCTTCAGTGATGACCTTCCGGAACGCCTGGCCCTGGTGGAGGCGGCGTTCTACCAGCGGATGAAGCCGATGTTCGACAGCTATATTGCCGCCACCGGCATGTCGGCACCGGAGCCGGAGCCGCCGCGCAAGGACGGTTGGCTTCCTTCGGAGCCGGCCCGGCTGAACCTCGAAGCCGCCAACGTCACGTCGGTCCTCTGGGCCACGGGCTACCGGCTGGACTTCAGCATCTTGGACATCCCGGTGCTGGACGAATGGAACTACCCCCGGCACCACCGCGGCGTCGCCGAACACCCGGGCTTGTACGCCGTCGGGTTGCCGTGGCTGACCGGGCACGGCTCGTCCATCGTGGCGGGCGTGGGCCGCGATGCCGAGTACATTGCGCAGCACATCGCGGAGAACATTGCGCAGGACATCGCAGCCCGGTGAAGGCGACGATCCAGAGGGGTGGCTACCCCGCGCGAGGACCGTCGAAGTCCACGGGCGCTGCGAGGCCGGCCGAGCTGAACCATTCCCTGGCCCATTCCTGGACCGAGGGCATCGCGAGCTGCTCGGCAACAAGCTCCGGCGGCCCGCCGAACACGGACTTCCCCTCCTCCAGGAGGTCCCGGGTGCCGCTGCTGGCGAGGAGCCCGAAGAGGGCAGGCTGGTCGAGGAAGGGAAGCTTCCCGCCGTCGCCGTCGGTCAGCACGCCCCAGCGCGAGGTGAACAGCGAAAACTCCTCCGGACTTTCCCCGTGGTCCGCCACGAGCGGGCAAGCTTCGCCGTCGAGCTGGATCCGCCGGTAGTTGGGCTCCGTTTCGTCGAGGGCCATCAGTTGGACATCGTCCAGCCACGACAGCCAGACCGCTGTGCACTCTCCCATCTGCGGATACGGGGCGGCTGCGATGTAGCCGGCCCTGCTCACGTGGGCGGAGTGGCCAACCGCGATGTTGTGGAGCTGGCCCCGGACCAGCGGCAGGACCGCGCTGACGGGCTGGTGGTAGCTGGCGAATTTCCGCCGCATCACGTCGGCGCTGGAATTCGAGCCGATGGAGACCACCAGGGAACGGGCTTCCAGCCGTGCCGCGCCGGCTTGCGCGAGGGCTTCATCCAGTCCGGCTGAAAGCTCAAGGGGCCGGAATCCATCGCCGTCCATGACACCCGAGGCCCCGGGCGGGTCCCACGGATACAGCAGCGGATCAAGATGGCCGGCGCCGTCCGCCCTGCTCAGTCCCATGGAGTCGGCCGGGTAAGGTCCTCGGCATTCTGCTGGAGACTAATCAAGGTGGCACGCTTTCGTGGTTCGGGACTTCCAGTGTCCCGCACTTTCGGGGGAAGGGGACGCTCGGCGCTTAGGGAGCTGGCCTCGATCGTCGGGTCCAGGCACTGATCGTGCAGGTCCTCCGGCACGATCACCGGTGTCCCAACGTGAATGGGCCCCAGCGCTTCATGCGCGGCCCGGGTGAGGACCATTGCGGTCACCTGCCACTTATGCTCCGCGTCGTTATCCTTCGTCGGGTCGGGCCAGAACTCATTGAGCCACACCGAATAAGCGATGCCTACCACTATTACGGTGGGTGGGAGCCCCATCGGACGGGCGAGAACTGCTGCTGATCGGTTGGAAACCGGCGATGCTGGTCCGTCGGTAACCTGCCGCGACCGATAAGATCGTGTCCCATGACCTTCGTGCAATCGGCCCCGCCCCCTTCTGACGCTCAAATGGTGGATCTCTTCGCCGGGCCTGGCGGATTGGACGTCGCGGCACGCTGGCTAGGATTGTCCGTGGCTGGTGTCGAGTGGGACGAGAACGCCTGTGCAACTAGGCGGACCGCTGGGCTCGAAACCGTACAAGGTGACGTACGAGAGCACAGGCCGGAAGAATTCCCCCTTGCGACGATTCTCACCGGGGGGCCCCCGTGTCAGACGTACACCGTGGCGGGGGCTGGTGCCGGCCGCAAGGCCCTTAGCCAGGTTCTATCCTTTATTGCGCGCATGGTCGATGGGGACGACATCACAGATGAGCTTGCCTCTCTGGAAGATGAACGAACAGGGCTGGTGCTTCAGCCGCTGCGATGGGCGCTAGATGCCCATCGAGCTGGAAAGGCCTACGAGGTGATCGTATTGGAGCAGGTGCCAGCGGTCCTGCCCGTATGGGAGGCCATGGCGACGGTCCTGGAGACACTCGGCTATAAGACAGCTACCGGCGTTCTCCACGCGGAGGAGTACGGAGTCCCGCAGACCCGCCGGCGAGCGATCCTGATCGCGAACCGAAAGCTCACCCCCGCCCTTCCCGCTCCAACGCACCAGCGGTTCAGGAGAGGACAAGCCATAGCTTCCGCTGGTCAGCCCGCTTTGCTGCCATGCCAGAGCATCGGCGAGACCCTGGACCGGCCGGAGCCTTTCGAGCTTGTCTCCAACTATGGAACCGGCGGCGATCCGAAGGCCCGTGGTCGGCGCACTTCTAGGGAGCCGGCTTTCACGGTTACAGGAAAAGTCTCGCGGAATCGCTTGTTCTCAAACAAGGGTGAACTCGATCGCCTCGAGGTTTCAGAAGCAGGCCGTCTCCAGACGTTCCCGGCTGACTACCCATGGTCGGGCAAGGATATCTCCCAGCAGATCGGTAACGCCATTCCACCGCGTCTCGCCGCACACGTCCTGGCAGCGGCCCTCGGCCGCGAAATCTCCCCGGGTTTCCTCGACACGATGGTAAGAACCCGGTGGACTGACATCGATGAGGAGACCATAATCGCATCCCGCTATATCGAACATGCCCCCGACTGTGTCAGGCCGAAGGCGGAAACGGACTTGAGTCGGTCCCCGGTCCTAGAAGTTGATGCGAGGATGCAGGTTGGACTTGAGAAGAGTCACCACGAGCATCTCCCTCAGCCCGCCCTCACTACTTCGAGCATCCTCTGAGTATGAGCGTCCCCGCCGGAGTTTAGTCAGACCTCGCGCATGTTGGACCTACGAGACTGAAGACAATTACTGCCAGCGTCCCTGTAGCTCAAAGCCCAACGGTCTGGGTCCCGGCTTCTCAGGCGGTTCCTGTCCTGGGCTGCGTGGCCGCTGCTCGCTTGTCGTCCACCGGCCGTCTGTCGTCCAGAGCTTCCGAGAGCGTGCGACATGCACCCGCAGCCGCAGCCATTGTGCCGGTCCACCACTGGGATCTTCACTGTTTCCTCGGCGCGCCTCAAGGCGACTTTGGGCCTGAAAGCTGTTTGACCTCGTTAGGATCGAAAAGTCGACTCGGGGGAAGGTAAAAGCAATGACGCACGGTTTTTGGAGCGAGCCAGATCAAGCGCTCCTGGAATTTCTCGAGAGCTGGCGGGCGAAGGTGCCACGGATCTATCGCGAGGATCCGAAGATGCTTGAAGAACATGTGGGGCAGGAGAATTCCTTCCGCACGAGTGGCTACTCAAAGCGTCAGATCACGGAGCTGGTCCAGAACGCGGCCGACGCGATCCTCAAGTCGGGAGCCACCGGCCGAATTAAGATTATCCTTACCGATCACCACCTCTACTGTGCGAATGACGGTAAGGAGTTCGATCAAGCGGGAATCGATGCCATCACGCATGCCTACCTCAGCGAAAAAAGGGGCGAAGAGATCGGGCGTTATGGCTTAGGTTTCAAGTCCGTTCTGGCCGTGACGGACAACCCGCAGATCTTCAGTCGTTCGGCCAGTTTTCATTTCGGGTCACCCGAGGCTCGTTCCATTCTGGCTGAGTTCGACACACAGGAAAACGGTCTGCCGGTATTGCGCCTGCCCACGGTCATCGACGCGGTGAACGCGATCGACGACGACGACATATTGCAAGAGTTGGCTGAGTGGGCGAGCACAGTCGTGAGGCTTCCGCTTCAACAGCATGTGGAGCTGGAAGAGCAACTGCTGGGATTCCAGACCCAGTTCCTGATATTCACCCCCCACGTCGAGAAACTGTCAATCAGCATCCGGCGCGGTGGCGCCCAACAAGAGGTTGAGCACTCCTGCCAATCTATAGGCCCTTCGTCCTTTGAACTGCAGGGGCCCCGGCTCGGTGCCCAGAGGTGGGCGATCTTCAAACGGACACACCAACCGTCGCTAGCAGCAAGACAAGAAGTGGATGACGCTATCGCCCGAAAGTCGATCCTGGTCACCTGCGCCATGCCACTGGACCCGCAAGGGAAAGAAGGCGAGTTCTGGGCCAATTTCCCTCTGTCCGACCGGACCTCCGCCGTCGGTATCTTCAACGCCCCCTGGGCGCTGAGTGAAGATCGAAGTCACATCCTGGCCGAGAAGAAGTACAACGCCGAAATTTTCGAGACCCTGGCCCAGCTGTTCGTCGATTCCTTGCCGCACCTTCGAACAAAGGAACACCCCGCGCGGCACCTGCGGTATCTACCCAGCCGTCCCCAGGAGTACCACTCCCCTGCGGACAAGGCACTGATCTCACACATCCACCGCAAAGCCTCGGAAGCGGCTCTCATCCCTGATGTCGCCGGGCAACTGCGCCACGGATCCGAAATCGTTGCTCTCAACTACGGGGTCGTCCTACCCGCGAGCGCTATGGCCGCGTGGAGTGCTGCTCCGCATACACCTAATAATGTGCCTCACGTTTCGTGTTACCACGACGATAAGACCGGGAACTTGAGGGTCCGTCTACGCGAGATGCATCGGAGGGCATTCGCCGACGCAGGAGCGCTCCTGCAACGAGATCTACCCCCCGCGCGTAACGAGCTCGACCCCTCGGCGTGGTTGGCCATGCTGGGCGATATAGATGATGTCCGATATTCCCGGGAAGCGTTGGCGATGATTCCCAGCATCGAACCGGAAAGGGCCCGCTTATCCTTAGCTTCGGCCCGGATCGTCCCCACCGACATGGCCCGGCGAGCCGCCCTCAACGAGTACACGAATGTTCATCTTCCCCCCGAGGTTGGGGTCGAGCTGCAGGGCTATGAGCTCGTAGTAGACGAAATCGCCAACAACGTGGCCTGTCGTAAGGTTCTGGAGAAATTCGGGTTCAGGGCTCTTGACGCCGAGATCGTCTTCACCTCCATGCTCTCGATGATGGGGCCAACATCCACGGACAGCCAGTGGGACGATCTTTGGGACCAAGCACTCAACCTCGAACCCCGTCGGTTGGCGCTGATACTCACTGATTGGAGACGTAAGGGGAATATCGTCAAGGTCATCACGGGGGCCTCGACGTGGCGCCATTCAGAAGAGGTGCTCGCTCTTCAACACCCTGCGGTGGAGACGCCATGGCCGGATCGCACGCTTATGCCCAATTTCCTCACCAAGGAACTTATTGAGGTCCTCGGCGTTGTGACCGGATTCTCACCCCGTTATCCCGTCATTGAGGAAACCGAGTTCTCGCAGTATCTGGACTGGGCTGTAGAACGGGCTCGGGAAGCAGGCGCCCAGGACAGGGATTCGGCGCCGGAAGACTGGTACTTCGCGGAAGAACGAGGGGCCGGCCCCCTCGGGCTTCTCCATGATCTGTCCCAGGTAAGCCCCCAACCCACCCGTGACTTGTTGGAGTTGACTGCGGCCCTGCTAAGGACCGGCACAGCCCGGGAATGGAATCTTCACAGCCCTGACGGGTCGGAGAGCTTCCCTGTACCGGCCCCGCACCTGTGGGCCGTCATGACGTGGGGGTTGGCAGAAACTTCCTTCAGCGTCGTTCCGGCGTGGCGCGTGGTGTCTCCCGTCCTCCAGAAATACTTTCCCTGGGTACCCGTGCCCAAGGATTCTCATTTCGGTATCTTGCCGTTGGCTGAGTCGATAGAGAACATCGATACGGATGTGCTCATGGAAGGCATGAGAGCGGGCCAGGGAATGCAAGCTACGGCGCCCGTGACCAGTTCCCTGTTGAATTTCCTGTCCGAAGCTCTACCGAGAATTCGCGAGGAGCAGGGCTGGAAGGGTGAGGTCCCAGCCGTAGTCGGTCCGGACATAAATTTGTACCCAGCGGGGCAGATCTTCATCGCATCGAATGCGGCGCAGGTTGAAGTCCTAAAGCGATCCAAAAATCCCTATCTGTTCGTCGAAGACGAGATGCTCCGGCGCTTCTTCTTTGAACAAGCGGACTTCCAAGACGCCGACAGCGCCATCCGATTCGAGTTGATTCCGGAGCAGCCGACTGAACCGGTGCTGCTCACAGACTGCATTCCGACCGTGTACGGTCTGCTTGACCGAAAGGATCGGCGGCTCTCCATCACGGAGTGCGCCAGCATCGTGGCCCGCCAGCTAACACCGACCGGCACGCAGGAGCAAGCCTTGAAGCGGGCATTCCACGGCGGCACGGTTTATGTGACCAGCGATCCTTCCGTAAGAAGCGACGCCCACGACCTTCTCGCCTGGATCAATCAGGAAGTCGGTCTGAGGTTGAGTGCCGCGGACGTTCAGAATGCTGTACAGGCGCTCTTCGACGCTGATTTAGATGAGTTGAGACAGCGGTCTCGTGCCGCCTCCTCGAACGAGGACCGATTGAAAGTACTGGTTTCGCCGGATCAGCTGAATGCGAAGCTGCCTCCCGGTCTTATAGATACTCTTCGGGCGATGGGAACGCCTGTGCATGATGGAGACCTGGCAGGGCTGTTCCTCGATTCCTTCGGGACTGACTCCCTAAGTCTTCTTACAGATGAGTTGAGGGCTCTCGGATTGACGCCGCCTGACAAGTGGGGAGGTCTCGGCCCTGCTCGCAGGTTCGTAACCGATTTGGGGTTTACGCCGGACTTCGCGGGGACGTCTAAGCCTTCGCGGCCAGCGGGGGAGATCGTGATGGGCAAACCTGGACTGGGAGCGTTGCACGACTATCAGCAGGAAGCTCTACGGGAACTACGGTTTTGTCTTCGTTCCAACCCCGGTAATGCCGACAAGGCCCTCTTGGAATTGCCGACCGGTGCGGGAAAGACCCGTGTCGCTGTGGAGTCGCTGGTCAGGGCATTCTTGAACAACGATTTCGCCACCAACGGCCCGGTCTTGTGGGTCGCGCAGTCCGACGAACTGTGCGAGCAGGCCATCACCACATGGAGCGAGGTATGGCGGGAGTTCTCCGACGAGAGATCGCTAAGTATCAACCGATTTTTCGGTACGCATCGACCGCAGGCACCCGAATTGGAGTTGAGCGTGGTCGTGGCGACCGATGCGATGCTCTACGAGCACATCAACGACGATTCGTACGACTGGATCTATGCTCCTGTCGCTGTCATTGTTGACGAGGCCCATCGGGCAGCGGACAACAAAATGTACAGGAAAATATTTCAGAGGCTCGGTGTTGACCTCGGAAATCGCGAGCGTCCACTGATCGGTCTTTCGGCCACCCCTTACCGAGGACGGAACCCTGAGGTGACCAGTCTGTTGGCGAAGCGGTTCGGGAACAATCTTGTCCAGACGTTGGGCCCTGATCCTATAAAAGAGCTCCAGGATCGTGAAGTGCTGGCACGTATCGATCATCAAGTCCTGCCCGGTACCCGCTTGGACGTCGGCCTGTCGGAGATAGAACGCAAGAACTTGTCGCAGGACACCTTGAACCTGGTGGGTGAAGACCAAACGAGGACCACGGGCATCGTCAATCACATCATGGCCTTGCCGGAGGAGTGGAAAGTCTTAGTCTTCATGCCTTCGGTGCTCTCGGCTCAGGTCCTGGCGACGATCCTGAAGAGTAAGGGCGTGCGGGCGCGCTCGGTAAGTGGCCGGAGTTCGCGCGGCGAGCGGGCGAAGGCGATCTCTGATTTCAAGCACGGCTCGCTTCAGGTCTTGGTCAATTGCGAGCTGTTGACCCAGGGTTTCGATGCACCTCAGATCCGCGCCCTTTACGTTGCCCGGCCGACCTTGAGCGAAAGCCAGTACGTGCAGATGGTCGGTCGTGGACTACGAGGACCCAAGAACCGTGGATCCGAGCGGTGCCTGGTGGTGAACCTCGAGGACACGATCGAGAACGTCGACGTCGACCTGGCATACCGGGGGTTCACCCAGTACTGGGGGGTCGAGGGGTCATGAGGTTAATCCCACCGACGGAGTACATCGACGCCCAGAGTCATGCCGAGCGCAAGGTCGCGGAACTCCTCACGGCGATGCGGTCCGACGAAGGTGTCGCATACCATTCGGTCCATCTTCCTCGGCACCGCAAACAGGTAATGGGTGAGGCAGACTTCGTGGTGCTGTGGAGGGGGGCGATCCTCGTACTGGAGGTCAAGGGAGGGCGGATCGGGCGGACCGAGGAAGGCCTCTGGTACTCCGTGGACCGGCAGGGCACCCAGCACCCTCTTCGGCGCAGCCCATGGGTGCAGGCCAAGGACGCTTCATTCGCGTTACTCGATATCCTCACCAGGCAGTCGGGCGAGGGCGGGTGGCCGTTCGCCTATGCCGTGGTGACGCCTGACCAGAATCTGACCCCGGACGCGGAATGGGTTCCGCAGCAACACATCGGGTTGGATCGGATGAGTCCCGCCGGGTTGGAACGGAGCCTGGACGCGCTGGCTCGTCTGGCCCGTACACCACCGGGTGACTCCGACTACCCCGGGCGCCAGGGTCTACGTCCGATGGCGAACCTCTCGACCGTCTTCACCCTCCTGCGTCGCGAGGTGGACGCCATGCGAACCGTGCCGGACACCGAGATGCTCATCGACCGGAACATCGTAACCATGACCGATGAACAGGTCGACGCGATGCGGGCCTTCGAACGCAATCCACGGGTTCTGGTCCTGGGCGGAGCCGGTACGGGTAAAACCGTAGTGGCGATCGAAGCGGCACGTCGAGCGGTGGCCGACGGCAGTTCGGTGGCTTTCGTCTGCGGTTCCCCCGGCGTGTTGAGGTTTGCGTCGGAATTGTTGAGCGACAGCCCGGTGCAGTTGGTGCCCTTCGATTCGATTCCCGGCGAAGCCGTCTTCGATGTGGTTGTAGTCGACGAGGCACAGGACCTGCTGAACCTCGAGGACATGAGCAGACTCTCTGATTCTGTCCGTGGCGGGTTGCAGGACGGTCGGTGGTGGATCTTCCTGGACCCCAACAATCAAACTCATCTGAGCGGGGTGTTCGACGAGATGGTGTACCAGGAGATCCAGGCCGGTGCCATCATCGTCGATCTGACGAAGAACGTCAGGAACGCCCGCACCGTCGTGACTGCGGTGCAGTCCCATCTCGGGGCGGACCTGGGAAGCCCACGCATCGGCGAAGGACCGGAGGCATCGATCGTTCAGGCCCGAACCCCGGAAGAAGCCCGCCGTCTTCTGGACGGTCGCCTCAGTGCCCTCCGAGACCAGGGCGTCAGTCGCAAGAAGATCACCATCATCAGTGCCGCCACCGACCCCTCGGCGTCAATCCTGGCCGTCGAAGGCCGACCACCGTCGAACTACCCCATGGAGAACCAGTCCTACGAGGTCGTCACAGCAGCGAACATCAAAGGTCTGGAGCGGGAGCACGTGATCGTCGTGGACGTCGGCGACCTAGACACCGCCTGGGGGCGGGCCGCATCCTATGTCGCGATGACCCGGCCTCGTTATTCGCTCTACGTCGTCAGTTCTCCCGGCGCCTACCAGATCATGGGACGAAACGCGCTGCAGTACATACAGCAACAGGTAGGAAAGGCCGGTGCCCGCAATGAATGAAGCCGTCGAACGCCAGAAGCGCGTGATCAAGCACCTTGAACAGCAATACCTGGGCCCGATTGAGGGGCCGGAGGAACTGCTCAGGAACCGGCCGAACGCCACCTACCTCGTCGGAGTCCTCTACCCCGTGGGTATCGGCGTAGAGATCGAGGAACTGCAACCCTTCACCGAGGATAACCCTGGTGAGGAAGGGATCGACGGTACCGAGGAACTCGCCATCGACATGGCGAACGCGTACCAGCCCTCTTCCAGCGCCCTGTCTTTCATCCATGACGGCGAGGCAGTGGACATCGACCTCGGATACGCCACCTACAGCGAGGAGAAGACCGAAACCCACATCGCGTGGCGGCGTCAGGGCCACCAGTTCTCCGGCATCCGCTGCGAGCAGCTAGCCGTTGCGGGGGCCCCTGGGGACGGGCGTGTAGCACTGGACGTACGATGGCGGCCTTTCGGCCAGAACAGTTCACTGGTCACCGTTGCCATCAGCAACACCCGCGTAGCCCCGAAGAACGACGAAGAAGAAGGGCAACTACGCACCGAGGACTGCCTGTACCAAGTCGGCATGACCGTACGCTCGATCGGGGGCCGGATACTTCCCTACAGGTCGGTCGAGGACCTCCGACTGGATCCGGAACAGGAAGAACTCGCGGTGCGCTACCGAGACCGTCAGGTCTTCGCCGTGGGCCACGGGACATCGGTGCGCTGGGCCCATGACGGGTCCGGCGGGTGCGCCTCAGTGTCTCTGGACCCACTACCCCGCTATACCGTCCCAACCGTCGAGGCCAAGACAAGTGACGCAGGTATCCTGCGGCTGGACCGACTCACCCAAATCCAGGACGACACCGCAGAAGTCCTCGCGGAACTCAGGACCTTCGTCGACGAATACCGGCTTTGGACCGAGGAACAGCAGGACCAGGTACGAGGACTCGACGAACACCATCGACCGGCAGCCGGGAGGATCACCGACCGACAGAGCGACGCCGTCGACCGCATGCACGAAGGAATCATCCTGCTCGAGGGCTCCTCGAGCGCCAGGGACGCCTTCCGCCTGGCCATGTCCGCCATGAACGAGCAGATGCTCCAATCAGATCGCGCGAAAGCCGCCGGCTCCGAAGGAAATAAGCTCAGACGCGAACCGACGTGGCGGCCGTTCCAGTTGGGATTTATCCTCCTCGCCCTCACCAGCACCGCGGACGTCAATCACCCGGACCGGGACCTCGTTGACCTGATCTGGTTCCCCACCGGTGGAGGCAAGACAGAGGCCTACCTTGGGTTGGCGGCCTTCGAGATCTTCCGGCGCCGGCTCGAGCACGGGATCAGAGGAGGCGGTACAGCCGTCATCACCCGCTACACCCTGCGCCTGCTGACGACACAACAGTTCCAACGGGCCGCGACTCTGGTGTGCGCCATGGAACGCCTCCGGGCGAGTGATCCACTCGCGCAGGGCATGGCACCCTTCACCATCGGACTCTGGGTCGGTAACGCCACCACTCCCGGGACGCAGAAGGAGGCGATCAAACGCCTGGAGCTCACCAGGAGACGGGAGATCCCCGACAACCCCTTCCAACTCACCGAATGCCCTTGGTGCGGGCACCGCATGATGCCAGAAACCAGGTCCGAACGTGCCGGGGACTACGGGGCCGTCCACTCGGCCGGAGACATCTGGCTCCGCTGCCCGGACCGGAACTGCCTCTTCCACGACCGGCTTCCCGTCGAGGTTGTCGACGAGAGGATCTACGCGTACCCACCCACCATCTTGCTGGCGACCGTCGACAAGTTCGCGCGACTGCCCTTCAAGCAGGAGGCAGGGGTCCTGCTGGGCGCCGGCTCCACGGCGAACGATCCACCGTCGCTGATACTCCAGGATGAGATGCATCTACTCTCCGGTCCTCTGGGCACCACGGTCGCGATCTACGACGCCGCCGTCCTGGGCATCATCGGGGAGGTCGGCGGACACCCGAAGATCGTTGCCTCCACCGCAACGATCCGCTCCGCCGAGGACCAGGTTAAAGGCCTCATGGCCCGGAACGTCCAACTGTTCCCACCATCGGGGCTCAATGAGGAGGACAGTTACTTCGCCCGCCCTGCGCAGGACCCCGACGCCCCTGGCAGGACCTACATCGGTCTCATGCCTCAGGCCTTCACCCAATCCACCTCGGTAGTGCGTGCGATGGGCGCCATGCTCGAAGCACCCGGGCAGGCCGCGCACGGACCACAGGACCTCAAGGGAACCGATGCCTACTGGACGGCCGTGGCCTACCACAACAGCCTGCGCGAACTGGGGCGCACCGTGACCCTCGTCCGCGACGACGTCAACAGTCTGCTGGCCACCCGACGTGGACCCGAAGGCAGGACACGTCAGATCCGCGGTGACGGAATGGTGGAGCTGACCAGCCGCGTGGATGCCGAGGACCTTCCCAAGGCTCTGCAACGACTAGGACGCGGCCTCGACAAAGGCGATGCCGTGGACGTGGTCGCCTGCACGAACATGCTGTCGGTGGGTATCGACGTCCCACGGCTGGCCCTGATGCTGATGAACGGTCAACCCAAGACCACCTCGGAGTACATCCAGGCCACCAGTCGCGTCGGACGCGGTGACGTCCCGGGCGTCATCGTCACGTTGTACCGAGCCTCACGTCCTCGCGATCGTTCCCACTACGAGTCGTTCCTCGGCTACCACCAGTCGCTTTACCGCAGTGTGGAACCGACCAGTGTCACCCCCTGGTCCGCCGCGTCCAGACACCGATCCTTGGCAGCAGTCCTGGTGACTATGGTCCGGCACTTGAGCCCATGGCGCGAGGACTCCCAGGCAGTACTCTTCCGGGCCGATTCCAACGTGGTGCGTAACGTCCGGGAGACGATCCTGGACGTCGTGGAACGTTCGGACCCGGACGAGTACCAGGCCACGCAGGAGCATCTTGACCGGTTGATTGACCAGTGGCGTATCCGCACCTCACCGGACCCCGACACCGGGGAATCGACGCTGCGGTACCAGCCCCTACGAGCGAAATACGGAGAGCCTGCCCTGATGCGCGCCTTCGACGAGGATCGAGATGGGTGGGCCGTGATGAATTCGATGCGCAGCGTCGATTCGAACATCAACATGAGGATAATCGGGGAGAAGGCATGAGTCCCAAAGCCAAAGCAGGGCAGGACAAGGCACCTGAGATGCGTCAGCTCAGACTGCAGGAGACCATCTACCCGTTTGGGGTCGGCGCCATCGTCGACATCAAAAGCGAATCGTTCATCGGCATGGACACAGGGACGTGGAACGAGAAGACCTGCGAGCCCCTGTCCTGCCCACCCTTGGAACGGGCGTTAGGGGTCCTGCAGCTGCGCCGACCCCCGACCGCAGGGGAATACAGTCACAACCCCAACTTCGCCCTGCCCTACCGGCGGTTCCCGAAATGGCGTTTCTGCCAGGACTGCACCTTGATGTCCAACCGGATCCATCACAAGAACGGCGCCAGTACCAATAGCTGCTCCAGATGTGCAGGACCGATGGTCCCCATGCGTTTTGTCGCCGTCTGCGACGCCGGAGGCCATATCCAGGACCTCGACTGGCGGCGGTGGTCCCACTTCGAGTCCTCGAATGACGAGCAACGCCAGTGCAAGGATTTTGAGCATCTGGAACTGCGGACGACCCCGGGGTCAGGCGAAGGCCTGCGCTCGTTGCGGGTCCTGTGTCGCTCCTGTGACGCCTCAAGGCACCTGGGGTCGCTGGGACGCAACACATCCTTGTCCGAGGAAGGGTACAAGTGCTGGGGCCTGCAGCCGTGGGAACCGCAGGACACCACCAAGGAATGCACGAAGGAACTGCGGGTTGTCCAACGGGGTTCCACCAGCGTCTACCAGGCGGAGACGGCTTCGGCGATCGACATCCCGGAAGTGGAATCCGCCACAGTAGCGCTGCGGGACAAAGTACTCCAGAACGACATGTTCAAGGCAGTATTCGGACAACAAGCGGGACCATTGCTGGACCATGCCGTCCCCGTCGTCTCCGCCCAGACCGGGGCCCCGGAGCACATGGTTCGTCACTTGCTGACGACCGACCCCGCGGCCGACACCTCACAGTTGCAGAGCAACCTGCACTCAGGAGAATGGGCGGCGTTCGACAGGGTGCTGGCCGGGGACACGGAAGTGACGAACCCTGATTTCGACGTGCATCCTTCCGACTACCCCCAGGAACCGGGCGTGCTGCCAGCCCTGGCCGGATTGGTAGCGGACGTCGGTCTGGTCCGCCGGCTACGTGAGGTACGAGCCCTGCGGGGTTTCCGCCGCTACGAGCAAGAAGACTTCACCCGGGTGGACCTCGGAAGCATCGACGGCCTCAAGTGGTACCCGGCCATCGAGCAGTTCGGGGAAGGTATCTTCCTCCGTTTCAATGAGCAGGCCCTCCGTACATGGGAGGAGGACCCCGCCGTCCAGCGACGGACCCAGCACTGGATCGATCGAGGGGCGAAGCTTGCGAACCGTAGAGGTGTCATCGCCGATCTCCACCCCCGCTACGTGCTCCTGCACACCCTGGCACACCTGTTGATGCGCCGATTGGAGTTCCAGAGCGGGTACTCCGCGTCGTCCCTGTCCGAACGTATCTACGCCTCAAACGACGGTCCGGACCCCCAAGGCGGTCTGTTGATCTACACCAGCAGCGGGGACGCCCAGGGCACCCTCGGCGGCCTGGTCCGCCTGGGAGAGGCCCGGTACTTCTCCAGACTGCTCCTCGGCGCGGTCGAGGACGCCGACCGCTGCTCCAACAACCCCGTATGCGCCGAGAGCCGGGGGCAGGGCATGAACAGCCTCAACCTGGCTGCTTGCCATGCGTGCAGCCTCATTTCCGAGACCTCCTGCGAGCGCACCAACATCTATCTGGATCGTAAGCTCCTCGTCGGCGATGAGTCCGTACCCGGTTTCTTCCGCACGGTCCTGACGGATGCGCGGGCGAGCATCCAGGGGTGAACGCCGGAGAGAGTAGGAATGGGCCGGGTAGCGCACCGCTTCGACGATGATGAGCATTTCCGGTGCACGTAAGGTGATAAACGATGATTGCTAACGTCTCTGATGACCCGTTCACCCTTTTCGACGCCGACCCGCATTGGGTCGCTGAAGAACAGGGGAGCGCGAAAGGAACTGCTGGATCCTCGAGGACACGACGGGCCCGGCCCCCTTCTCCGGACCCGGACAAACGACCCGAACCGGCTTTGAAGTCGCGTCCCCGCAGGACCACAGCTGTTCCACCTACTCCCGCCCAGGACCCGGCCATCCACCATATGAAGGGCTCGATTCAGGCAGCCGACCCCGAGGGAATTCGGTGCGGGCGTGCCATCCGAAACGCTCTCGACCAGGCCTACGACGGTCGGTGGACGGGGCGATGGGACTTGACCCAGCTGACGAAAGCAGAATCAGCTCACATAGGACCACTCATCGAGGTGTGGCTCCAACGGGTACTCGATCTCGACGACGGTATCACTACCTCGCTCCAGATCGCCGGGTACGACGTCGCCTGTACATGGAGTGAGAGGATCGACGTCTGGACACTCGACCGCCCCGTTCCCGAACAACGTGAATTGCCCTACTTGGTGATATGGGCAAACGAGGAGACCTCTCGATTCAGCCTCGGGATCCTTCGCCCCGGCCCTGACTCGCGAGGAGTGGCATCGATGGACCGGGGGCGCCCCCGCTTGTCCCAGGTCGGGATCGACCAGATCCTATGGGTCTTCGACGGTTGTGCCCTACCGGCCAACGTACTCATGAAACATCCCGAAACGGCGATGGCGGCAGTAAGTCAATCCTCGGGCCAGGCAGCCGTCAACATGTTGTTCCGTCACTTACAAGGTGAGCTGGTGCAACATTCCGCTGTGGAGACGGTCGCCCAGCAGATCGACTCCTCGAAGCGGATCCGCGATGCTCGAGGACACCTCAGGCATGAGGGAATCGTCATTCTGGGGCACTATCATCCTCAACCCGAGATCGCGGCCGCACTCGGGCTGCCGTCCCCGCGAGCGGGAACCTTCGTGAGTCACCGTTTAGCCCCCATGGAAGCCGGGGAACTCGGTACCGGCGCGGAGATCGACGGCGGTCGGTGGCGTCTTGCCGTCCCAGGTGATCCGATCACTATGGCACCGTCGCTCCCCGTCCAAGGCAAAGAGCGAACATGACCATGACAGGCCTGGACCGTTCACATGTTCGGTCACCGGAAGCTATTTGGCTGTAGCGGGGTGAGAGGGGCTCGATGTGCCCTCAACGCACGTACGGGAGCCACCATTAGGAGTTTACTAAGCCCCCAACACCCAGTAGGGGCGATACTACTGGTCCGTTCGTCAGCCGCACCAAGCTGATACGGCCTGACAGAGGAGCTCATGCTGATCCCCGAAGTGGACTTCAGCGGCGTCGCCCGCACGCTCCATGCCGAGTCGCAATCATCCGCTCACTGGTGAGCCTTGCCGAGCATACGAACTGGATCGACGCCGGAGCCAGGGGAACCTTCGTGGCCAACCGCCGGCTCACATCGATCGTCCGGGACCCCTGGTTGAGCGAATGAATGAAGGACAAGCAGGAGGCGACGGCTGCGGTGAGAGGGTAGCTGTGCCGCGCCGTCAGGTTGGTGACACGGGGACTGGCAGAAAATTCGCCGCTGCACCAATCGCTACGTAGCCCGCCGCATCTACGGGACCCTTGATGCCTCGTCCGGACCAATGCATGGGCATTCACAGGCCCAGAAGAGCCCAGAGGCCGCCCCGCACTGCGCATTCAAAGGCGCCTCACCCGCCAGCCGTGCGTCACCAACCAACCCGTGAGTGCAGCTAGATGTCGCTGCGCGACTGTAGGTGAGCATAGAACGACGGGAGGTCAAGGGAATCGGATCGCGAACCATTTCGGACAAAGAATTCATAGGGCCGTGATTTTTCCCGCCGAACGAACGATCGTGCAGTCCGTCGCATTACAGTCACATGTGCTATTGCCGCGTTGTCGAGCTGGTGGAGTTGAATCCGTGTGTAGGGCATCACCATTGCACCGTTGAGGAAGCGTCCCTCGATGAGAGAGACCAGATGCAGCTGCCACTTGTCGAAGTCCCAGCCTTTGAGCTCCAGGTCGCGCTCGATACCCTGACACGGCTCTCCGTCATCGTCGATTCCGATAAGAAGCTCCCCGCCGTCGCTATTTAAGAAAGCGCATACAGTTTTGAGGACTTCTCCAGGTAAAGCAGGGTGTTCGTTCAGGGTGCCATCCTGGCGCCAATCACGGATGGAACATAGGAGCGAACTCTTAAACTCAACGCCCGACCCCTCACCGATTGCTAGCAGCTTGGCAATCGCCGCCTTTGAAGTGCTGACCTCTGGGATGCGGAGAACCCGTGCCGATTCAAGACTGCCCCGAGCCTGGTTCGGATTAAGCTCCAATCCCCAAGCTTCGATCGTGCGCACAACCGCCTCTACGGCCCAGAGGGGATCCCCCTCGGGGAGCCCAAGTAATTCCGCCAGCTGAGCAATGCTGGTTTCAACGCCTGTGGTGAACGCTTTCGCCATGAGGGGCGCCATGGCGGCCGGGATGTTGTTGTTCATGAGCCACTCAAAGTTCGACGATGCACCTGGAGCGCAAGTCCGTCGCAATCTCTGCCGCCCTTGATTCCCAGAAGCATAGTGGATCAGGCCCATCGGCCGTTAATGCAGCGAATGCTGGGGCTGATATGAAGTGACTTTCAAATCGTGCCTTTGCCGACTCAAAAGTTACCCCGTTCTCCGTGAGCGCAAGCCCGGGCGTCTTGGCTCGCCAAGCGTTGTTACTTTCACGAGTTAGAGGCGTGAGATTGGCGACGGATCTGGCGTAATCGAACTCAGCCGTATTAGGGTCCAGGACCTCGCCGAGCTTTCCGTGCTTATTGTTAGCACACCAGTTCAAAGGATAGAGATGGTGCAGTTCCACGGGCTTAGAGCTTGGGTATGCGATCGATACGCTGGGGTCAACGAGATCTTGGGTTGGTTGCGTCCGGACAACGAGAGTGAGCGCGCGTCCAAGAGCACCGGCAGGCTTGGCCTGTAGGAGCTGTTGTTGAAGAGACACCGCGTCTGGAACCGGCAAGTCGAGCGCCGATTGCAGTTCGGCGTTGGCTTCAACCGCCCAGGCGTTGGCGTTTGCTGCCTTCGCTCGCCGGAACAAAATCTCCTTCAGGACCCGCATATCCGTACTGCTCTGGCTGAGGAACCCTTGGTCGTACCGTGTGGCGAGGGCGTTTCGCCAGAAGAACGCTCTGAAGAGACCGTTCAGTTCTTCCAGATTCCATTGGTTCGCATATCGACTGTCGTGTGTCATGTACCAACGGAGCGCGGAGTACATTGCCATCGTAACCGGGTAGGGGGAATCGGACAGCGGGAAGTTTCCGCCTGCCACGCATGTCTGGAAGTCGCCGATGTAGTTAGCGAGATCCCGCTCGTCCTCGATGGCTTGCCTCCAGAACGCTGCAGGAGTTGCGAGAAGGTCACCTGCCTTGATAGACGTCACCGCGGTGGGCTTTGACTTCCCTCCAACTGCGCGGGGTGAGGGCTTTTCGGAGTCTAATGCGACATAGCAAGCCGTCACAGTTTGGGCAATTATTTCGGGTCGGTTCGACCTTGAGGCCCAGCCGACAGCGCCCTCCAGTTCTCCTAGGTTGTCAATCCAGTCGCGGAGAAGGATCGGCTCGGGTTCAGTACTCGTATCGTTGAATAGCCAGCTGTGTAACAAGTCCACGGTGGATACCTTCGTCCCGGTGGTGTTGAGGGTTTCGAAGATTTCACAGATCTCGCCGAGCGTGTACTCAGCTGGAACGATATAAACGGCTAGCACCGTCTCCGTTATTCCTTTGAAGGCTTGCTTCAAAATTTCGTTTCGCCGCGCAAGCTCTTCCGCCTCAGGTAGCACTTGGTCCGGATAGTTGGACGCATCGTTGATCGATTGAATATACGTGTACCACTGACCCATCAAGTCCTTGTCAGCTTCGGGTGACAGTGGAAACAGGCCAGCCCCAATGCAGACGCCTAGTTGGTCATACTTGCTGGTTTTCACTTGCGTCTCACGGATGTAACGAACGCGGCCACTCGGGTCATCGTGGGAAACGTCGAGGAAGTACCGTCCCGAAAACCGCCGCCTCGCATCTGTTGCTCGCAGACCTCCGAAAACCATGGCAAGTGCGGTTGCGCGTTGACGTCCATCCAGAACCGCGTAGAAGTTCTTCGGTCGATCCTCAGGTGCTGACAATGCGGCGTCAACTGATTCGCCGTTCTGCGTATCCGGAATCGAGGCTGGCACAAGGATGAGGTCGCTATCGTCCGGCTGCTCCCATAGTGTCGCCATTCCGATTGGTCGCGCCTCTATGACCGAGAGGGCGAGGCTGGTGACGTCAGCTTCTGACCAGACGAAATCACGCTGGAAAGCCGGGACAAGCCAGGCATTAGACCGAAGTCGGTCCAGTAATTCCGAAATGCCGATCGATTCTACGGTGAGTTTTCCCACAATTGCTCCTATCTAGCTTTGACGAACCCTATCCGGTGCTGTTGCGCTACGGAGGCTGTGTATGTCCGTGTCCTCACAACGTTTTGCAAGCAGTCCCTTTCTGGCACACCAACCGTGAAGATCGCACCCACGCTACTACGAGTCAATCTCTACAATTCCATGAATGGTCAACTCTTGTTGGCGTGCAAGGACGTGAGGAGACCTCCCAATTCAAATTTGTTCAGCATCGAAACCGGTTACGCCGTGGAGTTTCCGGCCAAAGAACTCACCATGAAAATAACCTGTTTGATCCAGCGCCGTCGAAACGACGTCGAAGATCAGAGCCAGCCTCCCGAGTGAGGACCCTCCGGCGTCGGGCCGAATACGGCACAGACGAGGTGCAGTTCCTGCTGCCCCTGTTTGCGTGGCCAGCCTGGCGGTGGTGGTTGTGTTCCCGTTGCTGATGACCAGAAGCTCTCCGGGCAAAGGGTTGCAGTTGCTGCTCCACCCGCTCCGAGGTGTCCTCCAGTTCAGAACCCTGCGGTCCAGGTTGGCCTGCACCTTGACGCCCGTTGCAGCAGGCGGGCCAGTCGGAGGCATCGCGCCGATGGTGAGCGGCGGTCGCGCGGCAAGACCGGGTCCGTGGGGGAACCCTCGAGCAAACGCGCCACTTCATGCACGCTTTCCTCGAAGGACGAAGGCGCCAGCGTCCCGGGCGGCGCGGATTCAGGCGGACGATGACATTCCCTGTCGAATTAGTCAGCAGCGACAACGCTGCAGCACTTGCATCGTCGGGCGCCTCCAAAAACGCCAAGGCCGTCGTAGTAGCCAAGAGCGAAGTAGAAGCTGTCCGGCGATCCTCCTACGGAGCCAAAAGCCGCAGCCGAGCCTCACGCCGCCTTTCTGCACGAGCCCCTGCATCCTGACGCCCACGTACGTCGCTTCAAAGAGATAGTTCGGCATGGTGGTCGCTCGCACTTTACATTCTGTCCGGGGCGCGAAACGTGCGTGAAAACGAAGTCGTTGCCGCCGTACGAGGACATCTTTCGGATGCGGGATGGGGACATCAAGAGCTGGGCGTCCGCCACTGAACGCGGAGTCGATATCGGTGCCGAGCAAGGCGGCCAAGATCTGCTCGTGGAGGCAACGGGAGGGGGAAGCTCCAAGACGGGTGGCCCGAGGTTCGGCAACCTGTTCATACGTAATACGGTCACTAATCATGTTCCCCGGGCGATCTACATGGCCCTACATGCCCTGGCCGGAAACGCAGAAGCGGCAATCGTTTTCCCAGACAGCCCACGGCACCGGGCCACGGTCAGCAGCGCGCAACCGGTACTGTCAAACTTGGGAAGTTTAGTCTTTTGGGCGGATTGAACAGCATCCGTCGCAACTGAGTAAGACCCATCGGCAGCGAGGCCAGCGGGTGCGCTGCACAGGGCACCTCTGTGGAGTCCCGATGTTCGGCCGCCATGCCGCCGTCTTCGATCCGGACGACGTCCTGCAGTGGAACTCGACGCTCGCGCTCGTTGTCGGGATCCCGGACATCCAGCCAAGGTGCTTGCGGTCAGGGTCACGTGGTCCGAGCGCTCGGAGAGTCGGGCAACCAGTGCACACCCCTCGACGCCGCCAGGCGACCACAACCCGCTCCTCCTGTACGACTTGCATCAGGCGGGAGACAAGCGGCTTCGCTGTTCCTGGCGCGTCCCCGTTTACGAAACGCAACGCGATCCGCAACCAACCCCTTACTGTTGATCCTGCACCCAACGAAACCGTTTACGTAAACCGTTTTCCGAAACCGATTACGTAACGCGCTCACCAGACAACAAGGACACCCTCAGAGAGGAGGAACAGTGGTCACCATCCGCGATGTCGCCAAGCACGCCGGCGTCTCTCCGGCCACCGTTTCCCGGGTTGTCAACGGTCTCGTGGGCTACTCCGACGAGACCCGGGAACGCGTCGAAACCGCGGTCAAGAGCCTCAGCTACGAGACGGACTACCTCGCCCGGGGCCTGAAGACCCGGCAGACGTCGGTGATCGGGCTGCTCGCCCCGATGGTCTCGGACGCCCTGGCCTCCCAGGTCATGCAGGGTGTGGAGGAGGAAGCCCAGGAGCGCGGCTACGCCGTGATGCTCGGCCGCACCGGCGCCAAATCGGCCTACATCGCCGGCTACCTGCGGACCCTGCGGACCTACCGGGCCGCCGGCGTCATCCTCATCTCCGCGGTGATCACGCCGGAGACCAGGCAGCTGCTGGGGCCCAACGTCCCGATCATCTCCGTCGCCATCAGCGACAAGTCGGGCTCGCCCAGCGTGGCGATCGACGACGAGCAGGCAGCCTACGACGCGACCCGTCATCTGCTGCGGCTCGGCCATCGCCGCATCGGCCTGCTGACCGGCGACCCGGCGTCGGTCTACGTCGCCCAGCCCCGGAAGCGCGGCTACCTCCGCGCCATGACCGAAGCCAACTGCACCCCCGTCACAGCCACCGGCAGCTTCTTCTACGAAAGCGGGGCCGCCGGCGCTGACGAACTGCTGCGGCAGGATCCCGGCCTGACAGCGATCTTCGCGATGAGCGATGAGATGGGCGCCGCCGTCGTCAATGAACTGCAGCGGCGCGGGCTCCGGGTGCCGGAGGACGTCTCGGTCCTGGGCTTCGACAACACCTCCACCGCCCTGCACGTGAACCCGCCGCTGAGCACCATGGCCCAGCCGCTCGAGGAGATGGGTCGGATGGCCGTGAAGAAGCTGCTCCGCTCCCGCGACCTGGGGCCGAAGATCATGCCGCACCGGCTGATCGAGCGCGGTTCCACCGCGCCACCGAATCCAACACAGGCGCACCCGGCACCGCCCGGCGAACAAGTCAGCGAACAGGTCCTAGCCAGCTAGCCCAGACCCCAAACACCACCACCACGGCGACAGCCGGCACTCCCCCGTGCCACCAGGCAACCCGCCGCGATTCCGCATGCACCAAACCACCCGCACCAACCCCACAACAAGGAGCAACACATGAGGCAGCGCCGCCGCACCTGGCAGACTCTTCTGGCCACCACCGCATCCCTGACCGTCGCCGCCGTCGCCCTCACCGGCTGCGGCGGGACCGGCACGGAAGCGAAAAGCGCCCCGAAGGCCGCCGCGTCCTTCGAGGGCAAGGGCCCCATCAACTACGTCTCCAACCGCGATGCCTCCGGCGCCGCGAACAAGAGCATCGAGGAATGGAACGCCGCCCACCCGGAGGAGAAGGTCACGTTCATCGAACTGCCGGATTCCGCGGATCAGCAGCGCCAGCAGCTCATCCAGAACGCGCAGATCAAGTCGGACACCTTCAGCGTGCTGAACCTGGACGTCGTCTGGACCTCCGAGTTCGCCGCCAACAAGTGGATCCTGCCGCTGCCTGCGGACGCCGTCCCCACGGACAAGATGATCCCCGCCACGGTTAACGCCGCAACGTACCGGGACACCCTGGTGGGTGCCCCGTATTACACCGACGGTGCGCTGTTCTACTTCCGCTCGGACCTGCTGAAGGCCGCCGGCATCGCCGCCCCGCCCAAGACCTGGGACGAGATGAAGACCGCCTGCAAGGCCATCCTGGCGCTCCCCGAAGCCGCGGGCATGTCCTGCTACGCCGGCCAGTTCGACAAGAACGAGGCCCTCACGGTCAACTTCTCCGAGGCTGTGGCCTCCGCCGGCGGCACCGTGGTGGACGCCGAGGGCAAGCCCACCGTCAACACCCCCGAGGCCAAGAAGGGCCTGAACCTGCTGGTGGACGGCTTCAAGGACGGGCTCTTCCCCTCCGACGCCATCACCTACCTCGAAGAGCAGGGCCGCCGCGCGTTCCAGGACGGCAAGCTCGTGTTCCTGCGCAACTGGCCCTTCCTGCACGCCTCCCTGAGCGCCACGGACGGCTCCAGCAAGGTGGCCGGCAAGTTCGGCATCACCTCCATCCCGGGCACCGACGGCCCCGGCGTCTCCACCCTCGGCGGCCGCAACCTTGGCATCTCGCCCTTTACCGCGAACAAGGCCACCGCCCTGGAGTTCGTCAAGTTCTTCACCAGCGAGGAGCAGGCCCGGAAGCGCCTGGCCCTCTCCTCCCGTGCGCCGGTGTACGCTTCCCTCTTCGCGGATCCCGCCGTCGTCGCCAAGCGCCCGTTCTTCCCCACGCTGCTGACCTCGCTGAACAACGCCCAGCCCCGCCCCAAGGTGGTCCAGTACGGCGCCACCACCAAGGCCATCCAGGAAGAGGCGTACGCGGCCATCACCGGCAAGAAGGACACGGAGACGGCCCTGAACGACATGCAGGCCAAGCTCACCGAGCTCTCCGCCAAGTAATTCCGCCCCATAGCTGCAGCTTGGCCGGCCGGTTCACCCCGGCCGGCCCGGCAGCTGCAACCCAGTGAGGTTCCCAGAATGACGACGACGACCGCCCCGCCCGCCGGCGCGCAAACCGGCACGCCCCATCCAGCCAGCCCGCGCAAACGCGGCCACCGCGGCACCCGCACCCCCGGCGAAGGCCGCATGGCCGCGCTGCTGCTCTCCCCCACCATCCTGGTCCTGGCCCTGGTGATCGTGTACCCGCTCCTTGCCGCGGTGCACCAGTCCCTCTACCGCGCCGAATCCGGACTGGACGCGGACGGCTTCGTCGCCGACGTCGAATCCTTCGTGGGCCTGGCCAACTACGCCGACCTGTTCGCGGGCGAAACCGGGCGGCGCTTCCTCAACGCGCTCGGCAACACCACCTTCTTCACCATCACGACGGTGTTCCTCGAGACCGTCCTGGGCCTCTGCCTGGCCCTGGCCATGAACCGCGCCTTCCGCGGCCGGTCCTTCCTCCGCGCCAGCATCCTGGTCCCCTGGGCCGTCCCCACCGCTGTGTCCGGCCTGCTGTGGCGCTGGATCTTCCAGTCCGACGGCATCGCCAACACCCTGCTGGGCAGCGAAATCCTCTGGACCGCCGAGGGCAACGCCTCCCGCGCGGCCATCATCATCGCCGAAGTCTGGAAGACCGCCCCGTTCATCGGCCTGCTGGTCCTGGCCGGCATGCAGGTCATCCCCGGCGAAGTGTACGAGGCGGCCAAAATCGACGGCGCCGGATGGTGGCGCCAGCTCGGCTCCATCACCCTCCCGCTGGTCAAGCCCACCCTCCTGGTCGCCGTGCTGTTCCGGATGCTCGACGCCCTGCGCATGTTCGACCTGCCCTTCGTGTTGATCGGGCCGGGCAAAGAATCCGTGGAGACCCTGTCCATGCTGGCCTGGGACGAGTCCAACCAACTCCGCTACGGCTCCGCCTCCGCGTTCGCGGTCATGCTCTTCCTCTACGTCGCCCTCGTCGCAATCGTGTTCGTGAAGGTGCTCGGCGCCGACGTCACCGGCGCCAAGGAACTGAAGCTGATCTCGAAGAAGTCCCGCACCAAGGCAACCCGCACGCGGGCAATCACTGACCAGGCAATCTCTGAACAGAAGAAGGCCGAGGCCACCCGATGACCATCTCCGACCTCCGCAACGCCGCCACCAACTCCGGCGCCCCGGGCGCACCCGGCGCCGTCGCACCCGACGCGACTGCCGCCGTCGGCCGCTCCGGTAAGCCGAAAGCGCCGCGCACGTGGCGTTCCTATTCGGTGTACCTGGGCCTGGCGCTGATCTTCGCCTACTGCCTGGCGCCGTTCTACTGGATGCTGGTCTCCAGCCTCCGCCGCACCGCCGACATCTTCGACAACACCCTGCTGCCGGCCCCGTTCTCGCTGGAGAACTACGCCAAGGTGTTCGACGGCTCCACCATGTTCGGCCAGGCCCTGCTGAACTCGCTGATCGTGGCCGGCACCACCACGGTGTTCGCCCTGGTCCTGGGCGTGTTCGCCGCCTACGCCATCTCGCGGCTGAACTTCCGCTTCAAGTCGCTGATCCTGGGCGTGATCATCGCGACGTCGATGTTCCCCGGCATCTCCGTGGTGGTGCCGCTGCTGCGCCTCTTCACGGACCTCGGCTGGATCAACACCTACCAGGCGATGATCGTCCCCAGCCTGTCCTTCGCGATCCCGCTGGCGGTCTGGAACCTCACCACGTTCATGAAGGCCCTGCCGTTCGACCTCGAGGAAGCCGCCATGATCGACGGCTGCACTAAGTGGCAGGCGTTCCGCCGGGTCCTGCTGCCGCTGGCCGCGCCGGGCGTGTTCACCACCGCGATCCTGACCTTCATCCACAGCTGGAACGAGTTCATCATCGCGCTGTCCATGATCAACGACCCCAAGATCCAGACCGCCACGGTGGCGATCTCCAAGTTCACCGGCGCCACCGAATTCCAGGCGCCGTTCGGCGAGCAGATGGCCGCCGGCGTGATCGTCACCGTACCGTTGGTGATCATGGTGCTGATCTTCCAGCGGCGGATCGTCGAAGGCCTGACCGCGGGCGCGAGCAAATGAGTCCCGTCCCGCCGGTGGGCCCGGTCGAGGAAACCATGATCACGCGCGCCCCCGAGTGGTGGCAGTCCGCCGTCATCTATGAGGTCTACCCGCGCTCCTTCGCCGACGGCGACGGCGACGGCGTGGGCGACCTCGCCGGGCTCATCGCCCGGCTGCCGTACATCGCCGCCCTCGGCGTCGACGGCATCTGGATGACCCCGTTCCAGCCCTCCCCGCAGGTGGACCAGGGATACGACGTGACCGACTACTGCGGCGTGGACCCGCTGTTCGGCACCATGGAACAGTTCGATTCGCTATTGGAGCAGGCCCACGCGCTCGGGCTGCGGGTCCTGCTCGACGTCGTTCCCAACCACTGCTCGTCGGAGCACCCTTTGTTCCAGGCGGCCCTCGCGGCCGGCCCGGGCTCGCCGGAACGGGACATGTTCCACTTTGTGCCGGGTCCGGTGGACATGTCCGACGACGGCGGCGCCGGCTCTGCGTCGAACGTCGCCGACGCCTCAGCCAACGACGCTTCAATCGACGACGTGCCGCCGAACAACTGGCAGAGCGTGTTCGGTGGCCGCGCTTGGAGCCGCGCCAATCCGGAGTCGGCGACGGATAAGGACTGGTACCTGCATCTGTTCTCGGCCGGGCAGCCGGACTGGAACTGGCGCAATCCCGCCGTCGGCGATTACTTCGACGGCGTGCTGCGCTTCTGGTTCGACAAGGGCGTGGACGGGCTGCGCATCGACGTCGCGCATGCGCTGTTCAAGGCCGAGGGCCTGCCGGATTCGCCCTCCACGGGCGGGGTGGTGGACGGGCTGCGGTCCAACCCGCAGGTCTCGGACCAGGAGGACGTCCACGAGGTCTACCGCCGCTGGCGCACCCTCGCGGAGAAGTACGAGCCGCACCGGCTCTTGGTGGGTGAGGTCAACCTGGAACCGGCCCGCGCCGCCCGCTACACGCGCGCCGACGAGATGCAGCAGGCCTTCGCCTTTGCGTTCGTGAAACTCGGCTGGGACCCGGAGGGGTGGGCCGCCGTGGGCAACGAGCTCGAGGCCGCCCGGCAGCTCCACGGCGCCGCCCCCACCTGGGCGCTGGAAAACCACGACATCGTCCGCTCCGTCACCCGCTTCGGCGGCGGCGAGCTGGGCAGCGTCCGGGCCCGGGCCGCACTCGTGGCGCTGCTCGGACTGCCCGGCGCTGCGTACATCTACCAGGGCCAGGAGCTAGGCCTGCCCGAGGTCGACGTGCCCGTGGAGGCCCGGGTGGATCCGATGTGGGCCCGCGGCGGCGTCTGCCGCGACGGCGCCCGCGTCCCGCTGCCCTGGACCGATGACGCGGAGCTGAACCAAGGCTTCTCGCTGACTGAAGCCGCCGCGGAGCCGTGGCTCCCGCTGCCGGCAGACTGGGGAATCCACGCCGTCGAGCGTCAGGAGCAGGACGCCGCATCCGCCCTGAACCTGACCAAGGCTGCCCTGGAGCTGCGCCGTCAGTTGTGGAAGAACGAGGTCTTCATTGCGGACGACGGCGGCAGGTGGCGGGTCGAGGCCGGAAACCTCCTCATCTGCGAACGCAACGAGCACTTCTTGGTCGCCGTCGCGATGGGAACCCAACCGGTCAAACTTCCGGACGGCGCAGTGTTACTCAGCGCCGCACCGCTGGACGAGGACGGCTGGCTGCAGCCGAACAACGCCGCTTGGGTCCTGAAGGGCTGAAGGTGCTGCGCCCCTAGGTGGCATCGAGCCGCAGGTGGTCCCATTACGGGAGCTTGACAGTCTGGGCCAAGGCGGCGGTTTATAGAGCTCTGAAGTTTCTGCCATCACCTCGTGCATCCGGGCGGACGCCGCTGCCTCCGTCAACGCTGCCGCTGAACCCGGGCCTACTTGCCCAGGCCCGGGACTTCGCCGAGCTGACCGAAAAGCGTCTCGCCTGGCTGCACGGGGGTTTCGGAAGGCCATCGAGATGGCCGATGAAATGGTCTCCGGTAGAGGCTTACACACACCTTCAAATTGTGATCGTCTTCCCAGAGAACTGGTAGCTTATTCCCAGCGAGCCCATCGGAAGCATCTGGCAATCACGCCCTTCCTGACAGTTCCGGCCTCGCTGCAAGCAGGGGGAATCTTGAAGAAAACACTCGCTCTAGTAATGCTCGCCGGTCTCATGCTGACAGGCTGCGGCAGCAAACAGGCATCAGGCCAAACGGAAACCGCCAAGGCAACGGCTGTAGCCGAGAACACCATCGAGGTCCCCGACGTCGTCGGCCTCACCCTCGACAAGGCCATTGACCAGCTCAAAGACCTCGGGCTGAAAGCCCACGCCACGGATGTGGCCGAGGGCAAGGCGATCATCATCAAGAAAAACTGGCAGGTGGCCAGCGAGGATCCCCTCGCCCACGTCAGGGTGGCCGAGGGCTCCACCGTTGAGCTGGGGGTCAAGCACCTCACGGATGAAACGCCGACGCCGACCCCCACTCCCCCACCCACCCAGGTCGCCGCAAAGGTTGTAGCTCCCGTGGTCCCGCCGGTCGTGAAGGCACAGCCCGTTGCACCACCGGTAGTAAAAGCACCGCCGGTGGCTCCGCCCGTTGTAAAGGCTCCGCCTGCATTGGCACCGCCCGTTTACAGTGGGATCATTTGCAACGACGGCTACGCCTGGCCAAACCCGACCCGCCGCGGCGCCTGCCACGGCCACGGCGGCATCCGAAACTAGGGCTCCCGGACAGGATGCCGCTGGCCTTTGAGTCAGCGGCATCCGGCCGCCCGGCCGAGCGATCTGCCATACGGAAGGGCCGTCCACGTTATCTCTGGATACATGGACGGCCCTTTTCGCGTCACAGCTGGAAGCTTTGGTAGTTGATCCAATGTGCAAAGCACGACGCATGGCTCATTCTTCGTTGGACTAGCCGCGATTTGTAATCTCGGTGCTTGAAACTATCGTCACTCCAATGGAGGTACTACTGGATGAGGTTCTTCGTCCGGACTTCCTTCAGCCAGTCCGGAAACTCCGTCAGCATCTTCTTGAACAGAACGGCGTCGCTGATCGCGTCCACATCGCCGACCGGCTCGTAGTTGGCGTTGTCCACGAACCGCTCCGTGAGCGTGTCCAGCTTCTCAAGGAATACCATCGATTGGCTGCCGATCGAGAGGAATTTCCAGAAGATCGGCGCCGTCGACACCTCAGTCAGAGCGCGGACGGCCTTGGACTGGTTGTCCGGGGCTCCGTCAGTCAAAAACAGTACATACACAGGAATATCTGCGGGCGTGGACTGCGCGAGTGTGGTCACAGGCTGGGCCTTGCGGAGTCCGAAGAATCCAGTCTTGGGCGGGGCGGCCGGGGCGAACCCGAAGTGGTCCCGGATGGTCAGGAAGGCGTCGGCGTAGTTTGTGCTACCCATATTCCGTCCCTTCGTCAGTCGGTCCACGGAGCCGGCAAAGTCATCGATGCTGATCTCTCCCAAGTACGCCGCTTTGGAGTCGAAGATAAAGAAGTCGATGGCTCCGTCGTCGTCGAACTGGGTTGCCAGGGCCAACGCCTTTTCAACCAGGCGCTGCATAGCCCCTGAGCCGTAGACCTTGCTCATGGAACCTGAGAAGTCCAGGGCGACGGCGACCTTTGCCTTCTGGCCGTTCAGTCCGGAGAGATCAACTGCCTGCGATGCGGTTTTGGCCAATGAGAGAAGGCCCGGGGCCTTTTCGCTAATTTTATCGAGGGAAAGTGCCATGTTTGAGTCCTTTTCGATGAGTGTTGTTTACGTATGGGCGGAATTTCGCGCTTTTCCACGAATCGCACCGGCCGCCTCTTGAACTGGCCTACCGAATTACGGCATTCACTCCCTCCACTAATTTGCGATCCCTTGAGTTCTCCCTTCGCCAAGATAGCGCAAGAATATACACCTAGTGCCACGTTCGGCATTAAGACCATGCTTTTATGCATCATGTCAGCATCGTGGGTTGCTGGGCACGAGCCAACCCCTGGTAAGACGCGCAGGCCGCTGGGCGCGAAGCTCATCGCTTCATCGAGGCACACTTCCATCGACGAAACAGTTTGACGGAAATCAATCGATGTGGCGGCAAGGCCATATACTCCCCATGGCGCACAACAGCGTCAAAGGTCGGGCACCAACAGCGAAGCTTTGGGGCCGAAAACATGGGGATGACAAATTGAATAGGTTCCAATCACTCCTGGGTAAGCAAAATTCGTACGTTGAGCCGCCCAAGCCTCCACGGAAGCCGAAAGTTTCAACGTTCGTGGTCGGAGCGCTTGCGCTGGGGGCTATGGCGATTGGGGCTGCCACCAGCGGACTCGGCGGGGCACTGATATTCCTTGCCATATTTGCCGCGCTGACCGGCCTCTACGTAGTGATCACGGGCCGCCGCTCGTGGGCCCGACTGCCAGGCAGCCGAAAAGTTGGCGGCGTCGTCATTGCGGCCTCTCTGGTGCTCTTCGTCGTCGGCGGCTTAACCGTCCCGCCCCGGTCGGCAGAAAGCATTGCTGCCGAGGCAGCTTCGGCGAATGAAAAGCGAGCAGCAGAAGAAGCAGCCCGCGCTTCTTCTGCCTCGTCGCAGACTTCCTCGCCCACCCCTTCCCCAACGCCATCGCCGACGGATACTGGGGAGCCGCTGGACCCCGACACGGTTGCAGAACTCGCCAAAGGCGTCAGCTACACAGCCCCGAAGAAACAACCAGCCTACGCAACGAAGGCAGTCGACCTTCTCGCCTCTCTGCCAATCAAGGATTCCGCGCCGACGCCGGATTACGATGACCGCGTCAAGTTCGGCCAGGCGTGGGCAGATGTCGACAGGAACGGGTGCGACACTCGGAACGACATACTCAAGCGAGACCTGACCGACGTAGTTTTCAGGGACGACTCGACGTGCAAGGTGGAGAGCGGGACCTTGGCTGACCCCTACACAGCTACGACCATTCACTTCCAGCGGGGCCCCGAAACCAGTAGCGCCGTACAGATAGACCATGTTGTCGCCCTGGGCGACGCGTGGCTTAAGGGCGCCCAGCAGTTGACGGAAGCTCAGCGCATGTCGTTTGCCAACGATCCCCTGAACCTTCAGGCCACAGATGGACCCACCGACTTCCAGAAGGGGGATAGCGACGCTGCCACGTGGCTGCCGCCGAACAATAGTTTCCACTGCAATTACGTTGCACGACAGATCTCTGTTAAGGCGACTTACGGGCTCTGGGTGACGCAGGCTGAGCACGACGCGATGGCCGGCGTACTAGCGGACTGCGCCGGCCAGTTGGTGCCGACCAGTGAGAAGGAAGTGACCGTGGCAAAAGGCCGCCGAGACCGCAAAGGCGTCTGAACCAGCGGCAAAGGCGGCTGTGGTTGCTCCGGCACCGAAGGCACCCGCACCGGCTCCGCACACTCCCGCGCCGGTTCACGCAGCGCCCGCTCCGGCGCCCTATGTTCCGCCGGCACCCGCGCCGGCACCCTATGTACCGCCGGCACCGGCACCCGCCGCAGCGTATTACGCCAACTGCACCGCGGTGCGACAAGCAGGCGCCGCCCCGATCTATGCAGGCCAGCCCGGCTACAGCCGCAAGCTCGACCGTGATGGCGACGGCGTCGCCTGCGAGTAGCAATCATCGCCCGCTCCCGGCCCGGCTTGTGCGCGAGAAAGCCGCTCTCGCGCAGGCCTCCGGGCGGCGGCAACCGGCCGTCGTCCACGAGGTCTATTCGCATTCCTTCGTCGAAGGCGTCGGCTACCTCAGGACCGGTGCGATCACAATCAAAAAACATAGGGGCGTCGAAGGACAAAGCGGCGCTACCTGCGGCTAGGATGTTGCCACGAAGTCTTGGGGGATAACTTCCGGGATGTTTCTCGCCGTCCTGCCGTCGTTGACGAGTCAGGCCTTTCGTTCCAGGAGTTGTTCCAGCTTGTTTCTCAAGACTTTCGGTTGGTCGTTCGCGGTCACCCTCATCGCATTAGTGGTCGCTTTTCTTTATGGCGGACCTCAGGCACTGATCCTGTGCCTGATTCTGGGCATTCTTGAAGTTAGCCTGAGTTTCGACAATGCCGTGGTCAACGCACGAATCCTCGAGCGGATGAACCCTTTCTGGCAGAAAATGTTCCTCAGCGTGGGCATTATTATCGCCGTGTTCGGTATGCGTATCCTCTTCCCGCTGCTGATCGTGGGAGTCACCGCCGGCCTGAACCCGGTAGAAGCCGTCGGACTGGCAATGGAGAAGGGTGACCCACACACGCCGGGCAGCTACGGATTCCTGCTGCACGAAGCCCACCCGCAGATCGCGGCTTTCGGTGGAATGTTCCTTCTGATGCTGTTCTTGGACTTCATCCTGGCCCACCGTGACATCAAATGGATCAAGTTCCTCGAGATCCCGCTCGCCCGGCTGGGCAAACTCGAAGGAGCGTCCTTGATCATCGGAATGGCAGCGCTGGCTATAGCCGGTGCTGTATCCGGTGAGAAACAGGGCATCGTCCTGCTCGCCGGTCTGTTGGGCATGATCACCTACTTCCTCGTGAACGGTCTTGGAAACCTGTTCGACGTCGATGAGGACGGCGACGTTGACGCCGCGGATGCGGACCTCGTGGTTCACTCGGGTCCTTCCGGTACGGCTCAACTGGCCGGCAAGGCCGCCCTCATGCTCTTCCTCTACTTGGAAGTCATTGATGCATCCTTCTCCTTCGACGGCGTTATCGGAGCCTTCGCCATCACGTCCGATCCCATCATCATTGCCCTGGGACTAGGCTTCATCGGCGCTATGTTCGTCCGCTCTCTGACCGTATTCCTTGTCCGGCAGGGGACGCTGGACGAATTCGAATACCTGGACCACGGCGCACACTGGGCCATCGGCGCCCTGGCAGTCATCCTGCTGGTCACCATCGTGGTTCCCGTCAACGAGATCGTTACTGGCCTCATCGGAGTCGTGTTTATCGGCGCGGCATTCTTGGGCTCGGTTCGACGCAATAAGCAGGCACGTGCCGCCGAGCAGTCTCAATCACTTGAGCCTGCTAATAGCTAGACCCCACCGGTAATGACAAAAAACACCAACAGCCACCACAAGGAAAGCGAGTAGTTCAATGGGTTTGAGTTTGCAAAAGGGCCAGTCGCTGTCACTGACGAAGCAAAACGGCGATTCGCTGACGAACGTCCGTCTCGGTCTCGGCTGGGACTCCGCGGTTCCCGCTAAGAAGGGCTTCTTTGGCGGAAGCAAGACGGTCGAGATCGACCTGGACGCATCGGCCCTCCTGTTTGATGCTCAAGGCCAGCACCTCGATACGGTCTTCTTCAACCAGCTCTCGAGCAAGGACGGTTCCATCCGACACACGGGTGACAACCTGACAGGCGAAGGCGACGGCGACGACGAGACGCTCACGGTGAACTTGCCGAATGTCTCTGCGGCCGTCGCGCACATCGTTTTTGTCATCACGAGCTACAGCCAGCAGACCTTCGACATGGTCCAGAACGCTTTCTGCCGCGTCATCGACGACTCGGCGGCGGGGAGTCCCGAAGTTGCTCGCTACGACCTCACCGAATCCGGACGGTACACCGCGATGGTCATGTCGAAGCTTTCGCGAAATGGGAACGTTTGGAACTTCCAGGCCATCGGCACGCCGGCCAATGGACGGACGCCCGGCGAAGTGCGCGGCGCCGCGGCAGCTGCCCTATAACCCGATCGGATCCACGTTCTCTAGCCCTATTGAACGTACACAGCAAACTAAAGGAGTTCCTCTTGTCTAGCCTGACTCTCAGCAAGGGCAGCAACCTGTCACTGACCAAAGCCGACCCGGGGCTCCGCAAGGCCATGATCGGCCTCGGGTGGGATCCGCGCACCACCGCCGGCGAACAGTTCGACCTCGACGCCTCGGCTCTCCTGGTCCGCGCTGATGGCAAGGTCCGTTCCAACGACGATTTCATCTTCTACAACCAGTTGTCCTCGCCAGACGGGTCGATCGTGCACCAGGGCGACAACCGCACCGGTGAGGGTGAAGGCGATGACGAGCAAATCCTCATTGACCTCGATACCGTCGCCGCAGACATCGCGAAGATCGTCATCGTCGTCTCCATTGACCAGGCAGAAGCGCGCCACCAGAATTTCGGTCAAGTACGCGATGCCTTCTGCCGGGTGGTGAACCAGGAAACGGACAACGAGGTTGTCCGCTTCGACCTCACTGAAGATGCTGCAGCGGAAACGTGCATGATTTTTGCCGAGATCTATCGAAACGGCGGCGAGTGGAAGTTCCGTGCCGTGGGGCAGGGATACGCCTCAGGCCTCCGCGGCGTGGCCACAGACTTCGGCATCGCGCTGGACTAGAAGCCGGTGACCCGGCAACGCCGGGCCACCGCACCGCACTTTCACCAGATTGAACAAGGAGAACAACCATGGCAGGCCTGACTCTTACCAAAGGCAGTAACCTCTCGCTCACCAAGACCGATCCGGGGCTGAACAAGGTTCTGGTCGGGCTGGGCTGGGATCCCCGCACCACCACCGGTGACGCCTTCGACCTGGATGCCTCGGCCCTCCTCCTAGGCGCCGACGGCAAAGTCCGCAGCTCCGCGGACTTCATCTTCTACAATCAGCCGGCGGCAGCCGACGGCTCGGTAGTCCACAAGGGCGACAACCGATCCGGTGAGGGCGACGGCGACGACGAGGTGGTCGCCGTCGAGCTCTCGGCTGTGGCCGCCGACGTTGAGCGAATTGTCTTCGTGGTCTCCATTGACCAGGCTGACACTCGCCGCCAGAACTTCGGCCAGGTGCGGTCGGCCTACTGCCGCGTGGTCAACCAGGAAAGTGACGCGGAAGTGGTCCGCTACGACCTGAGCGAAGATGCGGCGCCGGAGACCTGCATGATCTTCTCAGAGCTCTACCGCCACAACGGCGAGTGGAAGTTCAAAGCCGTAGGCCAGGGATACGCCACAGGCCTTGCCGGCATCGCAGCGGACTTCGGCGTCCAGCTCGGCTAAGAGCCCGAGACCACAGAAAGAGAGAAGCGAAAATGAGCATGCAACTCACCCCTCCTGAAACGTCGGCCTCGAACCCCCTTGTGCTGAACGCTCCGGAGGCTCCGGGCATTGTCAAAGAAGACGATGCCCCCGGAATGGTCCCGGTTCCGGCCGAACGCCAGCAGGAAATAAACGCACAGGCTCGTGCCTTCATCACCGAAGTGTCGGCAATGAGCCCGTTCAGCCCCGAATACTCCAGCAAGATCGATGGCATCAACCGGCTTGGCGGCCAGCAGCTTGTGGCATCCGCCAACACTTCAAGCCGGCTGCTGGAGCGGTCGTCCACCTCGCTGGCCGGCGCGAAGAAGTCAGGCAGCAGCGCCCAGGTGCAGGTTGCCTCGACTCTTGGTGAGCTTCGTTCCACTGTGGAAGACCTGACGCCGAACAACGCTGACTTGGGCGTCGGCCGGAAGATCCTCGGAATTATTCCCGGCGGCAACAAGCTGGCCAAGTACTTCCAGAGATATGAGAGCGCGCAGACCCAGCTGGACAAGATCATCAAGTCCCTGATGGCGGGCCAGGACGCCCTGCTCAAGGACAACGCCTCGTTGGCACAGGAAAAGACCCAGCTGTGGGAGACCATGCAGGGACTGAGCGAATACGCAGTCTTTGCCAAGGCCCTTGATACTGCAACAGCCAACAGGATCGACGAGATGAAGATGCAGGGACAGATCGAAGAGGCGGGCAAACTCGACTCTGATGTGCTGTATCCGATCCGCCAGCGCCACCAGGACATCCTGACCCAGCTGGCCGTCTCGGTCCAGGGCTACCTCGCCATCGACATGATTCGCAAGAACAACACGGAGCTAATCAAGGGCGTGGAACGGGCCCGCACGACGACGATCTCCGCGCTGCGGACCGCCGTCATTGTGGCCCAGGCCCTGGCGAACCAGAAGATGGTGCTGGACCAGATCGACGCGATCAATACGACGACGAACAATATGATCCTTAAGACAAGCGAAATGCTCAAGGATCAGACCGCGCGGATCCACCAGCAGGCGGCGAGCTCCGGTGTCAGCGTGGAAACGTTGCAAAAAGCGTTCGACAACGTCTTCCAGACGATGGACGCCATCGACACCTTCCGTTCCCAGGCCAACAAGAGCATGGAAGGCACCGTGCATGCCCTCGAAACCGGGCTGGAGCGGGCCCGCCCCTACCTGGACCGGGTGCGGCAGCAGGAGGGGAATTAGTGGCCGTCAGCCCTGAGCAATAGGCTTACGGGCTATGGTCGCAAATTTCTTAGGCTCGTTGTTCGGCGGCGGAGCGGCACCCCGCTCCGCCGCGATTGCGGGGGCCGAATCTACACCTGTCGCGGATCCGGCTGCGGACGAACTGGCAGTCACCGCCGGCGCGCTCGAAGAGCTGCGGCGGACGATACTGGGCAATGGCGCGCAACTGCCCACCGTCGTGGTGTCAAGCCTGCTGCAGTTGGCCGACATCCTGCGTGCCCTCGTTGGCTACATCGGACGGTCGGGTGCATCAACG
The DNA here is from genome assembly GCF_000620385.1 of Arthrobacter sp. 9MFCol3.1. NCBI lineage: Bacteria > Bacillati > Actinomycetota > Actinomycetes > Micrococcales > Micrococcaceae > Arthrobacter > Arthrobacter sp. 9MFCol3.1. The sequence continues at coordinate 52,111 of NZ_JIBJ01000011.1, forward strand.
GAGCAGCGCGTGCTGCTGAACGCCGTCATCACCGACTATCTTCCGTCCCCGCTGCGGGCATATCTAATGCTGGCCGCTGGGTCGCGGCGAGACGAATCCACCGACACGGCCGTGTTGCTGGAACAGCTCGACACGCTCTACTCCACCGTCCAGAACCTGGACAATCAGGTCCGCACAGGCGCCATAACGGAACTGGCTGTCCACGGCCAGTTCCTCAAGGACAAGTTTGATATTGATGGTCTTCATCTGGAAGGACGCTAGTGGCTTCAATGGTCGCGGGCAGCAACGCCGCCCTCACTGCTGAGAACCCCGGGCTGGACAAAGTGCTGCTGGGAATCGGCTGGGACATAGTCCCTAGCCGCGGCCCGCAGACCGAGCTAGTTCCGATGGTGATCATGTGCGGAACAGACGGCCGCGCCATCTCGGATGACCATCTGGTCTTCTTTAACCAGATCGCCAGCCCCGAGGGCAGCATTTCCTTCGCGGGAGCAGAAGACCAGGAACAGATCGACGTCGACCTCAACCGGGTGCCCGACACGGTCCACAAGATCGCCGTGCTCCTCTACGTGGATCCGGAATTACGCGGGCCAGGTACGTTCGGGGCCGTCAAGAACGCCTACCTGCGGGTCGCCACCGACCAAAACCGGGAGCTACTTCGTTTCACGGTGCCCCGGGGGAACCTCGACAAGATCAATGCAATGATTCTCGGGGAGCTCTACAGGCACGCCGGGGGCTGGAAATTCCGTGCCCTCGGTCAGGGGTATGAAGCCGGGCTCGCAGCAGTTGCCGCCGACTTCAAATTGAGGCTCTGAACATGGCGCTAGACCGAACTTCACTTCGGACCGACATCGGATACATCAGCCGGCGCCGGAAGGCCGCGGCGCAGCCGGAGCCCCTTCGAACCACTGCGCAAAGTACAGCGCCGTCCTTACATCTTGGCGCAAGCCGGGCGGGTTCCGACGGACTCACGCTCGGTGCCAGCCCGGCTCCCGCACCGTCCACGAGGACCGCAGTGGCTTCAAAGTCGGGGCCGCGGCCCGCTCCGGCCATGTCAGAGCGGCTGTTCCCGGCCCCGGATTTTGGCAGCGTCCGCGAGCTGGGGGAAGCCAACCCCGTGGTGCGCCTGAACGCGAGGCAATCCGCGATTGGCTCGCTCTTGGTGACCGGGGTTCGCTCTGTGGCGTGGGAAGACCAGCAGCTCACCACGGGTGCCCTCCACGTGGACGGGCACAAGGCCGGCACCGCCGTCCTCACCCCAGGCAACCGGCCCCTGGCCGGCGTGCAGGACGGGGCCGGCATCGTGTCCCTGCGCCATGTCCGGCTCCTGCGCCGCGTCCTGTTCGTCGCGGGAGAAACCCCGCTGACGGTCGGAGTCTTCGACGGCGCCGCCGCCGCGCTGGCTGCCCGGAACCATGCAGGGTTGCGGAGCGTTCTGTATCTCGGGCGGGTCGGCGCGGTCCTTGAGCTTCGCGCCGAGTTCGTTCCGGCAGACGCCTCCGACGCGGCCATCTGGGCCATTTTCGGTTTCACAATGACCACTCCACTGGACCAACGGGTCCTCCTGCGCTGATCCGGCAGCGCGCTACTGCAATAAAACTAGGGGACGATGCAGCATTTCAAAGCCTTGGCCGAATCCGTCATGGATCGGCTCTTCCACCTGCGCCCCGAACTGCTTCATCGCACCTCGGACCCCGGCCTGCTCGCCGTCGCGCTGGGGGCCACCCTGTACTCGCCGGCCACGCGAAGCTCACTGGCACACGGAATCCGGAAACAATCCGGGGCGGGTTGCCTCAGCATCGTGGTCTGCCTCGAGGACGCCGTGCCCGACGAGGAAGTGCCCGCCGCGGAGGAGAACCTGCTCGCTGCACTGGCCGAACTGTCCCTGGACAATCCGGACGAGCTCCCGCTGATCTTCATCCGGTGCCGTACGCCCGAACAGCTGCTCGACGTCGGACGCAGGGCAGGCGAGGCTCTCGGGGTCGTCTACGGTTTCGTCCTGCCCAAATTCGAGAACGAGACAGGGCGGGGGCGTGCCTTCCTAGCGGCGCTGGAGCTGTTGAACGAAGAAGCCGGACGTAACGGGGGCTCCACGGGACAGGCCCTGAGGGCGATGCCGATCATCGAGGACCTTTCGACAACTCATCTGGAGTCACGCGTTCGGGTGCTTACGGACAACCTGGCCCTGGTCGAAGAATTCCGTGAACTGGTGTTGTGCGTCCGGATCGGTGCCACGGACATGTCCAGCGCCTTTGGCCTGCGGCGTTCTCGCGACCTGACTATCTACAATGTCAAAGTCGTCGCGAACATCATTGGCGACGTCGTGAACATCTTCGGCCGCCCGCATGACGGCTGGGTCATCTCCGGCCCCGTCTGGGAACACTTCGTCAACACGGAACGGGTCCTGCGACCCCAACTGCGGTCCACGCCCTTTGAGGCCGTCAACGAGGGCGAACTCCGGAAGCGCATTCTGATGGACAATCTGGACGGCCTGATTCGCGAGATCGAACTGGATCTCGCGAACGGCCTGCTGGGCAAGACCGTCATCCATCCAAGCCACGTGCCAGTAGTGCACGCCATGTGCGTCGTGAGCCACGAGGAATACCTCGATGCCCTGGACATAGCCGGAAGCGCAGGCGGAGGCGTGAAGGCGTCGTCCTATGGAAACAAGATGAATGAGTTAAAACCGCATCGTGCATGGGCCGAGCGCACCCTGCTGCGTGCCAGGGCCTTCGGGGTCGCGAGGCCCGGCGTCAGTTTTGTCGAACTACTGGAAGCGAGCATGCGGTGAAGCAACTCTCGACGGATGCTCCCTGGAGCGGCGGCTACGTGCGCGACGCCCTCGGCGTCGACCTGGCCTCGGACCACAGTCGCAGCGTGCTGCCCCTAACGGCACTAGTCGGGCTGGCGCTGCGCCGCAATCCCAAAAGGGCCCACCTGCTCGTCTCCCGGGTGCTCGCCAAGCACGTCCCCACCGAACCCGGAATCGCGACGTCGGCCGGGCAGCTTTTGGGGCTCTTGATCCGCAGGGAACTCGAACTCCCCGCGGCTGCCGGTCCGGACGCCGGGGCCGGATCACTGACCGCCGCCATTGACGAGGCCGCGGGCAGGCTGGCGCGCCTGCTGGACGGCGGCACCGCCCCGGACGAGGACGGCCGACGCCGCAGGTTTGCGGACTTGGCCGGCCTAGGCGAATTGCTCGCCCGATGGCAAACAGAACTTCCCGGCGTTGTGACCATCGGTTACGCCGAAACGGCCACCGGCCTGGGCCAGCTCGTGGCAGGGCAACTGGGGACCTATTACATCCACTCCACCCGGCAGAGCAGCGGCGGTGTGGAACCCTACGGCGCGTTCGAGGAAATGCATTCCCACGCAACTTCTCACCAGTTGCTTCCGACCAGTCGTGCTGCCTTGGACCTCGCCGATACCGTAGTCCTGGTGGATGACGAGCTGAGCACCGGTGCCACGATTATCAACACAATCCGCGAACTGCACGGCACCGCACCGCACCGCCATTACGTCGTCGCCTCCTTGGTGGACCTGCGCTCCACTGCAGACCGGGACCGCTTCGAGGAACTGGCACGCGAAATCGGCGCCAGGATCACCGCCGTGGCACTGGCGCAGGGAAGCATCCAGCTGCCGGAAACGCTCGCTTTGGACGCGGCGGAACTGATCAGCAGCATCCCGCTCCCGCGAGCAGCCGTCCCCGGGCCGGGCCGGATCCGGCTGCTGGACCTGCACGGAATCGTGCCACCAATCCGCAGCGCCCGCTTTGGCGTTGCCGGGCGCCCCGATCCGGATCAGGCGGCGCGCATCGCCGGAGCCCTGGCGGCGGCACTTGGCAGCCGCGCCGGAACGGGGGCCCGGGTGCTGGTCCTCGCCACGGAGGAATTCATGGCGCTGCCTTTGGCGGTTGCCGCCCGGCTGCAGGCCCTGCGCCCTGACGCTGACATCCGGTATTCCACCAGTACACGCTCACCGATTGCCGCGCTGGACGAACCGGACTACGCGATCCGTTCGGCGATTGCCTTTGCCAGCGACGCGGACGCTCCGGACGGGCCCGGACCCCGGTTTGCCTACAATTTCATGCACCCCGAAGGACGATTCGATACGGTACTGATCATGGCGGAACCTGGCACCGCGGAGTCGGGGCTTTTGGGTCCCGGCAAGATCGCCGACGCCGTTGCTGGCAGCGCCGACGATGTCCGGTTGGTCATGTTGCCGGGCCAACCACCGTTCCCGACACCGTTGATCGGCCCCGACTTCGGCTCCTATCTGCCGGAGGACGTCGAATGGCTACTGAAGGACCTGAGTTCCGCGCAGCTGGAAGCGCCGAGGGAAGTGCGTGAAGCCGCCATCCAGTCTGGCAAGGCCAGTTATGCCGAATCGCTGCCGCAGGAGTTCGAACCTTCGCCCGAGTACGGCGCCTTGTTCCAGACCGCATTGGAGAGCTCGGCCGTCCGGATCGCGCACGCCGTCGGAACGCTCACCGAGCAGGTCCTGAAGCTGCGCGGCAACGCACCCGTACTGGTTTCCCTCGCCCGCGCCGGAACTCCCGTCGGCATCCTGATGAAGCGTTGGGCCTGGGAAGTCCACGGACTGAAGCTGCCGCATTACGCCATCAGCATCGTCCGCGGGCTCGGCATCGACCAGACCGCCCTTGGCTATCTGGCTTCCAGGCACAACCCGGACGACATCATGTTCGTCGATGGCTGGACCGGCAAGGGAGCCATCGCCCGCGAACTCGCCGCCGCCGTCGAACTCTTCCGGCAGACCGATGGGCCGGCGTTCCGGCCCGACCTTGCAGTCCTAGCGGACCCGGGGCACTGCGTCCGGATCTTCGGCACGCGGGATGACTATTTGGTCCCCTCGGCCTGTCTGAACTCGACCGTCTCCGGTCTCGTCTCTCGCACCGTATTCAACAAGGCGCTAATCCGCCCCGGCGACTTCCACGGGGCCAAGTTCTACTCGGAGCTCTCCGGAAGCGACGTCTCCGGCGACTTCTTGGCGGCCGTGACGGCACAATTCGCTGGCGTCCGGGAGGACGTCTTGCGGGGAGCAGCGCACGCCCCCTTAGACGTCTCAGGGCTCCCGGAAGCAGACTGGTCCGGATGGTCCGCCGTCGAGCAGATCAGCCGCAGCTTCGGCATCAACAACGTGAACCTGGTCAAACCGGGTGTCGGCGAAACCACCAGGGTCCTCCTGCGGCGCGTGCCTTGGAAGGTGCTGGTGCGCCCCGAGGCTGTGCCGGAGCTCGCCCACGTGCTGCACCTGGCCGAACAGCGCGGCGTCGAGGTGCTGGAGGTCACCGACCTGGCCTACAGCTGTGTCGGACTGATCCATCCGCTGCACACACCGGGAGCAACCGGCGCCGATGGCAAGGCCGTGGTGGACGTATGAGCGTTCACCCAAGCGGCGCGCCGGTCATGGTCGCCAGCGACCTGGACCGCACGTTGATCTATTCGGCGAACTCCATGGCGCTCGTGGGAAGCGATCACCTGGCGCCCCGGATGGTGGTCGCCGAGGTCTATGACGCGGCACCGCTGTCCTTTATGACTCGGGCAGCGGAGCAGCTGCTCGAAGGGATCGTGGAGCGGAGCGTCTTCGTACCCGTCACCACCCGCACCCGGGCCCAGTTCTCCCGGGTGCGGCTGCCCGGCTTCGGCCGCGGGTACGCCGTGACGACGAACGGGGCCGTGCTGCTGCACGACGGCGAGCCGGACGGCGACTGGTCGCGGCACATCCAACGGTCCGTGGGGTCAGACTGCGCACCTCTGGCCGATGTGTTGGGCCACCTCAGAGGCGCCGCGGCAGTCCCTGCTATCTTGAGAATCCGGACCGCCGAAGAATACTTTGTGTACTCGATCGTCGACCGGGAGGCGCTGCCCGACGGGTACCTGGACGAGCTCAGCGCCTGGTGCGAGGCCCGCGGCTGGACGACGTCGTTGCAGGGCCGGAAGCTCTACTGCGTGCCGGCCCCAATCACCAAGGAAGCCGCTGTGGACGAGGTCCGGCGGCGGAGCGGATCGGGCCTTCTTGTAGCCGCGGGCGACTCCCGGTTGGATGCGGGCATCCTTAAGCTGGCTGACATCGCCATTCGTCCATCGCACGGCGAACTCGACAGTGACTCATTCACCTTGCCGAACCTGACTGTGACTTCGGCTTCCGGAGTCCTGGCCGGCGAGGAGATCCTGCACTTCGTCAGCGCCGTCCTGGCGGAAAACCTGGCCCCGCTCCCCTGATGCGTCGCCGAGCAGAGGCCGACAACCCCACAGCGTTCTAATCCTCTCCCGTCGGGGGAGCGCCACGAACGGCATCGTGAAGTGAGTTCCTCCTGAAGTGCGGCTTCACGAAATTGCGAGGTTACTTCGGCAGCCCCCCAGGGTTGCGTCAAGATGACGGCAATCTTTACGGCTTCATTCTGATTCTGGAGGTCCATGCTGAACCATCCCAGTACCGAAAGGGGGCGACTTCCTGTGGGTCCGGGTAAAAACCGGGCAGGAGTCCCCCAGCCTCGGGTCGAGCTGATGCCGGTTCGCTATGGGCAGGCAGCGCCTCTTCATCGAAGGAAAGGTCAATGATGGCCGCCTGCATGGCCGGTTTCGGGGCTGCCCGTTGGGCCATCAGCCGCTCCCGTTCGGCCGCCTTTTCTGCCCGGACTCTTTCCGCCTCGGTGCGCTTGTCGTCCTTGGCGCGCTCGGCTTGCTCGCGTTTCTCTTTCGCAGCGCGTTCTTTCTGCCGGGCGGCATCAGATTTTTCTTTTTCAACTTCTTGTTGCCGGAGCTGGACCCGGGTCATTGCCTCCCGGAGACCCGGGACCCTAGAGTCTTCCGCCAGGATTTTCTCAAGGTCCGCCATTGCACGCGCGAATGCTCCCTCGGCCAGGCTGATCTCGGAACGGAGAGCCAATGCCTGAAACCGCAACCCGCTCCCGTACTTTTTGCTCGCCGTCAGCGTCTTGATGCATTCCTTGGCGGCGACGAGTTCACCCAGTGCCAGATGTGACTTGGCCCGAAAGATGGCAAGCATGGCAGTGATTTCTGAATCAACGCCGACGCCGTTTGTGAGTCGAAGAACTTCGTTCCAGTCGTTCAGATCGATATACAGGTCAGCCAGGCTCAACAGCGCGGGATAGCTCGGATCCAAGGCCTCGACGTAATACACAGCCGCTTGAGTCTGGCCCTGGATCTGCAGCCCTTCGGCAAGCGCCAGGGTCGTCGCATCGTGCGACAGAGGCAACTCCACTGAGACGCCGCCGGCGATGCCAAGCGTCAGCCGGTAACCAGAGAGGTACTTCTGAGTGAACGCGTGCGATTCCAATCCCCCGTCAACGGAGAGACCCTCACGGAGGTACTCCACGGCCGTGTCCGTCCGTCCATGGATGAGGTGCCGCAGACCCAGCAGGACGTTTCCAAGCTTTGCGTATTGCGGGTGGGCCAAAACAGCCTCGTCGAGACGCAGCGCCTCCGACTGGGAGACAAAGGCGAAAAGGGCTTTTTCCTCCTTCGACGCGAACATCCCTGGTCGGATCGGCGCCGCTGCCGGGGCCGGCGTTCTGACAGGAGCAGGCCTTGAAGAAGCCGGGGCCCTTCTTGCCGTAGTCTTGCGGCCGCCCACATATGTGCTTACCCCGCTCGAGGAGACCCGGACGCGCACTCCCGGCATCACCTTGAACGACGTACTTTTTCTGAATCCCACTATTCCCCCTTAGACATCGACATACTGCGCCGAAACTCGGAAGCTTCGGCTTCTTCCCTGAATTCGAGTGTTGTAGCCCCGACAATTCTTCGCACCGCTTCACGGACCTCGTGAGGGGTGGCATAGAAGAACTCCCTGCGTAGGTTGATCCGATTGACGCGGCGGTCTTCGAATTCCCGGTGCAATTGCCCCTCTAGGCCGGCTGCGTCGTCACTGAAGAATAGAACATGAACGTCGTAGAGGAACGGGACCCCCGCGCCGCTGAGTTCACGGATTCGCTCCGTTGGCTCAAGGCGGCGAGTCATGCCGATCTTCACGATCTGGTCGCCAAAGGCGCCGAGATTCGAAATGACATAAACGTACCCGGCCCTGGCGTTGGCTTCCCGGTTTTCGATGTCGCGAAGGTTGAGTTCGGCTTGTTCGAGCCGCGCCTGCATCGTAGCGACGGCCGAGGCATCCCCACTGTTGATCGCTATCTGCAGAGCCGCTTCGTATTGATCGCGTTCCTTCTCAAATTTTTCTCTGGCTTTCTGGAGCTCACGCTCTACCTTTTCCTGTTCACGGAGTTCCTCGCGAAGAGCCCTCTGAGTCTCCCGCTCCTCGGCGACCTTCAGGTGGTAGTCCGCGGTGAGCTGGATTTCACCGAGACGGAGCTCGTGGTACTCCTCCGTGATCTGAATGGCCATGCTTCGACCCAGTTTCTGAATGGAGTCTTTTGCCCGCGTTAGCCTTGATATGGTCGGCTCTAGGTTGTGGCTGCGAACCGTACGGATGCAATTGTCGGCTTCGGCATTGTATGCGCGCAGCATTAGCCGGCATTGCTCGCGGACCATCCGGGCGCCATCCTGCAGGCTGCCGTTAACCGCCCAGTTCGCAGCTCCCGTCACGCCACGCTCCTTCGCGGTTTCTTTCACTTTGGCGCGCAATACGTCCAGGCGGTCCTTATATTCGATTGCATCGTCCAATGGGTGCGCAAACTCGTAGATGCCAAGTTCCTGGAGGAGCTTGATCTCCCGGGTCTCGACAATCATGGATTGGAGTTCCCTTAGCACTGCCTCCTTTTCACGTATCCGGTATTCCAGGTCATGGAGATCATTGATGCGGTGCTGGGCAGGTTCTTGGGGCAAGTGATCTGGCGTGACAGCAGGCGGAACTTCCCCGCCCAGCGTCACCCCATGCTCATCGAGGAAGGATTCGAGACCGCCCGTCCATCCCTGCGATACGCTGCGGACCTTCCAATCACCGTTTCTGCGGTAGATCTCGCCCATCACAGCCACATTTTCGTTGGACAGGTCCGAGGCAGGGACTTCGAAAGACACGCCAGAGGGTGATTTGATAATCAGGCGCAGATCTACGAGCTGGCCCAGGACCTGATCCGAAGAATCTAGGCTGGCTGCTATTGCGATTCGCTGGACAATCTCAGGGATCTGGGAGAGCGAAATCGTTGCTGCGTGTTCCTGGACACCAGCCCGCGCAGATTTCCTGCCGACGTACTCAACTGCGCCGTTGTGATATCGCGGCTGATTGTAGAAAACGACTGCTTCATTGGAAATAACTCGTCCATTGGAGTTGACCATGATCAGGAAGAGGTCCACATCAGAATTCGAGCTCGAAGACTGCCACTTTAGATCAACAGACAGTCTTTCGCCGTGAGGTGTCGGCAGAGTCGAGTTTCCACCCTTGGGCAGGATTGAGTGCGGCATTTGTTGACCATATAACAACGGAAGGACAACTTCGCGCGGATGTGCCGTGCCGCATTGGTGGGCCGGCGCATTGGACTGCTCACACCGGTGATTTGTGCAGAACAGCCGCGATTCGGGAACAGTAAAGGCGGCCGGATAGTCCGGCCGCCTTTCCGTCCTGTATTGCCTCGTTCGAGTCAGTCTCGGAGCGGGATGCCATGGGCGTCCCGCTGGAAGTGTGCAGATCCGGCGAGAATCATAATGCCCTCGATGAAGCCCCAAAGCCCGACAAAAAAGAGTCCGAAGCCGACCGTAAAGATGGACACGACGAGCGTCAGGACGAGCTGGATGACCGCGACCTTGGTGAAGCCGAGGTAGAAGCGATGGATACCCAATCCGCCTAGGAAGAGGCCTAGGAGCCCGGCGACGAGCTTTGATTTCGGCTGCGGGTAGCCGTAGGCGGGGTTTGGCATTGGGGGCTGGTGCTGGTACTGCGGCTGCGGCTGCAATTGCGCCGACGGGTAGCCCTGGTTCTGCGGCTGCGGCGGCGCCGGCGCCGGCGGGTAACCCTGGTATTGCGGCTGCTGCGGCACCGGCGGATGATCCTGGTACTGCGGCTGCTGGTACGGTTGCTGCGGTCCGGCCGAGTAGCCCTGCTGCGGGCTGGCATAAGACTGCTCCGGCTGAGACCCGGTCGGGTAATGTTCGCTCTTGTGCGGTGCGGCTGCAGGCTGATCGTAGCCTTCCGGAATGGCCGCGTTCGGGTCGGGGTGAGGCTGTGTCATTGTGGCGCCTTTCGAAGGGTGATGATGCAGCCCACGGCGATCGGGCGGCAGCACCGTCAACGACGGCATCCCCCAAGAATCCATGTGCCATCATCAGTTTGACGGAACAATTCATCAAATGCGCTGTTCGGCGCAGTATGTCCTAACCGAATCGCCCCGGCATTCAATTGGTTGTCGAAGAGATGCCGCCCCGCAGTTGCCGCTCCACGCTGTCCAGCGGCGATGCCTGGCTCGCGGTCGGAAAGCCCGGCGCCAGCCTCAACCTCGGCGGCATCGACATCGACACCTATGGCGGCTCGCTCGCCAAGGCCGCGGCCGCGAAGGGCTACGACGTCCCCTCCCCGCCCCGGGCATGATCACGGAAGCGCACGCCATCGGCCTGCCGGTCATCCCCTGGACCGTCAACACCACGGCGGACATGGAACGGCTGATGGGCCTCAGCGTGGACGGCATTATTACCGACTACCCCACCCGGCTGCGCAATGTCGTGGACGAGTGGGGGATGAAACTCCCCAAGGCCGACTCGGCCAAGGGCTGATGCACCGATTTCCAGGAGCCGCGTTCTAGACTCTCGTAGCCACCCTAGAACCGGATCCTGACTATCCCGCGGGCCCCGTTGCCCGGACCGTGTGCCTGCTCCTCAAATAGTGCCCCCTCTAAGATGAGGCATGGACTTCGAGGACACGCTCTGGACGGTTCTAGGGGCCGGGCTGGTTCTGCTGATGCTCGTCGACGTCTTTCGTACACTCCTTTATCCGCACGGTTCCGGTCCGCTGGGCCGGGCGATCATGCACGGATTCTGGCTTGTATCGAGAAAGCTCCGGGGCCGGGGCTCCTTCATCGCGGCACCCTTGGCGATGGCCGCTGTCATTGGCGCCTGGGCAAGCTTGGCGGCCATCGGCTGGGCTCTCCTATACCTGCCGCATCTGACGGACGGTTTTGTTTACGGAGCCGGGGTTCCGCTGCGGGCCGACTTTGCCGAAGCTCTCTACATCTCCCTGGTCACTCTTTCCACCGTGGGGTTTGGCGACATCGTGGCAACGCAATCACTGCTCCGGCTTGTTGTGGCCCTCGAGGCCGTCACCGGTTTCGGCTTGCTGACAGCAACGGTCACCTGGATCCTGCAGACTTTCCCGGCCCTGAACCGCCGCCGGGCCCTTGCCCACCAGCTGACCCTGTTCAGGGAGGCTGCAGGTCCGGCAGGTGTATCGGCCATGGATCCCAGTCACGCTGCCGGGCTGTTGGAGGCCATTGCCGGCAACGTGGCTACGGTGAGCATAGACCTGCTGGCGTTCCACGAAACCTACTACTTCCGTGAAATTGAGCAGCGCGGCTCCTTACCCGCCACGGTGGCCTACGCCCAGGAGCTGGCAACACAGGCCCAGCGCAGCGAGAGCACTGAACTGCAGTTCGCCGGACGGATGCTCCACGCGGCGCTGGACGGACTTGCGGAGGTCCTCCGAGGCAAATTCGGTCATTCCGGAGCCACTTCTTCCGATGTGTTCGACAGCTACGAGCTGCACCACCGGCACCGGCGTCCGGGAGAACGGAACATGAACTAGCCTGCGGGCAGTCGATACTGCTTACCCTGCCGTTCTGCCCACGCTCGTTGCCCTGTCCAGCGCTGGTGACCACCCTGAAACCGGCTCCCGCCTTGGTGGCGGGAGCCGGTTCCCCCCGGCGTCGTAGCCGGCGGCAGTGATGCTGTGCGTCGTTGATCGGTGCCAGAATCCGGCCTATGTGCGCTGGGAGATGTTGATGATGTTGTCCTCGCTGTCCAGGAACCAGGCCGCCTTCCCCCAGTCAGCGGTGGCAACGCCGTTCTCCGTCTTCAGGCCGGGAAAATCGTAATCTTCAAAGACGACGCCGCGGCTTCGCAGTTCCTCCATCTCGCGTTCGAGATTGTCCGTTTCCCAGCCCATCTGGGTGTTCTTGGCGGTCCCGGCATTGTCTGTCTGATAAACGAGGAAGCGGGTTCCTTGGCCGCAGCTATACATGACGCTGCCTTCCTCCATGGACTCGGAGGGTTCGATTCCCAGCTTGTCCCGGTAGAACTCCTTCGCCCTGTTGATGTCCTTCGCGGGGAGGACAGCGATGATGTTTGAATCCGTGAGCATGATGATTCCCTTCAGCGCGTAGATGACCGCAACGATGGCGTGGCTCCCCCCGGTTTCGGTCCCCGGAATCCTTGTCCAGAGCCCGTGACCGCCCCTTGCGCCGAGCCGGGGCAGCCACCTGGGGCTCTTCAACGCCGCGCCACCCATCACCAGCCCGAAGGGCCCCCGAAGTTTATGTGGTCATTATGGACCGATTTGGTCCTGCGGAAATAGGGGTCGTGGCATCGCTTCCGTGGGCGTCCGCACGATGCCAGAGTTGAACTGTGAATGAGGCAATGGGGAACGAAGCAACGGGGAATGAGCCAACCAGCAATGAAGACACTGGCGGGCTGGTCCTGAACCTGGAGTGCACGCTCGCCGCTCCCCCGGCAGAAGTCTTCAGGATGCTGACGGAATCGGCCGAACTGGTGAAGTGGTGGGGTCCGCACGGTTTCATCATCCCGTCAGCCGAACTCAACCTCACCGAAGGCGGCCGCTACCGGTTCAGCATGGCCCCACCGGACGGGGAACAGTTCCACCTCTCAGGCGAGTTCCTGGAGATCGATCCTCCGTGGCGTCTGGTCTACACCTTCCGCTGGGAGGAACCGGCGCCGGACGACCGGGAGACCGTCGTCGACCTTTCACTCGGGGGTACGGAGGAAGGCACGCGCCTGATGCTCGCGCAGGGACCGTTCCTGACGGAGGAGCGGCTGGCCCTGCACCGCAACGGCTGGACGGAGTCGTTCGAGAAATTGCAGGCGGTCTTGGGTGGCGGCACCTAAGGAAGCCTGACCCGCTGCCGGGTTCCTGCAGGGTCATGATCCGTCCGAAACACGAACGGCATTTCGCGGCTCCAGGCCCGTCACCAAGTCCCGGTTTCCTCGTGTTCACCCCCAGTCCAGCTCCCCGCACACAACAGTCCACCTCACCTCCCTACGGTGGTCGGGTCGCCGGCACGACGCCGGTAACGTCACCCGGGAGGAACCATCACCATGCGCACACCCCTGACTGCCGTGGCCGCTGCCGCGCTCATCGCCTCGCTGGCGAGCCCCGCCGTCGCCGCTTCAAACCCCGAAGCCGGCACTCCGTCGTCGAACGCTGCCGGAACGGCTGCCGCAACAACGGCAATCAAGACCAACGAGAGCAACGGCTCCTTTGACCTGCAGGCGCACCGCGGAGGCCGCGGCGAGTGGACCGAGGAATCCCTCGCCGCGTTCGCCAACTCGCTGAAGCTCGGCGTGACCACGCTGGAACTGGACACCCACCTGACCTCCGACGGCAAGGTCATCGTCTGGCATGACGACACCATCCAGGCGGACAAATGCCGCGACACCGCGCCGGTGACTCCCGGCGACGCCGCTTTCCCTTATGTCGGTGACCGGGTGGCCGACCTGTCACTCGCGCAGATCAAGACCCTGGACTGCGGGTTCACCCAGCTCAAGGGATACCCGGAGCAGGACGTCATCGAGGGCAACCGGATCGCCGAGCTCAAGGACGTCTTCGGGCTGGTCCGCGACGCCGACGCCAAGAAGGTCCGCTTCAACATCGAAACCAAGGTGGAGGACGGGAAGTCCGGCGGCGAGGGCATGGTGGCCCTGACCAAGGCCGTGGTCACCGAGATCTACACCGCTGGCATGGCCGAGCGCAGCACCGTGCAGTCGTTCGACTGGTCCTCGCTGAACCTGACCAAGAAAATCGCCCCGCAGCTGCCGCTCGTCGCCTTGTCCAGCGGCGACGCCTGGCTCGAGGTCGGCAAGCCCGGCGCCAGCCCCAACCTCGGCGGCATCGACATCGACACCTACGGCGGCTCGCTCGCCAAAGCCGCGGCAGCCCAGGGCTACGACGTCATCTCCCCCGCCTTTAGTTCCGTGACCCCGAGCATGATCAAGGAAGCCCACGAGCTCGGCCTGCCCGTCATCCCCTGGACCGTCAACACCACGGCGGACATGACACGGCTGATGGACCTCGGCGTGGACGGCATCATCACCGACTACCCCACCCGCCTGCGCACCGTCATGGACGAGCGCGGCCTGAAGCTCCCCAAGGCGTACTCGGCTGCGAGCTAGCACCTCGACAAACGGGGCGGCCACTCTTTGTGGCCGCCCCGTTTGCCTTTAACCTTTGCCATGGGTGGGACCGGTTACAGGAGCCCCCGGAGTGCGGGGGCACCATTCCGCCCCGCGGCCGCAACGCTGCTTCCACGGGTGGCGGAGACCAACCGTGCAGTCACGCGGAGGTCAGCCACTTCTGCGCCTCCTAGATCCCATGTAATTAGACCCGGACCCGGCGTAAGCTCCTCGCATGGAGCCCTCCGCGGGCCAGCATTCTCCCGGGATCGCGTTCCTCACGCATGGTGCACTGATCAAGGTGGTGGGCGGAGATGGACGCTGAAGTCGACACGCTCGTTGTGGGCGGGGGCCAAGCGGGTCTGGCCATGAGCTACTGCCTCGACCGGGCCGGCGTCGCACATCAGGTACTGGAACGGCGTGCCGCCCTGGGCGGTGCCTGGCAGGACCGGTGGGATGGGTTCTACTTGAACACCCCGAATTTTTCGCTGTCGCTGCCGGGCATGCCCTATTCCGGTCCGGACCCGGACGCCTTTATGCCCCGCGATGCCGTAGTGGACTATTTCCGGCACTACGCGAAGGCCATCGGCGCTCCGGTCCGCACCGGCACGGACGTCACGCGCATCGCCGCCGCGGACGGCGGTGCCTTCGACGTGGAAACAACCCGGGGCAGCTGGCGAGCGCGCAACGTGGTGCTGGCCACCGGTGGGTTCCAGAGAGCGAAAATCCCCGCGTTGTCCGCACGGCTGCCGGGGCACATCGTGCAACTCCACACCGATGAGTACCGCAACCCGGGCCAACTGCCAGACGGCGCTGTGCTGATTGTGGGCACCGGCCAGTCGGGCGGCCAGATCGCCGAGGAACTGCTGGCGGCCGGCCGCGACGTCCATCTGGCGGTGTCCACCTGCCCGGAGGCGCCGCGCCGGTACCGCGGCAAGGACACCTTCTTCTGGATCATGCAGCTCGGACTGCACGGCCCCGAGCACGGGCTGAACGGACTCACCGTGGAGCGGCTGCCCTCACCCGCGGCTCGGTTTGCCTGCAACCCACTGTTGTCCGGCGCCGACGGCGGCCATGACATCCACCTCCGGGATTTGGGCCGCCGCGGAATCCGGCTGCACGGCCACCTGGAAGGAGCCGATGACGGCGACCTTGTCTTCAGCGATGACCTCGCCGAACGCCTCGCCACCATTGAGGCCGGCTTCAGCCAGCGCCTCCAACCGATGCTCGATGCGTACATTGCCGCTGCCGGGATCGAAGCGCCGGAGGCTGAACTCCGGCCGGCCGACGACTGGCTTCCGTCAGAGCCGGCGCGGCTGAACCTGGCAGCGGAGGGCGTTACGTCCGTTCTGTGGGCCACCGGATACCGGCTCGACTTCGGCATCCTCGACATCCCCGTATTGGACGAATGGAACTACCCCCGCCACAGTCGCGGCGTCACCGAATACCCGGGCCTCTACGCCGTGGGCCTGCCGTGGCTCACCGGGCACAGCTCGGCGATCGTGGCCGGTGTGGGGCGCGATGCCGAGTACATTGCGGAGCACATCGCCGGGCGCTGACAGCCCCTCGCATCGAACCGGCGTCGACGTCGAACGGCTGTCCGCGTTTCCCTGTGGGGAACGTGGACAGCCATTTTTTGCTGCGCAGTTTTTGTTGCGCGGTCCGGCCGCGAGCGCGCCGGCCCCGTTGTTTGTCGCCTGGTTCAGGCAACGGCCACGGCGCCGATCTGCTGCATGAGGCTCAGGTTGTCCGTGGTGCCCCAGTGCTCGGCCACTTTTCCGTCCTCGACACGGATGATGTCAGTGCAATCGAACTCGACGCTCTTACCCGTTGCCGGGATGCCGGCCAGGTCCCCGCGATGCGTACCCGTGAGAATCACATGGCACGCCTCCAGGTTTCCGGCGACCACCTTGGGTTCGATCTCTTTGACCTTGATGTCCGGGAACGCCGTCCGCATCGTGTTCACGAAGAACTTGACGCCATCCTTGCCCGGCGGCTGCCCAGGCAGGGCCTCTTCGTGATCCACATAGCTGTCCGCGGCCAGCTCATCAACGAGGGCGAGGTTTCCGCTCTCAATGACTTCCTTGTAAAACCGCTCAATCAATCCAACACCTTCAGACATTTCCGACTCCTTGTAGGCGAGAGACCGGAATTTAGATCCCCCCAGACCATTCCCCAGGAAGTCCACCTCTTCGGGCAGCCCCGACAGGCAGAAAGCCCGCGCGGAGCGCCAAAATTACTGTGGAGATGCCAGTGGGGATCGGGCGAAACGCCTCGTTAAGGCAGAAGATATTCCGGGGTCTCGAGGGTGTCAAGATGCGCCGATTACCGCCGTTCCCGGCCAGGCGGCGACACGACAAACACAACGAACGCAGAGGGCCCTTCCGCCGCCGTCGGGCGTCACATCCCTCCCGGACGCAACGGAACCGACTCATAAATGGTCCAGTGAGTCGGCCAAAAATCGTCCGTGTAACCGCCATGTTAAACCCCGTTTCGCACCCGTAAAATGCTCCTAACCCCCGGAAACGTGCCGCTGTCCACGGACGCCGGCCTTCCTTGCGGCGTGAGTATCGTTGGTCCTGCCCACCGCGACGCCGAGCTCATCACCGTGGCGATCCGCCTCAGCGAGTCGCTCCTCACTCAACGAAAGACATCCCATGCTTAACCGCCTCAAGTCCGCCGAGCGCGCCCGGCTGCATCTGACCCTCATGCTGGTGCTGACGTTCTCCACCGGAGTCATCGACGCCGTCGGCTACCTGGGCCTCGACCGGGTCTTCACCGGCAACATGACCGGCAACGTCGTGATTCTTGGCATGGCGCTAATCGGCGCGGACAATCTGCCCGTCATCGGCCCGTCCATAGCCCTGGCCGGGTTCGTGCTCGGCGCCATCATCGCAGGGCGGGTCCTCAAGCCCGAGGCCGCGGGCTGGAGCAGGCGGACCACGGCCCTGCTCACCGCCGTCGGCGTCACGATGGCGGCTGTCGCCGTCGTACTGTTTGCCCATGCCCCGCACGCCGGCGACCCAGTCACCTTGATCATTACCGGGGCCCTGGCCATCGCGATGGGCTTGCAGGCGGCCACGGCACGTCACCTCAGCGTCAAGGACGTGACCACCGTGGTGGTCACGTCCACGCTCACGGGCCTGGCCGCGGATTCACGCCTGGGCGGAGGCACGGGGGCCCAGTGGGGCAGGAGGCTGGGGGCCGTCGTCCTCATCTTGGCCGGTGCCACGGCCGGCGCCACGCTGCTCCACGTGCATGCCGGTCTTGGTGTCCTGCTGACATCCGCGCTCACCCTGTTGGTAGCAGCAGCGGGCGGGTTCGCCCCGGCCCGGCCCCAGGTTGGGGATCCGGCCGCAACCGAACCAGCTGTTTCAAACCACTGACCGCCTAGCGCCGGTCGCAATAACATGGCGCCAACTGTTATTCCGGAAGGGCTCCGATCTGCTGCATGAGGCTCATGGTGTCCGTGCTACCCCAATGCTCGGCGATCTTACCGTCCTGGACACGGACGATGTCGGTCCCGCCGAATTCGACCGTTTTGCCGGTCGCCGCAAAACCCAGCAGGTCGCCCGTGTGGGTACCGGTCATCACAACATGGGCAGCCTCGAGGTTTCCATCGGAAAGAGTCGGTTCGGCTTCCTTGACCGCGATGTCGGGGAATGCGGTTCGGATGGTGCTCGCGAAGAACCGTGCGCCCTCTTTGCCGGGCGGCTGTCCGGGAAGCGCCAATTCATGGTCGATGAAGTCGTCCGTGACCATTTCATCGACGAGGGCGAGGTTCCCGCCGGCGAGAACTTCCGAGTAAAAGCGATTGATCAACGTGCTGGACATGGTGGGCTCCTTCAGGTGCAAGAGACCGTTGTGGCTGTCCGCCGGCACTGTCCATGGGCCCCGGCAGATGCGCCCGGGCTGAGCGCTGAAATTGATGGGAAACGGAGCGAAACGCCTCGTTAAGGCAGAAGATATTCCGGCACTTCGAGGGTGTCAAGATGCGCTGATTACCCCCGTTTGCGGCGCCCGCCCCGGCCCCGAATATTGTCACACCGGCCACGTAGTCTGCCTTCACGAGCATGAACCGTCCGGCAGGGGATGACATGGCTGACCCAATCTACAAGGCAATCGGCAGGGCACCTTCCCTGCCAGCGGCAGGTGCTTGGGTCCCCGAAGCGCCCGATCCAATTGACCCTGGCGCGCCGGAACGACTGGCAGCCGGCGGCAGTGTCACCGACGACGCCGTCGCGGACTACCTGCTCCGGCTGGGCCAATACGATTTGCTCACCGCCGAGCATGAAGTGGAACTGGCGCAAGAAATCGAGGCGGGCCTTTTCGCCGAACGGCTCTTGGCGGATGGCACATCGCGGCCCGGCCAGGACAAAGCTGACCTTCGGACCATCGTCGCGTTGGGCAAGCGTGCCGCCGACGCGCTGCTCCACGCCAACCTCCGGCTCGTAGTGTCGATCGCCAAGCACTACACCCACCGGGGCCTCGACTTTGAGGACCTCATCCAGGAAGGAAACCTGGGACTCCTCAAAGCAGTCAGCAGGTTCGACTTCACCAAGGGTTTCAGATTCTCCACTCACGCCACCTTGTTCATCCGCGGCGGCATCCTCAAGGCGCTGGCTGAACAGGCACGCCTCATCCGGCTGCCGGGAAACGTCGTTAACCAGCTGCAGCAGATGCGGTCAGCGCAACGGACGGCCGCCATGACAGGGACCGCCTGCAGCAAAGAATATCTCAGCCAACTGACCGGAATTCCGATCGGGAAGGTTGAGTGTCTGCTTTCCGTGGACCAGCCGGTCTGTTCCTTGGACTCGTGGGTGCCCGACGGCAAGGGCGGGACCGAAGCCCTCGCCGAACAGCTGTTGGATTCCTCCGACCTCGACGCAACCGATGCGCTCTTCCATCAACAGATGAAGGCGCAGGTACATGCCGTACTCGGCATGCTAGAGGTCCGGGACGCCCAGATCATCGCGATGCGCTTCGGTATCACGGGCGGCGCGGGGAAAACCCTGGACGCGGTAGCGGAAACCTACGGCATGACCCGCGAACGCGTCCGCCAGATCGAGGTCGTCGCGATGGAGAAGCTCAAACACCCGTCCCGGTCTGACAACCTGCGGCAGTATCAGTTGGACTGTGAGAGCCAGGCTCGAGTTTCCCCGAAACGCTCCTCGTTCTGAACGCCTGGACTCGATGGGTTCCGGGAATGTTGCAACTTAGGCGGACGAAGAAGGGCGGCCGGATAATCCGGCCGCCCTTCTTGTGAGCATTATCTGGTCTGGAGCACGTTCCAGAGGATCAGGGCCCTGTCGTGGATGATCTGAGTCAAAGTACTGCCCCCTAGTATTCGAAGAATTGGTGGATGACGCAGGCGCGGTCAGTCGCGCAGCGGGATTCCCCTGGCGTCGTTCCGGAAATAGGACGCGCCGGCGAAGATCATGATGCCCTCAACAAAGCCCCACAGCGCAACGAGGCCAAACGTGAAGATGCCGACGAAGATGGTCAGGAGGATTTGAACAATAGCGATCGTGGTGTAGCCCAGATAGAAGCGGTGGATGCCCAGTCCGCCCAGGAAGATGCCCAAGAGCCCGGCGACAAGCCTGGACTTTGGCTGCGGGTAGCCGTAAGCCTGGTTCGGCATCGGAGGCTGCTGGGACGTCTGGGGGTACTGCATCTGATACTGCTGCTGGGCAGCGGGCGGGTACCCCTGATTCTGCTGGCCCGGGTACGGCTGCTGCTGCGGCTGGGGATTCTGATACTGCGCGGGATACTGCCCCTGGTACTGCGGAGGGGCAGCCGGCGGGTATTGAACCGGAGTAGCCGGCGCATACGGCTGCGTCGCCTGGACGGCACTATCGGCGGGATACGCCGCTTTGGCTTCGCCGCTGTTCGGCTCGGAGTGCTGCTGGGTCATGCTGGTGCCTTTCGATGAGGTGAAGATGCTGCCCGCGCCCGGGCGGCAGCTCACCGTCAAGAAACGGCATCCCCCAAGAATCCACGAACCGGATTCATTCTGACGGAACTACTGAGAAATTCCGCTTCTTTGCGCTGTGAGTCATGGCATTGATCGAAAATGCTCCTCGATCGAGAAGAACCGCCCGACTGCCGACGTCGTTGGCGCCCGCAGCGCCGGACCTCAGCCCCGCCGCTCCCGCCACCGCAGCGACACCGCAAACACCACCGCGCCCAGCCCCAGCATCACGAAGACCATCAGCCCCCAGTTCGCCTGGGTGACGCCGCTGCCGTAGAAGATGCCGATCAGCACCGTCGCCGTGATCGCGCCAAGGTAGCGGCAGGTCTGGAAGATCCCGGCGGCCACCCCGCGCTCCTCCGGCCGGGTGGAGACGTACATGCCCTGGCTCGAGGCAATGGCGACCACGCAGTACGGCACACCCAGCAGGGCGGTCAGCGCGAGCACCAGCGGGACGGCCAGGGACACCGTCAGCAGCCACATGGCCGCCGACGCGACGAGGAGCAGCACGACGCCGGCGATCAGCACCCGCCGCACGCCGAACCGGTCGATCGCGCGGACTGCGAACGGCGTCCCGACCACGGAGATCGCGGCGAGGGGCAGCATCAGCAGGCCCACGACGCCGGGATTGTAGCCACCGGCGGTTTGCAACAGCTGCGGCAGGCCGAAGAACGCGAAGTAGTAGACACCGTTGAACAGTGCGAAGCCCAGGTAGACCAGCAGCAGCGGCCGGTTGCGGCCCAGCAGCCGCAGGTCCAGGAACGGCGGGCTGAACCGCAGCTCCCGCCACGCGAACAGCGCCGCGAGGACCAGCCCGCCGCCCAGCAGCCACCACCGGTAGTCGGGCAGCACATTCAGCATCGCCATCATCACCAGCACCAGGGCACCGATGAAGGCCCCAATCCCGGGCAGGTCCGAGTCGCGCACCAGCTCGGACACGCTGCCGCGTTCCCGGGCACCGTCGGCCGGGGCAAAGCGCCGGACCACGAGGATCGCTAGGAGCGAGAGCGGGACGTTGATCAGGAACAGCGCCTGCCACCCCACCAAGCTCACCAGCAGGCCGCCCACCACGGGCCCGACGGCGGCCGCCGAGGTGTTCGCCATCTGGATCCGGCCCAGCGGCCGGGTGGACTTCACGTTCGCCTCCCGTGCCAGCGCGGCGACCATGACGACGGCGCTCGGGTACGCCGTCGCGGTGCCGAGGGCCATGAAGGCGCGCGCCACGCATAGCAGCGCGAAGTTCGGCGCGAAGGGCGCGAGCGCACAGGTCACTGCCACCAGCGCCATGCCCAGCAGGAACAGCCGCCGCGGGCCAAAGCGGTCCGCGAGCCTGCCCATCAGCGGCTGGCCGGCCGCGGAGGTGAGGTAGAACGCCGTGATCACCCAGGTGACCGTGGCGACGTCGAGCCCGAAGTCCTCGCGCAGCACCACCAGGGCGACGGCGATCATCGAGGAATTCAACGGGTTCAGCGACGTGCCGAGGCTGAGTCCGGCGACGGCCAGGCCTGCACGGGGAGAGTTGCTCACGGCAACAGTCTGTCCTACGACGCCAGCCGAAATCGAACCCGACGTCACGTGCCGCGGCGGCGGACCGGTTGGTGCGTCACGCCGGGCACACTTTGACCCCTACGCCATCCGGAATCCTCTGAAAAACCGCGGATGCGTACGCGGCCCGGGCTTGAAAGCGTGCCTGCGTGACGCCCCGGGCCAGGATCCGGCCGGGCTCCGGCGTCAGGGTTTCCGGGCGATGACGTCGAAAATGTGCCAGTGCTTGGGACCGCGGAAGGATTGGCCGTCGGCGTCGTAGACCTCGAATGTGAGGATATCCAGTCCCTCGAACAAGGCCCTGGCCTCGGCTTCGGTGTGGAAGTTCCATTCTGGAATGGCGGCCCAGGAGTCCCGCTCCCCGAACAGATTCACGGCAATGACGCCGGAGGGGCCCAGCGCCCCCAGCAACATCCGCCAAAGGCGGGCGAAGTTTTCGGGGTGGACGAAGGGCAGCGAATAGCTGGCCAGGATGAGCCCCGCCTCCGGGAGCGGCGGAAGGTCCTCGAATGGGCGCGGCTCGACGTCCAGGTGCTCAGCGAGCGCCGCGGGCACTGTTGCGAGCAGCTGGTCCCGGGTGTCCGGCTGTGAATCGACGGCGAGGACCCGCCAGCCGCCATCGAGCAGTGCCAGTGTTTCCTTGCCCGCGCCGCAGCCCAGATCGATGGCGCGGCGGCCGTTTCCCGGGCCGGCGAAGGCCATGGCGTCGAGGCACAGCGTGCGCACCCCTCGGGTTGCCTGGGCGGCGTTGTAGTCCGCCCAGATCTTGCTGTCCGCGGGGCTGTCCACACAATCACTCGCCGGCGGACGAAGACCCGGACGACGGCGTGGAGGGTTCAGGCGGCACCGGCGGCGCGGACACGTGCCGGCCCCACGCCAGCTCGCGGAGCCGGACCAAGTCCAGCGCCGGCTGGGCCGGCGGGACGCCCGGACGCTTCCGCGGAACCAGGACCCGCAGCGCGCGGGGTTCGATCGTGCACCGTACCGGGGTGGTCATGATCAGGGCCTCGCCGTCCACGCCGACAGGGATCTCGGGCACGTCGGCGCCGACAACCACTTCCGCCGCGGTGCGCTGGATCAGGCCGTGCTTCGTCGCCCGGCGCAGCAGGCCCACAGCTTCCCGCGTGCTGGCGGCAGAGATCGTCACCGCACCGAGCACGCCGCGGTCCAGCCTGGTCCGGCGGCCCAAACCCACGACGTCGTTGCTGCCGTAGGGCCCGTTGCTCACCAGCACCGCCTGCGGGCCGTCCACCGTGATGCCGTCCATCTGGGCGCGCAGGCGCGCTCCCTTGTCGCCCCTGATCAGGTCCGGGAGCATCTCCAGCACGGTCCCGGTCTTGTCGTCGCGGTACTCCGGGCTTTGCACCACCTCGGCGTAGACGCCGAAGGATGCGTTGTTCACAAAGGTACGGCCGTTGATCTTGCCGAGGTCAACATGGAGCTCCGTCCCGTCGCGGAGGGCATCCAGGCAGCCCGTGGGGTCCTCCCGGTCCAGTCCGAGATCCAAGGCGAAGTGGTTGCGGGTACCGGCACTGATCACCAGGAACGGAAGGTTGTGCTCTGCCGCGATGCCGGCCACCAGCGCCTGGGTACCGTCGCCACCGGCGACGCCGAGCAGGTCGGCCCCGCGTTCCACGGCCTGCCGGGCGAGCGCGTCGACGTCCACCTGGCCCGGCCCCTCAAGAAGTGCCACCTCGGCGCCGAGTTCCTCTGCTTTCCGCTGGAGGTCGAACTTCACCACTTTGCCCCCGCCGGAACGCGGGTTCATCACCAGGAAGGCATGCCGCCAGGTGGGTGCGGGGTGCTCGGCCATGGCCTTGCCCTCGCCCCTTTCGCGGAGGGCGGCGCGGGCACACACCAACGCAACAAACCCCAGCGCCAGGGTGAGGATGACCTCCCACAACAGGCCGGCCTGAATGAACAGGACCAGGACCACCAGCGGGGCGAGCACCGCCAGGCCCAGCGCACACCAGCGCATCACACCGCGGCTGATGAGGAACCAGTAGATCCCGGCCACGGTCACCACGAGGCCGCCGGCACCGGTCAAGAGCAGCGCAATGGTGCCCGCCAACCCCGCAGCCACCAGCGGGACGAGCGCCGCGCAGACGACCGCGGCGTAGGCCGCCCTCGCCCACCAACGCCGGGTTTGCGGGACCTCGTCGAAAGGGATGACAGTCATGTCCTGCTCCTTGCGGTAATCCGGCCCCTACAGTCGTTTCGACCGGTCTCCCCGCCTGCGGCTGGGCCGTCAGGTCTTGATTTTCGCCACGGTCATGAGGATCGCCGAGTCTTCCTCGGCCTCAAGGCTGTGCAGCCCCTCGGGCACGATCAGCAGGTCGCCGGTCTTGCCTTGCCAGGATTCGTTGCCGGCCCGCAGGCGCACACAGCCGCGGAGCACAAACACGGTCGCTTCGCCGGGGTTCTGGTGCTCGCTCAGCTGCGTCCCGGCCCTGAACGCCATCACGGTCTGGCGCAGAACCTTCTCGTGGCCGCCAAACGCAGTGTCCGCTGCCCGTCCGCTGGGTGCCGCCACCGCGGCGGCCAACTGCTGCCGGGCAAGGGCATCGAGCGATATCTTCTGCATGGGGCCACCCTACTCAGAAACCGGGCCGCTGCCGAGGGCCATTCGCCCCGGACCGGCCACGATACAGGCCGCCGGAAAGCTTCAGCCCTAGTACGCCACGTCGAATCCGCCGAACTCCCCCGTCGCGGCCGAGACCGATTCTTCGACCCTTTCCACCCGGCCGGGCGCCTCCGGCGAGCGCAGCCAGCGCCGCAGCTCCAGCACCACGGACTGCGGCCCCTCGGCCACAATGCCCACGGAGCCGTCGGTGTTGTTCCGGACCGTGCCGCTGAGCCCCAGTTCCTCGGCCTTCCGGACGGTCCAGTACCGGAAGCCGACCGCCTGGACCACACCGGACACCCGCGCATTCAGCCGCACGGGCTCGCCGGAATCCGCCGGAAACTGCACAGGATGTTTGCCAGCCATGCTCCCAATGTAGCGCCCATCCGGGCGCCCGGTTTCGTCATGCCCCGGTTTCGTCACGCCCGGTTTCGTCTTACAGGGTTTGGCACCGGCGGCCCAGTCTCATCCTCCAGACACCAAGGGACCTTTGCCTCTTTCCCGGGGCGGCCGTCCGCGAAAGGCTGGCTTCCGGCACTGGAGCGATTTGTCGAAGACCCGGCAACAGCACAAAGAAGTGCTCTTACCCTCCATCGGCGGTCACCACTGCCAGACAAGGACAAGACAATGGCTGGACAGTTCGAAATCTTCACCGACGCGGAATCCAATGTACGGTTCCGGCTTCTCGCCGCCGACGGGACCGTGCTGGCCATTTCCACAGCATTCGACGACAAACGCCAGGCGGCAAACGGCATCATGGCCGTGCGCGAATGCGCCGGCACCGGGCTGATCCGTGAGGCCAGCAGCAACCCGTGGACTGGGCAGCGCGGCGGCAGGAACGCCTCGCCGACACCGGCGGTCCGTGAACACCGTCATCGCCACCGACACCTGCCCGCTGTCTAACCCAGCGACGTCTAACCCAGTTACTTCGCCGGTTCCGTCACGGCGCCAGTCCCCGGGCCAGTCCCCGTGCCAGTCCCCGTGGCCGCGCCGTTGCCCGCCGGACGCAGCGACGTGATCATCTTCCGGACTTCCTGGTACTCCGCCGTGCTGGCGTAGAGCTTCGCCTTCTCCAGGTACGGCAGCCCGGGGTCCCCCGGCGTCGTGTTTTTCGCGGGGTCGTACGCCTGGCCGAACAGCGCGCCGCTAGGCGGCCAAAGGAAGAGCTGGAACATCGGACACGACGTGGGCCCGGTTACCTCCGGCATCATCGTGATGCCATACGACGCATATGTGGGCGGCGAAGCCTCCTTCGCACTGAAGTCACCCCGGGCCTCGAAGACGTAGCGCGGCGGGCCCTGGTCCGCCGCACCGGGTTCGGCGAGCGCCTGCAACGGCTGGGAGTCGATGAGCAGGTAGGGCTGTTGATCGCCGCATTCGGCGCCGGTGACGATGTTCGTGCGCAGCGCGGCCATCTGCTTCCCGGCGGCGTTCACAACATCCACGAACTCACCGCCCAGCGGCGCCTCCCCCGCAGGGTCCCGGATCGCCCACGTGGCCGGGTAGTCGAAACTCAGCGTCCCGTCCGACGTCGTGAACGTCTTCCAGCCGGACGACGACGGCGGGGCCGCCGTCGTCGTCGGGGTTGCCGCCGCGGTGCTCCCCGAAGCCGTTCCCGATGCTGTGTCCGTGGCTGACCTCGACGGCGTGGTCCCCTGTGTTCCCTGCGAAGGGTCTCCCGGCTGGGTGTTTCCCGACTGGGTGCCTCCGGCAGGCGGGCCTGCGGACGTTGCCTCACCCGCGGCGCCGGAGGTCGCAGGGGGCGCCGTGGGTGACCCGCAGCCGGACAGCAGCAGGGCCGCGAGCACCAGCGCCGATACAACCGGAGCCGGAACCGTAACAAGTGTGAGCCGTCGCCTCGCCATGAGCCCGGGCCGGCCCTACTGCCCCGCCGGGCGCAGGGAGGTGATCATCTTCCTGATGTCCTGGTATTCGGAGGTCTCCAGGTAGGCCTCCGGGGTGTCGACAAGGGGCTCGTTGCCGGGGGTGGTGTCGAAGGGGTTATAGACGCCCCCGAACGACGCTCCGCTGGGCGGCCAAGTGAAGAACTGGAAGATCGGGCAGGCATCGGGCCCGGACGGCTTCGGCGCGGAACTGATGCCGTAGGCCATGACGTTGGCCTTCGTGGGGTCCTTCTCGGCCGGATAGAGCCGCAACTCAAAGATGAAGTGCGGCGTGACGCCCTGCTGGGCCAACGCCGGAACTTCCACCAGATCGAGTACCGAGTAGGGGATCCGTTGCGTGCATTCCGCGCCCGGGGCCACGTTGGTCTTCAATGTGGCCAGCGATTTGCCGCCCGCGTTGAGGACCTCCACGAACACGCTGCCGGATGCGGCCTCGGCGCCGCGGTCCTTGACGGTCCACTCGGCGGGGTGATCGAACTCGAGCTTCCCGTCCGGGGTCTTGAAGATCTGCCAGTCCGCCGCCGTCGGCTCCTGCGTGCCCGGCGCCGACGGCGGCTCGGTCGGCAGGGCATCGACGGCGCCGCTGCTGGACGGCGCGGACGTCAGCGGGGGCACGGTGGGCATCGACGGCGACGTCGGTCCCGGGCCCGCGGGCGCACCGCAGGCGCCGAGCAGCACCGCAACCAAGAAGCCGGCCGATGCTGCCGTGCCAAACGCCGCCAGTCGACGCATGTCACCCTCCCCCTGGGATTCAAGTGGTTCGACCATTGTGGAGCGTTCGTCAGCAAAATCAAGAGGCAAAAGTCCCGGAGTGGCGGCCGGACTTTGTCCAGACCCGCGGCCGGACCGCGTTGGGCCGCGGCCGGAGCGCGCGGACCGCACCGGAGACCTGCCGGAACCTGCCGGGCCCGCCGGTTCCGGCACCGGCATGAGGAGACCCACGTTGACATCCGGGCGATTTCAGTTGCCCGTGGAAGCTTGCTAGAGCTTAAGTAATGCAAGAGTTCCTCACCCAAGCAATGCCGTTCCTGGCCATGGCCCTTGCCGTGGTTGCCGGCCTCGTCCTGTCCTGGCTGGTGCGCAAGATTGTGCTCCGGCTCAACCGCAGCAAGCCCGAACTGCGCGAGACCTCCCGCGTGGCCCGGTTGCCGTTGCGCTTGTCACTGTGCCTGATCGCCGTCCGGATCGCGCTGGCCACCAGCGGCGGGGATCTCGAATGGCGCCACGGCCTGGACCATTTGCTGCTGATTGCGCTCATCGGTTCACTGGCCTGGCTGGCCGTCGCCATGCTGCTCATCATCGAGGCAATGGTGCTCACCCGGTACCGGGTGGATGTGGCGGACAACCGCCGCGCCCGGCGGCTGCGCACCCAGGTGATCCTGGCCCGGCGGATCGGCGTCGCACTGATCGTGGTGGTGGCCCTGGGCAGCATGATGCTGACGTTCCCCGCGATCCAGGCGCTCGGCGCCGGGCTTCTTGCATCCGCGGGCGTAATCTCCATTGTCGCCGGCCTCGCCGCGCAGACCTCGCTGGTCAACGTCTTCGCCGGCATCCAGCTCGCGTTCACGGACGCGATCCGGGTGGACGACGTGGTGGTGGTCCAGAAGGAATGGGGCCGGATCGAGGAGATCACCCTGACCTACGTGGTGGTCCACATCTGGGATGACCGCCGGCTGATCCTGCCCTCGACGTACTTCACCACCACCCCGTTCGAGAACTGGACCCGGCGGCAGTCCGAGGTCATGGGCACGGTGGAGTTCGACCTCGACTGGCGCGCTCCCGTCGAGGCGATGCGCGGCGAGCTGAAGAAGGTTTTGGCCGAGACGCCGTTGTGGGACAAGCGCGTGGGGATCCTGCAGATCACGGATGCCACCGCCGGCTTTGTCCGCGTGCGCATCCTGGTCAGCGCGGCGGACAGCGCCTCCCTGTTCGACCTCCGCTGCCTGATCCGCGAGGAACTGGTGCTGTTCCTGCAGCAGGACCACCCGACGGCGCTCCCCCACGTCCGCCTCGAATCGATGCCGTCGGCGCTGGCGGGTTCCACCTCCGGGAACGCGTCCGACGCCGTCACGGGGTCCACGCGCCCCGGCAAGGCTGCTGCTACGGCCGAGCACCCCCGGCACCCGGACCCGCACGACTCCCAGCTGTTCACCGGGTCCATCGAGGCGATCCAGCGTTCCAAGGCCTTCTCCGGCCCGGGCGAGGACGTCTTCGAGGACCGGGACAACGCCATCGCCTCGCAGAACTAGACGGGGCCGGGCGGCTGCGGCCGGACAGGTCTTCCCAGCCCCCGCCAACTGGTCAATAATCAGACGTTGGCGGGTCAGCAACGCGCTGCCCCATTGTCTGCCGGACCAGCTGAGGAGTCCCCATGACGGTCGAAGAAGCCCCCACGGAAACACCCAAGGCGACTGCCGGCGGCTGGTTCCAGCGCGCCGTCGTCTATCAGATCTATCCGCGCAGCTTTGCCGACTCCAACGGCGATGGCATCGGCGACCTCCGCGGCATCATCGGCAGGCTGGACTACCTCCAGCGGCTGGGGGTCGACGTCGTCTGGCTCTCCCCGATCTACACCTCCCCGCAGGACGACAACGGCTATGACATCAGCGACTACCGGAACGTGGACCCGCTCTTCGGCACCCTCGAGGAGCTCCGGGAACTGACCGACGGGCTGCACGCGCGCGGCATGAAGCTGGTGATGGACCTGGTGGTCAACCACACCTCGGACGAGCACCCCTGGTTCGTGGAATCCCGGTCCTCGAAGGAGAACCCGAAGCGCGACTGGTACTGGTGGCGGCCGCCGCGGGAAGTCGACGCCGGGGCCTCCCCACGGCGGACGGCGGCGGAGCCGACCAACTGGGGATCGGCGTTCTCCGGGCCCGCGTGGGAGTTCGACCAGGCCACCGGGGAGTACTACCTCCACATCTTTTCGAAGAAGCAGCCGGACCTGAACTGGGAGAATCCCGAGGTCCGGGCGGCGGTCTACGAGATGATGAACTGGTGGCTGGACCGGGGCGTGGACGGGTTCCGGATGGACGTCATCAACTTCATCTCCAAGGACACCTCGCTCCCGGACGGGCCGGTGGCCGACGGCAAGCTCTTCGGCGACGGCTCCCCGTTCTACATCGACGGCCCCCGCATGCACGAGTTCCTGCAGGAGATGCACCGGGAAGTCTTCGCGAACCGCACCGGCGAACTGCTCACCGTCGGGGAAATGCCCGGCGTGACCGTGGCGGACGCCATCCTGTACACCGACCCCGCCCGGGCCGAGGTGGACATGGTGTTCCAGTTCGAGCACGTGGCACTGGACCAGGAGGAGGGCGACAAGTGGCGGCCCAAGAAGCTCCTGCTCACCGAGCTGAAGCAGACCCTGGGCCGCTGGCAGGACGGCCTGGCCGAGACCGGCTGGAACAGCCTGTACTGGGGCAACCACGACCAGGCCCGCGCCGTGTCCCGCTTCGGCGACGACAGCCCCCGATACCGCGAGCTCTCGGCCAAAATGCTGGCCGGCATCCTGCACCTGCACCGGGGCACCCCCTACGTCTACCAGGGCGAAGAACTGGGCATGACCAACATGACGTTCGGCGCGATCAGCGATTACCGCGACATCGAGGTCCTCAACCACCACCGCGAAGCCACCACGCACCTGGGCCACACCGACGCCGAGGTCCTCGCCGCCCTCGCGCCGCTGAACCGGGACAACGCCCGGACCCCGGTCCAGTGGGACGCCTCCCGGCATGCCGGCTTCACCACCGGGGCGCCGTGGATCGCGGTGAACCCGAATGCCAACCACATCAACGCCGCCGCCCAGGTGGATGATCCGGATTCGGTCTACAGCTTTTACCGCCAGGTGATAGGGCTGCGGCATGCGGAGCCGGTGGTCTCGCACGGGAATTTCACCATGCTGCTGCCGGATGACCCGCACGTCTACGCGTTCACCCGGGCGCTGGCCGGGTCCGGTTCGGCCGTTTCCCCCGGCAGCCGCTCAGACAGTCAGCCAGCCGGCGCCGGGATTCCGGAGCTGCTGGTGCTGGGGAACTTCTCCGGCGAGGAGCGCGACGCGGACCTCGGGGACGATGCCTGGGCTGACGCGGAGCTGGTGGAGCTGGTCTTGGGCAACTATCCGTCCGACGCCTCCGACGGCGGCTCTGCCGCGGGTTCCGCCGCTGGTGCGGCGCGCGACGGCCTTGCCGCGGGCGGAGTGCGCCTGCGGCCCTGGGAACTGCGGGTGTTGTGCCGGCGCCGCGGCGCCTGATCGAGGATCCTGAACGCCAGCCCAAGAAAGGAAGCCACGCATGACTATTCCCCCACCCCCCGGACCCGATCCGTTTCCGCCGGAGCCGGGCCCCACGACGCCGCCGCCCGAGCCCGGAGACCCGTTCCCGCCGGAACCCGGTCCGGTCACGCCGCCGCCGGTTCCGGGGCCCGAGCCGGTTCCCGGCCCTGCACCCACGCCGTCACCGGAACCGGGGCCGTTCCCGACGCCGCCCGGTCCCCTCCCGATTCCTGATCCCGGCCCGGTGCCGCCGCGGCCGGACCCGACCCGGTTCTAGCGGGCGTCACCGCACGGCAAGACCGTGCAGGAACCGGCGAACTTCGGCGTTGAAGGCAGCCGGCGCTTCGACGGCCGCCATGTGCCCGACGTCGGGAATCATCACCAGGGTCGAGCCCGGGATCCGCCGGTTCATCTCGCGGGCCACGCTCGGCGTCGAACGGACGTCCTCCGTGCCGTACAGCAGCAGGGTGGGCACCGCGATGGTGGGCAGGACGTCCCGGTAGTCGGCGTGGGCGTTCGCGTTCAGCAGGGCCCGCATGCCGCCCGGATGGAAGTCGGCCATGATGGCGCTG
This sequence comes from Arthrobacter sp. 9MFCol3.1, assembly GCF_000620385.1. Taxonomy (NCBI): domain Bacteria; kingdom Bacillati; phylum Actinomycetota; class Actinomycetes; order Micrococcales; family Micrococcaceae; genus Arthrobacter; species Arthrobacter sp. 9MFCol3.1. Next base: position 83,326 of record NZ_JIBJ01000011.1, read on the forward strand.
GTTTCCTGCACCGCCGCCGGATCGGCATGTTCCGTGAACAGGGTGGGCAGCCACGCGGGGATGAATTGCTCTGCCGGCTGCTCGAGTTCGGCGAGGACCTGGGCGTAGCGTCGCTCGACTTCCTCGGGCGGCAGGGACCCGGCCCAACCGGCGTACGCCGAGACCAGCAGCAGCGACGCGGGCACTGACGGGTGTGTCCGGAAGAGCTCCAGTGCAATGCCGGAGCCCATGGACAGCCCGAGGACGTGCGGCCTGCCGGGCACCGCCTCCCGCAGAAATCCTGCCAGGGCGTCGCCCAGGTCCTGTCCGGTGAAGTCCGGCGGCGGATCGTCCGAGCCGCCGCAGCCCGGTGCGTCCCAGGCGAAGACCGTGAAGTCGGCCGACAGGTCCTCGAGCTGCCGCCGCCAGATGCGGCTGTCCTCGTAGGCGCCGTGCAGCAGGACCAGCGGCGGACCCTGGCCCGCACGCCGGTACCGGATGCGCATGCCCGCAACCTCGACGGTCTCCATGAGGCAATGCTAGGTCGGGCCGCCGGCGTTGGGCAGGTTCAGGATGGGCAAATTCAGGATGCGCAAAGCCGCCCGCGACGCGCAAATGACCTGCGACACCCGAATTCGGGTGTCGCAGGTCATTTGCGTGTCGGCAGGTCGGTTGCGCGTCGGTGCTACGGCAGGACGATGTCCCGGGTGCGGTGATCGTACTGGATGACCAGGAGGCCGCCGCCGTGGTGGACTTCGTGGTTGGGTCCGTCGAAGACGCCAAACGCGCCGTAGTTTTCGTCCCAGGAGCGGTTCAGCGCGATCTTGAAGGAGTAGAAGCCGGCAGGAATGTCCGCGGCGATCTTCCAGAGCTGATCCACCTGGTCCAGTTCCATCTGGACCTCGTCGTACTGCGGCGCCCAGTTGGCGGGCGCGCCCAGCAGAATGCTGAAGTCGCCGGCAACCGCGACGGCGTCCGGCTGCTCGATGGTGTCGACGCTGACAGCAGAGGCCGCAGCCGCAGGGGCTTCTGCCGGGGCTGCTGCTGCAGGCTGCGCGGCCTTCGCTGCGGGCTTGCGCTTGCGCACCGCCTTGGCCACGGGGGCCACGGCCTCCTCGATGAGCTTGGCGGCCTTGCCGGCAACCTTGGAAGTTTTTGACGGCGCTTCCTCGGCCGTGGCGGCCGGCGTTGCTGCTGTCTTTGCTGCCTTCTCCGGCTTCGCGGGCTTTTCTGCGGGAGCAGTCGGCAACGGGGTGCCCGCCGGAACGGGAGTGCCAGCGTCGATCGCTGAAGCGAAAACGGCAGGTTCGGCGAAAGCCACCGTGGCGCGCTGGCCGTCGTCGGTGATGGACCACCCGGAGCGGCCCTTGACCAGCCAGCCGGCCTTGACCAGCTTGGCCGTGGCGGTGGTCAGCGTCTTGTGGCCGCGGGGAATGCCGCCGCTGAGCAGTTCGCGTTCGTGGTCGTTGAGGGGCACCCGTGCGATTGCCTCGCCCAGGACGGCTCCGGCGTTCAACTTCTCGCCCGTCCATACCTCCTCTGCCAGGACATCCAGCACGGCCTTGAGCCGAAGGTTGGTGTTTTCCGCGGTGTTCGCGCCCATGGGTCTCCTTTAGAAGCAATTGATCCACCTGCATTTTGCCAAGGAAATGTTAGTTTTTGCGAGCGGATCCGGTTAACTCTGTGTGTCGTGACCCACTATGACAGGGCTGGGCGGGGGGCGCGAGGGACCAACTCGGCCCTACCCGCGAGTAGAAAACCAACGCGGGGTCACTTACCGCCCATGGAAGGGCCTTGGACCGGCCGTAAGTGACCCCGCGTTGTTCAGGGGTTACTCCTCGGCGCTCCATTTGGCGCCGGTCTGGGCCATGTAGGCGGCTACCGCTGCTTCGGTGGTGGGATAGAAGTGCTCCGGCTCGATTTCGCGGGTCAGTCCGTAGCGTTCGATCTTCTCCCGGGTCCTGTGCTTGAGCTCGGCGAACACCAGCGAGATGCCCTGCTCGTTCAGCTCGACGTCCAGATCGAGCAAGACGTCCGCGGCGGTGGTGTCCACGTCCGTGATCGGTTCGGCCGCGATGACGATCCACCGAGGTTTGGGGTCGGCATGGGCAAGGTGCCGGATGTTGTCGCGGAAGGGACGGACGTTGGCGAAGAACAGCGGGGCGTCCCACCGGTAGATCACCAGGCCGGGCAGGTGTTTGGCGTCCGGGTGGACGTTGATGTCATGAAAGCCGTCATAGCCGGGCACCCGCCCGATCACGGTCTCGTAGGGCCACCACGCCCGGCGGAAGATGTTCAGGATGGACAGCCCCACCGCAATGCCGATGCCGGGCAGGACGCCCAGGAACGCGACGCCGAGGAAGGCGGCCATGCACAGGTAGAACTCGGTGCGCCGCTGGCGCAAGAGACGAATCGTTCCGGGAATGTCGGCAAGGGAGATCGACGCCGTCATCACCACGGCGGCCAGGGCCGGCTGTGGCAGGTTCCGGAACAGCCCGGGCAAGAACACCAGCATGAGGAGGATCAGCACGGCGCCCGTCACGCCCGTGAGCTGCGACTTCGAGCCGGAACGTTCTGCGACGGCGGTCCGGGATCCGCTGGTGCTGACCGGGAAGCCCTGGAAGAGGCCCGCGGCCAGGTTCGCGGCTCCGATGCCAATCATCTCCTGGTTGCCGCGGATTTCCTGCCCGGTGCGTGCGGCGAACGCCGTCGACGTCGAGATCGTGTCCGTCAACGAAACCAGCGCAATCCCCAGGGCGCCTGCGAACATCAGCCCGAGGTCCGCGACGTCCACCCGGGGGATGGTGAACGGCGGGAAGCCCCGCGGGAGTTCCCCGACCAGCGAGACGCCCTTGGCGGCCAGGTCGAAGATCGCCGTCGCCGCGATCGCGGCGACCACCATGACGAGTACAGCCGGGACCTTGGGCAGCCACCGCTGCAGGACCAGGATCAGCACAATCCCGCCGATGCCGACCGCCGCCGCGGCGACCACGGTCTCGCCGTTGGCCACGCCCTCGACGAATCCGACCAGGTCACCAATGAAGTTTTCGCTTTCGATCTTGAACCCGAAGAGTTTCGGGAGCTGGCCGACCAGGATGGTGATCGCAAGGCCGTTCATGTAGCCGATCATCGTCGGCTTGGAGATGAGGTCGGCGATGAAGCCTAGCTTGGCCACGGACGCCAAAACCATGATGGCGCCGACCATGAGGGCCAGCATCGACGCGAGCGCGATCGCCTTCTGCGGGTCGCCGTCGGACGCGACAAGGGGCAGGACCGTCGCGGCGATCATGGGCCCGAGTGCGGAGTCGGGCCCCAGGACCAGGACGCGGGACGGGCCGAAGACCGCGTAGGCGAGCAAGCAGAGGATGCTGGTGTACAGCCCGGTGATCGGGGGCAGCCCAGCCAGCTCGGCATAGGCCATGCCTTGCGGGACGAGCAACGTCGTGAGGACGACCCCGGCGATGATGTCCTTGCCGAACCAGTCCTTCTGGTACGTCGCGACGGCATCGAATCCAGGCGCCGCCCGGCGCAGCCAGCCCTTGCGCCGCTCGCGAGTCTTCGTCATAGCTGCACTCTGCCGCCCGCCCCCGCCCCGCGCATCCCCCGGCAAGGGTGAACCGCGCCGGCCGGGCGCAATGGGCACAGGCAGATCCAGCGCGCTCCCGTTGTGTCCCCGGCCCGATGGGCCTAGAGTTGCGGTCTGCCCACCGCGCGCCGTCCCGCCACTGACCATGCGCCGGATCGGGTGCCGGACTGGGCATCCCACCGTTCCCACTGAGGAGATATCTATGGAAACCCGCACGCTCGGAACACTGACCGTCTCGGCCCTGGGATTGGGCTGCATGGGCATGAGCGAGTTCTACGGCCACGGCGAGGACAACGAGTCCATCGCCACCATCCAGGCGTTTCTCGACGCCGGCGGAAGCCTGCTCGACACCGCTGACATGTACGGCCCCTTCACCAATGAAGAGCTGGTGGGCCGGGCCATCGCCGGCCGACGCGACGACGTCGTCCTGGCCACCAAATTCGGCAACGAACGGCGGCCCGACGGATCCTGGGTGGGCATCAACGGCTCGCCCGACTACGTGCGCGCCGCTTGCGATGCCAGCCTGCAGCGGCTGGGCGTGGACCACATCGACCTGTACTACCAGCACAGGGTGGACAAGACCGTCCCGATCGAGGAAACCGTCGGGGCCATGGCTGAGCTGGTCCAGGCCGGCAAGGTCCGGCACCTGGGCCTGTCCGAGGCCAGCGCCGACACCATCCGCCGGGCCCACGCCGTGCACCCCATCAGCGCCCTGCAGACCGAATACTCACTGTGGGAGCGCGAGCCGGAGACCAAGGTCTTCCCGGTCCTCGCCGAGCTCGGCATCGGCTTTGTGCCCTACAGCCCGCTGGGCCGCGGTTTCCTGACCGGCCAGTTCCGCAGCCCCGAGGACTTTGCGGCAGACGATTTCCGCCGGCACTCCCCGCGTTTCCAGGGCGAGAACTTTGACCGCAACCTGCAGCTCGTGGACCGGGTCAAAGAGCTCGCGGACGCGAAGGGCTGCACCCCGGGGCAACTGGCACTGGCCTGGCTGCTGGCCCAGGGCGAGCACATCGTTCCCATCCCGGGCACCAAGAAGGTCGACCGGCTGCGGGAAAACCTGGGCGCTGCCGACGTCGAACTCTCCGCCGAGGACCTGAACCGCCTGGACGAACTGGCTCCGGCCGGGGCGGCAGCCGGAGCGCGGTACCCGCACATGGACTCGATCGACGTCTAAGCCGACCGAAGCGGAACCAAGCAACGCGGGGTCACTTACGGCCCATCCCGGGGCACCGGATGGGCCGTAAGTGACCCCGCGTTGCTTTGGTGGCTAGTGTCCGGACGCGGCGAGCTCGGCCAGCAGCTCGGCCTTGCGTTCCTCGCTCGCGAAGGAGGACCGGATCGAGTTCGCGGCCATCCGGACGCAGTCGAACTCGGACAGGCCGATCACCGATTTCAGCTGCGCGAAGTTGTCGTCCACGTAGCCGCCGAAATACGCCGGGTCGTCCGAGTTCACGCAGACGTTCAGCCCCGCCGCGAGCATCGCCGGCAGCGGGTGCTCCGCCAGGGTGTCCACCGCGCGGAGCCTGACGTTGGACAGCGGGCACACGGTCAGCGGCATGAGCTCGTCCACGAGCCGTTCCACGAGCTCCGGGTCCTCCATGCAGCGGATGCCGTGATCGATCCGCTCAACTTCCAGGAGGTCCAGCGCGTCGATGATGTACGACGGCGGGCCCTCCTCGCCGGCGTGCGCGATCCGGTGCAGCCCGGCGTCCTTGGCCCGGGCGAAGAGCCGCTCGAACTTGGCCGGCGGGTTGCCCACCTCGGCGGAATCGAGCCCGATGCCGGCGATCGGGGCGTCCATGGCAAGCAGCTGCTCCAGAACTTCCAGGGCGGATTCTTCGGTGAGGTCGCGCAGGAAGGCCGCGATCAGGAGGGTGGAGATGCCGAACTCTTCCCGGGAACCGGCCAGCACCGACGCCACGCCGTTGACGCACGTCGCCAGCGGTATCCCGCGGGACAGGTGGGCCTGCGGGTCCAGCATGATCTCGGCATGCCGGACCCCGGCGAGCGCCGCCCGGTTCAGGTAGGCGCGGGTCATGTCGGCGAAGTCCTGCTCCGTCTGCAGCACGGCCATGTTGGCGTAGTACAGGTCCAAAAAGGATTGCAGGTCAGTGAATTCGTAGCGCGAGCGCAACTCGTCCAGGTCCGCATAGGGCAGTTCGATCCCGTTGCGTTCCGCCAGCGCGAAGATCAGCTCCGGTTCCAGGGTTCCCTCGATATGCAGGTGCAGCTCGGCGACCGGGAGCGGAAGGGGTTCGCCGGCCTCCGGCTCGTCCGGTTCGTTCTCCGTAAGTTGAGCCCCGGCGTCGTGTGTTTCCATCCGGTAAGGATATGCCCGGCGCTCCCCGGAGCGGATAGAGTCGAACCAATGCAAAGTAAACAGCATGCTTCCCATGTGCCGCGCCCGGCCGGCCGGGACCTCATTCCTGATCTCGCTCCCGGCAATCCGACGGACGGTTTTGTCCGGGTGCGCGGCGCCCGGGAGAACAACCTGCGCAACGTGGACGTGGACGTGCCCCGCGACGCGATTGTCGCCTTCACCGGCGTCTCCGGCTCCGGCAAGTCCTCCCTCGCCTTCGGCACCATCTATGCCGAGGCGCAGCGTCGCTACTTCGAATCCGTGGCCCCCTACGCCCGCCGGCTCATCCAGCAGGGGCACAACCCCAAGGTGGAAATGATCACCGGGCTGCCGCCCGCCGTCGCGCTCCAGCAGCGCCGCGGGACGCCGAGTTCGCGGTCCACGGTGGGCACCCTCACCACACTGTCCAACTCGCTGCGCATGCTCTTCTCCCGCGCCGGCAGCTATCCGGACGGCGCCAGCCCGCTGGACTCGGACGCGTTTTCGCCGAACACGGCCGCCGGCGCCTGCCCGGAGTGCCACGGCCTGGGGATCGCGCACACCGTCACCGAGTCCTCGCTGGTCCCGGACACCTCGCTGAGCATCCGCGACGGCGCCATCGCCGCCTGGCCCGGGGCCTGGCAGGGCAAGAACCTGCGCGACATCCTGACCCACCTGGGCCACGACGTCGACACCCCCTGGCGAAAGCTGCCCAAGAAAGACCGCGACTGGATCCTGTTCACCGAGGAACAGCCCGTGGTGGAAGTGACGCCCCAGCGCGACCGCGTGGCCAAGCCGTACAAGGGCCGGTTCTGGAGCGCCAAGAGCTACGTGCTGCGTACGCTCACCGATTCCAAGAGCACCACCATGCGCGAGAAGGTGCTGCGCTTCATGGAAACCGGCCCGTGCCCGGTCTGCGGCGGCAGCGGCCTGACTCCGGCCGCGCTCGCCGTCACCTTCGCCGGGCACACCATCGCCGAACTCAACGCCGTCCCCATGACCGAACTGGCGGACATCATCCGCCCCACCACCGAACTCACGGAGGCCGGGACCGCGTCCCGCAAGCAGTCCTCCGGCGAGGGCAACGAGGTGGCCGTCGCCATCACCCGCGACCTCCTGCAGCGCGTCACCGTGCTGCTGGATCTCGGCCTGGGCTACCTGGCGCTGGGCCGGTCCACGCCCACGCTCTCCCCCGGCGAAATGCAACGGCTCCGGATCGCCACCCAGCTCCGCTCCGGGCTGTTCGGCGTGATCTACGTGCTGGACGAGCCCTCCGCCGGGCTGCACCCCGCCGACGCCGAGCCCCTCCTCGCAGTCCTGGACCAGCTCAAGTCCTCCGGCAACTCGGTGTTCGTGGTGGAGCACAACATGGACATCGTCCGCCGCGCCGACTGGCTGGTGGATGTCGGTCCGCGCGCCGGTGAAGGTGGCGGCGAGGTGCTCTACAGCGGCCCCGTGGCCGGCCTCGCCGAGGTGGAGGCGTCCGTGACCCGGCCGTTCCTGTTCCCGGACGGTTCGGCTGGCACGGCCGGTACGGCTGACGGTTCCGGCACTGCGGACGACGGCGATCGCAGCCACAGCGCGGACGACGGCGGCGGTTCCGCCGCCAGCGGCACCCGGCGGGAAGCTGCCGGCTGGCTGGAACTGCGCGACATCAGCCGCCACAACCTGCGCGAACTCGACGCCGACTTCCCGCTCGGCGTGCTGACCGCGGTCACGGGCGTCTCCGGTTCCGGCAAATCCACGCTGGTCAGCCAGGTCCTGGCCGAGGTGGTCGGCGCCAGGCTGCACCCGGAGCCAGACGTTGCCAAGGCCCCCGCGGACCTGGAGGCCGACGCCGGTGAGTCCACCGAGCCGCTCAGTGTCGGACCGGTCTCGGGCCTCGACCAGCTGGACCGGCTCGTCAAGGTGGACCAGAAACCGATCGGCCGCACTCCGCGCTCCAACCTCGCCACCTACACCGGCCTCTTCGACGCAGTGCGCAAGGAATTCGCGGCCACGGACGAGGCCAGGGCGCGGGGCTTCGGCGCCGGCCGCTTCTCCTTCAACGTTGCCGGCGGCCGCTGCGAGACCTGCCAGGGTGAGGGCTTCGTCGCCGTCGAACTGCTGTTCCTGCCCGGCAGCTACGGCCCTTGCCCCGAGTGCGATGGCTCGCGCTACAACCCGGAAACCCTTGAGGTGACATACCAGGGCAAGAACGTGGCGGAGGTGCTGGGCCTGACGGTCAACGCCGCCGCCGAGTTCCTCGACGGGGTGCCGGCCGCGGCGCGCAGCCTGCAAACGCTGCGCGAGGTGGGCCTGGGCTATCTCCGCCTCGGCCAGCCGGCCACTGAGCTCTCCGGCGGTGAGGCCCAGCGCATCAAACTGGCCACAGAGCTGCAGCGTGCCCAGCGCGGCCATTCCCTCTACCTGCTGGACGAGCCCACCACCGGCCTGCACCCGGCCGATGTCCAGCTCCTCATGGCCCAACTGCACCGGCTCGTGGACGCCGGGAACACCGTCATTGTGGTGGAACACGACATGGATGTGGTGGCCGCGGCGGACTGGGTGATCGATCTCGGCCCGGCCGGCGGGGACGCGGGCGGCGAGATCGTGGCGATCGGGACTCCCGCCGCCGTCGCGCGCTCCACGGCGAGCCGGACCGCTCCGTACTTGGCCGCAATGCTCGGAAGCTGATTCACGCGAGTATGGTCGCAGGCGTCGGCCTCAGCGCGGACCGGATGATAACGGCAGAAGCAGCCAAAGTAACGTCTTGATAACGGCCCGGGGCTGACTTAGCCTAGTGTCCATGCCCGGCAACCGGGTATTGCATGCCCGGTGCTACCACCACCAGATACTGCCCGACCGGTAGACACCGCTATGACCTCTATTGTCAGGGGCGGGCAGTGGCGTAATAACGTCCGGGGACGGACCGAGCGCTGGTGGGCCTCAGGAGCATCTAAACCATGAAGAAATCAACCTATGGCACTGCCGCGCGCCGCGGCATCACTTTTGCGGCCGTCTCAATTGCAGGCGTCGCTCTGTCCGCCTCGGCCGCTAACGCGGCCGTACCAACCACAGCCCCTGCCTCCACGTGGGATTCACTGGCCCAATGCGAAAGTGGCGGGAATTGGGCCACCAACACAGGAAACGGATACGCGGGCGGGCTGCAATTCAGCGCCAGCACCTGGGCGGCCCATGGCGGCACGGGGTCCCCTGCCAATGCCAGCCGTGCGCAGCAGATCGCCGTGGCCGAGAGAGTGCAGGCCAGCCAAGGCTGGGGCGCGTGGCCAGCATGCGCCGCCAAGCTCGGCCTGCGCGGTGGCGCCGCGGTTCCGCAGAGCGCGGCCACATCACGACAGCCCGCCGCGATTCCCGTCGCAGCCAAGGCTCCCGCCAGATACGCCCCCAAGGCAGCCGTGCCTGCACCCCGGCACGTTGCACCGGTATCCGTAAGTGGCCAGACCTACACCATCCGGAGCGGCGAAACCCTGAGCACGATCGCCGCGAAGCTCAACATCTCGGGGGGCTGGCTCGCGCTGGCCGAAGCCAACGCGGCGACCATCAGCAACCCGCATCTGGTGTTCCCGGGCCAGGTGCTGCAACTGCCCGCATAGGGCGGTTACGGCACGTGGCGTATAGCAAGCCACACAGCACGACGCCGGAGCGATCCCGCAAGGGGACGCTCCGGCGTCGTGGTGCTTCAGTGAGCCGTGGGTTGAGCCGAGGGTTGAGCCGTGCGGGCTCAGGCGGCCTGTGGGATTTCGCGGATAATCCGCACCTTCCAGGCAGCGTCGTCGCTCGTGTCCAGCAGGGCAACTGTGCCCATGGCCAGGTGCAGCGCTACCCGTTTGGCGGCGAGGAGCTCAAGGTAAAGGCTTTCGTTCATCCGGGCCGGGGCGTCAATGACGTACTTCACGGCGTCGCGGACTTTGCGGTAGTTGGCGCTGCGCTCGCGGTGCAGGTGCAATTCCAGCATCCTGCGCTGCTTGATCCTTGGCTCGTGGCGGTTCAGCCAGGACACCGCGGCGTGAACGGCTACCACCAGGGTCAGTGAGATGACGTAGATCTCCCAGCCACTCGAGAGCAGGAACAGGGGCAGGTTGGCGATCGCCACGGCGGCGATGAAGAGGCGGAGGGCCACCAGGCGCCGCATGGTGAGGGCCACGGAAGCCATGGCGGCTCGGAACCCGCGCTGCTCGTCGCGGGCGGCAACCGGATCCAGTGTGAATTCCTCCAGCACCACTATTCCGTGGGCGTCGGGGCTGAGCATTTGTCCATACTTGGGCACGAACGGCGCCGGTGCCACACTTGCTGTTCGTGGCTCTGCGGTAAAGGGCAGTGCTGTGATGGGCTCCGTAAGCGATGATTCTGCAGAATTAGGCATGGGCGTGTCTTCCGTGGCGGCGGGAGTGGTTCATGTTATTTTAGCGGCTCCCCGGCGCGCTTGTCTGCCCTGTTCCGGCATGTGAGCACGCTCACCGGCCGCCCCAGCAATTGGCGCATTTGGTCCGTGGCCTCAAACTGGAGAGATGCAGACTTTCCTCCCCTTCCCCGATTTCCAGCAGAGCGCCGCGGTTTTGGACCGTGTGCGGCTCGGCAAGCAGCGCGTCGAAGCGCTGCAGATCCTGCGTGCGCTGGTGATCCCGGAGTACGGCTGGCAGTCTCACCCGGCGATCCGGATGTGGATGGGGTACGTTCCTGCGCTGACCATGTACGGCCTGGCCATGGTGGATGAATGGACGGCCCGCGGCGGCGAGGACACCACGCGCGAGAAGATCATGGAGTTCGCCCCGCAGGCGGCCCACCCCGACTACGCCGCCAAGATCCCGATGCCTCCATGGCTGGGCAATGAGGATTTCCACCTCAGCCACCGGTCCCGGCTGATCGCCAAGGATCCGAGGTTCTATACAGAGGTCTTTCCGGGAACGGACCCGGACCTGGAGTACATCTGGCCCGAACCGAAGCACGAGTTGGTGCCCGAGGATCCTGCCGGGGACCGCATGTGGGTCCTGCGCCTGCCCCTGGGCGACACCGAGCCCGCACAACTGAAGACCGTCAGCCTGCCACCGGTTGGCCGCAGCAAGGCCCCCGCGGACGACGACTACCAGTTCGTCTACGCCGACTCGGGCTCCCGCCGTCCCGGCAAGGTGCGCAAGCTGCCCCCGAAGCAGCTCGTCAAGAAGCCCACGCGCAAGCGCCAGCAGCAGGAAGAGGCGTTCACCACCCTGCCCGGCAACTCCGTGGTTGCCATCCCGGTCAACGACGGCGCCGCCTTCGCCGTCGGCAAGGTCCTGGGCCGCCCGATCACGGTTGATGGCCAGTTCGCGCGCAACTTCCAGGTCGACGAGATCGTGGACCGCTCCGCCTTCGATTACCCTGCACTGATGCAGGACCCGCGGGCCTTCTTCCCGATCCCGGCGAGGTAGCCAAAGGGCCGGCGGAGTGTGCCGGCATGCGGTTGGCCGGCACCCGGTTCGCCGACACACGGTTCAGCAGGTGACCGATTGTTGCAGTTCCGGCCCGGTCCAAAGGCCTACCCGGGCGGAGAACGTGAACGTGTAGGTTCCCTTGCCGTTGCCCTTGCTGAGAACCTTGACCTCATTCGTGGTGTCCTCGGGGGCAATCTCGGTCACTGCTTGGGGCCCGGTGGGAGACGTCAACGTCGCCGTATACGCCGTTGCCCGGGCCACAGCGGCGAAGCCCGTGAAACTGATGGCTGCACCCTTCTTCCCCTGGATGGTGGTGCATTCCAGCGTGCCGTTGATGGAAGCCGGTGCCGGGACCGTGTAGGTTCCCACGTTCAGGGCGGCTGTGGTTCGGGCCGTAAACGCCGCGGAGGCCAGCCCGGGAGCACCCAGCAACAGGGCCACCGCCAGAGGGGCGGCCAGCAGCCCGGACCGATGAGCCAACCACCCGGGCGAGACCCGCGGGGCTGCCGCAGAGGGCTTGGCGAGGTTCACTGGTGGCACTTTCTCTCCGGGCAGTTGGTCGTTGCTTCAACTCTGACAGCCGAGCTTCAACACCGGGCCGGGTTAAACTTCAACTTTTGCTCAAGAAAACCTGTTAGCCTGAACTCCACTGTTACGCCTGTGGCTTGTGTCACACCCCGTGGCGCATGGGGTGGTTGCTACTCACGGGTCTCTTGGTCTTAGAAGCTGGGGTTACGTTGGATTCACAGGGTCAGCTCCGCGCTGTGGTTGTAGATGGCGACGACGACGTTCGACTCCTCATCTGCCGGACACTTCAGTTGCAGGGCTTCGCTGTTTTTGCGGCCGGTTCCGGAGCCGAAGGCCTCGTGAAGATCCAGGAACACCGCCCGGACCTTGTCACGCTGGAGCTCGACCTTCCAGATTTGGACGGCGTGGAGGTGTGCCGCCGGCTGCGCAAATTCTCCGACGCCTACGTCGTCATGATCACGGCCCGGTCGGACGAGATCGACGAGGTGATGGGACTGGAGATCGGAGCGGATGATTTCATTCGCAAGCCGTTCAGCCCGCGCTCAGTCCAGGCCCGGGTGACGGCAGTGATGCGGCGCCACCGGCCAACCGCGCAACGCCCCACGCCGCGGCGCCGCGCAACGGATTTCATGCCTGCCGCTTTCACACCGGCCGCGCCCGGCGACTCGGCGCACGGCGACACAGCGTCCGGTACGCCCGGGGCGCCCGGCGTTCCCGGGGCGCCTCCCCGCCGTCGTGCGAGCGACGGCGGCGCCGTGCCCCCGGTGTCCTTGCCGGCCAGCGCCGCAGCGTCCGCAGCGTCCGCGGCGACCGCAGCCACAGGTTCCGGCTTCCGGCACGCAGATGCCAACGGCGTCCTCAAGCACGGCCCGCTGGTTGTCGAGGCAGAAGGCCGCGTGGCGTCCCTTCATGGTGTCGAACTGGAATTGACGCGCACCGAATTTGATCTCCTGGAGGCCTTGGCCGGGGCACCGCGTCGGGTGTGGACCCGGAAGGCCCTGTTGACCCAGGTCTGGGGCAACGAATGGCCCCGGGAGGAGCACCTCGTGGAGGTGCACGTCGGCAACTTGCGCAAGAAGCTTGGCGACAAAGGCCGCGAACCGCGGTTCATCCGCACGGTGCGCGGCGTTGGCTACCGCATGGCGCCGGTGGAAGCAGCGGGCAATCCCGCCGACCTGCGCGGAATCCAGGATCACGCCTCCGCCGGTTAGCGCGGCTTCCGCCAGATCGCCGTCAGTACGACGACGACGAACAGGGCAGAGGCGCCGTAGAGGAGTACCGACTGGGCAAGCGGCTCACGCAACGCCCTGATGCCGTGGCCCAGGTACGGCACTATTCCGGCCTGCGTATAGACGTAGTCCTCAGACAACACCGCAGTCCACGGGTCGGGCCCGGGGTTGGCGTCACCCCTGGTGGTCACCGACGTCGCGCCGGCGTCGTCGCGTTTGATGCTGGCCACCCGGTGGGTTTCAATCCGGTGATCGTCAATGGGGATGCTGTAGGTGATGACGTCGCCGACCTTCAGTTCGGAGACCGGCGTCCTCACGCTGACGACGACGTCCCCCGGGTTGATCCCCGGCGACATGCTCCCCGTGAGCATGGTGGACGTCTGGTAGTTCAGGAAACGCGGCCCGACGGCGAGGAAGAGGAATACCAAGGCAGCGGCGACGAGGAGGGCTGTGAGCACCGCACTCCCGGCGGCACCAACCGCCTTGGACAACAGGCGCCCGCGGGCCGGCGGCACCGGTTGGGCTCGACGTCGTCCGCGGCTGGAAACGGAATGGTCCTGGACCGGACCGCCCTGCACGGGGCCGTCTGCTGACGGGAGGTCGGCGGAGTCCCTTGAATCTGCGGTGATTGCTGCGCTCACGGGACGGTACCTCCTGTCGGCGTTGCTGGTAAGGGTAAAACCGGGGGCTCAGTACGGCCGAGACCAGGCCACACTGAGCCCCCGAGCATGGCCTACTTGGCGCCCGCCTGGCGGAAGGTGGCATCGAAACTGAACTTGATGGAGCTGTTCTTGCCCTGGAAGGTGTTGTCCGCCGAGGCCGGAACAGACATGGTGACGCGAAGGAAGTCGGTGCTGCCTGCAGTCAGGGACTTCAGCGTATTCGGCAGCGCATAGACCCCGACCACCCGGCGAAGGGACAGGACAGTGGTGGGAGCGCCAGCCGAGCACGTGTAGGTGAAGGACGGGGACGCCCCGGCTTCAGTCCACGCCACCGGACAGCTCTCAATCAGCAGCTGCAGGCCGTTCGTGGCGTCGGTGTCCAGGATGGACGACGTCGTGGCGGTGGTGGTGAGGGTAAGCCCCGTCAGGTTCTGGTCGCCGTTGTTGACCAGGGTGATAGCGCGCTGCATGGAGTCGCCCGGAATGGTTCCTGTGGCAGCCACGTTGAGCCGGTCGTTGGTGCCGCCGGCCAGGTTCACGGTGGCGGAATTGACCGCCGCGGAAGCCGACGTGCTGGCGGTGAAGCCACCGTAGGTACCCATCCCGGCCACGCCGGCGGCTGCGGCGAGGAGTGCTGCGGAAGCAAGAACCTTGCTGGAGGTGGAATTGAGGTTGAGACCCATCAGAGTTCCGTTTCGTGGGGCCGGCCGTGGCTGGCCGGGCGACGTATGTGGCATCCGCCAGCCCCTGGCTGACCCTTACAACGATGCCCGGACACCTTCAAGGCAAGGCTGCAGCGGGGGACAAGATCACTTCAAGATTTCCTCAAGCCTGTCCGTGGCGCTTCCCGAAGGCTGGCAGACTGGCTTCATGACTGTTCTGCTGGCCGGTTGCGGCGATCTAGGCACCGAGGCCGGGCTGCGTTTCGCGGCGGCCGGCCACCGCGTGGTGGGGTGGCGTCGCTCGCCGGAGAAACTCCCGGCCGCCATCGAGGGAGTAGCCGCTGACCTGGGCTCCGCCGAGCTGCCGCCCATCCCGGCGGACACCACCGCCGTCGTCGTCGCGATTGCCGCGGATTCCCCGACCGAGGAGGCTTACCGTGCCGCCTACGTGGACGGGCTGTCGAACGTCCTGGACGCGGTCCTCGCCTCCGGGGCAAGCGTCCGCCGGGTCCTGTTTGTGTCCTCGACCGCCGTCTACGGCGACGCCGGCGGCGGCTGGATTGATGAACGCACGACGCCGGAACCCGGCGGGTTCTCGGGCCGCATCATCCGCGAAGCAGAGGAACTCCTCCACAGCCGACTGCGCGGCACCGGCATCACCCCCGTGGTGCTGCGGCTCGGCGGAATCTACGGCCCCGGCCGGACGCGGCTGATCGACCAGGTGCGCAGTGGAACCGCGGTCATTCCTGCCGCGTCGCGTTTCACCAACCGGATCCACCGCGACGACGCCGCCGCCGCGATCGTCCACCTGTGCACCATGGGCACGGTTCCGGCGCCGGTCTATCTGGGCGTGGACAATGAACCGGCCGAACTCGGCGACGTGCTGGATTTCCTGGCCACGGAGCTGGGTCTCCCCCGGCCTCCGTCGGAGTCCGCTGGTGCGGTTGCGGGCGGCGAAGCGGCGGGCGCATCGGCGTCGGGCGGCAAAGCGGCGGGCGGCGAACCCTCCCGCGGCGGAAATAAGCGGGCCAGTAACGGGCTGCTCCGCAGCACCGGTTTCGACTTTCAGTACCCCAGTTTCCGAGAAGGCTACCGCGCTGTTCTCGCCGGGGTTGGCGCCCGGCACCCATAAAGTCCTGTTGTGAACGTCGCCGTCTATTTCTCCGAGGGGAACCATGGAAATTCAGCACATCATTGAGACGGCCGGCAGCCTTATGGACTTCGCCGGGGTGGCCGTCATGGTGCTCGGCGCCCTCGTGTCCGTTCCGATGGCGCTGCGCGGATTCCGGCCCAGGCGCCTGCCGGCGGGTTCCGCGCCGCTGTCCTTCTACCGTTCGTACCGGCAACTGCTGGGACGCTCCATCCTCCTCGGGCTGGAGTTGCTGGTTGCGGCCGACATCATCCGGTCTGTCGCGATCACACCAACCTTCGAGAGCGTCGGCGTGCTGGCCATTATCGTGCTGATTCGGACGTTCCTGAGTTTCTCACTCGAATTGGAAATCTCCGGACGCTGGCCCTGGCAGAGTCAGCGCGAAGGTTCCGCTGCCGCGCCGGCGGCCGGCTGAACCCTTTCGAGTGTCGGCGGCTCCAGTTAGGCTCGGGGCATGACAGACAACGCACGTTCTCTTGCCCCCAAAGCCACCGAACTGCTCCGTCTCCATCACGCACCGGAAATTCTTCAAGTCATCAACGTCTGGGATGCCATCACCGCGAAAGTGGTTGCCGACGTTCCGGGGACGAAGGCGTTGGCCACGGCCAGCCATTCCATCGCTGCGTCCCGCGGCTACGAAGACGGCGAGAACATCCCGCTGGAGGAAATGATCGCCGCCGTCGGGGTGATTGCCGCCGCCACGTCGCTGCCCGTCAGCGCTGACCTTGAAGCGGGATACGGAAATCCCGGCGAAACGGTACGCAAGGCCATTGGCGCCGGCGCCGTCGGGGCAAACATCGAAGACCAAATGCGCCCGCTCGCCGATGCCGTGGAACAGATGATCGCTGCCATCCGCGCCGCCGAGGCCGAGGGCATCGACTTCGTCCTCAACGCCCGCACCGACGCCTTCTTGAAGGGCAAGGACCGGGACCCTGCTGCGGTACTTGCCGACGCCATTGAGCGCGGCCGGGCCTTCCTCGACGTCGGCGCGACCACGGTGTTCGTGCCGGGCCTGCTGGACGAGCCGACTGTCACCGCGTTGGTGGAAGGAATTGGGTGGAACAAGGTCTCGGTCATCAATGTGCCCGGATCCCTGGCCCCGGCCAAATTGCAGGACCTTGGCGTGGCGCGCGTTTCCTACGGCCCGTGGACCCAGCGCGTGGCGCTGACGGCGCTGGCCGATGCGACGGCGGCGCTGCTGGCCGGCGGAGCCCTTCCGGAAGGCACCCGGGCACTGAACTGACCTGCGTCCGCGAACCTTCAGCCGATGCCAACTGACTCTCACCGTGCGGCCGATCCTCACGATGAAGACCGACTCGTACCCTGCCGACCGAAGGAAGCTGATCCGATTGGGCGTTGATCCTTGGCCGGCTGCACCCGAGCTTCCGGCACCAATCATCATGGACCAGCGGTGGCTGGATGCCGTCTTCCTGCACTGGCGCATTCCTGAGGCAGCGGCGGCGCGGTTCATGCCACCGGGCGTCGCGCCCGATGTGTTCGATGGCTCCGCCTGGGTGGGGCTAATCGGCTTCCGCATGCAGGGTGCCGGAGTTGGCCGCGGCCCCGGCATCCCCTATTTCGGAAGCTTCAACGAGATCAACGTGCGCCTCTACTCCCGCGAGCCGGACGGCACCCATGGTGTAGTTTTCCGCAGCCTGGATGCTTCACGCTTGGCGGTGGTGCTGGCTGCGCGGGCGGCCGGGATTCCCTATGTGTGGTCGCGGTCGAGCTACGTGGGCGCCGATGGGTTTGCGGGGTCGGCGTCGGTTGGGTATTCCGTCCGGCGTTTCCGGGGAGGCGCCCGGAGCGACTTCTCCGTCGTCCCGGACCCCGACGCCGCAGCCACCGACGCGCTGTCGATCCACCTCACGGCCCGGTTCGGTCTGCATTCACGGTTCAGGGGCAAGACCATCTATGTTCCCAACACGCACAGTCCATGGCCGCTGTACCGCGCGCAGTTGGACGGTCTTGAGGACCAACTCGTGCGCGCCGCGGGAATCGAAGTGACCGGTCAACCCGAATCCGTACTTTTCTCGCCCGGAGTTCACACGCAGTTTGGCCGGCCACGGGTCCTGCACAGCACGACGTGAACCTGCCTGATCGCCCGTCAAGCCGCGGGCAGGTGGCGCCGAGATCTCACAGTGATGACGCACGGTGCCCTCCTAAACACGGTGCCCTCCTAATATTGTCGGCGGTCGCAAATAGACTCGTTTCATGGAAGCCGTCAGGGATTTCATCAGGGATTTCAGCCCTTGCGGGGACGAGGCGCAGGGCACGGACCGGGGTGCGGCCCCGGTCCGGCAATCCGGTATGGACGCCGCCGTGGCCGCGCTGCGGGCGGTGAGTTCGACGGCAGTGGAGGATGCGGGCTCGTGGGGCTTCCGGGCCGCGGCGGACTTCGCCGGCAGCGTGGAGGAACTCTCCCGCACGGTGGAGTATCTGCAGCTCGTCGCGGCCGCCGCCGTGGACCGGACCAGGAAACAGTCCGCCGCCGCGGCCTCCGGGGGCGCGGCCTCCGGGGTTGCGGCGGGGGCGGTCACCGCGTGGACCACCGGCTGGCGCGAGAGCGACGGCGGATGGCAGACCGGCACGGCCGGAACCTCCTTGGCCGCGGGGCCTGACGGCGTGCCCTTGACTTCGGCCCCCTCCGGCACCTCCTTGCCTTCGGCTCCCTCCGGGACGTCGGTAGGGGCCGTGACCTGCGGCGTGTCTGGTGCTGCGCCCGCCGGAACCCCTGGAACGGCGGCGACTGCCGGCGTGTCCGGTACGGCGGTGCCGGAATCGGTGCTGGATGACGGGTACCGGAACACGGCGGAGTTCCTGCGGGCGCGGCTGCGGATCGGCGCCGCGGAGGCCAAGCGCCGGCTCTGCCTCGCCGACACCCTGCTGCCCCGGCAGGGACTCACCGGCCGGCCCATGCCGGCCGTGCACCCGGAGCTCGGAGCCGCCGTCGCGGCCGGCGAGGTCGCGTCCCGGGCCGCGACGGTCATCACGCTCGCCCTGGACCGGGTCCGGCACAGCTGCCTCCCCGAGGCCGCGGCGGCGATGGAGCACGCCCTGACCCGCACCGCGGCCGAGAACGACACCGACTTCCTCGCCCGCGTCAGCCGCAGCTGGGCCGAGGCGCTGGACCAGGACGGCGCCGAACCCTCCGAAGAACTGCTCCGCCAGCTCCAGGGCGCCTTCCTCCGCAAACCCCGGCACGGCCTGCAGCACCTGGAAATCTTCGCCACCGCGGACCAGTTCGAACACCTGATCACCGTGATGAACACCGCCACTAACCCCCGCACCGGCCCCGACGCCGGGAACAGCCCTGCCGGCGCGGCATCCGGTGGCGGCGCGAGTGCTGCCGGCGTTGGCACTCCCGGGGCCGTCCGGGCCGGCACCGGCCCGGCGGATGCGCCCTGCGCGGCTGATGAGCCCGCCGCGGCGGAAGAGGACCCCTCGCTGCCGGCCCTGGACCTCCGCTCCCGGCCGCAACGGCTGCTCGACGGGCTGGTCGGCGCCTGCAAGGCGGCACTGGCGAACGGAGGGCTGCCCGCCGCGGGCGGGCTCCGGCCCCAGGTCATGGCCACCATCGACTACCGCGACCTGCTCACCCGGCTCCAGGACTCCCGCGGCGCCACAGCAGGCGCCCCGCGCCGCGGACCCCGCTCCCCGCACAGCGCAGGGGCGCCGCAGCGGACCGGCTCACTGCTGTTCACCGGCCCCGTCACCGCCGGCACCATCCGCAAAATCGCCTGCGACGCCGACATCATCCCGGTCCTCCTCGGCGGGAAGGGCCAGGTCCTGGACATCGGCCGCGCCTCCCGGGTCTTCCCGCCGCACATCCGCAAGGCCATCACCGCCCGGGACCGCGGCTGCGCCTTCCCCGGCTGCACCATCCCCGCACCCTGGTGCGAGGCCCACCACATCACCTACTGGTCCCGCGGCGGAACCACCGGAACCGGGAACGGAACCCTGCTCTGCTCCCATCACCACCACGTGATCCACAAGGAACACTGGAACATCAAGGTGCGGACCGGCATCCCCTGGTTCATCCCGCCACCCCACCTCGACCCCGCCCGGACACCCCGCCGGAACACATACTTCCGCCCCGACCAGTAGCGCCCAGTTATGTGGGTGCTGGCTTTCGGCAATGACGGCCATGTGCGAGCCATTCGGCGGCGACTAGTTGGAGTGCTTGAGGATGCTGGAACCAGGCCCTGCCGCCCCGGTCCCCTGGGGCTTCAGAGCACGGCTTTAGAGGAACTCCGCCCGGCCTTCCATCGCCGAAGACGCCAAGGCGTGCTCACGCCGCGGGATCCTGCCGGCCATTTTTGCCAGCCTGCCGGCGATGACGGCATGTTTGAAGGCCTCGCCCATGAGCACGGGATTCTGCGCCCGGGTCACGGCCGTCGCCAGCAGCACGGCGTCGCAGCCGAGTTCCATCGCCAGGGCCGCGTCCGAGGCCGTGCCGATCCCGGCATCCAGCACCACTGGCACGGACGCGCGCGAGACGATCAACTCGATGTTGTGCGGGTTCAGGATGCCCAGTCCGGTACCGATCGGGGCGCCCAGCGGCATCACGGCCGCCGCGCCGAGGTTTTCGAGCCGGAGGGCAAGCACGGGGTCGTCGTTCGTGTAGGCAAAGACCTTGAAGCCCCGGGCCACAAGCTGTTCGGTTGCGTCCACGAGTTCGACGGCGTCCGGCAGCAACGTGTGCTCGTCGGCAATGACTTCGAGCTTGACCCAGTCCGTTTCCAAGGCCTCCCGGGCCAGCTCGGCGGTGAGGATCGCGTCCTTGGCGGTGAAGCAGCCTGCCGTGTTGGGCAGCACCCGGATCTGGCGGTCCTCGAGCAGCTGGAACAGCGATCCCGTCTCCGCCGGCGAATAGCGGCGCATCGCCACCGTAGTCAGCTCCGTCCCGGACGCCACAAGTGCAGCCCCGAGCCCGTCCAGGCTCGGCGCACCGCCGGTTCCCATAATGAGGCGGGAGCCGAGCCTCACGCCGTCGACCACGAACGGATCGGCCACCGGACCGGTCATGGGCACCGCCTGTGTTCCTGCGAACTTTGTCTCGTTCATGCTGGTCATCCTCCCTGGACTGCCGTGACAAGTTCGACGTCGTCGCCGTCGGCGAGCGCCGTGGCGTGCCACTGGCTGCGCGGTACCACTTCGGCATTGCGGGCCACGGCGACACCGAGCTTCCGCCCGTCGGCAGCGCGGCCGTCGGGGCCGATGCTCCGGCCCGTGAGCTGGCTGACGAGTGTGGAGACGGAGGCGCCGTCGGAGACGCTCTGCTCCGTTCCGTTGAGTCGGATGTTCATGCTGCTTCCTTCTTGGGGCTGTCCCCGGACGTATCCGGGATTCGGGAAAAACGATCGGGGCGGAACCCGGCCCAGCGCGGGTCCGGCGTGAAGTCCATGAGTTGCCGGCACACGGCCGCAGCGGCGGGGGTCAGCAGGACGCCGTGCCGGAAGAATCCTGTGGCGATGATGAGCCCCGGGACGTCCCCGCCGTCCGGTCGTGCCACCCGCCCCAACAGCGGGGCGTTGTCCGGTGTGCCGGGCCGGGCCCGCGCCGTGGCTTCCAGCAGCTCCAGCTCGGCGACCGCGGGCACCAGCTGCTGTGCATCCCGCAGCAGCTGGTAGATGCCGCCAGCCGAAACCGCGTGGGGGTCCGACGGTCCGTCCTCGCGCTGCGTGGCCCCGATCACCACGGTGCCGTCCTGGCGGGGGACGATGTACACCGGGACGCCGCGCACCATGCCCCGCACGGTGGCCGTGAGCAGCGGCTGCAGATGCGGGGGCACGCGAAGCCGGAGGATGTCGCCGTAGACGGGGCGCAGCGGCAGCGCCAGTCCTGCGGGCAGCTCCTCAAGGGCGGCGGCGCCGAGCCCGTTGGCGACCACGGTTTCCGCAGCCCGCACGGAACCGCCGCCGGCCAGCCGCGCACCCGCCACCTGTCCGTCCTGCCACAGCAGGCCTGCCGCGCGCTGGCGGACGATGCTGCCGCCTTCCGCACCGAGCACGCCGGCGAGCCGGGCGATCAGCAGGCGGGGGTCCACCTGGTGGTCGGCCGGGATGTCGAAGGCGCACGAGATGCCGGGACTCAGCAGGGGCTCCCGGGTGCGTGCCTCGCGCACCGTCAGTGGTTCCACGCTGAGGCCGCTGGCCTGCTGGACTTCCCGCAAGTCCGCGAGCGCGCGCCGGTCCGCCGCGTCGGCCCCCACCGCCAGGGTCGGCGTCGTTAGGTAGCCGGTACCTGCCCGGGATTCGCTGCCGGCGGCACCGGCGTCGATCGCCGCAGCGAATCCTGGCCACAACCGGGAGGCCTCAAGCATCAGTTCCAGGAGCTGTTCCTCCT
This sequence comes from Arthrobacter sp. 9MFCol3.1, assembly GCF_000620385.1. Classification (NCBI taxonomy): domain Bacteria; kingdom Bacillati; phylum Actinomycetota; class Actinomycetes; order Micrococcales; family Micrococcaceae; genus Arthrobacter; species Arthrobacter sp. 9MFCol3.1. Next base: position 105,222 of record NZ_JIBJ01000011.1, read on the forward strand.
GGTAGTGCAGCTCACTCACGGGGGCCAGCATGCCGGCCGCGGCCCAGCTGGCTCCGCTGCCGGGAGCATCATCGATCAGGACCACGGAACGGCCCGCGCGGATGGCCTCGAACGCTATGCCATGGCCGATCACCCCGCCGCCGATCACGGCCACATCGGCACTGAAATCCCCCGCCTCGACCGCGTCGGCGGTGAAGTCGTCGGCACTGGCATCCCCCGGGGCGATTCCCTCTGCGGTACCGGGCCCTGTGTCACAAACCCGGGCGGCGGCGTCATTTGCGGCTTCGGCTGCGCGGCCTGCTCGTGTGCCCATGAAAAATTCCTTCCCTACGCCGGTACTAGCCGGATCAGGTCAAGCGGTCGGCTCTGACGCCCTCTCAGCCGGGCAGCGGCGACTTCGAGGACTTCGTCGACGCCGCCTTCGCCGGCGGTGTGGACATCATCCAGTTGCGCGACAAGTCGCTCGAGGCCTCCGAGGAACTGGAACTGCTGGAGGTCCTGCACACCGCAGCGCTACGGCACGGGCGGCTGTGGGCCGTCAACGACCGGGCGGACATCGCCTCCCTGTCCGGCGCTCCGGTGTTCCACGTCGGCCAGAAGGACATTTCGCTCGACGCCGCCCGCGGCTTCCTGGGCAAGGATGCCGTGATCGGCCTGTCCACCCACAGCCCGAAGCAGGTGGACGCCGCCATTGCTGCCGCGCCCGGCCGCAAAGGGCTCGATTATTTCTGCGTTGGCCCCGTGTGGGCGACGCCCACCAAGCCCGGGCGCGCCGCCGTCGGCCTCGACCTGGTGCGCTACGCCGCCCAGGCGGTCGGCGGGGCGGACGCGGAGGGAACCGGCAAAGTCAACGAAAGCCTGCTGCCGTGGTTCGCGATCGGCGGGATCGACCTCAGCAACGTTGAGCAGGTAGTCGACGCCGGTGCCCGGCGGATCGTCGTGGTCCGGGCGATCACCGACGCCACTGATCCCGCCCACGCCGCCGCAGCCCTGCTCGCGGCGCTGGACGCCGCAGCATCCTAAGCAGGTCCCCAGCCTGTAATGCCGGCCGGCATGGAAACTAACCGGTCAGACCCAGCTCCGTCATCCGGCGTGCGTGGTTCGCTGCGAGCTCGGCCGCCAGGCCGTTGACCAGCGCCCGGGCGCCGGCGTCGTCCAGCCCCGATAGCCCGCCGAGGAACGCATGCTCAGCGCTGACGCGCTGGGCATGGTTCAGGACCTCCCCCAGCAGGCGCCTGGCCCACAACGCCAGGCGCGACGCCAGCCGGGGGTCATCGGCCAGGGCCGCTTTGAGGCGCTCCTGCAGCACGGCTGTGGACTCCCCGGTGGAGCGGACCTGCCCGATCAGCTTCCGGGTCGCGGTGTCGACGTACCGGCCGACGACGCCGTAAAAGTCCGCGGCGACCGTGTCGATCACGTAGGCCTTCATGAGGGCTTCGTACCAGTCCGACGGGCGCGTGCGTTCGTGGAAGTGGTCCACCGAAGGCTGGAACGGGAGCATGGCGGCTTCCGAATCCAGGCCCATGTGCTCGAGCCGTGCCCGGACGAGTTCGAAATGCTGGAACTCGACCACCGCCATCCTGCCCAGCACCGCACGGTCATGCAGTGTGGGCGAATACCGGGCACTCGAGGACAGCCGTTCGAAGGCGGAAAGCTCGCCGTACGCCAAGACTCCCAGCAGGTCGGCAATGAAGCTGTTGTAGAGGGCCGGATCGTCCGCATTTGCGCTCATCATCCAAGACTAATAGCGGAAATCGGGCTACCCTGATTTTCGTGTCCCATCATCGCCTGACCCCCAGTGTCCACGAGCAGCAGAACCAGCTTGCCGGGGCCCTCAAGGCGTTGCGCACCACGCTGGAACTGCCCGGCCCGTTCCCCGAAGATGTGCTGCGCGACGCGGAGGCGGCGGTGGCCGAGCACAAGCTCCCGGACCTTGACCTCACGCATGTCGAGTTCGTGACCATCGATCCGGCGTCGTCCACCGACCTGGACCAGGCCCTGTTTATCGAACGGAGCGACGGCGGCTACAAGGTCTTCTATGCCATCGCCGACGTCCCCTCTTTTGTCGCCCCGGGCGGGGCGCTCGACGCCGAGACCCGGCGCCGCGGCCAGACCTTCTACACCCCGGACGGCCGGATTCCGCTGCATCCGGAGATCATCAGCGAGGCCGCCGGCAGCCTGCTCGCCGGGCAGCTGTGCGCTGCTTTCGTCTGGGAGTTCGAGCTCGACGCCGCGGCAGAGGTCGCCTCGGTCCTCGTGCGCCGGGCACAGGTCCGCAGCCGCGCGAAGCTCAACTACAAAGGCGTGCAGGCCGAGCTCGACGCCGGCACCGCGGCGCCCGTGCTGCAGCTGCTGAAAGAAGTAGGCATCAAACGGGTGGAACTGGAACGCCTGCGCGGCGGCGCGAGCCTGAACATGCCGGAACAGGAGATCCAGCAGCTACCCGACGGCGGCTACCGGATCGTGGCGGCCCCGCCGCTGCCGGTGGAGGACTGGAACGCCCAGATTTCACTCATGACCGGGATGGCCGCCGCAACGCTCATGCTCCAGGGCAAGGTCGGAATCCTGCGCACCATGCCCGCCCCGGACGAGGCGTCACTGCGCCACTTCCACCGGCAGACCCACGCCCTCGGCAAGCCCTGGGACGGGGAAATGCGCTACGGCGAATACCTGCGGACCCTTGACCCGACGGACCCCCGGCAGCTGGCCATTGTGCATTCGGCCGGGATGCTCTTCCGCGGCGCCGGGTACACGCCCTTCGACGGCACGGTGCCCGACGCCGCCGTCCAGTCCGCCATCGGCGCCGCCTACGCCCATTCCACGGCACCGTTGCGGCGGCTGGTCGACCGCTTCGTGCTGGTGATCTGCGAGGCCCTGAGCAACGGCACCGAAGTTCCTGCCTGGGCCCGGGAAGCACTGCCGTCCCTCCCGGCCATCATGGGCACTTCGGACCAGCTGGCCGCGAAACTGGAGCGGCTGTCGCTGGACACCGTGGAGGCGGCGCTGCTCGTCAACCACATCGGCCAGGAATTCGACGCCGTCGTCATCTCCGGTCCCAAGCCGGCAAAGAGCATCAACGGCACCAGCAACGGGAATGGCGGGAAGACCAACGGCAACGGAAACGGCCCGTCCGGGATCGTCCAGATCGCCGAGCCCGCCGTGACCGCACGTTGCCCCGGCGAACTGGAACCGGGCACCAAAGTCCGGGTCCGGGTGGTGTCCTCGGACATCGCCACGCGGGAAATCCAGTTGGAGCTCGTGGGCTGACGGCCCCCTCCAGGTCAGTTGCAGGTCCGTTGACGGCCCGCAGCCGGCACGCTGGCGGCGGCCTCCAGAGGCGCGATCGCCCGCCCAGTCGAGGATCCGCGCCTTGTACAGCTAGACTGAAGAGGTAGAAATGGATGCCCGGTCGTTGATTTCCATGATTTTCGAATTCAACAAGCCCGCCCCTACGCGATCTTGAGATACACCCGCTGGTCCCCAGTGCCAGCATTTAGATAGCCCGCGATCGGCTTCCACTGGAATTGCTTGCGCGCCTGAGCGTGCTCCGGAACGGCCACCATGGCCGGCCCCGTTGAGCAAGCAGCGCAGCCCAAAATGAATAAGGAAACTCCCCTGTGAGTGAATTGCACACGCACCAGCTTCTGACCGATGAGTCCGGCACGGAGACCATCGAGCCCGAAGAGACCATCATCTCGGACGAAAAGCCGCACGAGATTGCCGAGAAGACCTTCGCCGACTTCAGTGTCCGCGCGGACATCGTGGAGTCCCTGGCCGACGCCGGCATCACCCACCCCTTCCCGATCCAGGCCATGACGCTGCCGGTCGCACTGGCAGGGCACGACATCATCGGCCAGGCCAAGACCGGTACGGGCAAAACCCTCGGCTTCGGCATCCCGGCGCTGCAGCGCGTCGTCGGCCGTGACGATGCCGGCTTCGACAAGCTGGCCGTTCCCGGCGCCCCGCAGGCCCTGGTGATCGTGCCGACCCGCGAACTCGCCGTCCAGGTAGCCAAGGACCTCGAAAACGCCGCCAAGAAGCGCAACGCCCGCATTGCCACCATTTACGGTGGCCGCGCTTACGAGCCGCAGGTCGAGGCGCTGCAGAACGGCGTCGAAGTTGTCGTCGGCACCCCCGGCCGCCTGATCGACCTCTACAAGCAGAAGCACCTGAGCCTGAAGAACGTCAAGATCGTCATCCTCGACGAAGCCGACGAGATGCTGGACCTCGGGTTCCTGCCGGACGTGGAAACCCTGATCGCCGGCACGCCCGCGGTCCGCCAGACGCTCCTGTTCTCCGCCACCATGCCCGGTCCGGTCATCGCCATGGCCCGCCGCTACATGACCCAGCCGACCCACATCCGCGCCGCGGATCCGGACGACGAAGGCCTGACCAAGCGCGACATCCGCCAGCTGATCTACCGTGCCCACAGCATGGACAAGGTGGAGGTCGTGGCCCGCATCCTGCAGGCCCGCGGCCGCGGCCGCACCATCATCTTCACCAAGACCAAGCGCACCGCCGCGAAGGTGGCCGAGGAGTTGGTGGACCGCGGCTTCGCCGCGGCCGCCATCCACGGCGACCTCGGCCAGGGCGCCCGCGAACAGGCTCTGCGCGCCTTCCGCAACAACAAGGTGGACGTCCTCGTGGCTACCGACGTCGCCGCCCGCGGCATCGACGTCGACGACGTCACCCACGTGATCAACTACCAGTGCGTCGAAGACGAGAAGATCTACCTGCACCGCGTGGGCCGCACCGGCCGTGCCGGCAACAAGGGCACCGCCGTGACCTTTGTTGACTGGGACGACATGCCGCGCTGGGGGCTCATCAACAAGGCCCTCGGCCTGAGCTACCCCGAGCCCGTGGAGACCTACTCGTCCTCGCCCCACCTGTTCGAGGAACTCGACATCCCCGCTGGCACCAAGGGCCGGTTGCCCCGCGACAAGCGTGTGCTGGCCGGCGTCGACGCGGAGGTCCTCGAGGACCTCGGCGAGACGGGCAAGAAGAACACCCGCAGCAGCGGAAGAGACGGCGCAAAGAACAGCGGCCGGGAAGCCAGCCGCACCGGCGGCCGTGACGGCGCACGTGAAGGCAGCCGCACCGGCGGCCGTGACTCGCGCCGCAGCGGCGCCGAAGCCGGCGGACGCTCCGGCGACCGCCGTCGCCGTCCTGCTGCCGAGGCCGAGGCCGCCACGGCGTCGACCGCCAACGGACAGGGGCCGGAAGCTGCTTCCGCCGCGCCGGCGAAGGCCCCCACCGAGGTGGACCGGGCGACCCGTGCCCGGCGCCGGACCCGCACCCGCCGGCGCAACGGCGAGGTAGTGGCCGGCGGCGACGCACAGCCGAGCGGCGCCGAGGCCTAATCCCCTCCATGACTGACACCGTCTGGGCGCCGGACGGCAGCAACCTGGTGGTTCACGCGGACAACGCGGAATACCTCCCCACGCTGCCGGACGGCGCCTTCACACTGATTTACGTGGACCCGCCCTTCAATACCGGCCGGGTCCAGCGGCGCCAGGAAACCAGGATGGTGCTCAACGCCGGCGGCGAGGGTGACCGTGTCGGCTTCAAGGGCCGGTCCTACGACACGATCAAGGGCGCGCTGCACAAGTACGATGACGCGTTCAGCGACTACTGGTCCTTCCTCGAGCCCCGGCTCGTGGAGGCCTGGCGGCTCCTGGCCGACGACGGCACCTTGTACCTGCACCTGGACTACCGCGAGGTGCACTACGCGAAGGTCATGCTGGACGCGATCTTTGGCCGTGAATGCTTCCTGAACGAGATCATCTGGGCGTACGACTACGGTGCACGGGCCAAGTACCGCTGGCCCACCAAACACGACAACATCCTGGTCTACGTCAAGAACCCGGCCAAGTACCATTTCGACTCCGCCGAGGTGGACCGTGAGCCCTACATGGCGCCCGGACTTGTCACACCCGCCAAGCGCGAGCTCGGCAAGCTGCCCACCGACGTGTGGTGGCACACGATCGTTTCGCCGACCGGCAAGGAGAAGACCGGCTACCCGACGCAGAAGCCGGAGGGGCTTATCCGCCGCGTGGTTGCCGCCTCGAGCCGGCCGGGCGACTGGTGCCTGGACTTCTTCGCAGGTTCCGGCACGCTCGGATCCGTGGCCGCGAAACTCGACCGCAGGTTCGTGTGCGTGGACCAGAACCAGCCGGCCATCGACGTCATGGCCAAGCGGCTCGCCGCGAAGGCGCAGTTCACGTCTTTCCCGACCGTCTGATCCGCCACCCTCAGCGCACCACCGATGAGCCCGTGCCCAGTTCCTCGATCCGGGCAAAGACTTCTGCGGATGTCAGGTTCTCCCCCAGCAGGTTCGGCTTTCCTGCGCCGTGGTAATCGGAGGACCCCGTAACCAGCAGGCCATAACGTTCGGCGATGCGGCGCAGGAACGTCCGGCCCTCCTCGGGATTGTCCCGGTGGTAGATTTCCAGGCCTGCCAGGCCGGCGTCGACCATCTCCCGGTAGGTCCCCTCCCCCACGATCCGGCCGCGGGCGGACGCGACCGGGTGGGCAAACACCGGAACGCCGCCTGCTGCACGGACCAGTTCGACGGCGAGCGCCGGCTCCGGCGCATAGTGCTGGACCCAGTAGCGCGAACGTGCCGTGAGGATGGAACCAAAGGCCTCGGCCCGGTCTTCCACCACACCGGCCGCGACGAGCGCGTCGGCGATGTGCGGGCGGCCCAGGGTGGCGCCCGGCGCGACGTGGTGAATCACGTCGTCCCATGTCAGCGGGTAGTCCTCGGACAAAAGGGTGACCATCTTCTGCGCCCTCGTGTGCCGGGCATCCTTGGACTTGGTGATTTCCTCCAGCAGCCCGGGATGTGCGGGATCGTGGAGGTAGCTGAGCAGGTGGACGCTGATGCCTTCCGCGGTGCGGCACGAGATCTCCATGCCCGGGACCAGGGCGACCCTGGCTTTCCGGGCAGCGACGGCGGCCTCCGCCCACCCGGCGGTGGAATCGTGATCGGTCAGGGCGATGACGTCGAGGCCCGCAGCGGCGGCGGACTCCATGACGTCAGCCGGTGCCTGGGTGCCGTCGGAAACGTTGGAGTGCGCATGCAGGTCGATCCTCACCTCACCAGCCTAGTAGATGGCAGGATCCAAAGCCCCGGCTCCGTTATGCCGGGGCCTGCAGCCCGCCCTGTGGCGCGAGCGCGCCGTTGGCCTAAGCCGCGGCGCTGGTGAGACTATGGGACGGTGAACGATGCAGATAACACCCTAGTCTCCGCTTCCCAGCCCCTCGAAGAGCGCGTCAACAACCGCTCGCAGCGGCCCAGTTCCGACGCCTTCAAGGCCTTCATGGCCAGCAACTGGGCGCCGGCCACGCAACAGCTCCCCGAGCGGGACGCCGTCGCGGGCCACGCCGCAGCCCGGCGCCGCACCATTTCAGGCCAGTTCAAAGGTGAACGCCTGGTCATCCCCGCCGGCCCGCTGAAGGTCCGCTCGAACGACTGCGACTACCGCTTCCGGCCGCACTCTGCCTTCGCGCACCTCACCGGCCTCGGCCTGGACCACGAACCCGATGCGGTCCTGATCCTGGAACCGGTGGCGGAGGGCACCGGCGACGACGGCGGAAACCACCACGCCACGCTGTACTTCCGCCCGTTGGCCGGCCGCGACACCGAGCAGTTCTACGCCGACTCCCGCTCCGGGGAGTTCTGGATCGGTGCACGCCCGACCCTGGCCGAGTTCAAGGCCAAGCTCGGACTGGACACGGCGGACATCGCCGAACTCGAACTCGCCATCACCAAGAACGTCGGCGCGCCCGAGATCGGCGGCATCTCCATCAGGCTGGTCCGCAAGGTTGACGAGAACATTGACGCCCTCGTCGACACCGCCCGCTACAACACTGCCAAGGACCCCGACAACCTCGACCTGAGCGTGCTCGACGCCCTTGACGAGAAACTCACCGAGGCCCTCTCGGAACTGCGCCTGCTCAAGGACGAGTGGGAAATCGAACAGATGAAGATCGCCGTCGCCGCCACCGTGGCCGGCTTCACTGAGGTGGTCAAGGCGATCCCGCGGGCGCTCACCCACCACCGCGGCGAGCGCGTCGTGGAGGGTGCGTTCTTCGCCCGGGCCCGCGAGGAAGGCAACGAGCTCGGCTACGACACCATCGCCGCCTCCGGCAACAACGCCACCGTGCTGCACTGGACCCGGAACACCGGCAAGATCAACGCCGGCGAACTGCTGCTCCTGGACGCCGGCGTTGAGGCCGACTCGCTCTACACCGCGGACATCACCCGCACCCTGCCGGCCAACGGCAAGTTCTCCGAGGTCCAGCGCAAGGTCTACGAGGCAGTGCTCGACGCCGCCGACGCCGGCTATGCCGCTGCCCAGCCGGGCACGAAGTTCCGGGACATCCACACCGCGGCCACCACGGTGCTGGCCGAGCGGCTCGCCGAATGGGGCCTCCTGCCGGTCTCCGTCGAGGAAGCCGTCAGCACCGAGGGCCAGCAGCACCGCCGGTGGATGCCGCACGGCACCAGCCACCACCTCGGCCTCGACGTCCACGACTGCGCCCAGGCGAAGCGGGAACTCTACCTCGACGGCGTGCTCACGCCCGGCATGGTGTTCACGATCGAACCCGGCCTGTACTTCAAGAACGAGGACATCGGCATCCCCGAGGAATACCGCGGCATCGGTGTCCGGATCGAGGACGACATCCTCATGACGGCCGACGGCCCGGTTAACCTCAGCGCTGCACTGCCGCGCAGGGCCGACGACGTCGAGTCCTGGATGGCCGGGATCTACCTGGAAGCCGACGGCCAGACGCCGTAGGTCAATCAGACAGTAAATAGCAGTAAATAGCAGTAAATAGCAGCAAAAAGGGAGGGTTCCGGTGCCGGAACCCTCCCTTTTTGCTGCTGTTGTGCTGCTGTCTTGCTGCCTGGAATCAGCGCTGCTGGCCGTCCTGGCCTGCCGCGGGCTTCTCGCTGTCCGTGACCCTGACCCCGTACTGCGGGCGGCCGTCCGGGAGGTCCGGATAGCTCACCCCAGAAACCCGGCCGGCCGGGCGGGCCGTCTCCTCCGCCGCGGCGGGTGCCGTCGAAGCGGGGCCTGCGGCGCCCTCCTGCTGGGGCGCACCGCCCTGGTACTGTCCGGCCGCGTCTCCGCCGGTCTCCGGCGTTCTCTGGCCGTAGGGGTCGTTCCAGCCCGCGGGGCGCTGCGGCGCATGGCTCTGCGGTCCCGGCTGCGGCGGGCCGGGCTGCGGCGGCGCCTGATGGCGGTAATCGTGCTGCGCGTAACCGCCGGCAGCGGCACCGGACGCGTCATGCGCCGTCATAGGCAGCTGGTGAAGCAGGCGCCGCGCTTCGCCGGAGGCCTCGAAGGAGACCACGACGTCGTAATTGGTCGCAACCACCTGGCTGGTTGAGGTGAAGTCACGCTTGCCGCGCTGCATGGCGTAAGTGACGATGCCAAACAGCATGAAGAACGCGGCACCCATCAGCACTGACGTCACAATCGAGAAATAACCGGGGGTCGTGGAGAAGAAGGACAGCATGACGCCGACGAACAGGCCGAACCACATGCCGCTGAGGGCGCCGGAGAGGGCGACGCGGGGGTAGGTCAGCCGGCCGGTCACCCGTTCGACCATCTTCAGGTCATTGCCCACGATCGACACCATCTGCACGGGGAACTGCTGGTCAGCCAGGTAGTCCACCGCCTTCTGGGCATCCAGGTAGGAGTTGTAGGAACCGACAACGTCGCCTCTCGGGACGGTGCGGGCCTCGTCCGAGCCGTTGGGGGCACCGGCCCTGGGCGCACCAAAAATGTTTGACATATGCCCATTCTCACCCATCCGGCTGGTGTGCGGCTGGAAATTCAGCTAAAAGAGAGCAGACTCGGTAGCCTGTAGGAGTGAGCACGAATCTTTCGCGAGTGTTTGTCGCGCGCCTCCTCGGACTGGACGTCTTCGACCCATTGGGCGACCGTCTGGGTCGGCTGCGCGACGTCGTGGTGCTTTCCCGCGGAACCAGGGGCGCCCCGCACGTGGTGGGCATCGTTGTCGAGGTCCCCGGCAAGAAGCGCGTCTTCGTGCCGATGACCCGGATTACGTCCATAGACCAGACCCAGATCATCTGCACCGGGCTGGTCAATCTTCGCCGTTTCGAACAGCGCGGTGCGGAAACCCTCGTGGTGGCCGAAATGTTCGACCGCCGGGTGACCCTCGCGGACGGCAGCGGCGATGCGACCATCGAGGACATCGCCATGGACCGGCACCGCTCCGGCGACTGGTTCGTCAGCAAGCTCTTCGTCCGCCGCGGCCACTCCCTCTCGCCCCTGAGCCGGCTGCGCCGCAATGAAACCCTCATCATCGACTGGGCCGATGCCCGGCAAGGCGCCAAGACCGAGCCGCAGGCCGCCACCCAGTTCGTGGCCACGCACGAGGACCTCAAACCGGCCGACTTCGCCGAGGCCCTGCAGGAAATGAGCGACAAACGCCGCTTCGAGGTTGCCAGCGAACTCCAGGACGAACGGCTCGCGGACGTCCTGCAGGAGATGCGCGAAGGTGACCAGGTGGAAATCCTCTCCGCCCTGGACGTCAACCGCGCCGCCGACGTCCTCGAGGAGATGGATCCGGACGACGCCGCCGACCTCCTCGCCGAACTCCCCAGCGCCCAGGCTGAAGAGCTCCTGCAGCTGATGGAGCCCGAAGGCGCCGAGGACGTCCGCCGCCTGCTCGAATACGACGAGGACACCGCCGGCGGGCTCATGACGCCCGTGCCGGTGATCCTGCCGCCGGAAGCAACCGTCGCCGAGGCACTCGCGCACGTACGCCGGGAGGAACTCTCCCCCGCCCTGGCGTCATCGATTTTCGTCGCCCGGCCCCCGTTGGAGACGCCGACGGGACGGTTCCTCGGCGTCGTCCATATCCAGCAGCTCTTGCGCTATCCGCCGCCGGAGCCGCTGGGCAACCTGGTGGACAAGAGCCTGGAGCCGGTCTCCGACCAGGCCCACATCAGCGAGGTCGCCCGCGCGCTGGCAACGTATAACCTCAACTCCCTTCCGGTTGTCAACGACGACGGACGGCTTGTGGGGGCGGTGACTGTTGACGACGTGCTTGATCATCTGTTGCCGGACGACTGGCGCGCCCACGAGGACGACGCCCCGATAAGAAAGCTTGGAGGCCGCATTGGCTGATTCCACAGCACCACGGACCTCCAATGTCCGCCCTGGCGGCAGGACCACCGGCGGCCTCGACACGCCCCTGAGCGGCCGGCAGCGGATCCTGCCCAACTTCCGTCCCGACCCGGACGCCTTCGGCCATGCCACGGAAGGCTTCGCCCGTTTCATGGGCACCCCCGCGTTCCTGATGTACATGACGGTGTTCTGCTTGTTCTGGCTGGGCTGGAACACGTGGGCGCCAGAGGAATGGCAGTTCGATTCACGGGCGCTGGGCTTCACGCTGCTGACCCTCATGCTGTCCCTGCAGGCCTCCTACGCCGCGCCCCTGCTGCTGCTGGCCCAGAACCGCCAGGACGACCGCGACAAGGTCTCGCTCCAGCAGGACCGCCAGCGGGCCGAGCGCAATCTCTCCGACACCGAATACCTGACCCGGGAACTTGCGTCTCTGCGCATCGCGCTGCGCGAGGTAGCCACCCGCGACTACGTCCGTGCCGAGCTGCGCAGCCTGCTGGAGGACATGCTGGAGGCCCAGGAAGAACTGCGCACCCACGATCCCTCCACCGGCGCCCACGAGAACCCACGCGAAAAGGTCAAGGAGAAACTTAAGGAGCGGCGCGACAAGCGTGGCCCCCGGACCCAACAGATCCCGCGCGTCAAGGCCGGCGGCAAGCGGGATGACCCGTCGAAGGATCGTGCGGAGGACCCGTCGGGGAACCCGGCGGGGAACCCGGCGGGGAAACTGCCGAACCCGTCGGCGAACCACTCTGAGGCCGCGGCCGATCCCACCCGCCAGCCCGCACACCGCACGATCCCCGAAAGCTGAGCATCGCCCGCATGAGCACCCCGCTGGAACAGGCAGTGCACGGCGCACTTGCCACCGTGATCGACCCTGAGCTCCGCCGCCCCATCACTGAGCTCGGCATGGTGGAGTCCGTGGAGATCGGCGACGGCGGCCGCGTGCGGATCGCGGTGCTGCTGACGATCGCGGGCTGCCCGCTGCGCGGCACCATCACGGCGCACACCGAGGCTGCCCTGTCCGCCGTCCCGGGCGTCACCGGCGTGGACGTGGACTTGAAAGTCATGACGCAGGTCCAGCGCGACGCCCTCAAGGAGCAGTTGCGGGGCGCGGGCGGCCAGCGCGGCATCCCGTTCAACGCGCCGGGCTCGCTGACCCGGGTGTACGCCGTCGCGAGCGGCAAGGGCGGCGTGGGCAAGTCCTCGGTGACAGTCAACCTGGCGTGCGCCCTGGCCGCCCAGGGGCTCCGTGTGGGGATCGTGGACGCGGACGTGTACGGTTTCTCCGTTCCGGCGCTGATGGGCATCACACAGGCCCCCACGCGGGTGGACGACATGATCCTGCCGCCCGTGGCCTACGGCGTCAAGGTCATCTCCATCGGCATGTTCGTCACCGGGAACCAGCCCGTGGCGTGGCGCGGCCCGATGCTGCACCGGGCGCTGGAGCAATTCCTCACGGACGTCTACTTCGGCGACCTCGACGCCCTCTTCCTGGACCTGCCCCCCGGCACCGGCGACATCGCGATCTCCGTCGCCCAGCTGCTGCCCAAGGCGCAGATCCTCGTCGTGACCACCCCGCAGGCGGCCGCCGCGGATGTGGCCGAGCGGGCGGGTGCGATCGCCACCCAGACGGGCCAGACCGTGGCCGGCGTCGTGGAAAACATGTCCTACCTCGAACTGCCCGACGGCGGCAGGATGGAACTGTTCGGCAGCGGCGGCGGCGCCGTGCTCGCCGAACGCCTCTCGGCCACCGTGGGTGAGGACGTGCCCCTCCTGGGCCAGATTCCGCTCGAAGTCCTGCTGCGTGAGGGCGGGGATTCCGGGGTGCCGCTGGTGCTGGGCCGTCCGGAAACGCCTGCGGCCGTGGCCCTGGCCGGGATCGCCGGCAGGCTGGCGTCGGTTCCCCGCGGCCTCAAGGGCATGCCGCTGGGCCTGCAACCCCGCTGACAGTGGCCCGGACCGGCAGGCCCGCACCGGCGGTGCCGACCCGGATGCCGGCTGGCTCCGGCCGCATCCCTGCCCAGGCGCTGCGGGACGTCCGCCGCGGGAAGTCCTAGGTCGCCTCTGAGTCGAAGGGTGCCGGTTCGCCCTCGGGCAGCCGCTCGAGAACCCGCTGTGGGCGGTGCTCTGCGACCGCAGTCGCGGCAGCGGCCGTGGACACCGCTGCGGGTGCCCCGGCGCTCATCGGCTTGGTGTCATCGTCAAGGAGCGCTTCCTTGATGATCCGGCGTGGATCGTACTGGCGCGGATCGTACTTCTTCCAGTCGACCTCATCGATATCGATGCCGACTTCTTCCTTGATCTGTTCCCGCGCACCCGAGGCCATCCGGCGCACTTCCTTGACAATATTGGCAAGTTTTTGGGTGTATTCGGGCAGCCTGCTGGGACCAATCACCAGAAGGCCGATGATCAGCAGAAGTAAGAACTCCGGTCCATTGATTCCAAGCACTTTAGGAAGGTTACCCTCTCGCCCGGGCTGGCGACGATTCCGAGAAGCCCGAATGCCGGCCATGTCCGGCCCGTCCCCGCCTCACGGTGCCAGGTGCTCCAGGATTCGGCTCAGTCCGCGCTCGATCCGTTCCGGAAATCCGTTGCGCGAGGCCGGCACGGGAGTGCCGCTGCTGACCCGGGTCAGGGCGGCGACGCCGTCGTCGGCCTGATCGGCCGGCAGATCCGAAATGTACGTGTAGGTGGCCGCCGAGGTCTGGTAAATGGCCCGGTACGGCGGGGCAGCATTGACCCAGAGAACGCCATTTCCCGGTTCGGAGACGGCCGACGGCGTACCGGCCTTGGCCGGGATGAAGCCGTCAGCCACGGCGGCGTGTCCGGTCAGCACGTTGATGGGCGAAACGTCGGCCCGGGCGGGTGCGGGGCGCGCGGCGGGGGCCCGCGTCGAGGCGTGCTGCTCGAGGACCGTGGCGAAGTGCCGGCCATCCGTGAGGCGAAGTTCCAGGACCTCGTCCCCGGAGACGACGCCGGCCCGGGCCCAGATGAGGTGGAATCCGAGCTCGCGCAGCTCCGGACATGTCCATCCCTGCGAGCGGAACGCGGCAAGCTGACCGGTGTCCAGCGTCCCGGCAGGGGTGAAGTCGGGCTCACCGCCGGGGCCGAACGCCACACGGGGCCCGGTTCCCTCAGCGCCGGCGCCTCCGAAGATGCCGGGGATGCCGGTTCCGCCGGCGTCGAACAGCTCCCTTGCACCGAGCGGTTCACCGCCAGCGGGCAGCCCGGCGGCATCCGGCTGGGCGAGGGCGGCAGCCTGTGCGCCGTCGGCGGGTACCGCGTCGTCGCCTCCCATGACGTAGGCGGTCCCGGTCATGAGGGCCAAGGCAGCCACGGCTCCGCCGACGGCCAGCACCGGCAGGCGCGGGCCACGGCCGCGGGCGCGGCCGCGGGCGCCGTGTGGAACTGCGGCAGCGGCCGCGCCACCGGCGGCCGCCCCGGCGGTCCCTGCCCGATCCGGCACGGGGTGTCCTGCCGGGAACCGGCCTGACGGCCACGGATGATGACCGCCCCCGACGGCGTCCGCCGCGTCCGGCCGTTCCGCTGTGTCCAGTAGTTCCGCTGTGTCCAATCGTTCCGCTGTGCCTGCCGCTTCGGCGCGTTCCGCCGTGGCCCGTTCCGCGGCCAACTGCCCGGTCCGCGCCAGGAGCCGTGCGGTCAGGTCCTCACTGGCCTCGGGCACGGCGGCGCCGCGGAGCTTCTCGAGGTACTGCCGCTCGCGCTGTTGCCGGGCACGGCATTCGGCGCACGATTCCACGTGGTCGTGGCGTCCGGCGGCCCATTTCCGGGTAGCGCCGGTCCTGCCCCAGAACTTGCAGCCTGGTGCTCCCAGTAAACGTCTCAGCCGACCCATTGACCGGTTCAGAGGAGGCCGGCGATGCGCGGCATCTTGAGCCGCGGCTTGAGGGACTGCTTGGCCGGCTGTGCCGGGCGGGGGTCGCGGTGCGCGAGCTTTTCACGGAGCATTGTCCGGCCGCGGTGAATCCGGGACCGGACGGTCCCGAGCTTGATGTCCAGCGCGGCGGCGACTTCGTCGTAGGAGAGCCCTTCGAGGTCGCACAGCACGACGGCGGCGCGGAAGTCGGGCGGAAGTTCCTCGAGCGCTGCCTGGACATCGACGTCGAGGTTGTTGAATTCAAAGCTTTGCTCCGGCCCGGGCTCCCGGCCCGGCAGCCGCGACTCGGCGTCGTCGGCCAGGGCATCAAAGCGGATCCTGCTCTTGCGCCGCGCCTGGTCCAGGAACAGGTTCGTGGTGATCCGGTGCAGCCAGCCGTCCAGCGTGCCGGGCTTGAAGTTCTCAAGCGAACGGAACACCCGGACGAACACCTCCTGGGTGAGGTCCTCGGCGTCGTACTTGTTTCCGGTCAGCCGGTACGCAAGGCGGTAGACCTTGGCGGAGTGGTTGGTCACCACTTCCTCCCAGGTCGGCCGGACCCATTCGGCTTCCGCCGCGGTCCGGGACTGGCCGGTTGAATCTGTTGCCTCAGCTGCCGGGACAGGTGCCAGAATCGACATCGTCCACTCCCCTCGTGGATGGTACCTACGCCTGAATTGTGCCTGCTTGCACAGGTTCCTGCACCCTTCATTCGACGCCGATCACCACGCGGATGAGCGGATACCCATCATTTCAAAATAAGCTGGGAATTTCCTGATCCACCGCGGTCTTCTGCCGAAGGCAGAACGGCGTCCTCCGGACGGGGCCACGGTGCTGCCGCCTCCGCGTCCCGTCGCGCCGGACACAGTACGCTGTAGGGAACACTCCCCTGCCGCCCAGAAAGCGATATCCCATGAGCGCCGATAAGTCCACGAGCTGGTCCTACGCAGAAGATCTGCCTGCCGAGGATGAGGTCCTGTTGCACGCGCGCGAACGGTCCTTCGAGCTTGGCGTGACCCCGATCGGTCCCGGCGTGGGCGCCGTGCTGACGGTGCTGGCGGCGGCGTCCAAGGCCCAGACCGCCGTGGAGATCGGCACCGGTGCGGGCGTGTCCGGCGTGTGCATCCTGCGCGGGCTCGGCCCGCAGGCTGTCCTGACCACCATCGACGTCGACGTCGAACACCTCAAGGCCGCGCGCGAAGCGTTCCAGGAGGCCGGCAGCCCCGCCAACCGCACCCGCACGATTTCGGGCCGGGCCGGGGATGTCCTGCCCCGGCTGACGGACGGCGCCTATGACCTCGTGTTCATTGACGCGGACAAGCCGAACTACCCCAGCTACGTGGAACAAGCCGTGCGGCTGCTCAAATCCGGCGGGCTGCTGATCGTCAACGACGCCCTGGACAAGGACCGGGTCGCGAACCCGGCCGCCCGGGAAGCCACCACCGTGGTGCTGCGCCAGATCGGCAAGTCCATCCGCGACGACGACCGCCTCGCGTCCGCCATGCTGCCCACCGGCGACGGCCTGCTGATCGCCGTGAAGAAGTAGCAGCCACGAGTTGGCCTCCCAGAAGTAACAGCCCGCGCGGGGGTCGGGCGCAGACAGCAAAGGGCGGGGTCCGCAGCCTGGTGGCCGGGACCCCGCCCTGTTGCGAAGCTCTTGGCGTGACGCTATTCGGTGACGCCGACGAGGCATTCCTTGAGGTTCGTCGCCTCAGCGGCATTGAGTTCGACTACAAGCCGCCCCCCGCCTTCGAGCGGAACACGCATGATCAGGCTGCGTCCCTCTTTCGTCACTTCCATAGGGCCGTCGCCGGTGCGTGGTTTCATTGCCGCCATAAGGAATATCCCCTTTATTAGTCCCTGACTTACCAGCCCGGCCGGGCTGCGTCCGCTTGGCCAATCAACCCGCCCGGCGACGCTCCAGAAGGCGGCCGTGACAGGCAAACCCACAAATAATGCGCTTACAGACTGTGTGCTTCTTGTCCTTGCTTATCCTCTATTATCGCGTAACAATGCGCCCGTAGCTAATCGTTGGACTTTCCAGCGCGTCCCGCCAGGCCGGGCCCGCGCCGCGAAAAGGTGCTGTGCGTCACGGCGGGTAGTCCCCTCCGCCCGGCAGCTGCGCCCACGCCCAAAGCCACACAATCCAGACGATCTGCAGCAGCACGAACATGACCACCACGGTGCCGCGGTAGGCGCGGGAACGCGAGAGAAGGGCAGCGCTGAGGGCGAGCGGGAACAGCGGCAGCAGCATCCTGAACGTGCTGGTCTGGGGGTGCAGGAAGACCAGCAGGTACCCCATGTAGCACCAGCACCAGAGCCTCAGCTCAGTGCCCAGGGCGAGGACCGGCCGGGACATCATCAACAGCGTGAACGCGGCAACGAACACGAAGGGAGCCAGCACGCCAAGCGTCGGCCCGAAGAGCATGATGCCGGCGTCGAACCATGGCTTGAATGGCACCAGGTCATCGCCGCGCCATGCGGTTTCGGTCTTGGTGTAGGCGCCCAGATCGCCGGTCGCGGCCCAGGCGATGGCCGGCCACAGCAGCGCGCCAATGCCGCTGACGGCGGTGAGCCCGCCCAGGGACCACAGCTCCGCGTTGCCGGGAACGTCGACGCCATCCCCGCGCTGCACTGTGACGCCCTGTGTCGCGGGGCGCTGTGTTGTGTGGCTCTGTGTCGCGGGGCGCGGTGTTGTGGAGGGCGGTGCTGTGGGGGGCGGTGTTGTGGGGTGCTGCGCCCTGAGGCGCTGCCAGAAGCGGTAGAGCAGCAACAGGCCCATCATCGCGGCAAACGGAACCCCGGTGGGCCGGGAAAGGCACATCAGGACCACGACGGGCATGGCCCACAGGTACCGGCGCTCCATGACGAGCAGCAGCGCGGCGCCGAGGAGCAGCAGGTTGAGGGATTCGGCGTAGGGCACCTGCAGCACCGGCGCCACCGGGAAAGCCGCCAGGAACACGGTCCCCCAGAGCGCCGTGCGGTGCGTGGCCCGGTGCCGGAAAATCCTGTACGCCACGAGGGCGGCACCCACTCCGGAGAGAACGGCGATGGCTGTCAGGGACCAGGCCGGACCCGTGCCTGTCAGCCCGGACACCACCCGGCCGAGCACGGGAAACAGCGGGTAGAAGGCCCACGTGTTCTCCTGGACGGTGCCTGCGTCGTCGGTGGGCAGAAGCGCCGGATACCCCGCCTGAAGCGCTTGGGCGTACCAGCGGGCGTCCCAGATGTTGATGAAGTTCCAATAGTCGGGCTTGGCGGGAAACCACGGATTCACGCCCTGGTGCAGGGCGGCGGCCATGAAAATGCAGGCGCTGACCAGCCGGGCGGCGATGTAGAGGCCGGCCACCTGCGCCCACCAGGGCCACCGCGCCATCCCGTCGCCCGCGGCGGCGATGCGGCTCCACAGCACCGCATTCAACCCCTGGGGTTCCGGGGCAACAGGCGCCGCAACGGCCTCCGGGTCTTCCACGCGGCTCACGGCCGCTGTTCAGTCGGCGGGCGGAGGCGCTCCAGTTCCTCCCCGAGTGCCTCGATCTTCTGGTCCTTGGCGGTGATCTGCTCCCGCAGGTCATCCAGGACCTGATCCACCTGGTCCATCCGGTAGCCGCGGAGTCCGACGGCGAAGCGCAGACGGTCAATGTCCGCCGGGGCCGCGCGTTCGGGCAGCAGGACCGGCGGCAGGGATGCGACCGGCTCGTCGAAGCCGTCGTCAAAGGAACCGCCCGCACCAACGTCCCTGCGGCACCGGAAGATTTTCGGCGCCAGGCCGGTGCCCAAGAGGACGGCGACGCCGATCAGCACAATCGCCAGGAAAACCAGGAAGAGACTCACTAGACCATCGTGCCAGAAGCCGGACGCCGGAGCGCTCAGGCGGACGAATCAGCCCCGCGTTCCCTTGATGTTCGCGGTGCCGGTCCCGTTGGTGGAGCTGCCGTTCGGGTTCCGGTGGCGGGCGGCGCCTTCCACGACCAGCTCGACGGCCCGCGCGGGGTCGTCCACCACCTGCACGAGGTCCAGGTCTTCGGCCGAAACCATTCCCTCCGCGACGAGGGTGTCCCGGACCCACTCGAGCATGGGGCTCCAGAAAGCGGTTCCCACCAGCACGATCGGGAAGGAGGTGACCTTGCGGGTTTGGACCAGGACCATGGCTTCGAAGAGCTCATCCAGGGTGCCGAGGCCGCCGGGGAGCACGATGAAGCCCTGGGCGTACTTGACGAACATGGTCTTGCGGGCGAAGAAGTACCGGAAGTTGATGCCCAGGTCCACCCACTGGTTCATGCCCTGTTCGAAAGGCAGTTCGATTCCGAGCCCCACGGAGACCCCGTTGCCCTGCACGGCGCCCATATTGGCGGCCTCCATGGAGCCGGGGCCGCCGCCGGTGATCACGGCCAGTCCGGCTTCGGCCAGCCGGCGTCCGACCTCGACGCCGAGCTCGTAGTTCGCGCTGCCCGGCACGGTGCGGGCGGACCCGAAGACGCTGACTGCAGGACCGAGATCGGCCAGCGCGCCGAAGCCTTCCACGAACTCGCTCTGGATCCGGAGCACGCGCCAGGGGTCGGTGTGGACGAACTGGCCCGGCCCTTTTGTGTCGAGCAGGGTCTGGTCGGACATCGTGACCTTGGCGGCCTTGCGGCGCAGCTCAAGCGGGCCCTTGTGGCGGATCCCGTTGGGCGCCGGTGTGCTGCGGGTCTCGCGGGCCGGCTTTCCGGCGGGATTCTGTTCCGGGTTCTGCTCGGGGTTCTGCTTGGGGCCGTGCTGCGGATCGCTACTCATGCCCATAGGCTAGCGCGGAACTCCGTCGCCGCCGCGTCGGCGCGTCGGCGACGGAGCGGCGGCCAGAGGAGGCCCGGGACCGCCGCGGGACCCCTGCGGGAGTCCTGCGGCGGGCCCGTAAGGGACGCTGACGTGCAGGTATCTCTTGAATCACGATCTGCACTAAACAGAGTGATTGCGGTCATATTCCGTCAATCTTCGCTAGATTCTTTCTATGACTACTCAAGTGCCCGGCGATGCTCTCGTCTCCCTGAAGGCCGTGAACAAGCATTACGGCCAGTTGCACGTCCTGAAGGACATCAACCTGAACGTCCGCAAGGGTGAGGTTGTTGTTGTCATCGGCCCTTCGGGTTCCGGCAAGTCCACGCTCTGCCGCGCCATCAACCGTCTCGAGACCATCGACGACGGCGACATCAAGATCGATGGCAAGGAACTGCCCGCCGAGGGCAAGGAACTGGCGAAGCTGCGCGCCGACGTCGGTATGGTCTTCCAGTCCTTCAACCTCTTCGCCCACAAGACCATCCTCGAAAACGTCACCCTCGGCCCGATCAAGGTCAAGGGTGTCCCCAAGGGCGAGGCCGACAAGGACGCCATGGCGCTGCTCGAGCGCGTCGGCGTCGGGCATCAGGCCCCCAAACTTCCGGCCCAGCTCTCCGGCGGCCAGCAGCAGCGCGTTGCCATTGCCCGAGCCCTGGCCATGAAGCCCAAGGTGATGCTCTTCGATGAGCCCACCTCGGCCCTCGACCCGGAAATGATCAACGAGGTCCTGGACGTCATGGTCCAGCTCGCCAAGGAGGGCATGACCATGATCGTGGTCACCCACGAGATGGGCTTCGCCCGCAAGGCCGCCGACCGCGTCGTGTTCATGGCCGACGGCCAGATCGTCGAGGACGCGACCCCCGAAGAGTTCTTCACCAATCCCAAGAGCAGCCGGGCCAAGGATTTCCTGTCCAAGCTGCTGACACACTGACCGACTACGAGTTCGCACCCTGGCCGCCTGACGGCGGCCCAATGAAAGGAATGTCATGAAGGCATTTTTGACCCGAAGGAAATCCCTTCTGGTTGCCGCATCCGCAGCACTGGCGCTCAGCCTGAGTGCCTGTGGCGGCAGCTCCTCCACTACCACCAACCCGCCCGTAGCCGAGAAGCCGAGCTTTGCCGCCGATTCCACCATGGCCAAGCTTGCTTCCGCAGGCAAGATCACCATCGGCACCAAGTTCGACCAGCCTCTCTTCGGCCAGAAGGGCCTCGACGGCAAGCCGGTCGGCTTCGACGTCGAAATGGGCAAGCTCATTGCCGCCAAGCTGGGCATCCCCGCCGACAAGATCGAGTGGGTTGAGACTGTCTCCGCCAACCGCGAGCAGTTCATCAAGCAGGGCAAGGTGGACATGATCGTTGCCACCTACACCATCAACGACAAGCGCAAGGCCGAAGTCGACTTCGCCGGCCCGTACTACGAGGCCGGACAGGCCCTCATGGTGAACAAGGACAACAACTCCATCACCAAGCCCGAGGACGTCAAGGGCAAGAACGTCTGCTCCGTGACCGGTTCCACGCCGGCCTCCACGATCGTGGAGAAGTACGGCGCAGTGCTGGTTCCGGCCGCGACCTACTCCGCCTGCCTTGAGCCGCTGCGGAACAAGCAGGTCGAAGCGATCACCACCGACAACGTCATCCTTGCCGGTTTCGTGGCCAAGGAGCCGGACGCCTTCAAGCTGGCATCGGACCAGACCTTCACCAAGGAGCCCTACGGCATCGGCCTGAAGAAGGACGACACCGCCTTCCGCATGTGGATCAATGACCAGCTGGAGGCCTTCGACAAGGACGGGTCCTACAAGAAGGCCTGGGAGGACACCGCCGGCACCGTCATCAAGACCGCGCCCGCGCTTCCCACGATCGACCGCTACTAGCCGGCTGTGGCGGTTGCCGGGCCAGCGATTTCATCGCAGCCCGGCGGCCGCCACTCCCGTCTTTTGCCTGGAATCCCCTCAACGCAGCTGAAGGAACTTATGGACGTCATCATTGAAAACCTCCCCCAGTATTGGGACGGTTTTCTCCGAACCCTCTTCCTGTCCCTGGTCTCGGGGATTATCGCCTTGATTTTCGGTACCGTTCTGGCGGCCGCCCGCGTCTCGCCCGTTGCCGCGCTGCGCGGCTTCAGCATGGTGTACGTCGAGATCGTCCGGAATACCCCGCTGACCATCGCATTCTTCTTCGCGGCGGTGGTTCTGCCCCGCCTCGGCGTCACGTTCCAGCAGTTTGAGGTCGCCGCCATCATCGCCCTGAGCGCCTACACCGCGGCCTTCATCGCCGAGGCCGTGCGCTCCGGCGTCAACAGTGTCCCGGTGGGCCAGGCGGAGGCCGCCCGCAGCATCGGCATGAAGTTCAGCCAGGTGCTCTCCCTGATCATCCTGCCGCAGGCCCTGCGCACGGTGATCCCGCCGTTGATCAACATCCTGATCGCCCTGGTCAAGAACTCCTCTGTAGCCGGCGCGTTCTATGTGCTGGAACTCTTCGGCCAAGGCAAGCAGCTCGCCAACGCCAACGGCGACGCCGTCATGTGGGTTCTGGTCGGCGTCGCATTCTTCTACCTGCTGATAACCATCCCGCTTGGCTACCTCGCCAGTGTCGTTGAACGAAAGGTGGCAATCGCGCGATGAGCTCTGTTCTCTACGACGTCCCAGGCCCCAAGGCCCGCCGGGTTTCGCTGATCGGTTCCATCATCGGCGTCATCGTGATCGGCGGCCTTCTCGTCCTGGCGGTCATGACCCTCGCCCAGCAGGGAATCTTCGACCCCAAACGCTGGGCGGTCTTCCAGCTGCCCGAGGTCTGGGCCCTGATCGCCGCCGGCATCGGCGCCACGCTCGCCGCCGCGGCGGTGGCGGCCGTGATCGCCTTCCCGCTGGGCCTGCTCCTGTGCCTGCTGCGCATCTCCGACAACGCCTGGGTCAGGGTGCCCACCCGGGTCGTGCTGGAATTCCTGCGCGGCATGCCCGTGGTGCTCATGATGCTGTTCGTGCTGCTCGTCTTTGCCACCAGCTCGTTCGTCGCAGTCGTGGCCGGCCTGGTCCTGTACAACTCGGCGATTTTTGCCGAGATCATCCGCGCCGGCGTCCAGTCGCTGCCCAAGGGCCAGCGTGAGGCCGGCCTGGCGATCGGCCTGACGAGCTTCCAGTCCCGGCTGACCATCGAGCTGCCGCAGGCCATCCGGCGCATGCTGCCGTCGCTGGTCGCGCAGCTCGTGGTGCTGCTGAAGGACACGTCGCTCGGCTACATCGTCGCCTACGGCGAGCTGCTCCGGGCCGTGCAGGTCATGGCGGACTTCCTGGGCCCGCAGTACCTGTTCCCGGTGTTCTTCGTGGCCGCGGCCATCTACATCGCGATCGACCTGGCAGTCTCCCGCCTGGCCATCTGGCTCGAACGCCGCGGTTCCAAGCGGGCCGCCGGCGGCGTGGCGCACGTGCCGGTCGCCGGGATTCCGGCCGCCAAGTAAAACCCGTCCCACCCACAAAGGGTCCGGATCCTCTCGGAGGTTCCGGACCCTTTGTACGTTGCGCCCTATTTCCAGGCGTTGCGACCTGCGTGTTGTGTCCTGGGTGTTGTGTCCTGGGCGTGGCTAGGCGCTGAGCCAGGTCCGCAGGGCCCGCAGGCATTCGCGGATGGCGTCCGCCTCGACGTGCTCGTTGTCCTTGTGCGCCAGCAGCGCATCGCCGGGTCCAAAGTTCACCGCGGGGATGCCCAGTTCACTGAAGCGTGCGACGTCGGTCCAGCCGTACTTGGGCTTCGGCGCCGCGCCGACGGCGGCGATGAAGGACGCCGCCGCGGGGTGGTGCAGCCCGGGCCGCGCGCCGGCCGCGCTGTCGGTGCGAACGACGTCGAATCCGTCCAGCAGTTCGCGCACGACGGCCTCGGCCCCGTCCGGGGTCTTGTCCGGCGCGAAGCGGTAGTTGATTTCCACGACGCACCGGTCCGGAATGACGTTCCCGGCCGTGCCGCCGTGGATCTTCACGGCGTTGAGGCTTTCGCGGTAGTCCAGGCCGTCAACCGTCACGGTCTGCGGTTCATACGCCGCCAGCCGGGCCAGGATCGGGGCCGCGGCGTGGATGGCGTTGCTGCCCATCCACGCCCGGGCTGAGTGGGCAGCCTCGCCGTTGGTGGTCACCTCGAAGCGGCTGGTGCCGTTGCAGCCGCCCTCCACCGTCCCGTCGGTCGGCTCGAGCAGGATCGCGAAGTCCCCGCCGAGCAGGGATCCGTGATTGCGCACCAAACGGCCCAGGCCGCTCTTCACGGCCTCGACTTCCTCATGGTCGTAGAAGACGAACGTGACGTCCTTGCCTGGCTCCGCCCCGCCGTCGAACGCGGTGGCCGCCAGCGCCAGCTGCACGGCGACGCCACCCTTCATGTCGGTGGCGCCGCGGCCGTAGAGGATCCCCTCTCCCGGGGCCCCGGAGGGCCAGTACGCCGGCACGGTCCCGAGCGAGCCCTCGGTGGTGGGCAGCGGCACGGTGTCCAGGTGGCCGGCCAGGATGACGCGCTCGGGGCGGCCGAGGTTGGTGCGGGCGATGATCGAATCGCCGTCGCGCACCAGCTCCAGCTGCGGCACCTGGCGGAGGGCATGCTCCACGGCGTCAGCGAGCACCGTCTCGTTGCCGGAGACGCTGTTGATGTCAATCAGGGCGGCCGTGAGCAGGGCAACGTCCTGGCGGAGGTCCAGATGGACCGGTGTACGGACGGGGACGCTGGCGGCGGCACTGGCAGGGGTGTGCGGGTTCGTGGGGGTCACCGTCCCACTTTATCTGTTTGCCTCCCCGTCCCAACTGACTCGCTGCGGGCGCCGTTTCCCGTCGCCTAAGGGCCCCCGCTGCGGGCCGGTCGGGTTGTCATGAGTTTCAGCGCCCGAGGGGCCTCTCGTTAGACTTGGGCCATGACTGAATCTGCTGCTTCCGCTGTGCCCACCGACGCCCGCTCTGCCTTCGGCTACGGGGTGGCCACTGTGTCCACCCGCAACGGTGACGCCACCGTGCTGGACGTATGGTTTCCGGCGCCGGCGCTCGGAGTCGCCGCGGCGAACCTGCGCGAGGTGGAGAACGCGGACCAGTCGCTGATC
The DNA here is from genome assembly GCF_000620385.1 of Arthrobacter sp. 9MFCol3.1. Classification (NCBI taxonomy): domain Bacteria; kingdom Bacillati; phylum Actinomycetota; class Actinomycetes; order Micrococcales; family Micrococcaceae; genus Arthrobacter; species Arthrobacter sp. 9MFCol3.1. The sequence goes on from NZ_JIBJ01000011.1 coordinate 130,150, forward strand.
GACATCGCCGCAACCGGCATCGACCCGGACCGCGGCACCGAGCAGAAGGTTGTCTTTGCCCAGATCAACCTGGACGAAGCACCCGCGGACACGGCGGACGCCTACCTTCGCCTGCACCTGCTCTCCCACCGGCTCGTCCAGCCCAACACCATCAACCTTGACGGCATCTTCGGCAAGCTCCCCAACGTGGTGTGGACCAACTTCGGCCCCGCAGCCGTGGAGGACTTCGAGCTGACCCGGGCGCGCCTGCGCAAGCGTGGTACCGTCACCGTGTTCGGCGTGGACAAGTTCCCGCGCATGGTGGATTACGTGGTTCCCTCCGGCGTCCGGATCGCCGACGCCGACCGGGTCCGGCTCGGTGCGCACCTGGCCGAGGGAACCACCGTTATGCACGAGGGCTTCGTGAACTTCAATGCCGGAACCCTGGGCACCTCCATGGTTGAGGGCCGGATCTCGGCCGGCGTCGTCGCCGGTGACGGGTCCGACGTCGGCGGCGGGGCCTCGATCATGGGAACCCTCTCCGGCGGCGGCAAGGAAAAGATCGCCATAGGTGAGCGGGTCCTCCTCGGCGCCAACTCCGGCGTTGGCATCAGCCTTGGCGATGACTCTGTGGTGGAGGCAGGGCTCTACGTCACAGCCGGCACGCGCGTCCGCGTCATCAGCCCGCGGGATGCCGAAGGCGAAGACACCAGCCGGGTAGTCAAGGCCGTGGAGCTTTCCGGAGTTCCGAACCTGCTCTTCCGCCGCAATTCCGCCACCGGCGCGGTCGAGGCACTCCCCCGCAAGGGCCAGACCGTGGAGCTCAACGCGGACCTGCACGCCAACTGACCGCACCGGCTGGTACGGTATGGCGGGCGGCGAAGACCGCGCGGGCGGCCCAAGCCGCCCCGACGAAAAAGCCGATGACGCAGCCCGCTGGGGCCTGAGGGAGTATTTTCGTGGCACGACGAGGGAGCTGGCGGCGCCGGATCGTCCTTCTGCTGACCCTTGCGATGGTCGCGGGCGGCATCTACACCGCGGTGGCGTTCCTGCAGCGGTCGGAGACGTTGATCACCGAACGCTGCACGGCCGCGGGCAGCGGGGGCGATGACCTCGCCACCGACCAGGCGGCCAATGCCTCCCTCATCACCGCCGTCGCGGTCCGGCGGGGGCTTCCCGCCCGGGCCGCCAGCATTGCGCTGGCCACCTCGATGCAGGAATCCAAACTGCGCAACATCGGCCATGGTGACCAGGCCGGTCCCGACTCCCGCGGATTATTCCAGCAGCGGCCGTCCCAGGGCTGGGGCACCACGACGCAGGTGATGGACCCGTACCACGCCAGCAACGCGTTCTACGATGCGCTCGTCGAGGTCTCCGGGTACGAGTCGCTGGAGATCACCGTTGCCGCCCAGCGCGTCCAGCGCTCGGCCTACCCGGAGGCCTATGCCCAGCATGAGGTGATGGCCCGCGCCTTCGCCTCCGCCCTGAGCGGCCAGACACCCGCAGGCCTGGACTGCTCGCTGCGCTCCCCCGACGCCGCAGGGGATCCTGCCGCCGTCACCGCGGGGCTGACCGCTGCGCTGGGTGACGTCCCGGCGACCACCAACGGCCGGACCCTGCTCGTGGAGGCCGAAGGCACCCAGGCCTGGGCTGTGGGGCAGTGGGCGGTGGCCAACGCCAAGGAGCTCGAAATCACCAGTGTGGAGGTCGACGGCCGCGCCTGGAACCGGCAGTCCCGCGACGGCTGGCAGCCGGCACAAGTCCCGGCCGGCCAGGTCAGGATAACCGTCGCAGACACGCCCGGCACCTGACCGCTGCCGGGGCCTGTTGCCACCGGGGCCTGTTTTCACCAGGCCTGTTGCCACCGGGCGCTGCCGCCACCGGGGCTAGTTGCTGCCCAGGGCCTGTTGCCACCGGGCGGCCTCAGACGAGCAGATCGACCACCGGCTGCACGTAGCTGCGGAACAGCTCCGGCTGGGACAACAGCTCGCGGCTCATGATGATCTTGTCGGGCTCGAGATACCAGGCCCGCGGCTCCGCCAGCGGGAGCTCGATGATCGTCAGGCCGAAATCCTTGGAAGCGCGTCCCACGTCAAGCAGGCGGTCCTCCACCATGTCGGCCAGCAGCTCGTTGTTGCCGTTGGCTTCGCGCTCCGCTTCGAGGGCCTCGTATTCCCCGAGGCGTTCCCGGGCCCACGTCAAAGCGGCCCCGAAATGGGCCTGCAGCACGCGCCGGAGGGCCGGCGAATTGCTGAACGCCCGGAAGCCCGGCGGGGAGAGCTCGGGAGACATTTCCGGGTGGGCCTTCAGCAGCTGTTCCCACCAGGCCTCCCATTCGGTCTTAAGCGCAGCGGGGCCGCCAACCTCGGCGATCAGGTGCGAGTGGTCCGAGGCACGGATCTTTGGTGCCGCGTGGCAGAGCGCCGGGTGTCCCGCAGTGTCCAGTCCGGCGGCGTCACGAACGTAGAGGGCAATGAGCATGGGACCAGAAGTATCCATCGTGATCCGCCAGCCAGGTCCGCCGGTGTGGTGCATCCAATTGCCTCCTTGGCAAGACGTACGATCTCAGTCTATTCCTGTTGTTATGAGGCGTTAACGGCCGGCTGCCCGGCCGCCAGCCGGCGGTTCAGGCCCTCCAGGTGGGCTTCGAGCACATCCTGGCACATCAGGGCCGTCATCCATTCGGGCTGCAGGAGGGCGTGCATCGTCAGACCGTCCAGGACTGCCAGCAGCAGTTCCGCTTCGGTGACGAGCACCTGCTGCTCGAGGCCGGCTGCGTCATTGGCCTCAGCCGCGGCCTCGACAGAAGCAGCCCCGGCCACGCCCAGGATGAGCCCGCCCACGACGGCGGCCACAGCCCGGTGGCTGCGGTCGGCCTCCGTGGCCAGGAACGGCCTTGTCCGGGCGGCATTCTTGAAGGCCATCCAGACGCAGGCATCAACCGCCCGTTCCTCGTCCAGCGGAAGAAACTCACCCAGCAGCGCCAGGACGGCCGCATGCTGCTCCCCTGACCCCGGCGCCGTATCGCCCAGCCGGGAGTCAGCGTCGGTGAGGCGGCCGACGATCCGGTCCACCACCACGGCGAACGCGTGGGTCAACAGCTCGTCGCTGCTGGCGAAATAGTGCCGCACCGAGCCGACGGCCAGTTGCGCTTCATCTGCGACTTCCCGCAGCGAGGCCCGCTCAAGACCATCCGTTGCGATGATCCTGAAGACTGCGTCAACTATTTCCTGGCGCCGGATTACGGCGTCGACAAATTTAGGCACTGGTCTTTTTTAGCACGTCCGTGCCGCTGCCGCCCCGGGGCACACCGGTTCCACCGGGGACGTGGCGCGGGTCACAGCGGCATAGGTTACAGCGGCGCGGGTCACAGCGGGTGAGCCCCTAAGAACGACGCCGGCCGCGCACCTCAGCAAAAGGTGCGCGGCCGGCGTCGTACGGTCTATCGCGCGTGCGCCGTGGCCGGTGGGCGGGCTACAGCGACGGGTAGTTGCGTTCCGGCTCGCCGACGTAGAGCTGGCGCGGGCGGCCGATCTTGGTGTTGGGGTCGCTGATCATCTCGCGCCACTGGGCGATCCAGCCCGGCAGGCGTCCGATTGCGAACAGCACGGTGAACATCTTCTCGGGGAAGCCCATGGCCTTGTAAATCAGGCCGGTGTAGAAGTCCACGTTGGGGTAGAGCTTGCGCTGGATGAAGTAGTCATCGCCCAGGGCTTTCTCTTCAAGGCGCATGGCGATGTCGAGGAGCTCGTCGTTTCCGCCGAGCTTGCTCAGGACCTCGTGGGCCGTGGCCTTGATGATCTTGGCGCGGGGGTCGTAGTTCTTGTAGACGCGGTGCCCGAAGCCCATGAGGCGGACGCCGTCTTCCTTGTTCTTGACCTTCTCCATGTAGTCCTCGGGCTTGACGCCGTCGGCCTGGATCTGGCGCAGCATCTTCAGGACGGCCTCGTTGGCACCGCCGTGTGCGGGACCGAAGAGGGCGTTGATGCCGGCGGAGACGGAGGCGAACAGGTTCGCGTTCGAAGAGCCGACCAGGCGGACGGTCGACGTCGAGCAGTTCTGCTCGTGGTCAGCGTGCAGGATCAGGAGCAGGTCCAGGGCCTTGGCGATGACCGGGTCCACCTCGTACTGCTCGGCCGGCAGGCCAAAGCTCAGACGCAGGAAGTTCTCCACCAGGTTCATGGAGTTGTCCGGGTACAGCATGGGCTGCCCGATCGACTTCTTGTGGGCGTAGGCGGCGATGACCGGCATCTTGGCCATGAGCCGGATGGTGGAAACCTCCACCTGCTCGGCGTTGAACGGATCCAGCGAGTCCTGGTAGAACGTGGAGAGCGCCGACACGGCCGAGGACAGCACCGGCATCGGGTGGGCGTCACGGGGGAAGCCGCTGAAGAAGCCCTTGAGCTCCTCGTGCAGCAGGGTGTGGTGGCGGATCCGCTGGTCGAAGGACTCCAGCTCGGCGGGGGTCGGCAGGTTGCCGTAGATCAGCAGGTAGGAGACTTCCAGGAAGCTCGAGTGCTGGGCCAGCTGTTCGATCGGGTAGCCGCGGTAGCGCAGGATGCCGGCGTCACCGTCGATGTAGGTGATGGCCGAGGTGGTGGCCGCGGTGTTCATGAAACCGGGGTCGAAGGCGACGGCGCCGGTCTGCTTCAGCAGCTTGGAAACGTCGTAGCCTTCGTTCCCTTCTACAACCTTGATGCGCGGGAGTTCGAGTTCGCCGCCGGCATGGCGCAGGGTTGCGCTGGTGGTTTCAGTCATGGAGTCTCCTCATGAGGCATCGGGGCCTCTGTCGAAAGCTGGTCCAACATCTGGTGAAGCTGCCCGCGGATCCTGTGCGGACAGGATTTCCAAAGGCTGCGCTGCCTTCTTGTGGAAAGCCACCATTGATCGTCAGTTAAAAAGTACCTTCACTTCGCGGGTGGCACTAATCCGGGGGGTCTGCAAAGCGCCAAAAACGCGCCACATGTGGTACGCGTCACAGCATTGTTACGCTTCCGGGGCCAGCCGCGACACGGCGGCGTCGATCCTTTCGTCGCTGGCGGTCAGCGCCACCCGGATGAACCCGTTGCCGGCGTCGCCGTAGAAGACCCCGGGGCCGACAACGACACCGCGGTCCGCGAGCCGGCCCACGGTGTCCCACGTCGCCTCGCCCGCGGTGGCCCACAGATACAGGCCGGCCGCGGATTCATGGATTGTCAGGCCGAAACCCTCCAGCGCGGGCACGATCCGTTCCCGCCGGCCCCGGTACAGGTCTTTCTGGTCCTGGACGTGGGCGTCGTCGCCGAGGGCCACCCGCATCGCTTCCTGGACCGGGTACGGAACAATCATTCCGGCGTGTTTGCGGCTGTTGACCAGGTTCGCCATGATCACCGGATCGCCGGCCACGAATGCCGCCCGGTAGCCGGCCACGTTGGACTGTTTGCTCAGCGAATAGACGGCGAGCAGGCCATCGTGGGAGCCCTCTGCGACCCGGGGATCCAGGATGCTGGGGACCGGGGCGCCGCCGCGCTGGACGTCCCACTCCCCCCAGCCGAGTTCGGCGTAGCATTCGTCGGACGCGACGACGGCGCCGAGTTCGCGGGCCTGCCGGACGATCAGCCGCAGCGACGCGATGTCCCGCACGCTGCCGGTGGGGTTGGCCGGTGAATTGACCCAGACCAGGCGCACACGGGCCCGGGTGCCGGCGTCGAGCTCGTCGAGGTTGTCGGCGGCGACCTGCTCCGCACCGGCGAAAGTGGCCCCGATGTCATAGGTGGGGTACGCAACCGTGGGGCGGACAACGACGTCGCCCGGCTTCAGGCCGAGCAGGAAAGGCAGCCACGCGACGAGTTCCTTGGAACCGACCGTCGGCATCACATGCTGCGGATCGAGCCCGGGGACGCCGCGCCGGCGCGCAAACCAGCCGGCGATGGCCTCACGCAGGGCCGGCGTCCCGTGGACCGTGGGATAGCCGGGGGCGTCCGCGGCGGCCCGCAGCGCCTCCTGGATCAGGGCCGGCGTGGGGTCCACCGGGGTTCCGATAGAAAGGTTGACGGCTCCTTCCGCGTGCCGAGCTGCCGTTGCGAGATACGGCGCCATGGCCTCCCACGGGTAGTCGGGCAGGCTCAGGCCGAAGGTGCGCACCGCGGATGTCACCGTAGCGCCGTCCTAGTTGTCTTGGTTCTGCGGCGGCAGGGCGGCGATCATGGGGTGGTCGGTGTGGGTGTTCCCGACCTTCGCGGCGCCGCCCGGGGACCCGAGTTCGTCGAAGAACTCGACGTTGGCCTTGTAGTAGTCGGCCCATTCTTCGGGGGTGTCGTCCTCGTAGTAGATCGCCTCCACGGGGCAGACCGGCTCGCAGGCACCGCAGTCCACGCACTCGTCGGGGTGGATGTACAGGGAACGCTCACCCTCGTAAATGCAATCGACGGGGCACTCCTCAATGCATGCCTTGTCTTTGACATCTACACACGGCTGCGCGATTACGTACGTCACGTCCCTGGCCTCTCCACGTTGGTTCCGGCGACCGGCCGGATGATTTCCAGGCCCTGAGCCGGGCTGCTGACTTCTGAGCCTATTATCTCCCAGCCTGTTCCCGCGAACCTAGCCGGACGTCACACAGGCTCCGCGTCTTACTATGATCTGATGAGCTCGCCTTTGCCCTTGCCCCAGCAGTTCCTCGCCGCCGCCCCGCTTGGGACCCGCGTTGTGGTCCGGTACAGGATCGACGGCGGCCTGACGGATGCCCTCGGCGAGCTCGTGAACCGCGCCGACGGCGTGTGCATCGTCCGCACCCGCCGCTCCGACGTCGTCATTGCGCTGCCCCTTGTAGTGGCAGCCAAGGAAGTCCCGCCGCCCCCGCCGCGCCGCGCCCCGCGGGTGCAGGCGCCCTGACCAGCGGTTCCGGGTGGGCGCGTCGGTGGTTGCGTCCAGTGGACATGCCCTCCGCACCACCTGAACTGCTCCCCGGAAGTTGGACTGAGAAATTCAGTTCCGACTCCCGGGGAGCAGTTTTATGCATGTACGTAGTCCGTTATCCGAAGGGCAGCGCGAGGCCGCTGTAGCGTGGTTTGAGAAGGGCATCGCGGATAAAGCGGCGGCACGGGTCCTGGGTGTGTCTCACTCGCCGGTGCAGCTTCTCTATCTGCGGTGGAGAATCCATGGTCGAGGAGCGCTGATGGCCAAGCCGACGAAACAGGTGTACTCGTTCGAATTCAAGCTCGCCTTGGTCGAACGGTTCATCGCGGGT
>NZ_JIBJ01000012.1:0-133492 GCF_000620385.1 Arthrobacter sp. 9MFCol3.1
GAGATCCTGGGCAGTCTCACCCGCGATGAACCGTTCGACCAAGGCGAGCTTGAATTCGAACGAGTACACCTGTTTCGTCGGCTTGGCCATCAGCGCTCCTCGACCATGGATTCTCCACCGCAGATAGAGAAGCTGCACCGGCGAGTGAGACACACCCAGGACCCGTGCCGCCGCTTTATCCGCGATGCCCTTCTCAAACCACGCTACAGCGGCCTCGCGCTGCCCTTCGGATAACGGACTACGTACATGCATAAAACTGCTCCCCGGGAGTCGGAACTGAATTTCTCAGTCCAACTTCCGGGGAGCAGTTCAGGAGCAGGGCGGGGCATGTCCCGGGCCGGCGCGCCGCAAGAAGGGACATGTCCAGCGCTAAGGAGCAGGGCGGGGCATGTCCCGGGAATCGCCCGCGCTCCCCGCCCAGGCCAAGCCCTAACAGGCTCCCAAGCCAAGCCCTAACAGGCCGCCAACCCGAAACCTGGCTTCCGTGGCGTCGGCCCTCGGCGGCCTAGCGCTCCCGCTGCGGTTCGCCGGCGATCGTTTTGGCTGCTTCGACTTCGAGCATGAGCCGGCCGCCTTCCTCGACGAGCTTCGGCTGGTAGACGTGGGCCTTGCGCTTGTAGCTGAGGTACGCGATGCAGCCGTTGGCCTTGGCCATCTTCTCGAGCATGATCTCCGAGCCGGGGACCAGGAGTTCGCCCAGGGTCCGGCCGACGGTGTTCTCCTGCCCCACCTCGTCACCCAGCACGGTGGTGTCCCGCTCGAGCACAACCTTCCGGACACACACCCAGCGGCCCCAGACGCCCTTGCTGGCCAGCAGCGAGGGCTGCTGGTTCACGGGCACCGTCGCGGCGAAGTACCGGGTGTTGAACCGGCGGTGCGCGAAATCGGGGCTCAGCCAGTTCACCAGGGGTTTGAGCAGGTCGGTGCGCAGCGAGAGACCGCGCTTGGCGAGCACGTCGGTGAAGGACTTCTCCTGCTCGGCCACGGCTTCGCGGGCGCGCATCCATTCGGCACTGGAGGTCAGCTCCACCGTGGTGGACAGGTCGGGGCCGGCCAGCAGGATGCCGGTCTCCTCAAACAGTTCACGGATGGCACCGATGACGTGCCGGCGCGCCAGCCCGACGTCGGACGTCCCCATCTGCTCGGCCCAGTGCTGGGGTGAGGGGCCCAGCCAGCCGACGGCGTCATCGTCGGAGGCTTCCAGCGATCCGCCGGGGAAGGCGAGGACACCGAGCGGGGAGGATCCCGTCCGGTAGCCGAGCCAGGTCTCCAGGCCCGTGGGCGAATCCCGCAGGAGGATTACCGAGGAGGCAAAACGGGGCGCGCGGGGCGTCCGCTCACCGTGTTCAATCCAGCTGCGCGCTGCCCCCTCAAGATCTGGGGGCAGGACGAACAGGCGGCGTTCTAACTGAGGCAACGAAGTAACCGGTCTACTAGGCGAATTCAGCGATCAATTCGACTTCGACGGGCGAGTCGAGTGGCAGGACCGACACGCCGACGGCGGAACGCGCGTGCTGGCCGGCGTCGCCGAGGACCTGGCCCAGCAGCTCCGAGGCGCCGTTGATGACACCGGGCTGCCCGGTGAAGGAAGGGTCGGAGGAAACAAATCCGACAACCTTGACGATCCGCGTGATGCGGTCGAGGTCGCCGATCACGCTCTTGACCGCAGCCAGGGCGTTGACGGCGCAGACGGCAGCGTAGGCCTTCGCGTCTTCCGGGGACACCGTCGATTCGTCGGAGGCGCCCGCCGAACCGGTGGAAACCTTTCCGGTGGCATCGAGCTTGCCGTTGATGAACGGCAGCTGCCCGGAGGTGTAGACGTGGTTGCCGGAAATCACGGCGGGAACATACGCCGCGACCGGAGCCGCGACGTCGGGGAGCGTCAGGCCCAGCTCCGCCAGGCGCTGTTCGACGGCGGACGACGCGCCCGCGCCGCCCGTGCGGCTCTCTGCGCCGGCCGTGTTTTCGGAGATGTTTTCCGCGCCAGCCGGCGTGGCCGGAACGGCTTCTGAGGGGGTGCTCATGGCTACTGCTTCTCCCGCTTCAGGTAGGCAACCAGGCCGTTTCCATCGGGTCCCGGAACAACCTGGACGAGCTCCCAGCCGTCCTCGCCCCATTGGTCCAGGATCTGCTTTGTGGCGTGGATAATGAGCGGAATCGTGGCGTACTCCCATTTGGTCATGACATAAAGCCTAGTCGTTGCCGGTAAAGTGGAAAACATGGCGACTGGCAAGAACCCTTTATTCGACACGGCCACCACCCTCGGAAAGATCTTTCTTTTCCTGGGCGTGAGCGCTATTTGCGGTGTCTTGGTGGCGGGCCTCCTGGTCCCCGCGGCGGCCGTTTCGGGCAGCGCGGCGAGCGGTTCGATCCAGTTCTTTGACACGCTCCCCGCAGAGCTGAAGGTCGATCCGCCGAGCCAGTCGACCACGATCCTGGCGTCCGACGGCAGCCCGATCGCCAACCTCTACGCGGAAAACCGCACCCGTGTTTCGCTGGACCAGATGTCCCCGCACATCAAGGATGCGATCATCGCCATCGAGGACAGCCGCTTCTACGAGCACGGCGGTGTGGACACCACCGGCATCCTGCGCGCCCTCGTGAGCACCGCCCGCGGCAACAAGCAGGGCGCGTCCACGATCACGCAGCAGTATGTGAACAACGTCATCAACTCCTCGCTGGAGGCCGAAGGCAAGGGCGACGAGGTCCTCCTCAACGGCGTCAACAAGGGCGTCGGGGACAAGCTCCGTGAAATGAAGCTGGCCATCGCGCTGGAGAAGAAGTTCACCAAGGAGCAGATCCTCGAGGGCTACCTGAACATCGTGTTCTTCAACCGGGACGCCTACGGCATCGAAGCCGCGTCCAAGTTCTTCTTCAGCACCACGGCCAAGGACCTGACCCTGCCGCAGGCGGCCCTGCTGGCCGGCGTCGTGAACAGCCCTTCTTACTATGACCCGATCACCAACCCGGAGAACGCCAAGGTCCGCCGCGACCTCGTGCTCCGTGCGATGCTGACGCAGGGCAAGATCAAGCAGGCCGACTACGACGCAGCGGTCGCGACGCCGGTGCAGACCAAGGTCACCCAGCCCCGCCAGGGCTGTGCCTATTCGCAGACCGCGCCGTACTTCTGCGACTACGTGCTCCACCTGCTCCTGAACAACCCGGCCTACGGGGCCGACGCTGCCGAGCGTGAGCGGAAGATCTTCCGCGGCGGCCTGACCATCAAGACCACGCTGGATCCGAAGGCCCAGTCCGTTGCCCAGGCCCAGGTGGACGGCTCGGCCGGCGCGAACCCGGACAAGTGGGGCGCCTCGCTGGTGTCCGTGCAGCCGGGCTCCGGCAAGATCGTCTCCATGGCCCAGAACACCGTCTGGTTCCCGGCCGACGGCAAGTTCGACCAGACGCAGAACTTCAACGTGGACGTCCAGGACGCCAAGGGCAATGATCTCAACGGCCTCGGCGGTTTCCAGCCCGGCTCCACGATGAAGCCGTTCACGTTCGCGGAGTGGCTCAACGAGGGCAAGTCGATGAGCACGCAGCTCAACGGCGCCGTGCGCCGCTACTCCCCCAGCTTCCCGTGGAAGAACACCTGCCCCACCCCGACGGACGGCTTCTATGACGCCAACGTCGAGGGGAGCTTCGATCTGCAGAACGCCGACGAGACCCACTACAAGTACATGTCGGTCCTTGACGGTCTGGCGAACTCCATCAACACCATCACGTTCGCCTCGGCCGCCCAACTGGACCTGTGCGGGATCCAGAAGATCGTCGACGCAGTCGGAATCCACGGCGGCAACCCGAGTCCCAACGGCGATGATCCGCACCCGCAGGTGCCCATGACCCGCCTTTCCAACCTCATCGGCGCCACCCAAACGGCCCCGCTGACCATGGCAAGCGCGTTCGCCACCTTCGCCAACGACGGCAAGTACTGCGAACCGATGGCCATCGAGTCCGTAACGGACGCAACCGGCGCCCAGCTGCCGGCCCAGTCACCCAACTGCAGGGACGCGATCAAACCCGAGGTGGCCCACGGCGTCGCGTACGCGATGCAGGAAGTACTCAACCGCGGCTCGGGCTCGCTGATCCAGCCCAGGATTTCGACCCGGACCAGCTTCCCCATCGCGGCCAAGACCGGCACCAACGACAACAACAACTCCACCTGGGTGGCGGGCTACACCAAGGGCCTGGCGACGGCCACCTGGTTTGGTGATCCGCTGAACGGCCAGAAGCGGGACGGCCAGAACGTCACGATCAACGGCAACTTCTACAAGGGCATCGACGGCTACATGATCGCCGGTCCGCAGTTCTCGAACTACATGGCCCAGGTTGCGCCGGCGTACGGCACCGATCCGTTCCCGGAACCGCCGTCGGACATGCTTTACGCCCCGGCGCCGGTGGCACCGCCGCGGAACACCAACCCCGTGGAGCGGAGCACCGAGCCGGCCACGGAACCGTCCGCGGAACCGTCCGCCGACCCAAAGCCGGCACCCACGAAGTCATCCGGCAAGAAGTAGCCGATGACCCTGCGCAATGATCTGGCGAGCCGCGTCCGAAGCATCGGACGCGGCTTTGCCGTGACCGCCGCGATCGGGACGGCGGCAGGGGCGGCCGCTACCGGCTACGGGCTGTGGGAGAAGAACCAGTTCGTGCTCCGGGAGGAAACCCTCCCGATCCTGCCGGCCGGGTTCGGCCCGTTCCGGATACTGCACCTGTCCGATATCCACTTCGTTCCGGGCCAGCACCGGAAAGCACAGTGGCTGTCCTCCCTGGCGCAACTGCAACCGGATCTCGTGGTGAACACGGGCGACAACCTCAGCCATGCCAAAGGCGTGGACCCCCTCGTGGCGGCCCTGCGCCCCCTGCTGGAATTCCCGGGCGTTTTTGTCCCCGGCTCGAACGACTACTTCGGCCCGAGTTTGAAGAACCCGGCGTCATATTTGTTCGGGCCCTCTGGCGAGCGCAAAGACCCGGAGAAGCTCGACTGGCCCCGGCTGCGTTCCGAGTTCGGCATGTCCGGCTGGCTGGACCTGACCAACCGCTGCCAGTCCGTTGTGCTCAAGGGCATGCGCTTCGATTTCTCCGGTGTCGACGACCCCCACCTGCGCCTGGAACGGTACGCGGGCTGGCCGCGCGGCACCAAGGGCCGGGACGCCGACCCGCACCTGCGCATCGCCGTCGCGCACGCACCCTACCAGCGCGTCCTGGACCACTTCACCGAAGCCGGCGCCCATCTCCTCTTGGCCGGCCACACCCACGGCGGCCAGATCTGCGTCCCGGGCTACGGGGCCCTGGTCACCAACTGCGACCTGCCGACCTGGCGGGCCCGGGGGCTGCACTCCTGGGAAAGCAACGGCAGGACGACGCCGGTGAACGTCTCGGGCGGCATCGGCACGTCCCGCTTCGCCCCGGTCCGCATCGCCTGCCGGCCCGAAGCCGTTCTGCTCACACTGACCTCCCGCGCCTAGGCCTGGCCGCAGCCCGCCCTGACCGTCCTCCTCGACCTCCGGTCCTGCCCGTCCTCGGGTCCGGCGGGTGGACATGCCCTCCCCTCGCGCCCGCGCCCACGGGACATGCCCGCCCCAGGTCGCAAGCAATGGGCATAGGCCCACAATGCCCACCCGCCACGGCCACCACTGGACATGTCCCGCCGGGCTCCGCGCCACCACCGGACATGCCCACCCGCCACGGCCACCACTGGACATGCCCCACCGGACATGCCCACCCGCCACGGCCACCACCGGACATGCCCACCCGCCACGGCCACCACCGGACATGCCCACCCGCCACGGCAACCACTGGACATGTCCCGCCGGGCTCCGCGCCACCACTGGGCATGTCCCGGGGTCCCCGCCGCCCGTACCCCATTGCGGATCGTAATGACTGGGCGAGATGCTGGGAGCGCTGAACAACGTGTGAATCCGGTCACCCGATGGCCTAGGGTAGTTGCTACAGGAAACTACATTCAACGGTGCGATCTATGCACGGGCGTCTTAAGAAGCAGGCATGGCCAAGCAGAGTTCATTCTTCACCTCCATCAGCCGTCTCTACCCGCACGTCAGGCCAATCCTGCCCCGGCTGGTTATGGGCCTGCTCTGCGCACTGCTGGCCAGCCTCATGGCACTGGCCATCCCGCAGGTGCTGCGCGTGCTGGTCAACGAGTCCCTGAACCCCGGCGGCCGCGCGGAGGCCGTCTGGACCGCCTCGGTCATCATCCTGGTCCTGGGCATCGCCGAGGCGGGACTCGTGGCCCTGCGCCGGCAGTTCGTCATCAATCCCGCCACCACCGTCGAGACCCGGATGCGGGTCTCGCTCTACGGGCACCTTCAGGACCTCACGGTCGCCTTCCATGACCGCTGGGGCTCCGGGCAACTGCTGTCCCGGGCCATGACGGACCTGAACTTCCTGCGCCGCTGGATGGCTTTCGGCGCCATCATGCTGGTGGTCACCACGCTCACCGTGGTGATCGGCGTCGCGGTGATGTTTGCCATGAGCTGGCAGCTGGCCCTGATCTTCCTGGCCGCCGCCGTGCCGATCATGATCTACGGATTCCGCTTCCGCACCCGGTTCAGCAAGGTGGCCCGCCGCAGCCAGGACCAGGCCGGGGACCTCGCCACGACGGTCGAGGAATCCGTGCACGGCATCCGCGTGCTGAAGGCCTTCGGCCGCAGCCGCGAGGCACTGGAGAATTTCAACGAACAGGCCGAGGAACTCCGGCAGACCGAGATCGCCAAGGCCAAGCACCTGGCCACCTTCAGCCTGGTGGTGACACTCCTGCCCGAGCTCGCACTCGGAGCCGGCCTCGTCGTCGGCATCCTGCTGGCATCCACAGACCAGCTCTCCATCGGCTCCCTGGTGGCCTTCTTCGCCACCGCCGCCGTGGTCGCCGCGCCGGTCGAGTTCTGCGGCATGCTGCTGGCGATGGCCCTCACCGCGAAGTCCGCGGTGGACCGGCACTTCGAGGTCATGGACGCGCAGAACACGATCACCAGCCCGGACCAGCCCCGTCACCCGGCCGGACTCAAGGGTGCCCTCAGCTTCCGCAATGCCTCGTTCGCGTTCGAGGACGCGCCGGACAAGCCGATCCTCAAGGACATCACCCTGGACATCCGCCCCGGCGAAACCATGGCCCTCGTGGGCATCACGGGCGGCGGCAAAAGCGCCCTGATCCAGCTGGTCCCCCGCCTCTATGACGTCACCGGCGGCGCCATCACCATCGACGGCGTGGACCTGCGCGAGTTCGCCGTGGAGGACCTGCGCACCGTGGTCGCGGTGGCGTTCGAGGACACCACGCTGTTCTCCAGCTCCGTCCGGGACAACGTCCTGCTCGGCGCGCCCGACGCCGGATCGGCGGAAGGCCGCGACGCGGCGCTGGAAGAAGCCCTCGACGTCGCCCAGGCCCACTTCGCCTACTCCCTGCCGGACGGGGTGGATACCCTGATCGGCGAGGAGGGCCTCAGCCTCTCCGGCGGCCAGCGCCAGCGCATCGCCCTGGCCCGGGCCATCGCCGCGAAACCGGCCGTACTGGTCCTGGACGATCCGCTCTCGGCGCTGGATGTGAACACCGAGGTGCTCGTCGAGGCGCGGCTGCGCAAGGTCCTCGCGGACACCACCACGCTGATCGTGGCGCACCGGCCCTCCACGGTGGCGCTGGCCGACCGGGTGGCCCTGCTCGAGGACGGCCGGATCGCGGCCGTCGGAACCCATGCGGAACTGCTCGCCAAGAACAGCCATTACCGCTACGTGATCGCCAGCCTGGACCCGGAACCGCGGGACCTGGATTCAGAATTGTCCGCCCTCGAGGACCAGTCCGAGGAGATTTCCCGATGAGCAACGCCACGTTCGGCACGGCCAATGAGGACAACGCGCACCTCAGCAGGAACGAAAGCAAGGCCGTCCGGCGGCGTTCCCTGACCCTCCTGGGGTCCCTGATCCGCCCCGTCCGGGCCCGGTTCTGGCTGACGATCGGCGCCGTCGTGCTGTCCCAGGCCGCCCGCGTGGCCGGGCCGGCGCTGATCGCGTTCGGCATCGACCATGCCCTGCCCGCCGTGCGCGCCGGCAACAGCCTTCCTCTGGTGCTCGCCGGCGTCGCCTACCTTGCCGCGGCCGTCGTGGCGGCCGGCCTGACGGCCCTGTACGTGACCTCGACGGCGCGGCTCAGCCAGGCGATGCTGCTGGACCTCCGCGTCCGGGTCTTCCGCCACACGCAGCGGCTGAGCCTGGAATTCCACGAGAAATACACCTCCGGGCGCATCATCGCCCGGCAGACCTCGGACCTGGAGGCCCTGCGCGAACTCCTGGATTCCGGCGTGAGCTCGCTGGCCTCGGGAACACTGTTCATGGCCTTCACCGCCGTGACCGTGTTCGCCCTGGACTGGCGCAGCGGCGTGCTGGTGCTGGCCGCCGGCGTGCCGATGTATCTCCTGGCCCGCTGGTACCAGAAGCACTCCCAGATCGCCTTCCGCGAATCCCGGGTGGTCTCGGCCCGGCTGATCGTGCACTTCGTGGAGACCATGACCGGGATCCGCGCCGTGAAGGCCTTCCGGAAGGAACGCGAGAATGCCGCGCGCTACGCCGGACTGTCGGAGGACTACCGGCGCGCGACCGTCCGCTCCATCAACCTCAACGGCATCTTCCAGCCGGGGCTGGTGCTGATCGGGAACGTGTGCGTGGCTCTCGTGCTGCTCACCGGCGGTTTCCGGGTCCTCAGCGGCGACCTGGAAGTGGGCGTGCTCCTGGCCCTGATCCTGTCCGCCAAGCGCTTCTTCCAGCCGGTGGACCAGATGGCGATGTTCTACAACTCCTTCCAAAGCGCCCAGGCGGCCCTGGAAAAGGTCTCGGGCCTGCTCGAGGAGGTCCCCACGGTGCGGCCGCCGAAAACACCCGCGGCCCTGCCCCAGGCGCGGGGCAGCATCGACTTCAACGGCGTCGAATTCCGCTACGGCGAGGGCCCGGTCGTCATCCCGCGTCTGGACCTGCACATCCCCGCCGGCCAGACGGTCGCGCTCGTCGGGCAGACCGGGGCCGGCAAATCCACCCTTGCGAAGCTGATTGCCCGCTTCTACGACGTCTCGGCCGGGTCCCTGACCCTCGACGGCGTGGACCTGCGCCAGCTCACCACCGAGGACCTGCGCCGGAATGTCGTTATGGTCACCCAGGAGGCCTTCCTGTTCAGCGGTTCCGTGGCGGACAACATCGCCCTGGGCCGGCCCGAAGCCTCGCGCGGGGAGATCGAGGACGCGGCCAGGGCGGTGGGGGCGCACGCCTTCATCATGGAACTTCCGGACGGCTACGACACCGACGTCAACAAGCGCGGCGGCCGCGTCTCCGCAGGGCAGCGCCAGCTGATCAGCTTCGCCCGCGCCTTCCTGGCCCGCCCGGCCGTCCTGATCCTGGACGAGGCCACGTCCTCGCTGGACATCCCGTCGGAGCGCATGGTCCAGCAGGGCCTCGCGGGGCTGCTGCAGGGCACCCGGGAGGCCGGCCAGCAGGCGACCGGCGGCCAGGCGACCGGCGGCCAGCCCGCCGCGGCCCCGGGCGCCGGGCGGACAGCGCTGATCATTGCCCACCGGCTCTCCACCGTGGAGACGGCGGACCGGGTCCTGGTGGTGCACGACGGACGCGTCGTCGAGGACGGCACCCCGGAGCAGCTGATCGGCGACGGCGGCGCCTTCGCCCGGCTCCACGGCGCCTGGAAAGACTCGCTGGTCTGAGCGGCTCCTGCCGAGACCGGCCGGCATCCGGGCCGGGACGACGGCGGGACGCGTCCCGGCCGACGCCCCGATTTCACATCCGGGCCCATGATCGGATACTCTTGTGAAGTTGCTTTTGAAGCAGCGGATCGGGATGTGGCGCAGCTTGGTAGCGCGCGTCGTTCGGGACGACGAGGTCGCAGGTTCAAATCCTGTCATCCCGACCAAACACAAAGAGGGCCCTCCACGCGGAGGGTCCTCTTTTGTATGTCCGCTGCATGTCCGGCACGATTTCATTTGCGTCACCGGCGCGTCTCCGGCGGCGAACTTCCCGGCGCGGGGCGCCCCGGACACAACTCGGCGCCGGACACAGCACAGCCCCGGGAGACAATCTCCCGGGGCTGTGCCGGACATCCGCAGGCAGCCGGCCGTTGCTGCGCCGGGCCCGCTATGCCGGGGCTGTTACATCGGGTCGGGCCAGTTGCCGACGTTCAGCGAGTGGGTCATGGGGTCGGGCCAGTTGCCCACTGCCTGGGCCGTGCGCATGGGGTCGGGCCAGTTGCCGACGGCGGCAACGTCTGAGACATCGGTCAATGAAGCAGCGGACAGCACGGCCGGGGCCGCGGCGGAGAATGCCAGTGCGCCCGCCAAGACGGCGCCGGCTGCAATCTTCTTCAACATAGAGTTCCTCAATATGCGTTGGGGTCCTTAACCAAGTCAGTACTACCCTTGTTGACACACATTGTAAAATGGTTTCCACAGAGACTGTCAAGCATTTAGTACAAAGAATGTCCGGAATTAGGAGGTATCCGTGGGGAACGGATTTGGGGAGAAGCTCCGCGCGGAACGGCTCGAACGGGGCCTGACGCAAGCGGAGCTGGGCCGCGACCTGTACTCCCCCAGCTACATCTCTCTGTTGGAAACCGGGCGCCGCGAGCCGACGGCCGACGTCATCGAAGAGCTGGCCCACCGGCTTGAACTTGCCCCCAAGGCGCTCGAGGCCTGGAGCCAGCCGGTGTCCACCAGCGACGCCGAATACGTGCTCGCGGGGCTGTATGCCCGGCAGGCCTGGGACCTCCGGGACTACCCCGTGGCCGCCACCCACGCCGCCGCCGCCGCCAAGATCGCCCTGGAGGCCAGGAACACCAGCGCGTGGTGGAACATGACCTATATGCAGGCCGAGTGCCTGATCAAGCAGGGCCTCTGGCAGGAGTGCAAGGACGTAGTCCAGAATCTCCTGGAGCACCCGATGGCCGCGGAGTCGGCCGGGCTCGGCGTCCGGGCCCAGCAGATGCTCGCCGCAGCCTCGCAGGGCCAGGGCCAGCTGACCGCCGCCGTCGAGCATGCGCAGGAAGCGGTGCGGCTCTGCGCAGAGCTGCCCAAGGGCTCCACCATGATCATCGGCGCCCTCCGCGCCCTGATCGGCGCCCTGGCTGAGAGCGGCCGGCTCGATGAGGCGTGGGAGTACTGCCAGGCCATGAACGACCAGATGGACGACCACTCAATGTCCCAGCTCGCCGGCGAGGTGGCCTGGGTGATCGGCAACGTGGCCTTCATGCGCCACGACTACCCCGAGGGGATCAAATATCACGAGCGGGCCGGCCGGCTGCTCTCCCCGGCCAACGACATCGACCTGTGGGCCCGGTTCAACAAGGCCTCGGCCGCCGTCCGCCTGTCCTCGGGCATCGTCGAGCCCGAGACGCTGTCATCGATCGAGCGCGCCGAGCTGGCCCTCTCGATTGTCGGCGGCAACAAGACGGACCAGCTGGAGGTCGCCTTCATCCGGGCCCGCTGGCTCTACCTCACCGGCGACATCGTGGCCGCCGTCCAGAAGCTGCGCGAGATCCATGCCGAGCGGGAGGCACTGGCCCGGCACACCGCCGGCGAGGTCTCCCTGCTGCTGGGAAAGGCGCTTAAGGCTGCCGGGGAGTCCGCGGAGGCCCTGCTGTACCTTGAGGAAGCCCAAAAGGAGTTCAGCGCCGCGGGCGCCTCGGACCGGGTCCAGCAGGCCCTGGACGCGGTGCTCGAGATCAAGCTCGCCCAGCGCCGGGCCGAGGCCGCTTCCGCGGAAGCCTAGCCCCGCCCGGACCGGGCTCGGCCGGGCCCGGGCGCGGCCGGGCTAGGCGAACGTCCGGCCGGTGAGCTTCTCGTAGGCCTCCACGTAGCGGCTGCGCGTGCGCGCCACGACGTCGGCCGGAAGGACAGGCGGGGGCGTGTCGGAGGCCTTGTCCCAGCCCGATGCCGGCGAGGTCAGCCAGTCGCGCACATACTGCTTGTCGTAGGACGGCTGCGCCTGCCCGGGCTGGTACGTGGCCGCGTCCCAGAATCGTGAGGAATCCGGGGTCAGCACCTCGTCGCCCAGGGTTATGACGCCGGTCGCCGCGTCCAGGCCGAACTCCACCTTGGTGTCGGCCAGGATGATGCCGCGGCCGCGCGCGATTTCCTCGGCCTTGGTGTAGATCTCCAGGGTCAGCCTGCTCAATTCCGCCGCGACGTCCGCACCGACGAGACCCACGACGGCGTCGTAGGTGATGTTCTCGTCGTGCTCGCCCACCTCGGCCTTGGCCGACGGCGTGAAGATCGCCTCCTGCAGCCGCGACCCGTCAACCAGGCCGGCGGGCAGCGGGATGCTGCACACGGTGCCCGACTCGCGGTACTCCGCGAGCCCGGTGCCGGTGAGATAGCCGCGGGCGATGCATTCGACCGGGAACATGTCGAGCTTCTTGCAGATCATCGCCCGGCCCTCGACGGCGGCGGGAACACCGCCGTCGGCCGTGGAGGCGAGGACGTGGTGCGCGACGCCGAGCTGGTCGAACCACCACAGGCTCAGCTGGGTCAGGATGCGGCCCTTGTCCGGGATCTCGCTGGCCAGGACGTGGTCGAACGCGCTGATCCGGTCGCTGGCAACCACCAGGACACAGTCCTGGCCGAAGCGCTCCGCGACGGCGGGGTCCGCGGGGACGTAGAGGTCGCGGACCTTGCCGGAGTAGACGTGCCGCCAGCCCGGCAGGTCCTGCGTGGCGGTGTCGAGCCCGCCCTTGGGCCGGGTCTCGGGCGTGGTCTCAGGCGTGGTCTCGGGCTGGGCGCCGGGCGCCGGCGCTGCGGGTTCGGTCACGTTCATGCCTTCGCTTTCGACGCGGCCGGGGTTCCCGGCGCGGCTACCCGGATCTGGCCGCGGGCGGCCTTGCCGCCGATGTCGGTGCGGAACTGGCTGCCGTCCAGCTGGACGAGCTCGACGCCGTCGTACGCCCGTTCCCGGGCCTCCACGAGGTCCGTACCCAGCGCCACAACCGCCAGGACGCGGCCGCCGGCAGAGACGACCTTGCCTTCGCCGTCGAGCTTGGTGCCGGCGTGGATCACGTGGACGCCGTCCAGGGCGTCGACCTTCTTCAGGCCCCGGATGCGGTCGCCGGTCCGCGGGGTGTCAGGGTAGTTTTCGGCAGCCACGACGACGGCGACGGCCGTGTCCTTGGACCAGCGCAGCGGCTGCACCTTGTCCAGTTCGCCCTTGGCGGCAGCCATGAGCAGCCCGCCGAGGGGCGTCTTGAGCCGGGCGAGGACGGCCTGGGTTTCGGGGTCGCCGAACCGGACGTTGAACTCGATGACCCTCGTCCCGCGCGAGGTCAGGGCGAGGCCGACGAAGAGGACGCCGACGAACGGGGTGCCGCGGTGCGCCATCTGGTTGACCGTGGGCTGGGCGATGCGGTCGATCACTTCCTGCACGAGGCCTTCGGGGGCCCATTCCAGGGGTGTGTACGCGCCCATGCCGCCGGTGTTGGGGCCTTCGTCGTTGTCGAAGATGCGCTTGAAGTCCTGCGCCGGGGACAGGGCCACGGTGTTGGTGCCGTCACAAAGAACGAACACGGAGACCTCGGGTCCGTCCAGGAACTCCTCGATCACTACAGTGCCGCCCGCGTCGAAGCAGGTCTGGGCGTGCGCCAGGGCCTCGTCGCGGTTGGAGGTGACCACGACGCCCTTGCCGGCGGCGAGCCCGTCGTCCTTGACGACGTAGGGAGCGCCGAAGGTATCGAGGGCGTCGGCGGCTTCCCCGGCGTTGGAGGCAACGCGGGCCATTGCGGTGGGCACGCCGGCCTCGGCCATGACTTCCTTTGCGAAGGCCTTGGACGCTTCCAGCTGGGCCGCGGCCTTACTGGGGCCGAAGACCGGAATGCCGGCAGCGCGGACGGCGTCGGACACGCCCGCGGCGAGGGGCGCCTCCGGACCGACCACCACCAGGTCCACGGTGAGCTTGACAGCCAGCGCGGCGACGGCGTCGGGATCGTTCGCGTCGATCGCATATGTGGGGACCAGCGCACTGATTCCGGCGTTGCCCGGGGCCGCGTGGACCTCGGAAACGTTGGGGTCTGCAAGCAAGGATCGGACAATGGCGTGTTCGCGGCCGCCGGGGCCGATGACAAGTACCTTCACAGTCTCCAAGGGTACGTGGTGCACCCCGCAGGCTCCTAAGCTGTGTCGGCCGCTGGACATGCTCAATTTTCGCGGCCGGGCACTCGCGGGCGCAGAGCAATCTGCGGGACATGCCCAGTCCCGGGCGCAGGGGCAACCCGCGGGCTCGGCACTCGCGGGCGCCGGGGCAATCCGCGGGACATGTCCAGCCCCGGCCTCGGCCATTGGGCACAATGCCACCATGCCCACGCCTGGGCGCTGGGGCTGGACATGTCCCGTGGTGCCGGCGAACATGCCCCTGCCGAAATGCCAAGGCTGGACATGTCCTCCTGGGCCCGGGGAACATGTTGCACCCGCCAAGTTACGGCGGGACATGTCCCCCGGCCGCGTGGAACAGACCAGGCGCCAGCCCCGGGACCGCATTTGGGTCCGCAGCGCGGCACCCACGGGCGCCGGGCAATCCGCGGGACATGTCCAGTCCCGGCCTCGGCCATTGGGCACAATGTCACCATGCCCACGCCCGGGTTCCAAGACTGGACATATCCCGTGGACCGCAGGGCATGCCCACGCCCGGGTTCCAAGACTGGACATATCCCGTGGACCGCAGGGCATGCCCACGCCCGGGTTCCAAGACTGGGCATGTCCCGTGGACCGCGGGGCATGTCCACTCCCGGGTTCGGCCGGAGGGCATGCCCACCGGCCGGAGGACCGGGCCCGGCGCCGGACAATCCACCGGGCCTGCGGCTACGAATGGCCTGTATGAACAAACCCAGCATGAAGCCCAGCAAGCGGTCCCGCGGCGCCACAGCCCTGGCCGCGGTGGCCGGAGTGGCTGCGGCCGCCGTCGTCCTGTCCGTCGCGGAACTGATCGGGGCGTTCTTCACCGCGCGGGCCACACCCGTCATTGCGCTGGGCTCCACGTTCATCGACTTCACGCCGCCGTGGATGAAGGATTTTGCGATTGCCACGTTCGGCACCAACGACAAGGCCGCGCTGTTCGCCGGCATGGCCGTCACGATCCTGCTCCTCGCGTGCGTGCTCGGCATCGTGGCGTACCGGAAGTGGGCCCTGGGTGTGGCCGGCGTGGTGCTGATGGGCGCCGTGATCGTCGGCAGCGTGGTGACGCGGGCCAGCGTCAAGCCGGTCGATGCCATTCCTTCCCTGATCGGCACCGTCGCCGGGCTGGTGGTGCTGCGGCTCCTGATCACCCGGCTGTGGCGGATGCAGGAATGGCCGGACCGGGCCGCGGACCTCGCCGCGAAGGAACCCGAGCGCCCGGCGACCACCCGGCGCGGGTTCTTCGCCGCCGCCGGCATCACCGCGGCCGCCTCGGCCGTGGCCGCCACCGGCGGACGGCTGCTGAGCGCGGCCCGCAGCAACGTGGCCGCCGCCCGCGAGTCGCTGCAGCTGCCTGCCCCCGCCAAGGCCGCCCCCGCGGTCCCGGCCGGGGTGCAGTCCAAGGCGCCCGGCGTCACGCCGTGGCTGACCCCGAACAAGGACTTCTACCGGATCGACACGGCTCTGAGTGTGCCGGAGATCAACGCCCAGGACTGGGAACTGCGCATCCACGGCCTCGTGGAACAGGAGGTCCGGCTCACCTTCCAGGACCTCCTCGACGCCCAGCTCATCGAATCCCACGTGTCCCTGACCTGCGTGTCCAACCCGGTCGGCGGCAACCTGGCCGGCAACGCCAAATGGCTGGGCATGCCCATCCGCGACGCCCTGAAGCTGGCCCGCCCCACGCAGGGCGCGGACATGGTGCTCTCCACCTCGATTGACGGCTTCAGCGCCTCCACGCCCCTGGAGGTCCTCCAGGACGACCGCGACGCGATGCTGGCAATCGGCATGAACGGCGAGGCGCTCCCGCTCGAACACGGTTACCCGGTGCGGATGGTGGTTCCCGGGCTGTACGGCTTCGTCTCCGCCACCAAGTGGGTAGTGGACCTGGAGGTGACCCGGTTCGCGGACAGCAAGGCCTACTGGACCCAGCGCGGCTGGTCCGAACGCGGCCCGATCAAGACCATGGCCCGGGTCGAGGTGCCCAAGTCCTTCGCCAAGGTCCCCGCCGGAAAGGTCGCAATCGGCGGCACCGCGTGGGCCCAGACCCGCGGGATCACCAAGGTCGAGGTGCAGATCGACAGCGGGCCCTGGACCGAGGCAGTCCTCTCCGAGGAGGCCTCCCTCATCACGTGGCGGCAGTGGTCCCTCGACTGGGAGGCCACGCCGGGCCCGCACTACCTCAAGGTCCGTGCCACGGACGGCACCGGCGAGGTCCAGACGGACAAGCGGGCGGATCCGGTCCCGGACGGCGCCTCCGGCTGGCAGTCGGTGATGGTGACCGTGGAATAACCGGGGTATCAGCACCGGGCACCATAGACTTGCAGCATGGCTTTGAACCCGCATGCAACTTTCACAGTCGACTCCGCCGTCGAACTGGCAGTCATCGAACGCAGCGGCTTCGTGGAGTCCCGCCACATCGGCTCGGCGGTGGTGTTGGCCGCGGACGGGACAGTAGTGGTCGAGCTCGGCGACGTGAATGCGCCGATCTTTGCCCGGTCCACGCTCAAACCGTTGCAGGCCCTGGCATCGATGCAGTCCGGCGTACCCCTGCGGGGCGCCCAGGTGGCCATCGCGTGCGGCAGCCACGTCGGATCCTTGGACCACATGGACGTGGTCGAGGGCATGCTCAAGGCGGCCGGGGCCAAGGAAGACCAGCTGCAGTGCCCGGCCGACTGGCCCCAGGATGAGACCGCCCGGAACTGGCTCGTCCAGACCGAGCGCGGCAAGTCCCGGCTGGCCTTCAACTGCTCGGGCAAGCACGCCGCGTTCCTGTGGGCGTGCACGGAGAACGGCTGGGACAAGAACAGCTACCTCGAACCCAACCACCCGCTGCAGCAGCGCATCCGCTCCGTGATCGAGGAATACTGCGGCGAACGCATCACCCACCTCGGCATCGACGGTTGCGGCGCGCCCGTTGCCGCCGTCTCCCTGATCGGCCTCGCCCGGGCCTACTCGAAGCTGGCCAAGGCCCCGGGCGACAAGAACTCGAACGCGCGGGCCGCCACGATTGCCACATCCATGCTGGACTACCCGTGGGCCGTCCAGGGGCGCGGGCAGGCCAACACGATCGTCATGGACGAACTCGGCATCCTGGCCAAGATCGGCGCCGAGGGCGTGCTGGTCATGGCCACCCGCCAGGGCGTCTCGGTTGCCATCAAGATGCTCGACGGCAACATCCGGGCCACCACGCTCGTGGGGCTGACGCTCCTCGCGGCCTCCGGCGCCGTCGAAATCCCTGAAGTGTCCAGCGTCCTGGACAAGGTGGTGGACCCGGTGCTGGGCGGGGGACGCCCGGTAGGCAAGATCCGGCTCGGGCGGGCCGTCGCGGCACTGCTGGACTAGGAGACTCAGGAAAGTGGCTGTATCGCGCCGTCGCATTGCCGTGGACGAGGGCCGCGCAGCACTCGCCGCATGGCAGGACGCCACCGCTCCCGCGCCGGGAACCGGCGTACCGGCCGCAGGGGTCCCCGGCCCTGCAGGACCCGGCGCCGTCCCGCGCACCACGATCGCGACGGCGGTGCGCTACTGCCTGGAAGAAGTCACCGCGCGGGCGCCCGGGAACTCCGTGGAGGTGCGCGTCCCGCCGTTCGGCGTCACCCAGTGTGTGGAGGGCCCGCGGCACACGCGCGGCACCCCGCCAAACGTCATCGAGTGCGACGCCGACACCTGGCTGGCGATGGTCAGCGGACGATTGAGCTGGGCCGACGCCGTCGCGGCCGGCCGTGTTGCCGCCTCGGGACTGCGCGCGGACCTGTCCGCCCTCCTGCCCCTCTAGAAGCCCCCGGATGCGGCGTCCGGCAGAACCCCCACCGGCAGGACCCACCAGCCGTGCCCGCGCCTCAGCCGCGCCCGATGAACGGCATGCCCGCAGCTGTCACCACGAGGGATCCCACGTTGGCCGACGCCGGCATCCCGGCCATCAGCAGCACGGCCCGGGCGGCGTCCTGCACCGCAAATGTCGGCTCGGCCCGCAGGCTGCCGTCTGCCTGGGCCGCCCCGGAGCCGACGCCGATCTCCTCCATGAGCTCCGTCGCCGCATTGCCGATGTCGATCTGTCCGCAGCTGATGCCGAACCCGCGCCCGTCCAGGTCAATGCTCTTGGTCAGTCCCGTGATCGCGTGCTTGGTCACCGTGTAGGCCACCGTCCGCGGCCGGGGCGAATGCGCCGCGACCGAACCGTTGTTGATGATCCGCCCGCCCTGGGGCGACTGGGCCTTCATGGCCCGGACGGCGGCCGCGGCGCAGAGGAGAGATCCGGTGAGGTTCACGGCAACGGTCGCGTCCCAGTCCTCCAGGGTGATCTCGTCCACCGAGGCGGCGGGGCCGAACACGCCGGCGTTGTTGAAGAGCACGTCCACCCGTTCCCACTGCCCCAGCGCCGCGGAGAAGAGCCGCTCGACGTCGGCGGGGACGGTGACATCGCAGGGGACCGCGAGCGCCTGGCGGTGGCCGGCCGCGGTCTCACGGAGCAGCTCTTCCCGCCGCCCCGCCAGGACCACCCGGTAGCCCTCGGCCAGCATGAGCCGGGCCACCGCACGGCCGATGCCGGAACCGGCTCCGGTGACGACGGCGACCCTTCCGGGGGTGTGGTGCTGGCTCATGAGGTCCTCCTCGACGGTTAGGCGCTGCCCGGCCAGCGTACCGCCGAGACGGCACATCGCGGCAGTGTTTCGCGCCCGGACCGCCGCGAACGCTCTCCTCGGGGGCGGCAGCGGCAGAGCGGGCTGGCGGCTGCAGCCGGTGCGGTGCGGTGCGGCCGGCCAGCCGGCGGACGGCCAAGCGGCAGCCGCCTAGCGGGAGTCGTCGCCGTGGTCCCGGGCCTGCCGGCCGGTGCGGTAGCCGGACCAGAACGCCAGCAGGAGCAACCCGATGCCGATCAGCGCGACCCCTGCCCAGGTCCACGGGCCCATGATCAGGAGCCCCTGCAGCACGACGGGCCCCGTCGGCAGCGGAGCATACGCGACCCAGCCAAAGTCCTCCTGCGGCACCGGCTGGGCAAGGAAAACCAGGCCGGCGACCAGCATGGCCGCGGCAGTGAGCGGCACCGCCACACGGCCGAGCAGATTCTTCCGGGCACGGCCGGTGTTCCGATTCCCCCGCTGCTCCATGGCCATACTGTAACCGCTCGGCGCGGGGAACCCTGCAGGGGACACTGCCGTCCCGAGGATCAGGTACGGGCCTGCGCCCTCTTGCCCGCCAGCGAGCTGCCCAAGGTGGAGTTTGAGCGCCCGGCGCCGCCGCGCCGCCCCCTGATCACCCGGGCGGACGAGCCGGGCACGGCGGGCCGTCCATCGGCGCTGCGGTCCCTGATCAGGCCGGTTCCGGCGATCTCCCTCGCCTGGGCCACGCCGGCCACGGCCGCTTTCTTGGTGGGAAACGTCACTGAGACCGCCAGCAGCTGTCCTGCCCCGTCCATCATCCGAATGCGGTAGCCGCCGTCGGGCGCGTCCACGAGCTCAAAATACCCCGCCATTGCACACTCCTCATTCCCTCGTATCCCCCGCCGGGATATTAGTAAGTGTACTTATTTTACGGTGCGGGGAAAGTGCTGAAGGTCCCGCCGGCGGTGGCCGCGGGCAGGGGCGGGGCCGCGGGCGCGGGTCACGGACGCGGCGTGTCGCTGCGGCGGACGCCATCTTCATGCAGTTCCAGCGCGCTCATCACGAGGGCAAAGTGGCTGAAGGCCTGCGGTGTGTTGCCCAGCTGCCGGCCCGTCTCCACGCCCCACTCCTCACTGAGGAGTCCGACGTCGTTGCGCAACGCCAGCAGGCGCTCAAACAGCTCCCGGGCCTCGTGGCGCCGGCCCGCCCCGATCAGGGCCTCCACCAGCCAGAAGGAGCATGCCAGGAACACCCCCTCCCCGCCGGGAAGCCCGTCGTCGCTCTGCGCCGGCAGGTAGCGGCGCAGGAAGCCGTCGTGCGTCAACTCGCGCTGGACCGCGTCGATGGTGCCGATGATGCGCGGATCATCCGGCGGGAGGAACCCCACCCGGGGCAGCAGCAGGAGGCTCGCATCCAGCTCCGGCCGCCCATAGGACTGCACGAACGTGTTGCGGCCGGCGTCGAACCCGTTGGCCATGACCTCGGCGTGGATGGCGTCACGCAGCTCCTCCCAACGGTCCGCCGGGCCGATCAGGCCGAAGTCCCGGACGCCCTTGACCATGCGGTCCGCCGCCACCCATGCCATCACCTTGGAGTGCGTGAAATGGCGCTGCGGGCCGCGCATTTCCCACAGCCCGTTGTCCGGCTGGCGCCAGGCCGTCTCCAGATGTTCCATGAGGGCCACCTGGACGTCCCAGGCGTCGTCAGTGTGTTTGAGCAGGGAGTTCCGCGTCAGGGACAGGCAATCGAGGACCTCGCCCCAGACGTCGAGCTGCAGCTGGCCGGCCGCACCGTTGCCGGTACGCACCGGCGCGGAGTTCTCGTAGCCCTTCAGCCACGGCAGTTCGAGCTCCGGCATCCGGCGCTCGCCGTGGAGCCCGTACATGATCT
Organism: Arthrobacter sp. 9MFCol3.1; assembly: GCF_000620385.1. Taxonomy (NCBI): domain Bacteria; kingdom Bacillati; phylum Actinomycetota; class Actinomycetes; order Micrococcales; family Micrococcaceae; genus Arthrobacter; species Arthrobacter sp. 9MFCol3.1. The sequence continues at coordinate 20,648 of NZ_JIBJ01000012.1, forward strand.
GCAGATCCGCCGGGTCCCCCGCGATGGCGCGGAGCAGCCAGTCGCGCCACGCGCCGGCCTCCTCCGTGTAGCCCGCGGCCAGCAGCGCCTGCAGCGTGAGCGTGGCATCGCGCAGCCAGCAGAAGCGGTAGTCCCAGTTCCGGGTGCCGCCGATCTCCTCCGGCAGCGACGTCGTGACGGCGGCCACGATCCCGCCGGTAGGGGCAAAGGTCAGGGCCTTGAGCGTGATCAGCGAGCGCTGGACGGCGTCGCGGTACCGCCCGGTGACCGTGCACTTCGCCGACCACCGAAGCCAGAACTCCTCGGTGGACGCCAGGACCGTTTCCGGGTTCACCGACCGCGGCCGGTGCAGGTGGCTGGGGCTCCAGGTCAGCACGAAGGGCACACGCTCCCCGGCCTTGACCGTGAAGTCGCTGACGGTATGCATCCGTTCACCGCGCAGGGGCGCATCGGTCACCAGATAGGCGGCATCGGGCCCGGCGACGGCGTGGATCCCCCGCTCGTCGTGGCGGACCCACGGCACAACATGGCCGTAGTCGAACCGGAGCGCCAGTTCGCCGCGCATCCGCACCGTGCCGCGGACACCGACCACGATCCGCACGATATCCGCCACCTCGTCGCGGGGTGGCATGAAGTCAATGATCCTGACCTTGCCCTCAGGCAAATCCCACTCGGTTTCCAGGATCAGCGTGCCCTTGCGGTAGCGGCGGCGGGTGCATTCGCCGCCGCCTGCCGGCGCCAGGAGCCACCGGCCGGCCGCGGGCGAATCGAGGAGGGCGCTGAAACAGGCCGGTGAGTCGAAGCGCGGCAGGCACAGCCAGTCGATGGAACCTTCGGTGCTGATCAGGGCCGCGGTATGCAGATCCCCGACCATTGCGTAATCCTCGATGCGTACCATGACACTTACAGTGCCACACCGCCGTCCCCCCGGCATGGGCGGAGGGCCCACGGTAAAGGCTGACGGTGAAGGCTGACGTGCGGCGGCGCAGTGGGTCGGCGCACGGGACCGGCCGGAGGACACGGATCCATCGCTGAGGGGAAAGGGCAGGGGACGGGGCATGGCAGCGCACGAGGCCACTGTGCGGATCGGCACGTCCGGCTGGAGCTATGACCACTGGGACGGGGTCCTCTATCCGCCAGGCCTGCCGGCCCGGGACAGGCTGGCCTACTACGCGGCACGCTTCGACACCGTGGAATTGAATGCCAGCTTCTACCGCTGGCCGAAAGAGGACTCGTTCGCCAGCTGGCGCCGCCGCCTGCCCGACGGTTTTGCCCTGTCCGTCAAGGCGCCCCGGGGCCTGACGCACGCCAAGAGGCTATACGCCCCGGAGGTCTGGGTGGAGCGGATCACCCGGTGCTGGCACGAACTCGGCGACAAGCGGGCCGTGCTGCTCGTCCAACTGCCCCCGGGCTTGGCGCGCGATGACGCCCGGCTGGACTACTTCCTGGCGGCTCTGCCCGGGTGGATCCGCGTCTGCGTGGAGTTCCGCCACCCCAGCTGGGACGACGACGCCGTGTACGCCCTGCTGGAACGTCACGGCGCGGCCTACTGCATCATGAGCGGCGCCGGGCTCCCGTGCGTGCTGCGCGCCACCGCGCCGTTCGTCTATATCCGGCTGCACGGCCCGGACCACGACGTCCTGTACGGCGGATCCTATTCCGATGGGGACCTGCGCTGGTGGGCGGACCGGATCCGCGAGTGGCAGGCCGGCGGGAAAGACGTCTACGCGTATTTCAACAACGACGGCGGCGGCAACGCCGTCCGCAACGCCGCCACCCTGCGCGGGCTGCTGGGTGAGCCGCCGCGCTGGTGATCCGGTGTGGCGGGGGCCGGGTCCCGGGGCTCCCGCCGGCACGGCCGGAGCCCGGCACTGTGGCAGAGTGGAGGCATGGAATTGGCGTCGCAACCAGCGCAGCAGCTGCCCGTGTCCGGCAACAGGGCCTTCCGGCTCGCCCACTGGGTGTCTGACACCGTCAACGGGGTCCGGCTCAAGACGGCCCGGCGCTGGAAGTTCAGCCCGCAGACCGTCGCCTATCAGGGCTACGGCTCGACGGAGTGGGTCAGGGTACTGGGCCGCGTGGTCCTCACCAGCCGGCCGGTGGCCGGCAGCAAGGCGGAACGGCTGGCCGTGAACGGCAACCAGAACTTCCGCGGCTGGCGGGCGTTCACGAGTGTCCCGGTCCAGTTCACCGAGGTGGAGATCCAGATCGGCGGCGTCACCACCCGCGTGCATGCCGACCGCGGCGGCCTGGTGGACACCCTGGTTCACGTGGCGTTGACCCCGGGCTGGCATACGGCCGTGCTGCGCGCCGAAGGAACGGAACCGGTCGAGGCCAGGATTTTCGTGATCTCCCCGGACACCAAGCTGGGCATTGTCTCGGACATTGACGACACCATCATGGTCACAGCCCTCCCCCGGCCCTTCCTGGCACTGTGGAACACCTTCGTCCTGAACGAACGCGCCCGGATGGCGACACCCGGCATGGCTGTCCTGCTGGATCGGCTCAAGGTGGAGCACCCGGAGGCGCCGGTGATCTACCTGTCCACCGGGCCGTGGAACGCAGCTCCCACCCTGGCCCGTTTCATCGCCCGGAACCTCTATCCCTCGGGTGCGCTGCTGCTCACGGACTGGGGACTGACGCACGACCGCTGGTTCCGTAGCGGCCAGGAACACAAGCGGCGGAACCTTGAGCTGCTGGCCCAGGAGTTCCCGAACATGCGCTGGCTGCTGTTCGGCGACAACGGCCAGCACGATGAAGAGATTTACTCCGGCTTCGCGCAGAAGCACCCCGACCAGGTGGCCGCGATCGGCATCCGGCAACTATCCTCCACCGAAGCAGTCTTTGCCGGCGGCCACTCCGACACCGGCGACCACTCGGAGTCCTCCGTCCCGTGGTTCTATTCGCCCGACGGGGCGGGACTGGCCAAGGGCCTGCAGGACCTGGATCTGCTCTAGGCTGCCCCCCCCCCCCCCCCGCTTTGGGGTGTCAGACTGCCGGATGCGGCTCTCCGGCGTCGGCCGTCTAGTCCTGCCCGCCGGCGCCGCTGGCGGGCTGCGAGAGGCTGGCGGGCCGCGCGAGGCTTTCGGACTCTCCGGCGGACGCCGCGCTTCTGGCCGCAATGACCTCCTGGAGCCAGTAGTAGGAGGCCTTCGGCGTGCGGACCTGGGTATCGAAATCGACGTGCACCAGACCAAACGGCTGCTTGTAGCCGGCGGACCACTCGAAGTTGTCCATGAAGGACCACACGTAGTAGCCGCGCAGGTCGATGGCCTCCGCGGCACCGCCGGGACGTGTCGCTTCCAGGGCCGTACCGATGTGGTCCGCGAGGTAACGCAGGCGCCGTTCGTCCGGGATCATCCGGCGGTCCGTCCCGACAGGGTGGACCACGATGTCCTCGAAACTCGCCCCGCCCTCGGTGATGTAGACCGGGGGCAGATCCGGGTAGCGGTCGGCCATCTCGGCCAGGGCGACGGACATGTATTCGGGCTTGACCGGCCAGCCGTAGGCCGTGGTCTCGGTGTCCGGGAACGGCGCGATGTGGAACGGCGCTCCGGGTGTTCCGCTGAGGTCGTCCCCCATGGCCTCGGCCATGCCGGGCGGCACGGCCCCTTCCCCCGGACCCGCCCCGACCAGGGTGGGCATGTAGTAGTTCAGGCCATAGAAATCCAGGGGCTGGGAGATCAGCTCCATGTCTTCGCTGGACGGGTTGAAAGACGACGAAAAGAACGTGGCGGCCCGGATGACATCCGGGTATTTGCCGAGCAGTACGGGATCGGCGTAGAGCCGGTTCTGCGCCACGTCCATGAGTCCGGCACTGACCTTGTCCAGCGGGTTCGCGGTGGCCGGGACCATCGGTGAGTAAACGTTGGTGATGCCGATGTCCCCCGGTACCTTGGCGGCACGCAGCGCCTGGAGCGCCAGGCCGTGGCCCAGCAGTTGGTGGTGCACGCTGGGGAGCGCCTTGAGCATGAGGGCCTGGCCGGGCGCGTGCATGCCCAGGGCGTAGCCGTTGGTGGTGACTGTGGCGGGCTCGTTGACAGTCACCCAGCGCTTCACGCGGTCCCCGAAGGCAGCGGCGGCGATGGCGGCGAAGTCCCCCAGCCGGTAGGCCGTGTCTCGGTTCATCCAGCCGCCGGCCTCGTCCAGGGGCAATGGGGTGTCCCAGTGGTAGAGCGTGGCCATGGGGGAAATGTCGTTGGCGAGCAACAGGTCGATCAGCCGGTCATAGAAGTCCAGTCCGGCGGGGTTCGCGGGCCCGCTCCCGCCGGGCTGGATCCTGGGCCAGGACAGCGAAAACCGGTACGAGTCGATCCCCAGGTCCTTCATCAGCGCCACGTCCTCGGGCATCCGGTGGTAGTGGTCGCAGGAAACGGCCGGGCTCTGGTCCTCAACGATCGAACCCGGCTTCGCGGCAAAGACGTCCCATCCGGAAGGGCCGCGGCCGTCTTCATCGAGTGCACCCTCGATCTGGAAGGCCGAGGTCGCCACGCCCAGGGTGAAGCCGGGCGGAAGAAGGGAAGCCAGATCGTTGGCGGAAGCGTTCATCGACGGGTACCTCTATGTAGTTTCGGTGGTTGGTTGACTGATCTTAGGCTCCGACGGGGGTGAGCGCCACGACCCGGGCCGTTTGACGCGCGCGGTGCCAACGGCCACTGTTGATCAGTGCACGTGAAAATTGAACAAGGCGTCAACCGCCGGCCGCCGGCGGCGCCGCCCAGCCCCGGCAGGCAGGCGGCGGCCCTCCTTTACTTCCTGGCGGTCTCCCACGGGGTGTCCTTCGTGGCGTCGCTGGCCATCATCGGCAACGCCGACGGCTGGTACGCGGCGGCAGAGAAGGCTCCGTGGACTCCGCCGGGCTGGGCCTTCGGAGCGGTCTGGACAGTGCTTTATACGACCATGGCAGTGGCAGCGTGGCTGGCCTGGCGCCGGGGAACAGGACTTCGCTCCGGGCGCGGCCGTGGCGCCATGACCGTCTATGTGATCCTGCTGCTCGTGAACCTCGCCTGGGCGCCCTTGTTCTTCGGCATGTACCCCATGGCCGGCGGGGCCGCCCTGTGGCTGGCCCTGCTGCTCATCGCCGTCCATGCGGTGGCCGCTGCCGTCACCGTGGTCCGGTTCGGCCTCATCAGCCGGGCGGCGGGCCTGCTCATGCTGCCATACGTCTCCTGGATCGTGTTCTCCCTGAGCCTGAATGCGTACGCCGCCGCCAGCAACTGATCCCTGGCATCATCTGATCCCTGGCATCAATCGGCCCCTGCTGTTCAGAACACCGAGGTCTCCGGCCCGAACAGGAAGACCTTGGCGTGCTCCACGGCCTTGCGGAAGGCATCATTCCGCAGCGTCACGAGCTGCTCAGCCTCGTCCATCGAGGGCTCCAGATACTCCGTGAAGCCGGGCCTCAGCACCCAGATATCACCCGCGGGCGGCAGGTAGAACACGCCAAAGGATCGGTGCTGGCTGTCTTCATCTGTCCAGACCGGGACCACGGCCAGCGCCGCGCCCGTGTCGATGTTGATCCATTGCGCACGGGGCAACGGGGCCTCATGCGCCTCTGGGTCCAGGAACGGCGCCGTTCCCTCCCCCCAGCGCTCTTCGAAGCGCTCGTGGAATACCGGCATCAGGTGCGAATCGTAACGGCGCCATGCGCTCATGGCCGCTCTCCTCCTCAGTGGATGGGACTGTTGGATAGGACTGCTGGATGGGACTGCCGGGTGGGCTTCCTGTCCGGTTCAGCGGCCCGGCCAGGAGTGTTCCCCGTCAGGGCCCGGGTTCCCAGCGGACGGGGAGCACGCGCACAAGAGGATCCCGATGCCGGATGATGCGCACCGGGATGTCGCGGCCGCCTTGGCCGGCATGGTCGTTCCGGTGATGGAAGGTGTCGTCCTCGACGGCGGGCCGCCAGCCGCCGGCGTCGTACTCCGCCCGGCTCCTGGCGTCCCGCAGCACGGCGAAAGCGTGCAGAATGGCGCCGACATCGGGAGGGTCGATGTCCAACTGGCCGATGTCGGGATGGTGCCGGCGCATCAGCGCCCGGAAGGCGCGGCCAATCTCCTGCCGTCCCGCCTCCGGCGAGACGTGCAAGAGCGCGTAGTAGCCGCGGGGATCAGGGTTCCTGCCGGACATGATCGGCCTCCGTTGCATGCAGCCGGAGCCGGAGCAACGCTGCGGGCGCCGCGCCGGCTCCGGGCGCTACTTCCCGATCTCCTGCATCTTGTCCTGCGAACGGGTGACTTCAATCTTCCGCGGCTTGGCCGCCTCCGCCACCGGGATGCGGAGCGTCAGGACGCCGTCGGCGTAGTTGGCCTTGACGTTCTCCGTGTCCAGGGTGTCGCCGAGGATCAGCTGGCGGCTGAACACGCCACGGGGGCGCTCCGAGACCGTCAGTTCCACATCGGGCTGCACCGGGTCCCGCCGTTCCGCCCGGACCGTCAGGACATTGCGCTCAATGTCGAGCCCGATCGAGTCGACATTGACCCCCGGAAGATCGAATACGACGACGAATACGCCCTCTTCCTCCCACGCGTCCATGGGCATGGGCGCCGGGCGCGCCACCGTGCCGAACACCTGCTGCGCGAGCCGGTCAAAGTCACGGAACGGGTCCGTCCGAATCAACATCATTTCCCACTCCTTTAGCGAGACTTGATCTGCATTCCTTCCACAACCCACCACTATTTATCTGTGGTAGTGGGTATAGATTTTTTATAGCACCGGTGAAACACTGATGCAAGGGAATTGCAGGAACGGGAGGAACGCCATGGCGGACCGCGGCACGAATACAGGCCTGTACGCCATCTCGGTGGTGGCGCAGCTGGTGGGCACGGGGCAGCAGAATATCCGGCTCTACGAGCGCCGGGGTCTCCTCGCGCCGGACCGCACCGCAGGTGGCACCCGGCAGTACAGCGACGCAGACCTCGCAGTGCTGCGGCGGATCGGCCAACTCCTGGCGGAGGGGCTTAACCTGGCCGGCGTGGCCAAGGTGATGGAACTGGAGGCAGCCAACGCCCGGCTGCGGGCCGAACTCAAGCGGGCGCGCAGCCGCTGACGGCGCTTAGTCCTGGCCCGCGTCGGCGGTGGACAGCGTCCCGGTGATCTGCTCGCCCGGGATCCGTGCCGTTCGCCAGGTGTCCAGAGCAATGACGCCGCCCAAGATCACGAGCGAGATCGAGAAGGCGCCCAGGGCGTCGGTCATCCAGTGGTAGCCGAGGTACAGGCGGCTGACGGCTGCGAAGAATATGCCGATCCCCGCCACAATGAAGGCGATGACAGCGGACACAGGGTTCTTCCGGCGCGAAAAGACCAGGTACGTGGTGACCAGCAGGAAATCGCACGCGCCCAGGACGTGCCCGGAAGGGAACGAGAACGTGGAGTCGGCGCCGAAAAGCATGAGCTCGATTGGAGGCCGGTGGCGTTCGACGATGCGGCCGATGACCTGCGCCAGGATGACGCCGGTCAGCATGGCGCCGGCCAGGAGCATCGGCCGCCAGGCGTGCTTGGCGAGCAGGCCCCAGGCCACCGTCACGATGAGGACGATGATTGGCAGGCCGATGGGGCCGAAGATGATCGCAAGGATGATCATGATGATGGTGGTCGGTTCCGCGCGCAGGGTCAGGAGCCAGGTTCGCACGGGCTCGTCCGCCGCCGAGATGCCGCCGTGCTGCAGGACTCCGGTGAGGATTACCACGAACAGCACGGCGCCCGTGATCATCAGGACGACGGCAGTGCGGTAGAGATTCCGGCGCGCCGCCACACTCATGTAGCGCTCCTCCACGACGAATTTTTCGTGGAAGGTCCGCCACCGTCCCCGGGGTTTGCCTGTCTGAGCCTGTGCCATGTCGCCGTGCCGCCTTTGCGCCGTGTAGTGGATAGTCCCCGTTGAAGATTATCCCTGTTCTTCTCCGGGCGGCAGGCACCCGGGCACCCGGGCACCGCGGGAGAGGTCCGGCCCGGCGGCCGGTTGCGTAATCTGCCGGCCGGACGGACCGATGCTTTGCTGTGAGCCGCTTCACAGTGTAGCCTCCAAACCAAGCAAGGTAGCCTCCAAAGCAACTTGTGATGCTTATGGAGCAACTCTCACGGAATCAATGATGAGCTGGATGGAGAACAATATGGTCGAGGAACAGCCTGCCGGCGCCCGCGCAGGGCGGAACCGCGGCAAGGTCACCGACGTGGAGACCTATGGCATTGAACGGATCCCCGAGAAGGACCGCAATGCCAGTGCCTTTGACTTGTTCAGGGTTTCGTTCGGCGGGGCCAACACCTTTGCCACGGCTTTCCTGGGCGCGTTTCCGATCCTCTTCGGCCTGTCATTCTGGCAGGGGCTCGCCGCGACGGTGGCGGGCCTGGTTGTCGGCGCCCTCCTGCTGGCACCCATGGCCGTCTTCGGCCCCACGAACGGGACCAACAACGCGGTGTCCTCCTCCGCACATCTGGGCGTGCACGGCCGGGTGGTCGGATCATTCCTGTCGCTGCTGACCGCGCTGGCATTTTTCTCCATCTCGGTCTGGAGCTCCGGCGATGCCCTGGTCGGCGGGCTGAACCGGCTGGTGGGCCTGCCGCAGGACATGGGCTCGTTCGCCGTCGCCTACGGCCTCTTCGGTGGACTCGTCCTGGTGGTCTGCGTCTACGGGTTCAAGTTCATGCTGCTCGTGAACAAGATCGCCGTCACCGCGGCCACCCTGCTGTTCGTTGTCGGCTTCATCGCCTTCGCGGGTGACCTGAACCTGAACTTCGAGGGTGCCTTCGGGACCGGGTTCGACGGCGTCGGCGTCGCAGGGTTCATCCCGGCGTTCATCGGCGCGGCCCTGATCGTCATGTCCAACCCCATCTCCTTCGGCGCGTTCCTGGGCGACTGGGCGCGCTACATCCCCACCGCCACCCCGAAGCGCAGGGTCATGGGTGCGGCGCTGCTGGCCCAGCTGGCCACCCTTATTCCGTTCGTCTTTGGGCTGGCCACGGCGTCCATCATCGCCACCAAAGCGCCGGAATTCATGGACCCGGCGGCGCCGAACTACGTCGGCGGCCTGTTGGCGATCTCCCCCGCCTGGTACTTCATCCCGCTCTGCGCCATCGCCCTGATCGGCGGCATGTCCACCGGGGCGTCGTCGCTGTACGGGACCGGCCTTGACTTCAGCAGCGTCTTCCCGAGGTTCAACCGGGTCCAGGCCACCCTGTTCATCGGGATCCTGGCGATCGCCTTCATCTTCGCCGGCCGCTTTGCCTTCAACCTCGTCCAGAGCATTTCCACGTTCGCCACCCTGATCGTGACCTGCACCGCGCCGTGGATGGTGGTGATGATCCTCGGTTTCATCACCCGCCGCGGCTGGTACGACGCCGACGCCCTCCAGGTATTCAACCGGCGCCAGACCGGCGGACGGTACTGGTTCAACCACGGCTGGAACCTGCGCGGCATGACGGCCTGGCTGGTCAGCGCCGCGGCCGGGCTGAGTATGGTGAACATGCCCGGCCAGTTCCAGGGGCCCCTGGGCAACCTGGCGGGCGGCGTGGACATCAGCCTGCCGGCATCGCTGGCGCTTGCAGCCGTTCTCTACCTCGGGCTGCTGTGGATCTTCCCGGAGCCGCGCGGAGTGTTCCCGGCCGCCGGGCCGCGCTGGATCCCTTCGAAGGACACCCCGGTGCCGCCGGTCATCGATGCGGCTGGAAACACCGTCGCTGCCGGAACATCGGAGGCGGCCGGGCCGGGCTTGCCCGGCGACCGGGACACGGAACTGGTGGGCCAGCGGTGACGTGGTTCGATCTCAGCGTTCCGCTGCACACCGGAATGCCTGTCTACCCCGGCGACCCTGAGGTCCGGATTGCAGCGGCGCTGACCGTGGAGGCCGACGGCGCCAACGTGCTCTCGCTCGGACTGGGCTCCCATTCGGGCACCCACGCCGACGCACCCCTGCATGTGGGCGAGGGCTGGGCAGCTTTGGACGAACTGCCGCTGTCTCTCTTCGGCGGCATCGCCGAAATCGTGGATGTCCGGGACGTGGCCCGCGGCGGCGCCATCACCGCCGCGCAGCTGGCGGGGATCGCCCCGGCGGGCCCAGGTGGGGCTTCTGGGGATTCCGGGGGTCAGGACAAGCCAGCAAAGATCCTGCTGCTGCACACCGGCTCCGCCGCGGCGTGGGGAACGGAGGAGTACCTCAAGCATCCCTGGCTGGAGGCGGCGGCGGCGCAACTGATCGTGGACCGCGGCTACCGCGCCGTAGGCCTGGATGCCCTCAGCGTGGATCCCAGCTCGCCCGGCGCTTCGGACGGAACTTCAGACGGCAACCCGGCCGGCGGCGGCTTTCCCGCCCACGCCGTCCTGGCCGGGAACGGCTGCATCATCGTGGAAAACCTCACCGGGCTGGAGCAGGTCCAGCGGGCCAGGGACGCCGGATCCGACGTCGAGCTCTTCCTCTTTCCCCTCAATATCCCCGGGGCCGACGGCGCCCCGGTCCGGGCCGTGGCCCGGACGCTGCCGGCGGCGGAGCTGCCGGCCGCGGAGCTGCGGCCGGCTGCGCTCCGCCCCCTCAGCCGCGAGGAGGTGCAGGATGCGGCGGACCGCCTGGTCGCCGCCTTCGCCGCCACGGACACCGAGACCTACTTTGCCGCCTTCAGCCCGCAGGCGACCTTTATCTTCCATCCGGAAGCCCAGCGCCTTGGTTCCCGCTCCGCCTACCGCACCCTTTGGGACAGCTGGCTCGCCGGTGGCTGGCGGGTGCTTGAATGCCGGAGCAGCGAGCAGGATATCCAGCTCCTCGGGGCTACCGCGGTGTTTTCGCACCGGGTCGCCACGACCGTCCAGATTGACCGGGACGGTGGCCGCGATACGAGCGATGAACGCGAGACCATCATCTTCTCCCGTGCCCCCGACGGCGGCATCGTTTGCGTCCACGAGCATCTTTCGGCCTGCCCGCAATGATGCCGGGTGATCAGACTCACTGGGACCACCCGTGCCTGGATGGATCTGCAGGTCAGCCGCCCGCGGCCCAATGTGCGGGCATTTGGCCCCCGCACGGCACCCCGCGCAGATGCGGCGTGGTGATTTGACGGGTCAATAAATATGACGTTACTGTTCCTGAATCCATTGGGGCCGACTAGAAGTACTCCAAGAAAGACAGAGCTATGACCACGATTACCGAGTCCATTGAGATCCAGGTCGACAACCGGCGCGTACTCGATGACCGACTCAACGACGCCGTCCGCGGGCTGCAGCAGCTCGCCATGACCACGGGGACGCACGGCATTTTGCTCACGCGGCACAAGCCGGGCCACTACACCGCGGCCCTCTCCGACCAGGTCCCCTTCGGCATGACCCGGGAACAGGTTCGCTAAGCCACCAGCAAACCGGACGCTCAGAGCCGGACTCAAAAGAGCCAGGTCCCGGGCGGCAGAGCATTGACTCGCCGCCCGGGACCTTTTTGGTGTGTCAGGGACTTTGGCCCCGCTGTCCCGCCTTGTTTGGTTAGCGGCCGCCCTCGAGCTTGCGGCTGCGCTGTTCCTGGGCCATGGGCCCGTACGGATAGACGCCGACGCGCGGCCGGCTGACCTCGGTCAGCCGCTCCGTCTCGCCTGCGGTGAGCCGCAGATCCGCGGCCGCGAGATTGTCCGCCAGCTGCCCGGTGGTGCGGGCGCCCAGGATCACCGAGGTGACCGCCGGCCGGTCCGCCAGCCAGGCCAGCGCCACCTGGGAAGGGCTCACGCCATGGCGCCCGGCGGTCTGCTCCACCTCGGCAATCACGTCCCAGGTGCGCGGATCGGCGTTGCGGGCCTCCCAGGCCTCCATCCCCCGCTTCGGGTTTTCGCCGAGCCGGGTCGCCCCGGCCGGCGGCTGGTCGCGCTTGTACTTGCCGGACAGCCACCCGCCACCCAGCGGCGACCATGGCAGCAGCCCGATCCCGGCGTCGAGTGAGGCCGGCACAACTTCCGACTCGATCTCCCGGACCAGCAGGCTGTACTGAGGCTGCAGCGTCACCGGGGCGCTCCAGCCATGGGCCTTCGCCACATGGACAGCCTTGGTCAACTGCCAGCCCAGGAAGTTGGAGAAGCCGTAGTAGGCGATTTTGCCGCTGGTGACGGCGTCGTGCAGGAACCGGAGGGTCTCCTCGAGGGGCGTGACCGGATCCCAGGCGTGCAGCTGGTAGAGATCGATCTGTTCCACGCCCAGCCGGCGCAGCGAGTCATCGAGTGCCCGGACCAGGTGCCGGCGGGAGGTTCCGACGTCGTTGGGCGCCTGGCCCATGGGGAAACGGCCCTTCGTGGCCACCACCGCCCGGTCCCGGACCTCGGCCCGGTCCGCCAGCCACCGGCCGATGATTTCCTCCGACACCCCCGAGCTGTAGACGTCGGCGGTGTCGATGAAGTTGCCGCCCGCCGCGAAGTAGTCATCCAGGATCGCGCGGGATTGCTCCTCGGTGGCCTCGGCGCCGAAAGTCATGGTACCCAGCGCGTAATTGGAGACGACGGCGCCGCTGTTGCCCAGGGTGCGGTATTGCATGGAGCTCCTCAAATTCGGGGTCAGTCTTCCGTGGGGGTGGTGCGCAGCGGGTGGTAGTTCCGCCAGGTGTGCTCCGGCGCGTAGCCCAGCAGCCGCTTGGCCTTGTCGATCGAGAGCATGGTCTCGTGCTCGGCCAGGTCCTTGACCACTTTCACGTTCGGGAACACCTCGGCGGCCAGGCTGGCGCTGGAGCGGCTCATCACCGTGTCCTCGTTGGCGATGATGAACGCCTCGAAGCCGGGTTTGCCATGCTCCAGGGCGCGGGCCACGGCCTGCGCGCCGTCCCGGCCGTCAATGTAGCCCCAGAGATTCCACTTGCGCGCCCGGGCGTCGTGGTCGAAGGAGGGGAATTCCTCATAGTCCTCCGGGTCCATCACATTGGAGAACCGCAGGCCGGTGATGCTCAGGTCCGGGTCCCAGCGGGTCAGCTGGATGGCCATCTGCTCCTCAAGGTGTTTGACCAGGGAGTACGTGCTTTCCGGCCGGGCGGGGTAGTCCTCGTCCACCGGGATGTAGGGAGGGTCGACGTCGAAAGGCAGTCCCAGCACCGTCTCACTGGACGCGTAGACGATTTTCTTGATCCCGGCCCGGCGGGCAGCCTGGAACACGTTGTAGGTGGACTGCATGTTGTTCTCGAAGGTGGCGGCATCAGGGGCATGGCCCGGTGCGGGAATCGCGGCCAGGTGCACCACGGCGTCAAAGCCGGCATGGCGGTCCTCCAGGCCCAGGAACACATCCACCACCTGGCCGTAATTGCGCAGGTCCACCTCCGTGAAGCCGCGGCCGCGCGCGCCGGTGCGGTCCAGGTTGGTCACCTCGTGCCCGTCATCGCTGAGCCGCCGCACGACGTTTCGGCCCAGCTTTCCGCTTCCTCCAGTAACAGCAACTCGCATCAGGAACTCCTCGGGTGGCAGGCTCGGCTGACCGTCATGGTCCGGCCGGGGGCCGGCACCTGCTCCGGTGCCGGCGCTCACCGTTCCACCCTAAGGGGGAGGCGGCCGCGGTGCCCAGCCCCGCGTGACTTTCGGCCCTAGGCAGTCCCGGGGGCAGGGGCAAGGCTGGGGAACATGAACGGTGATCAGCGCATTGTCGTGGGTGTGGACGGTTCCGAGTTTTCGACGACGGCGCTCCGCCTCGCCGGGCGCATGTCCACGGGGCTGAACATCCCGTTGGAAATCATCACCTGCCTGGGAACTTCCGATTTCTTCCTTGCATCCCACCTGCCGGAGGACAGAACGCCCACCCTCGATGAGCTGGAGGAGACCGCCGAACGCCTCGTGGACCAGTCATTGGAGCGGGCCTTCGGCGAATCGCGTCCGGAAGGACTCACCCGCTCGGTCAAATTCGGGGCGCCGGCCAAGGTCCTCATCGAGGAAAGCCAGCACGCCGAGTTGCTCGTGGTGGGCCGGCGCGGCAAGGGCGGCTTCCTTCATCAGGTCATGGGCTCGGTGAGCGGGGCCTGCGCGGCCCACTCCCACTGCCCGGTGGTGGTGGTCGGCCCGGACTCGGACGACCTCCGGGGCCGGACCAGCGGATGAGGTCCCTCGCGTGAGCGGTCCGCACGTTCCCGGCCGGCTGCGCGGACCGCTCTTGGCGCTGGCTGCGGCATCGGCGGGCGCAAGCTACGTCCTGGCCGTCCGGCCGCGGCTCCTGCGCTGGGGGGCCACCACCCAGGAGGCCGCCGGCCCGCTCGCCGGGGACGAGATCGTGCCCGCCCCGCGCATGCAAAGCACCCGTGCGGTCACGATTGCGGCGCCGGTGGCAGAGGTCTGGCCATGGCTGGTCCAGATGGGCGCCGGGCGCGGCGGTTTCTACTCCTACGACTGGCTCGAACGCGGCGCGGGTCTGGGCATCCGGAATGCGGACCGGATTCTCCCGGAGCTGCAGCGCCTGAAAGTAGGCGACATTATTCCGATGTCCCCCGACGGCGGCCTGCCGGTCAGGCTCCTCCAGTCCGGGACGGTGCTGGGGCTGGGCGGAACCATCGATCTGCGCACGGGGACAATGTCACCGGCAGGGGTCCGCCCCACCGGGCGCCGGCTGGACATCAGCTGGACGTTCGTGTTGCGGCCTGCTGGTCCCCAGGCCACCAGGCTCCTGTCCCGCACCCGGTACGACTTTTCGCCCCTGGCGGAGGGGCTGGCCCTGCGCGCACTGCTGGAGCCGGTGCAGTTCCTGATGGAACGGCGGATGCTCCTGGGGATCCGGTCCAGGGCAGAGGGCCGCCGGAGCTAGGGTCCGCGGCCTTCGTGACCCCGGCCCTGCTGGTTCCGCCCCCTCAGACGCCCGTTGCCCGCACGCTGGCACCGTTCGGGGGCAACAGGTAGTCGACAAACCAGTCCCGCGCCAGGATGGCCGCCGCCGCGAGCGTGCCCGGCTCTTCGAACAAGTGCGTCGCCCCCTGCACAACGGCGAGCTGGCTGGGGCTGCGCATCATCGCCTTCGCCCTGCGGTTGAGTTCCAGGACCTCGTGGTCCAGGCTACCCACGATCAGGAGCGTGGGCGCTTTGACGGCGGACAACCGCGGGCCGGCGAGGTCGGGGCGGCCACCGCGGGACACGACGGCCGCGATCCGGGCCGACGGCTCCGACGCCGCCCACAGTGCGGCCCCGGCTCCCGTGCTCGCACCGAAATAACCCACCGCGCAGGCGGCCGTATCTGCCCGGGTGGAAAGCCAGTCCGTTGCCGAGGACAGCCTGCGGGCCAGGAGTTCGATGTCAAAGACGTTGGCGCGGTGGCGCTCCTCCGCCGGCGTCAGCAGGTCCAGCAGCAGCGTGCCGAGACCGGCCTGCTGCAGGACACCGGCCACGTACCGGTTCCGGGGGCTGTGGCGGCTGCTGCCGCTGCCATGGGCGAACAGCACCACGGCCCGCGCCGGCACCGGCAGGTGGAGCTGGGCCTGGAGCCGCACCCCGCGGGACGGGATTTCCACTTCCTCGTCGACGTCGGCGGCGCTGTCGGTCCGGGACGCCGTCGAGGCCCAGAAGGGCGGCGGTGCGGCCTCAACGCGTTTGGCCGCAAGATCGAGCAGGCGCAGCACCTCGTCGTCGTCAGTGGGCGAGAAGTCCCGGTAGTGGTATCCGACGGCGGTGAACTGGCGCGGCGTCGCCAGGCAGACCACTTCGTCCGGTTCTGTCAGGCCGGCGAGGGTCTCAGCGGGGGCAACCGGAACGGCCAGGATCACGCGGGCCGCACCCTGCTTACGGGCGACCCGGCAGGCCGCCCGGGCGGTGGAGCCGGTGGCGATCCCGTCGTCGACGATCACCGCGATGCGTCCGGTCAGGTCGTGCCGGGTCCGGCCCTTCCGGAACAGGACCACCCGGTTTTCCAGCACGGCGCGTTCGCGTTCTTCAACAGCCTGGAATTCCTCGCCGCTGACCCGTGAATGGGCCAGGACTTCCTCGTCCAGGACTTTGGCGCCGCCTTCACCGATCGCCCCCATGGCGAGCTCGGGCTGGTAGGGAAGCCCAAGTTTCCGCACCACAATTACATCCAGGGGAGCGTCCAGGGCGGCGGCGACTTCGAAGGCTACGGGCACGCCGCCGCGCGGCAGGCCCAGGACCACAATGTCCTGGCCCCGCAATTCCGCCAGACGCCTGCCGAGCTGCCTGCCGGCGTCCACCCTGTCTTCAAAGATGCTCATGGGCTATGGCTTTCAAGTCGAAGCGTGGGCCATCGGCCATCAGTCGTGTGCTGCTGAAACTGGTGCGCTCCTACGGGTTCCCCAAACCCGAACAGGACCAGGTGGCCGCTGCCTCCAACTATCCGCCCGCGGCCGAAACCCTGTGAGGGCCTTTATGCCCGAGTTTGCGTCGACGGCGCCATCCCGGGCCCCGGTGGACGAGGAGCGGCTTCGCCGGGATGCTGAAGCGGGCGGCCCGCCGCGCAATGCGGTGGGTCCGGCCGCGGTGCCGGAGCGTCGCTGGCCGGCCGGGGACAGGCTGCTGGGCGGCCCGGGCGTAGAACCAGACTTTCGCCATTTCGACCAGAACCAAGTACACCGCGGCCATCCCGAGCAAGGCGAGGAAGAACGGAACAGGCAGCGGATCGAAGCCCAGCACGCCGGCCAGGGGCGAGAACGGCAGGTACACCCCCAGGGTTACCACCCCCAGGGAGGCACCGACCAGGCCCAGCGACGGCCTGCTCCGGAAGAAGGGCACACGCCGGGTCCTGATGACGAAGATGATCAGTGTCTGCGTGACGATGGACTCGATGAACCAGCCGGCCCGGAATTCGCCGGGAACCGCGTCGAGGACGAACAGCATCAGGGCGAAGGTCGCGAAGTCGAAGATAGAGCTGATCGGGCCAAACAGGAACATGAAACGCCGGATGAAGCCGATGTCCCAGTGCGATGGGGCCACCAGCTGTTCCTTGTCCACCCGGTCGCCCGGAATGGCCAGCTGGCCGGCATCGTAGAGCAGGTTGTTGAGCAGAATCTGGCCCGGCAGCATGGGCAGGAAACTCAACAGCACGGAGGCCGTGGCCGCACTGAACATGTTGCCGAAGTTGCTGGACGTGCCCATGAGAACGTATTTGATGGTGTTGGCGAAGATCCGCCGGCCTTCCATCACGCCCTCAGCCAACACCCCCAGGTCCTTGTCCAGCAGCACGACGTCGGCGGCGTCCTTGGCGACGTCGGTGGCGCTGTCGACCGAGATGCCGATGTCCGCGGCATGCAGTGCCAGGGCGTCGTTGACGCCGTCGCCCATGAATCCGACGGCGCCGCCGCTTAGCCGCAGCAGCCGGATGATCCGCGCCTTCTGTTCGGGCGATACGCGGGCGAAGATGCTGGCCTCCCGTGCGGCGGCGGCCAGCTCCGGATCGGACATGGCCTCCACGGCGGCGCCGCTGAGCGTTCCGCCGGAGAGGACGCCGAGTTCGTCACAGACCTTTTCGGCGACCCGGGCATTGTCGCCGGTGGCGATCTTGACCGTGATGCCGAGCGCCTCGAGCTGGTCAAGCGAGCCGCGGGCATTGGCTTTGGGCCGGTCCAGGAAGATGAGGAACCCGGCAAGGACCAGATCCTTCTCGTCGGATGGCGTCAGGTCCTCCAGCCCGCCCGCGGGTCGCGTTCCGACAGCTATCACCCGGGATCCGGCGTCGAACTGCTTGTCCAGCATCGCCTGCACGTCCGCCGGCGTGCCCACGCAGAGGGCCAGGACATCTTCCGGCGAGCCTTTTGTGATGATGCGGGCTTCTCCGTTGGCTTCGCGCACCAGCACGCTGGTCCGGCGGCGCTGGTGGTCGAAGTCTATGACGTCCAGGCGTTCATAGCGCTCGGGCCGGAAGGCCGCCGCGTCGGATGATTCCCAGAGGGCGGCGTCCAAGGGGTTCAGGCCGACCGCAGAGAGTTTCGCCTCGGCGTATTCGGCCTCTGTCGCCAACAGTCCGAGCGTGAGCAGCTCGGCGGGCGGGATGCCCGGGCCGACGGGCAGCGCGGCGGTGAAGCTGATCCGGCCCTCGGTCAGCGTCCCGGTCTTGTCCGTGACCAGGATGTCCATGTCGCCCAGGTCCTCGATGCAGACCAGGCGCTTCACCAGGACCTTGCGCCGGGCCAGCTGCCGGGTTCCCGTGGCCAGGCTGGTGCTGACCACCGCGGGCAGCAGCTGCGGAGTGATGCCGACCGCGATCGCCAGGGAGAACAGCAGCGATTCGATCACTGGCCGGTGCAGCAGCAGGTTCGCGACGAAGATGAGCGAGCTCAGTCCGATGGCCACCTGCAGCAACAGGAAGGAGAAGCGTTTCAGGCCCAGCTGAAACTCGGTCTGCGGCTGCCGTTCGCCCAGGCCCAGTGCAATCCGGCCGAATTCCGCCCGGCCTCCGGTGGCGACCACCACCGCGGTACAACTGCCGGACTGAATCACGGTCCCCATGAAGAGGCAGCTGCTCAGCTCCGCCAGCGGCGCATCCTCGGGCACGGGCGCCGGGTCCTTGGCGACCGGCAGCGATTCCCCGGTCAGGATGCTTTCATCACACAGGAGGTCCTTCGCCGTCAGCACCCGCATGTCGGCCGGAATGATCGCGCCGATCCCCAGGTGGACGACGTCGCCTGGCACCAGCGCGGTGACGTCGATTTCGCCTTGGACCCCGTCGCGGACGACGACGGCGCGGTGCGTGACGCGCGAATGCAGGGCCTCCGCAGCGCGTTCGGCCCGGTATTCGTTGCTGAACCCCAGCCCGACGCTGACCAGCAGGATCACGCCGATGACGATCGCGTTCGTGGGATCCCCGAGAAACAGTGAAAGCCCGGCGGTGATGAGCAGGAGGATCAGGATGGGGCTGGCCAATTGCCGGCCCAGCACCGACCACCCGCTGGCCAGGTGGGTCCGCACCGCATTCGGCCCCAATTCCGCCAGACGCCTGACCGCTTCGGCACCAGTCAGTCCGTTCCCGCCCGAGCCCAGCTCTTCCAACACGGCGGCGACGGGCCGGCCCGCGGCGCGGGCGATCGCCAGCGGTGCGGAGGGCGAGCCCTTGACGTCCAGCTCTGGCATGCGGATCCGTTCACGACAATTCGTTCAAGGCACAGCTTATGCCCGGGACGAACGGTTAAGGAGCCGTCGGACCAGTGCCTGGATGGAACCTGCGTTTCCCGGATGTATATACTCTCCCGGTACGGTTTTGCAGCGAGCCGTTGGATTGTTCTTCGATCCGGCCGCTGCCGTATCCGCCACTTGCCGCGGTGGGAAGCACGGCCGGGTCGTCTTGACCTGAGTGAAACGGCACAACAGATAAGTGGTCAGCGAGTCAACCGCAAATTCAATAAACCAGCACCTGCATGAACTGGTGCTCAGCAGCTCCGACGTCGAGGACTTCCTCGGTGGGCTCGCCCGCGTGTCCGCGCGCAGCCTGTCCGAGCCCGGGGACGAAATCCTGTGCGGCATCACGCTCCTGCGGGAAAGGAAGGCGGCCACCGTCGCGAGCAGCAGCCCCGCCGCGCAGGCCATGGACGAAATCCAGTACGCCTTCGGCGACGGCCCTTGCATGACGGCTTCCCGCGAGCAGGAAACCGTCCACGTTGAGGACCTGGTTCTGGATGGCCGCTGGCCGCAGTACGCCGCCACGGTGCGCGGACATGGCTTCCGGTCCATCCTGGCGCTGCCGTTCCTGCTCGAAGGCGAGACCCGGGCCGCCCTGAACCTGTATTCGCACCGGCCGGGCCGGTTCGATGAGCGCGCCACGGAACTTGCCCGTGACTTCGTCCACCAGACATCCATGGCCCTGCGCCTCGCTGTCCGGTTCGCGCACAGCAGCGATACGGCTGCCAACCTCAAGGCCACCCTGGAGACGCGGACCGTGATCGACGTCGCCGTCGGCATCATCATGGCGCAGAACCGCTGCAGCCAGGCCGAGGCGTTCGAGCTCCTGAAGTCGGCCTCGAGCGCCCGGAACATCAAGCTCCACGCCGTCGCGGCCGGGGTGGTCGAGTCACTCGGTCAGGGCCCCACCCGGACCCACTTCGACGTCTGACCCCGGCCCTGGGCAGCCCGTGCGGTCAGGCCGGGCTTCCGGGCAGCGGCTCGCCCGCGCCCGCGGCCGCGCCAAGGCCCGTGAACGCCAGAATGCCGTCCCGCACCTCAAGGGCCCGGTTGTGCTGGACGACGTGCCCGGTTCCCGGCACCTCCAGCAGCCGCCCGTGGCTGGCGAGCCCGGCCAGCCGGCGGCACCAGTCCGCATCCGCGATGGGGTCGTTGGCGCCGCGCACCACGAGGACCGGTGCGCTGACGCCGGCGATCCTCTGTTCCATGGGGTACTCCATCATGACCTGCAGGGTCTTGAAGTACCAGGACGGGCCGCACCGCAGGTAGTCGGTGAAAACCAGGGCGTTCGAGGAGGGGCTCTCGTAGAACAGGCAGTCACGGCCCAGCGCCAGGGCCGTCCGCGCCACTGTGCCGCGCCGGGGGTCCACCACGGGACCCATCAGAACCACATTCGAGATCCGTCCCGGCGCCTGTTGGGCCGCCTCCAGGGCCATCTGTGTTCCCATCGAGTGCCCCACCAGCACTATTTCCGCAACGCCAAGCTGTTCCATGGCGCCAAGGATGTAGCGGGCGTGATCGGCAATCGAGAGCGTGTACGCGGGCTTGGGGGTGGCGCCGAATCCCGGCAGGTCGATGGAGTAGGTCTCCACCGATCCGGCCAGGAATCGGTGCAGCCGGCGCAGGTAACGGTGTGACGCGCCGATTCCGTGGATGAGCACGACGGCGGGCGCGGACCCGCCAGCCATGTCGCGCGAGGCGAAGACGTGGCCGGCGTGGCCCGCGACCGAGATCTCCAGACGGACCGGATCGGTCATGCGGTACACGAGGGCGGCGCGCAGCGCGGGGACGGGAGGGACCGCGTGGCAGCAGCCGGGGTCATGGAGGTCTCGTTTCGTTGCCGGGTGGTCGGCCCAGTCTAGTAAGCCTGCTGGCCAGATCCCTGACGCCGTGCGGGACGGCCGGCCCTTTCAGGCTGATCCCGGCGGATCAGGTGTCCCGTTTGTCCCGTTCTTCGAACTCCTCATCGAGGTCATAGTGCCGGAATTCCGTCTCCGGATTCGGCTCCCCCTCCACCACGTACTCATAGTCCAACTGGCGCTCGACTTGGCTGTCGAGGACCTGAAGATCCTTGTCCGGCACCTTGCTGAGGTCCTCCGGGAAGTCATCTTCCGGGCTGAGGTGCAGCTTCTCGGTCATTGCGTGCCTCCCTTGGCCAGGGGACGGACTCGTCCCTGCACTGTCCTGGCTGCATCTAGGATAGCGCTAGCTGCCGGCCGGGCCGAGGGCCCCTCCTAGGCGGGCTCGGAACCGACGTTCACCAGCCAGTCCACGCCAAACTTGTCCTTGCACATGCCGAAGATGTCGCCCCACGGCGCCCTCTCCAGCGGCATCGCGATGGTGCCGCCGTCGGCCAGCTTGTCGAAGTAGCCACGGAGCTCAGCTTCGTTGGACCCGCTGAGGGATACGGAAAAGTTGTTGCCCGGGGTGTAATCCATGCTGTTGGGCGTGTCTGCGCCCATCAGCACCATGCCCGCGTCCGTCCTGAGCTGGGCATGCATGATCTTCTCCTGCTCCGCCGGGTCTTCGCTGGCGTGGTATTCGGCGAAGGTACTCATGGTCAGTTCGCCGCCGAACACCGACTGGTAGAAGGTCATGGCCTCTTGCGCGTTGTCGCGGAAGCCGAGGTAGGGATTGAGCGTGGTCATGTCCGAAACTCCTTGCTGCTGGGGGCGCCGGCCGGGGCGGCAACGACGACGGTGCACGGTACAGGGCATATCCTGCCGCAAAACCGGCAGCGTGGGTAGGTGCCCGGCAGCGGAACCGGGCCGCCGACGACAAAGCAGTTGCGGGGCCAGCCGGAAGCGTCCGACGGCGGCCTTGCCGCGTCGGAGGCTTCCGCGGGCGTGCGGTTACGGCGTCTGGCCTGCGTGTTCGCCTTCGGCGATTTCCTCAAGGAGCTTGGCGTTGAAGGCCGGGAGGTCACGCGGGCTGCGGCTGGTCACCAGTCCCTGGTCCACCACGACCTGCTCGTCAGTCCAGACCGCGCCGGCATTCTTGAGGTCCGTCTGGAGCGTGTGGTACGAGGTCAGGCTCCTGCCGCTGACCACGCCGGCGTCAATGAGCAGCCACGGGCCGTGGCAGATGGCGGCGACGGGCTTGTGCTGCTCGAAGAAAGCCCGAGTGAACGCCTGGGCGTCCTTGTCGACTCTGAGGTGATCGGCATTGACCACGCCGCCGGGGATGACCAGGGCGTGGAAATCGGCGGCGTCAGCCTGCCCCACGGCGAGGTCGACGGCGAACGTCTGCCCTTTTTCGGTGCCGTCGTAGCCCTGCAACTCGCCGCTCTTCGGCGAGACCAGAGTTGGCACGCCGCCGGCTTCCTTCACGGCATCCCACGGGCTGGTCAGCTCCACTTGCTCCACACCGTCGGTCAGCAGGAACGCGACTTTCTTGCCCGAAAGGTTGTGCTCTGACATATATCCTCCTCGTGCCGGGGCGCGGGCCGGGCAGCATTTGTTCAGTATTTGTTCAGTGCCGGCGCCAGCGCAGACTCTCAGTTGGCTTGCAGTCTTAACTCTAGAAAGCCGCCAAGTCGTAAGCAAGCTGATGATGTGTTGCGGAGCCGCGGACGGCAGCGACGGGAAGCTGAGAGAATGGGCCAATGGAAGTCGCTTTCGGGCTACTGGCCCTCGTCGCCATCGTCTGTGCCGGCAGCGCGCTGGGCCAAAAGATCAACGTCTCCGTCCCCCTGCTGCTGGTGCTGGCCGGCGTCGTGTGCTCGTTCCTCCCGTTTGTTCCGACCATCGAGCTGAACCCCGAACTCGTTCTGGTCGGACTGTTGCCGCCGCTGCTCTACGCTGCGGCGCTGCAGACCTCGCTGTTCGATTTCCGTTCCAACCGCCGCTCCATTGGCCTGCTGTCGGTGGGCTACGTCATTTTCGGCACCGTCAGCGTCGGGCTGGTGGTCGCCTGGCTGTTTCCAGAGATCCCGTTGGCGGCCGCCATGGCCCTGGGTGCGGTCGTCGCGCCTCCGGACGCCGTGGCCGCGACGGCGATTGCGCGAAAGGTGGGCATGCCCCGCAGGATTGTCACCATCCTGGAGGGCGAGTCGCTGGTCAACGATGCCACGGCGCTGGTCTGCCTGCGTGCTGCCATCGCCGCCATCGCCGGAGCTGTCTCCGCAGCGGAGATCGCCGGCGGCTTCGTCCTGGCGGCCGGCGGGGGCGTGGTGGTGGGGGTTGCCGCGGCTTTCGTACTCACCGCGCTCCGCAAGCGGATCCGCAACGTGGCCATCAACACCTCCACTTCGCTGATCGCCCCGCTCGTGGCCTACCTCCCGGCGGAAGCGATCCACGCCTCCGGCGTCCTGGCCGTCGTCGTTACCGGGCTGATCATGGGGACCAAGGCGCCGTCCATGCCAAACGGGGCGGCACGGCTGAGCCAGCGCAGCAACTGGCACACGGTGCAGTTCCTGCTGGAGAACTCTGTGTTCCTCCTGATCGGGCTGCAGGTCCGGACCATCATCGAGGGCGTCCGGGATGATTCGCTGGGGCCGGAAAGGATCTGGTTCGGCTGTGCCGTGGTGCTGGTCGCCGTACTGGTCCTGCGTCCGGTCTGGGTCTTCCCCACCACCTACCTGCCGCGGCTCATTCCCGCGGTCCGGCGCAAGGATCCCGCGCCGCCGTGGCAGTACCCGGCGATCGTGTCCTGGGCCGGCATGCGCGGCGTGGTGACCCTGGCCGCCGTCCTGGTCCTGCCGGCAGGGCTGGAGCACCGGTCCGTCCTGATCCTGATGGCCCTCGTGGTGGTGGGCGGCACGCTGACCCTGCAGGGCTTCACGCTCCCGGTCCTGGTCCGGTGGCTGGATGTGAAGGGGCCGGACCCGCGCGAGGACGCGCTTATCGAGGCTTCGCTGATGCAGCTGGCGACGGCGGCGGGCGTGCAGCGGCTCCAGGAACTGCGTTCGGACGCCGATCCCCCGGAAGTCGTGGCGATGCTGAAACGGCGCACCCAGGAGCGCGGGCTGGCCGCATGGGAGCGGCTGGGCCGCCCGTCCGCCGAAGCCGCCACCCCCAGCCAGCGGTACGCCCAACTCCGGCTGGCCATGCTGGACGCCGAACGCACCAAAGTCCTCGAGCTGCGGCGCGGCGGCGGGTACGCGCACGAGGTCCTGGTCAACGTCCTTGACCGCCTCGACGTCGAAGAGTCCATGCTGGACGCCGCACTGGAGGAACCGGACGCGGACGGCGGCAGCGGCGGTGAGGGAATCGCCCGGCCCCGCGGAGTCTGTCCGCACCTGGAATCCGCCCCGGATCTCGTCGTCCCGCCCGGGCCCTTCTGTGAGGCGTGCGAACGGGAGGGGACGACGACGGTGCATCTGCGGATGTGCCTGCAGTGCGGCAACGTGGCCTGCTGCGATTCCTCACCGGGAACCCACGCGTACAAGCACTTCCAGCTCAGCGGCCACCCCGTAATGCGCAGCGCCGAGCCGGGCGAGGACTGGCGCTGGTGCTACCCGGACGAGCTCCTGGGCTAGGCCGCAGGCACCGGCCAGCGCCGTCCCGCCCGCACTCGGGGCTGCCCTGTTCACCGCGCCGTCCCCTCCGTAGGCTGGAAGGGAACCCGGGGGAAGAGAAGGCGGCCCGCCGCCGTCGGACGAAAAGAGGACACCGTGGACAACCAAGACATCCTGGAGCGCATCAAGGCCCTGGTGGAGGAGGAACACGGCCTCCGCGAAGGCTCAACCCAGCCTGGTGAGCAAGGGAGCGGAGCCCCGGACATTCTCCGGCTGCAGCAGGTGGAAGAACAGCTGGATCAGTGCTGGGACCTGCTCCGCCAGCGGCGCGCGAAAAAGGACTATGGCGAGAACCCGGACGAGGCGGAGGTGCGGCCGGTCAGCGAGGTCGAGGGCTACCAAAGCTAGCCCTCGGCCCTGACCTGACAGGCTGGGAAGTAGGCAGGCAGGCCATGCGGATCGCGCTGCTGGGAGACGTCATGCTGGGCCGGCTGGTGAACCGGCACCTGGCAACGGCCCGGCCTGCCTACCCGTGGGGCGACACTCTGGAGCTCCTGAAGCAGGCGGATGTTCGCATCGCCAACCTCGAGTGTGTCCTGGCGGCCGGCGGCGAGCCCGAGCCCGGCAAGATCTTCCATTTCCGCTCGGACCCGAAGAACGTCGCCAGCCTCCTGGCCGCCGGGATTGACGCCGTCTCGCTGGCCAACAACCACGTCCTGGATTTCGGCCAGGCCGCGTTCGCTGAGATGCTGCCGGCGCTGGACGGCTGCGGCATCTTCCATGCCGGGGCCGGCCCGGACCTGGAGGCGGCCCGCCGCCCGGCCGTGTGGCGCGTGGGCGCCGTCGCCGTCGGATTCATTGCCTTCACGGACAACGAGCCCGGCTGGGAGGCCGGCCCCGCGGCTCCCGGAGTCTACTACGTCCCGGTGGACGATGTTCCCTTGACCGCCGTTCCCGCGACCGACGGCGGCCGGCGCCGCCGGGCCCGGCGGGACGGCCTCCTGGAACTGGTCGCCAGGACCAAGGCCCGCGTCCAGGTCCTCATCGTGTCGGCCCATTGGGGCGGGAACTGGGGCTACGAGGTCCCGGCCGGGCATCAGGACCTTGCCCGGGACCTCATCGAGGCCGGGGCCGACGTCGTGTTCGGCCATTCGCCGCACATATTCCGCGGCGTCGGCATCCACCGGAACCGCCCCATCATCTACAGCGCCGGGGATTTCATTGACGATTACGCGGTGGACCCCGTCGAGCGCAACGACCAGTCCTTCGTGTTCATGCTCGAGACCGACGCCGGCGCACCACGGACGCTCCGGCTGCATCCGACGATCATCGCCGGATTTCAGGCCCGCCTGGCCCGCGGGTCGGCGCCCGATATTGCCGCCCGGATGCAGCGGCTGAGCGGTCAACTGGGCACGTTGGGCAGCTGGAACGCGGCCGGCCGCTGCCTGGAGATTCCGCTCGACAGCCCGCCAGGCACATGAGGCTCCGTTTACATTCCTGAAACATGCCGGTCACGCGAACTTCACGCCGTCGCGATTCCCGTAACGTGCCCGCAACTTTCCGCCCCACTGCCGGAAACATGGCTCCGCGAGGATTAAATCCGGATCGGGGGGCCGGCGGCGACGTGTCCCGGTACGGAAGACTGACGAGAAGGGACCCGCCGGTGGAGCTCACTGCTGGAAGCGTCTGGATGATTGTGTCGGCGGCGATGGTTCTGCTGATGACCCCGGCCCTGGGCCTGTTTTACGGCGGCATGACCCGGGCCAAGGCCTCGCTCAACATGATGATGATGAGCTTCGTCTCGGTCGGGATCGTCGGGGTGGTGTGGGTCCTCTGGGGCTACTCGATGAGCACCGGGCAGGGCGTCCTCGGCGTGTTCGGCAACCCGTTCGCGAGCTTCGGCCTGAGCAGCCTCATCGGATCGCCGGACCTGATCAAGGCCGGCTACAGCGCCACATTCGCCATCCTCACCGTGGCCCTCATCAGCGGCGCCATCGCCGACCGCGCGAAATTCACCTCCTGGGCCCTCTTCGTCCCCATCTGGATCACCCTCGTGTACTGCCCGCTGGCCTTCATGGTCTGGGGCGGCGGCCTCATGAGTGCCGGCGGCGCCGTGAGTGCCGTGTTCGGCCAGGTCATCGACTTCGCCGGCGGCACCGTGGTGGAAATCGCGTCCGGAACCGCAGCCCTGGTCCTGGTCCTGATCCTGGGCAACCGGCACGGCTTCGGCAAGGACCCCGGCCACCGCCCCCACAACATCCCCTTCATCATGCTCGGCGCGGGCATCCTGTGGTTCGGCTGGTTCGGCTTCAACGCCGGCGCCGCCACCACCGTGGAGCAGGCCGGCCTGATCTGGGTGAACACCCTGGCCGCCCCCGCCGCGGCCATGATCAGCTGGCTGGTGACGGAGAAGGTCCGCCACGGCCACCACACCTCTTTGGGCGCGGCGTCCGGCGCCGTGGCCGGCCTGGTGGCTATCACGCCCTCGTGCGCCAACATCAGCCCCCTCGCCGCGCTGGGCCTGGGCTTCGTGGCCGGTGCCGCCTGCGCGGTGTTCGTGGACCTGAAATTCAAGTTTGGCTTCGATGACTCGCTCGACGTCGTCGGCGTCCACCTCGGCGGCGGCCTGATCGGCACCCTCGCGCTCGGTTTCATTGCCCTGCCGGTGGACGGTGCCGGCGGCGGGCTGTTCTACGGCGGCGGGCTCCACCAGGTCATCGCGCAGGCCGTGGCCGTCCTCATCACCGTGGCGGTGTCCGGCCTCGGGACCGCGGTGATCGGACTGGCCATCCACAAGACGCTGGGCTTCCGGGTCAGCCGCGAGGATGAACTCGCCGGCGTGGACCGGTCCGAACACGCCGAGACCGCATATGCCTTCGCCGAACTGGGCTTCAGCCGGTTCAACCCGTTCGGCCACCACGTCGGCGCGGCGCACGCCGCGACGTCGACCCACGCCGCGACGTCGGCGCACGCGGCCGGCCGGGCACCGGAAAACGCATCCGCACGTGCAAAGGAGGACAGCCTCGTCTGAGGCGACCGCCGGGTCCGGCACAAGTTTTTCCAAAGGGCCCGGGTGTAAGACGCGGCCGGAGGCTTAAGATATGGGCGGGGGGCACTCGAATTAGCGAACTCGCTTAATGGGAGGCCACGATGTTCAGCCAAGCCAGCCGCAAGGCATCAAAACCGAAGCTAACATCGGTGGCGCGGACCCCGCGCAGACGCCGGCGCAGCTCCCTTCCCAGACCGGACACAGCTTGGTTCAGGCGCGGGCTGGCCTCGCTGGCGGCCTTTGCCCTGGTGGCTGGCGGCGGCCTGGTGGCGGCAGCTCCTTCGAACGCCGGCGGCCCGGCGCAAAACTACATCGTGGTGCTCAAGGACGGCGTCGTGGACGCCGGAGCGGCGGCGGCCGCCCAGCAAAGCGCCTACGGATTTGCGACGTCGAAGGTCTACCGCAATGCCGTGAAGGGCTACTCTGCCAACCTGACGGCGGCCCAGGCGCAACGCGTCCAGGCCGACCCGAACGTCGACTTCGTTACTGCGGGCCGGACCTTCCAGAATCCGCAGGAGCCTGGGACCTCGGCCACGCAGGAGACGCCGTTTTGGCGGAAGCGGATCGCCGGAACCAGTTCCGACGTCCGTAAGGCCCTCGACAAGGGCCCAAGCCGGATCAATGTCAACGTCGCCGTGATCGACAGCGGCATCGACGCGACCCACCCGGACCTGAACGTCAAAGGCGGCGTTGACTGCCAGTCCGGCTCGCCCGTGGACGTGACCCCCGTTGATGTCATGGGGCACGGGACGTTCGTCGCCGGTGTGATCGGCGCCCGGAACAACAGCCAAGGCGTCATTGGGACCGCCCCGGGCACCCCGCTGTGGTCCGTCCGCGTGGTTGACGACTCCGGCCTGATCTCCGAGGAGATGCTGATCTGCGCGATTGACTGGGTGACGTCGACGCACAAGGATGACGACGACAGCAACGACATCGCCGTGGCCAACATCAGCATCGCCGGCGGCGCCCCGGACACGTCCAACTGCGGCAAGGGCACGGACCCGATGCACTACGCCATCTGCCGCTCGGTCCGGGCCGGCGTCACCTACGCCGTCGCGGCCGGCAACGCCGGTGAGGACTTCGCCAACACGGTCCCGGCCACGTACGACCAGGTGCTGACCGCCACCGCCATGGGCGACTTCGACGGAAAGTCCGGCGGGGATGCCGCCGCCGTCTGCGGCCCGGACGACTTTTCGAAGTACGGGCAAAAGGATGACCAGCAGGCATTCTTCTCCAACTTCGCCACCACGAGCGAGGACAAGGCCCACACGGTCGCCGGCCCCGGAGTCTGCATGCTCTCCACCTGGCCCGGCGGGTACAACGTCAGCAACGGCACCAGCTTCGCCAGCCCTGCCGTGGCTGGATCCGTGGCCCTGTGCATCAGCCAGAAGGCCTGTACGGGCTCAGCCGAGCACGTCATGAAGCAGTACCTGGAGCTGACAAAGTCGTACTCGAAGCGGCACCATGACTACGGCTTCGACGGCGATCCCATCCACCCCGTCGGGGGGCAGTACTACGGATACCTGACCCAGACGGTGAGCTTCTGACGCTTTGGCGTGAGCTATCCGGCCTTGCCAATGGCGGACGTCGGTAGAGGTTCCCGGCAGGTCTCAGCCGGGGGCCAAGCTGCCGGCCTCAGCCGGGGGTCTCAGCCGTGGATCTCAGCCGTGGGTCTCAGCCCAGCAGCCGGCGCTCATAGGCGAAGGCCACCAGCTGGAGCCGGGTCCCGAGGCCCAGCTTGCCCAGCACACTCCTGAGGTGTGTCTTGACGGTCGCCTCCGAAACGAACAGGCTTCCGGCGATCTCACCGTTGGCCAGCCCCTTGGCCGCGAGCAGGAACACGTCCCTTTCCCGGGCAGAGAGTACTTCCAGCACGGACAGATCCGGTCCCCCGGCCGGCACGGTCCGGGCGGCATGCTGGAACAAATCCTGCACTGATCCCGGCGCAATCACGGAGTACCCGGCATACACGGTCCGGATCGCGGCGAGCAGGAACTCCGGTTCGGCGCTCTTGAGCAGGTAGCCGCTGGCCCCGGCGTGCACGGCGTCGACCACCGCCTGGTCCCGGTTGAACGTGGTCAGGGCGATGATCTTCGGCGCGCCGGTACCCGCGGCCTCCGCCTCACGCACGATTCGCCGGGTGGCGCCGACGCCGTCCAGGACCGGCATGCGCAGATCCATGAGCATCACGTCGGGGCACCGTCCGACGGCGGATACCGCCGCCTGCGCGCCGTCGCCGGCTTCCCAGGCCATCGCCATGTCCGGCTGGCTCTCCACCAGCATCCGGATTCCCGCACGGAACAGCGCCTGGTCATCGACGATCGCCACGGTAATGGCCGCCCCGGCATCAGCCACGGTCGCCGGCTTCCGCCAGCGGCATTCCCGGGCGCGCTGCAGGGCTTCCCGCGGGAACCAGGTCCGGCTCCGCGCCGGGGGCCGCGCTGGCGGCGGCGTCGGCAGCGTCGGCGTCGGCGCTCCTTGTGCCGTAGGGGATAAAGACGGTCACCCGGTACTGCTCGCCATCCGGGCCGGACGTCATCCAGCCTCCTGCGAGGTGGGCGCGTTCCCGCATCCCGGCGAGGCCGCGGCCCACCCGCTTTTCGGTGGTGGGGTCCGGGCTGTCCCTGCCTGTGGTCTCCGGGATCCCGGATGCCGCGTGCAGGGTCAGCCCCGGGCCGCTCCAGTCCAGGTGCAGCCGCACCGCGGTGCCGCGGCCGCCGTGTTTCAGGGCGTTGGTCAGGCATTCCTGGATGATCCGGAAGACGGCGAGCTGCTGCCCGGCGGAGAGCTCGGCGGGCGTGCCGGACTCGCTTTGTTCGATCTCAAGGCTGCCCTGCATGCGCGCCACGAGGGGACCCACGTCGCTGAGCCGGGGCTGGGGCGTGACCATGCCGTCGTCGTGCACGCCCTCGATGACGCGCTGCGCGTCCACCAGGGCGCTCCGGGCCGAGGTCGCGATGTTCTCCAGGGCGTTCAACACGGCCCTCGGCTGGTCCTTGCTCAGGTAGCGGGTGCCATCCGCCTGCGCCGCGATCACGGCCAGTGAGTGGGCCAGGACGTCGTGCAGGTCCCGGCCGATCCGGGTCCGTTCCTGCTCCACGATCAGGTCCACCTCGGCTTCCCTGAGGCTGGTCTGGGCGATGGCCCTGGCCCGGAACAGGCTGCCGCGTTCCTGGTACATCGCCAGCAGAAGTCCGGCGGCGGCGCAGGCCGCCGCGATCACCAGCAGCAGCGAAAAGAGTTGCCAGCCGTAGTCCTGGAGCATCCACCGGTCGCCCATGAACAGCGGCCGGAACCAGCCGACGCCGTTGCCGTAGCGCCAGGACAGCATCAGGAAGGTCATGGCGCCGGCGAACACCACGTTGGCGGCCGCCGCGATGAAGCGTGTCCTCCGGCGGGCCGTCCATTGGATGAAGGCCAGGGCCACGAACGCCCCGACGTAGATGGCCCAGTGGTTGGAGTGCATCGCGGGAATGGCGTACCCCAGTTGGCCCGCGAGCAGCCCTGCCGTGCATCCGAGCGACGCGTAGGGCTTCCAGGCGGCGCAGGCAACCGCCGCCGTCATGAGGATCAGCGGCCACGTCCCCTCCCAGGTGTGCAGGCCCGGGCCCATCCGCCCGGCCTCGGCCACGCACCACAGCGTGAAGAAGAGAACGGCCGCCGCGGGGGCGCCCCAATGCCGCAAAACTTTCAGTAGTGGTTCCATGCTGTCACCCTATCCACGGCGTCGGTCCCCGGCCGGTCACATCCGGCCGCGCTCCACCTTGGGGCCAGAAGATTCATCTTTCGAGCCAGCCCACTGTTGATGACGGGCGTAGTATGACGGCCATGACCAAGGCAGCGGTTGAGGTCACAGCCCCCGCGGACGCGGTGCCGTACTCGGTGCTGGACACCGTGTTCTTCGTGGTCGGCGGCGTTGCGGCTGTGTGGCTGACCGCGTTGCTGGTGCAGTTGAGCTTCGAATGGGGCTGGGCGCAGGTCTGGTTCCTCTTCATGTTCTGGGCCCTGCTCGCCTATCTGGTGCTCCCCCGGTTGCACCGGATCCTGACCCGGCTCTACGTTCCGGACTACTTCATCGGCCGGGCGCGCACCAGCGACGGGCTGCTGGGCGATCCCGTGAACATTGCCCTGCTGGGATCGGAACCGCAGGTCCATGGCGTGATGCGGTCCGCGGGCTGGACGCTGGCCGATGACGTAACCCTTGCCAGCAGCCGGCGGATCGTCTCCTCCACCCTCCTGCGGCGCAGCTATCTCGAGGCCCCGGTCAGTCCGCTGTTCCTGTTCGGCCGCCAGCAGGATTTTGCCTACCAGGAGGAAGTCGACGGCACCCCGGGCAAGCGGCACCACGTCCGTTTCTGGCGTTGCCCGCCAGGCTGGCTGCTGCCGGGCGGGCTGGCCGTCGACTGGTTGGCGGCCGGCACGTATGACCGCAGCGTCGGGCTGTCCTTGTTTACCCTGCAGATCACCCACAAGATCGATGAGAACACCGACGCCGAACGCGACCATGTGGTCGGCGCCATTATCGAAGCCGATCCCGCGGCCAGGCTCCGGGTGATCCGTGATTTTTCCACCGGCTATCACGCGCGCAACGGCGGGGGCGACACCATCACCACCGACGGCAATCTCCCGATCGTCGATCTCCGGCAGACCGCCGCGGCGCCGCCGGTGTCCGTCACGCCCCCGGCCGGGAGCCGCACCAGGCGTCCTTCGACCACGATTGTCGGGGCGCTCTTCGTCGGTGCCCGTGCGGCGGCGGCCGCGCTGCTGGCCCTGTCCCTGGTGCTCTTCAAGGACGCGCACGTCGGCTCGCTGATGCAGCCCGTGGCCGGTCCGGCGGTCACCGAGGCCCAGGCGGAATTGGCCGTCAGCGCCGCAACGGTGGTTGTCCTGCTCTTTGCCCTGGCCGAGATCCTGCTGGCGTGGTTTGTGTTCCTCGGCCGAAACTGGGCCCGGACGGTGGCCATGGCACTGAGCACGGCCGCCATCTGCATCCAGGCAATCGATGTTTTCAACGGCGGCCCGGACATCACCCTGGCGTCCAATCTCCCCGGCCTGACCCTGGACATCCTGCTGCTTCTGGCGCTCTCCAGCAAACGGTCCCGCGACTATGCCCTGCGCCCCCGCAAGGAAAACAAACGGGATTCCAGCCGTCCCGGCGGCCGGGCGCCCTTCTGAATCCCCGGGATCCGGGGGCCCTTGACAGCCTTCTCGCAGCGGGCGCTAGATGTTCAAATAGCCGGCAATCCACCGCAGGAGCAGCTAAGGAGCGGACATGAGCAACGACTCACAGGCGCCGGAGCGCCACCACAGCGAGACCCCCGCCGAGGGTGATGCAACGGCTGAGCCCTTCGACGACCGGGCCCATTCCCAGGACGCGGCAGAAGGCCCGGACCTCGACGACGAACCGGGCCCCACGACCTAGCCTCCCTGGGCTCTCTGGGCCCTAGGCTCCCTTGCCGCGAATTCGCCGGAAGCCTCCGGGCTCGCCGGAACTTTCCGGCGAGCCCGCAGGCTTACGGCGAATTGGACCCGCCTGCCCCGCGGGGCCCCGACGGTTCGCGGGCACACAGTCCGTAACCGGCGAAATATCCTCGCCTGCCCGGGTGTTGCCCCGGCATGACAACAATCGGAATCATCGGTGCAGGACACATCGGCGGCCAGATCGCCCGCAAGGCCGTGGAGCTCGGCTACGACGTCGTGATCAGCAACTCGCGCGGGCCGGAAACCCTGGCGGACCTCGTCGCGGAACTGGGGCCCAGGGCCCGGGCGGCAACGCCGGCCGAGGCGGCGGCAGCCGGCGACTTCGCCGTCGTCGCCGTGCCGCTCAGGAGCCTCCCGGACGTCCCCGTGGAGCCGTTGGCGGGCAAGATCGTCCTCGACACCAACAACTACTACTGGGAACGCGACGGGCATATCCCGGCTTTGGATGCCGGCGAGGCCACCACGTCCGGCCTGCTGCAGGAGCACCTTCCCCAGTCCAAGGTGGCCAAGGCTTTCAACCACATCATGTCCAGCCAGATCACCACGGACGGTACGCCGGCCGGCACCCCCAACCGCCGTGCCCTGGCCACGGCGAGCGACTTCCCGGAAGCGGCTGAGCTTGTGGCCAGGCTCTATGACGAATTCGGCTTCGACACCGTCAATATGGGCCCGGTCTCCGAAAGCTGGCGCGCGGAACGGGACCGCCCGGCCTACGTGATCCGGCAGAACGCGGCCGAGCTCACCGAGAACCTGGCCAAGGCGTCGCGCACCATCTGACCGGGTCCTGCCCCGGCCCAGGACCCGCTCCAGGACCCGCTGTCCCATCCTGGTCCGGGCGCGCGAAATCGCCGGAAGCCCGCGAGGTCGCCGGACTTTTCCGGCGGGCTCGCAGCTTTCCGGCGAATTCGGCCGGGGTGGGTGGTCAGCGCTGGACGGCGGCGTCGAGCTTGAGCATCTTGGCGATCACGAAGTCGAGCTCAGAGTCGTCGAAGATCTTCTTCCAGTCGTCCTTGATGATGGTGTCCTTGCCGTACTGGATGGCGATCTCGCAGGCCTCCGAGAACGGGTTGGAACCGCGGAGGGCGTTGGTCAGGGCGATCTGGACGTGCCCGAACAGCATGGCCTTGGCGGCTTCCTCGGGGACGCCGGCGGTGTGCACGGTCTCGTGCAGGGCTTCCTTGAGCAGGGTGCCGATCATGCAGGCAACCGTCTCCACGAGGGTGGGCTCGAGGATGGCGAGCTGCTTGACGGTGACCCAGTGGACGTCGATCACGGGGGCGTAGATGACCTTGATGGTGGCCTCGGCGGCGGCGCGGGCGGCTTCGGTGGCGTCCTCGTCGATCGCGGCAACCACGTTCTGCGGGGCGCCCTGGCCGCCGAAGGTGTCGGCCCATTCTTCCTTGGTGGTGCGCTCCAGGAAGACCGACGGGTGGCAGGGGTGCGCGACGGCCTGGACGACGTCCTCGCGCTTGGCCAGCAGGCCGGCGTAGGCCGCGGCCGGGTCGAGGGTGAGCAGGATGGCGCCGGACTTCATCTGCGGGACCACGCCGTGGGACACGACGCCCAGGACGGTGTCCGGGACGGCGAGGATCACGACGTCGGCGTCCTTGATGGCGTCCTCGGTGGTGCTGATCTCGCGGCCTTCAGCGCGGACGCGCTCCTGGCCGGCAGGCGAGTTCTCGCTGTAGAAGACGGTGTGGGCGCTCTTCTGGAGGTTGGCTGAAACACGCAGCCCCATTTTGCCTCCGGCCCCGATGACGGCGACGGTCAATTGTTCTGCTGACATTTCACTTGCTCCTTAGGAAATCGAGGCTTTGCTGGGTCCACTGGTTTTCGCGGCGGATGGTCTCGTCTTCGGAGTCCTGCCACGGCAGCCAGTGCTCGACAATTTGGTTGATGTTTCTTTCTTTGGGCTGCAGCTTTCCGGCCATGTAGTCATAGTCCAGAAGGCCTTCGCCGAGGGGAGCGCCGGAGTACGTGAACCCGACCCACCCCTCCTTGCGGCTGAACGCAAAGTCTTTGATGTGCATGTTGAGGACATAGGGCGCGACGGCGTCAATCACCTCGCGCGGGGACTCCAGCGCCGCTACCGTGTTCGCGGGGTCGCTGCAGATGCCCAGCGAGGGGCTGTTCACCCGGCGGATGACCTCCAGAATCCTGGCGGTGGGAACCTGTTCGTAGGTCTCCACCGCGATCTTCACCCCTGCGGCCTCGAATTCGGGCAGGACCTCGGCGAAGATTGCCACGGCCTCCTCCACGGAGGGGGTGTGGCCCGGGACGTTGAACATGGTCCGCAGCAACGGCGCGCCCAGGATCCCGGCAATCCCGAGGAACTTCCGGAGGTGTTCCGGGCGGATGCCCTTGGTGCCCAGTTCCAGCGCGATGCCCAGCGAGTCCGCGGTGGCCCTGACGTCTTTGAGTTCGGCGTCGCTCATGGTTTCGAGCGGCGCGTAGTCGCAGATCTGGAACAGGTCCACGCCCAGGTCCGCGGTGCGCTGCAGCGCCTGGTGGAGGTTAAGCGGCTCCGAGACCTTTTCCGAGAGCTGCCAGAAGAACGCGTAGCTGCTCAATCCAATTCCTGAACCAGATCGGGTCCGGGAGCCGTGGCCGGTGGTGCTCATGCTGCCGCCGTCCCGGACAGCAGGCCCTGCCGTGCGGCGGCCTCGTCCAGGATGGTCTTGAGTGCCTTGGGATCGTGGGCGAAGCGGCCCAGGAACAGCCCGGCGACGGCGGTGTCCAGCTGGCTGATCAGGCCGGGGCCGGCGCTGCCGCCGTAGATGACCCGGCTGTCGGCCTGGCCGGGCAGGGTGCGCAGGTGCGCGTCCAGTCCGGC
Organism: Arthrobacter sp. 9MFCol3.1; assembly: GCF_000620385.1. Lineage (NCBI taxonomy): Bacteria > Bacillati > Actinomycetota > Actinomycetes > Micrococcales > Micrococcaceae > Arthrobacter > Arthrobacter sp. 9MFCol3.1. The sequence continues at coordinate 56,495 of NZ_JIBJ01000012.1, forward strand.
GCTGACGGCGCTGATGTACTCCGGGCTGGCCGGTTCCGGTGCGCCGATGGCCCATTGCGGTTCGTAGGCCACAATCGTCCGCCTGGCGGGGCCCAGGCTTGCCGCCCGGTTCAAAACGCCCTCAACTTCCCGGATGCAGTGCTTCACGGCGTCCGCGGCCGTGCCACGGACGGGTTCGCCGACGCACAGGACCGGGGTGAGGCCGTTGCGGTAGGCCGCGGCGGTCTTGAGCCCGATCACGTCGTCGTCCTCGCCGAAGATCCGGCGACGTTCCGCGTGGCCCACTTCGGCGTAGCGGCCGCCGAGTTCAGCAACAATCTTGCCGCCGATTTCGCCGGTGTAGGCGCCCTCGTCTTCCCAGAAGATGTCCTGGGCGCCTGTGGCTGCCCCTGCGGTCCCGAGGATGCGGGCCGCTTCGGGCAGTACCGGCAGGGTGGGCAGGACGAACAGTTCGATCTCGCCGTTCTGGACCGCCGGGTGCGCGAACGCGATGGTGGCCACTTCGCGGCAGTAGTCCAGCGTGCGCTGGTAGCCAAAGTACATCTTCAGGCTGACGCCGATGATGGCCTTCGGTTTTGTCGCGGTCTTAGCAGGAAGTGACACCCTCATAGTCCTTAATCAGTGTGACTTTTTCTGCCGAGGCGGAGGTTTCGTCGAACGTGTAGGTGAGCCATTCCCTGGCGAGCCGGCGGGCGAGTTCCAGGCCGACGACGCGCTGGCCGAAGGTCAGGACCTGTGCGTTGTTGCTCAGGATCGAACGCTCCACGGAGAAGCTGTCGTGCGCGGTGACGGCGCGGATCCCGGGGACCTTGTTCGCGGCGATCGCGACGCCCAGTCCTGTGCCGCAGACCAGCAGTGCACGGTCGGCCTTGCCGGCGGCGATGAGTTCGGCGGCCGCGATGGCCACCGACGGGTAGGGGGTGTGGCTGGTGGCATCCACGCCCACGTCGGTAACCGACTCGACGAGCTCGGATGCCTCGAGGTCGGCCTTCAGTGCCTCTTTGTAGTCGAATCCGGCGTCGTCGGCTCCGATGACCAGGCGCAGTTTGGCGCTCATGCGTTCTCCTTAATGTTTGTCCGCTCGATGAGCGTGTTGTGAATGGCTCGTACGATCAGCGCCATGGACACCGCGCCCGCGTCCGGGGTCCCGAGGCTCTTCTCGGCGTGCGGGCGCGCACGTCCCATCAGCGGCAGCAGCTGGGCGGTGTCTTCGGCCGCCTGCTCGGCCACGCCGGCTGCGGTGCCCCAGGCCTCGCCGAGCGACTTGCCGGCGGACACGCCCTCGGAGAGCGCGTCTCGGAACGGGACCAGGACGTCCACCAGGGTCTTGTCCCCGGGCTTGGCCTTGCCGAAGTCCATGATCGCGGCGGCCGCGCCGGCCACGCCGGCGGCGACGGCAGCGGCGTCGGGAGCGTTGCTGTCCCCGATCGCGTCACCGACGGCCCGCAGGGCCATGCCCCACAGCGCACCGGAGGTGCCGCCGGCCTTGTCGGCCCAGGCATCACCGGCAATGTAGAGGGTGGTCGCGGCTCCCGCGCCGCGGGAGACAGCGTCCGTGGCCGCCTTGACGGCCGCGCCCACTCCGCGTTCCATGCCGATGCCGTGGTCACCGTCGCCGGCGATCGCATCGATCCGGCCGAGTTCCTCGGCGTTGGCGTCCACCACGTCCTTGGCGGCGCCGAGCGCGGCCAGGACCCGGAGGGCCCCATAGCGGGACTCTTCGGTGGCGTCCGGGATGGCGGTCACGGCGTCGGCCAGTTCGCTGTTGTCTGTACCTCCGTCGCCGGCCTCCAGGGCTTCCGCGGTGACGGCGCCGCGGCGGAAGGCCGGGGCGTCGGCGGGGGCATGCCAGAGAGTTTCGAGTTGCTCGTCCAGCCAGAACAGGGTCAGGGAGGTTCCGGCCATGTCGAAGCTGGTGACCAGCTCGCCCACCTGCGGGTCCACGGCTTCCAGGCCGGCCTCGGCCAGCAGCTGGGCCACCCGGCGGTAGACCACGAAGAGTTCCTCGTATTTGACGCTGCCCAGGCCGTTGAGGATGGGCACGACGCGCGCACCCTTTGCCTCGACGCCGTCGGGAACCTCCGCCAGCAGGCTGCTGACCAGCAGTTCGGCGAGTCCGTTCGCCGTCGGGACATCCGTTTCCGCGATGCCGGGCTCGCCGTGGATGCCCATCCCGACGGCCATCCGGCCGTCCGGGACGGAGAACAGCGGGCGGTCCGCGCCCGGCAGGGTGCAGCCGGTGAAGGCAACACCGAAGGAACGGGTGCGGTCATTCGCGCGCTGGGCGATCTCCACGGTGGCGTCCAGGGAGTACCCGGCCTCCGCGGCCGCGGCAGCGACCTTGAAGACCGTCAGGTCACCGGCGATCCCGCGGCGTTTGGTCCGCTCGGCGAGCGGGGCGGAGGAGATATCATCCGTCACCGCGATGCTGCGGCAGTCGATGCCTTCCTTGCGGAGCCGGTCCTGGGCCTGGGTGAAGTGCAGGACATCCCCGGCATAGTTGCCGTAGCCCAGCAGCACGCCGCCGCCGTTGTTCGCAGCCTTAGCCACGTTGAAGACCTGCTGGGCGGACGGGGAGGCGAACAGGTTGCCCATCGCCGCGCCGTGCGCCAGGCCCTGGCCCACAAGCCCGGCAAACGCCGGGTAGTGGCCCGACCCGCCGCCAATGACCAGGGCAACACTGCCGGGCTTGCTGCGCGTGTTGCGGACAACACCCCCGGAAACACGCTTCACCCAGCGGCCGTGGGAGGCAACAAAGCCCTCGATCATCTCGTCAGCGAAGGCTGAAGGTTCATTGAACAGGCGGGTCATGCGGTGTCTCCCGGAAAATATAGGGCTGGCTGAGGGAAGTGGTTCTTGGGATGCCGGCTGGCCGCGGCGGGCGGGCCTGCATGCGCCGGCCGGCGCGGATTGGTGCGGGGACGTCCCCGGGTGAGGGGGACGCCCCCGGGTCTGTTACGGTTCGGCGTGGTGTCCGGCCCCCGTGGGATCAAGGGCTTCAGCGGGTACGCCTTCGCTGATCTTGCCGGAGCGGCCCAGCACGACCATGAGGACGGCGGACAGGAGCATGAGGCCGCCGACGACGAACATGGGGACGGTGTAGCTGCCGGTCCAGTCCTTGAGCCAGCCGGTAACGAAGCCGGCGCTGAAGCCGGCCAGGTTTCCCACGGTATTGATCAGGGCGATGCCGGCTGCGGCAGCCGCTCCGGTGAGGAACTGGGTGGGAACGGTCCAGAAGTTGGGCAGTGCGGCAAAGATGGCCATGGCCGTGACGGTGATGACGGCGATGGTCGCGGCCGGCGAGCCGGCAAACAGGGCCAGCGGGACGCTCAGGCCGCCGATGAGGGCGGGCAAGGCGATGTGCCAGGTCTTGACGCCGCGCTTCGTGGCGTCCTTGGACCAGAAGTACAGGGCAAAGGCCGCGAACACGTACGGGATGGCCGTGATGAGGCCCTTTTGGAGCACATCGAACTTCGTGCCGTATTGGCTTTCGAAGCCGGCGATGATGGTGGGCAGGAAGAACGCCAACGCATAGAGGCCGTAGATGAAGCCGAAGTAGATGGCGGACAGCATCCAGACCCTGCCGTTGGAGAAGACAGTGCGGACGCTGACGTGCTTGTGGCTCGCCGTTGTTTCCTTCTTTTCCGTCTCCAGGGCGTTGGTCAGCCACGTCTTTTCGTCCGGATTAAGCCACTTGGCCTTGGCCGGGGAATCGGCGAGGTAGAACCAGGCGATGATGCCGACGACGATGGCCGGAACCGATACGCCGAGGTACATCACGCGCCAGCCCTCGAGGCCGAAGAGGCCCTCCTGCTGAATGAGCCAACCGGCAAGCGGTGCACCAACGACCGTGGTCAGCGGCTGGGCCAAGTAGAACAGGGCCAGGATCTTGCTGCGGTGACGGGAAGGGACCCACAGGCTCAGGAAGAGGATGGCGCCGGGAAAGAAGCCGGCTTCGGCCACACCCAGGGCGAAGCGCAGAATATAGAGCCCCTCCACGCTGCTGACCCAGACAAACAGCAGGGAGACGATGCCCCAGCTGACCATGATGCGGGAGAGCCAGCGGCGGGCTCCGAACCTGTGCAGGGCGAGGTTGCTGGGAACTTCCAGCAGGATGTAGCCGATGAAGAAGACCCCGGATGCGAAGCCGAACTGGGCCGCCGAGAGGCCCAGATCGGCGTTCATGCCGTTGGGGCCTGCAAAGGCGATAGCCGTCCGGTCCAGGTAGTTGATAAAGAACATCAAAGCGACGAACGGCACCAGCCGGTATGCCACCTTCTTGATTGCAGATCTTTCGACCACCGATTGTGTGGTGTCCACATTGACTCCTAGATGTTGGTCTCCCAGCGGCGGCCTGCGATGGATGCCTTGGGATGTCTCAGTGCCTAGTTCGGGAAAGCTGGCGGGGCCGCTACTAAGCGTGTGATTAAAACCATAAAGCGCTGGAGCCAAATTGGTCAACCGGTTGACTTGTTTATTTCTGAGGATAAAGCCTGCGCGGCTGTGCCTGTCCTGGTTGTTACGCTGGGAAGGTGTCCGTTAATTCCGCCGCTTCGACGGCAAAAATCAGTGCTGCGCTCGGTTCTATGGAGCAGGGCTCTGTTGTGTCCGAAGTCGCGGAACGTCTCTTGGGCTACTTCACGAGCGGTGAAATTGCCGTGGGAACCCGCCTGCCGGCCGAGCGCCAACTCGCCGCCTCGCTGGGGGTCGGACGCTCCGCCGTCCGCGAAGCTCTCGCGGCGCTGGAGATCCTTGGGATCGTCATTGTCCGGCCGGGTTCCGGAACGTACCTTCGAGACGGCATTTCCGAGCTCCTCCCCCGCACGCTGAGCTGGGGCCTCATGCTGGGCGCCCCGCGCACGCGCGAACTGGTGGAATTGCGCGGCGGGCTCGAGGTACAGGCCGGCCAGTTGGCGGCGCAGCGGATTGCCGACGACGCCCTGGACCGGATGCGCGCCAATCTGGCCACGATGGAGCACAGCCTCGAGGATCTGGCGACCTTCGTGGAGGCCGACGCCGCCTTCCACCGCGAAATCGCCGCAGCCTCCGGCAACCAGGTCCTGCAGGAACTGCTCCAGAGCATCCGGTCGCTGCTGCGCATCTGGGTTGACCGCGCTCTGACGGACGAAGGGCACGCGGCATCGGCCCTTGCCGAGCACCGGGAGATCTTCCGCGCCCTGGAATCACGCGATGAGGCCGCCGTGACGGCAGCCATGCGCTCCCACATGGACACGGCCTCCCGGCGCCTCCTGGCAGGGTTCGACGCCGACCAGGGCTCCGCCGGAGGCTGAAGCCGACTAACGCCTCCTCCCCCACGCCACCTTCGCCGCTCGAAGTCGCCGGAAGCCTTCGAGGTCGCCGGACTTTTCCGGCGGGCTCGCAGCTTTCCGGCGAATTCGGCCGGGGCGAGGCCCGTCAGCCGCGTCTCCTGTCACGGTCCGGCGAATCCTTTCCGAGCCAGGCGCTCACCAGCAGCCACACGGACCACACCAGAATCAGGACGATCCCCGAGAGCGTGGGAATGGTGTTGGCCGGGGAGAAGCCTTCGGCCCCGATGATCCAGCCCTGCGCGAGGTAGGCGAGCCCGGAAAGCGCCATGACGTAGCCGATCAGCCGGGAAATGCGGCGGGCACCGACGACCACGGCCCCGGTCAGGATGAGGGCTGCGCCCAGCACGAAGCTTTGGTAGCTGCGCATCCCCCACTCCAGCCACCGGATGCCCTCGGCCGTCGCAAACCGCGCAGCCCTCTCCGGCTCCGGAGCCGCAAACCAGGCGTCCACGGCGTGCTTGAGTGCGACGCCGTCGACAGCCTGAAGCGCGGCATACAGCGCCAGTGCCGCGACGGCAGCCACAGCGCCGAAGCGGGCCGTCCAGGTCATGGTCCCGTCCGGTCCTTTCAGGACCACCAGCAGGACCAGCAGCCCGGCGATCAGAAGAGCCATGCCGGCGAACTGGGCGAGGTGGACGGCCGTCCAGATGCTGCTGCGGGCATACTCCGTAAAGGTCTCCGGGTGGTTGTTGGCGCTGGCCGTGTCGGCATGGAGCAGCCCGGCGACCACGGACAGCGCGAAGCCGGCAAACGCCAGCGTGGCGGCCAGGCGCAGCGGCGCACGGGCTGACGACGGGCGCCCGGACTCGGCCGACACCGCCGCACGCATTAGGACTGCGCCCGTCCATGGCCTAGCCGCGCAGCGAAGCGCGCGACGGCGTCTTCCGGAGTTGGCGCGGGACCGAAGAGTTCGGCCTGGCGGCTCGTCTTGGCCACGTAACGTCCGGTATCGAACCAGGCCGCCATGGCTCCCATGTCTTTCATGAGCGGGGCGGACTTTCCCGCAACCTTGCCTGCAGCCCGGAGCAGTCCGGCGGGAACGGACACGACCCTAATTTTCTTGTTCGCCAGCCGCGACACCAGATCAGCGCCCTCCTGCATGCTGATCGGACGGCTCCAGCCGAGATCAATGCGTTCCCCGTCGGCGATGTCCGCGTCAACGGCCTCCGCGAGATAAGTCGCGACGTCGCTGACGATAACGAATGTCAGCGGGACGTTTTTGGAGCCGAGCCAGACGATCCGGCCTTTCTCGAACGGGTCACCGCCCATCTGGGCGATCTGATCGAAAAATGCTCCGGGACGCAGGGCGACGAACGGGACACCGAGTTCTTCGAGTTTGTCCTCGGCGAGCTTCTTGTGCCAGAAATGCGGCACATTGGGCGTCTGGTCGCTCGTGAGGATGCTGGTGAGCACGAAGCGCGACACCCCGGCCTTGCTGGCGGCGATGGCGAGATTGGCGTTGCCACGTGTGTCGATCTCGTGGGCGTTCTTGTTCTTCCCGGTATACCCGGCCGCCGTCGAGATGACCGCGGCGGTGCCAGACATCGCGGCGACGAGCGAATCGAGGTCGAGCATATCGCCCCGGGCTATCTCGACGCCCTTGGCTTCGAGTTTGCCCGCGTCCGAGCTCGGGCGGACAAGCGCCCGCACCTTCTTGCCCCGGGAAAGAAGCCGGTCGACGACCGGCCCACCGAGCGATCCCGTTGCACCGACCACCAGCACAGGTTCCTGTTCAGACATTGATATCTCCTGGATGTTCTCTCTGTTGCAGCGGCGAAGGGCCGGCCCCGGGTAATGAGCCGAAGGAGTTCGACGTCGCCAATATGACCGGCGTCGACGATGGGCTTAAGTTCGGCGGCGCCTAACCGGTCCCGTTCCAGAGCCGCCGCCACCAGGGACGCTTCGGCTCCGGCTCCGGAGGAGCGACGGCGGCCGCGGCGGCCCGGCGGCCCCGCCAGCGGTCCAGTTCGACGTCGACGTCGCGCGTTTTGGTGATCACGGGCGGTCCGCCCTGAAGCTGCCGTCGGGCATCGATGATCCGGGAGTTGAAGTCCTCCACGATCTCGCGGACCTGCTTCTCACTGAACTGGGCATCGAGCCGCGCGTCGAGCCCGGCGTCCTCGGTGCGGAGCAGGATCGCCTTCGGGCCCAGGCCGGAAATGTTCTCCCGCTGGATCAGGCCCTTGACCCACCAGTCGGGGTCGTACGCCTCGCCCAGCCCGGGAATGGGTTTGCCGGCGTACTTGAGATTGTCGAACTTGCCCTGCGCCATGGCGTCCCGGATCAGGTATTCGGCCTTGGCGGCGTCGTCGATCTTGGCGCGCTTTTGCCGGAGCTCTTCCTCGGCGGCGTTGAGCTCGCCGTTCTCCTGGGCGGTGCTGCCCGAGGCCCGCACGGCCCGGAGTTCCGCGGCCCGCTCCACCCTGCGCCGGAACGCGCTGTTGGAACCATTTACTCCGCTGCTCATCAGCCACCACCGTCCTCGCCTGCCGGAATCGCGGATCTGCCTTCCAGTATGGGGAACAGCCGGGGGCGGCAAAAGGTCCTTGCGGCGGCGAACCGCGACAATTGCACCCCGCCTCCTCGCCGAGACGGGATCCTTACACTCCCGTAACCCGGTGTTAACCCACCCGTGCGAGGCTGGGGACTTCGGATAAAACTAAGCATCCTTCCCATCCCTTCTGCACAGCAGATCTCGAGGAGTTGCAGCCGTGAACAGCCAAAACCAGAGTGCGTCCGGAAGCCCCCTACAAACCAGCCGCGAGGAAGCGCCAGAGGATCAGAGCAGCACGCACGTCACGCATGTCCGCGAAGACGTGGCCATGGCGGGACGGTGCGCCAACGTCCACCTGCCCACCGGGCGAACGTGCACGCTGCCCGCGCGCCACCCCGGCTCGTGCAACTTCGTCGGGCCCGAGGAGACGGAAAACGCCGCCGTCCACTAGAACCGCCGTCCACTACAACACAGGGCAGTAGGACGCAGCGCACCCCATACGCAGTTTTTGCGCAAGGATTCCGGCGGATCCGGTCACGGGTGCCCCGTCGCGGCTACGCTGATTGGACATTGAGCACCGGATCTAGCTGAGGGAGATCACGTGCCTCGAGAGAATCTGCGTGAAGATCTGCATGAGCGCGCCGAGAACGTATCGGTTCAAAGACTGCCGACTGGAAAATCTTCAGCTGGGCCGCGGCCCGTACCGCTTGACGCCACAGCCCTGACCCGTGCCGGGATCGCCGGCTGGGCCGCCCGGCTGGGACCTCCCGGACCGGAAGCACCCCGGTCCCGGCGGCTGGCCCATGTGGGCGGTATCGCGGCCATCGCAGCCCTGGTCATGTACCTGACGTGGCGTGTCCTGTTTACGATGCCGTCCGGTGAATGGAACCTGGCCATCGCCTGGATCCTTGTCACTTTCGAGGCCTTGCCGCTGGCCGGCCTCATCCTGAAGGCGTGGTCGGTGTGGAACATTGACAGCCATCCGCCGGCGCCCGTGACGGAGGCTCCGAACGGCATGCGGGTGGCGGTGCTGATCCCCACCTACAACGAGCCCATCGAGGTCCTGACCCCCACTGTCGCGGCGGCCTGCGAGCTGGCCCCGGCGCACGAGACGTGGGTCCTCGACGACGGCGACCGGCCCTGGGTCGAAGAAATGTGCATCGCCTATGGCGCCCGGTACGTCCGCCGTGCCGTCCATGACCACGCCAAGGCTGGCAACATGAACCACGCCCTGGGCCTGATGGCGGCGGAAAAGGCCGCAGGCGGCCCGGGCATCGACATCATCGCCGTCCTGGACTGCGACCACGTCCCGCTGCCCACGTTCCTCACCGCCACGCTGGGCTGGTTCGATGACCCCGAGATCGCCCTGATCCAGGGCCCGCAGTCGTTCTACAACGGCGGCGCGTTCGACGACGACGGCATCACGGGTGAGCAGGGCACCTTCTTCAACGTCCTCATGGCGTCCCGCAACGTTCCCGGCGCCGGACCGTTCTGGTGCGGGTCGACGTCGTTGTTGCGCCTGAGCGCCCTGGAGGAGGTGGGCGGCGTGGCAACGGAGACCATCACCGAGGACATGCACACTACGCTCAAACTCATCCGGCGCGGCTGGCGGACCGTCTACCACCACCAGACGCTCGCCGTCGGGCTCGCGCCGGCGACGCCGGACCAGTACCTGCTGCAGCGCCGGCGGTGGGGCATGGGTGCCATGCAGATCCTCGTCCACGAGAAGCTGTGGGCGGCGAAGGGCTGGCTGTCATGGCGGAATTACCACGAGTACCTCAACGGCACGCTGTGGTGGCTGGAGGGCATCGCCACGCTGGTGGCCTTCCTGATTCCGGTGGTGATCATGCTGTCCGGGGCGCAGACGTCCACCGCCGGCCCGCTGCTTTTCACCGGGGTCTTCCTGGTCATGTTCACCGTGCGCCTGTGGGGCTCCAAGCAACTGATGCGCAACGAAATCCACTGGCCCACGGCCTTCGCCCTGCGGATCTTCCGCGTCCCGGTTGGCCTCGCGTGCCTCTGGTGGCTCATGTCCCGGAACATCCTGGAGTTCCAGGTGACGCCCAAGGGCGCCGCCGACCTCCGGCTCCGGGGCCGAACGCCGCGCATCCTGATCGTGATGGTTGTCCTTATCACCGCGGTGATTCTGTACGCGGCGGCCGGGCTGGCCGGGTTGGTGCCTTGGCGTACGACGCCCGGTTCCACGGTGGCGTCCGGTGCGTGGCTGGTGCTCGCCGGCGTCGTCCTGGTGCTTGGGACGCGCAGGATCCGGGCCGCCGAGTTCGCCACGTCCCGCCGCAACGCCTACCGGATCGAGGTGGCCGCCCCGGTGGAAGCCGAGGGGGTCCGCGGCGAACTGCTGGACGTTTCGGTTGGCGGAGCGGCAGTCCGGTTCCCGCACGGAACGCTGCCGGCCTCGGGAGAGGTCATGCTTCGGCTGCCGGGGGCCGCTCCGGTCCGGCTGCAGGTCATCCGGACCACAGAGCAACCGGATGGAACCCAAATCGCGTCCCTGCGGGCATCCAACGACGACTGGGCCGTCCACCGTGCGCTCTCGTTGTGGATCTTCCACACGCCCGCAGGGGCGCTGCCCGAATTCCCGCCCGGCGTTCCGGCCGCGGCGTCGCTAAGGGGGCGCTGAGGGTTCGGGGACACGGCTGGCCCGGTCTCCGCGCCATCGGCATCCGCGGCATCCCGCCGAGTGGGCACTTCACGGCAGTGTTGTTCACCAACATTGCCGCGAAGTGCGCACTCGCGGAGCCGAAGCGTGCGGTCGGATCAGCCGCGGATCCCGAGGTAGATGCCGGTGTGGTCCAGATCGCCGCGGCCAGCGGAGACCATCGCCTGAAACGCAGCCAGGAGGCTGCCGGCCACGGGCAACGTCAGACCGGCCTGCGTTGCGAGTTCGGTAATGAATCCGAGGTCTTTGAGCTGATTCTTGGCAGATCCGCCGCCTTCGAAGTCGGCGTCAATCCACCGCTGTCCCTTTTGCCGGAGCACCTCCGAGTTCGCCAGCCCACCCGCAAGGACTGACTGGACCTGTTCGAGGTCCAGCCCGGAGGCCGCGGCGAGCGCCATGGCCTCTGACAGCGCGGTGACGGTGGCGGCGACGACGATCTGGTTGCAGGCCTTCACTGTCGAACCCGCACCGGTGCCCCCGAACCAGGCGACCGTGGCGCTGTACAGCCGGAAGAGCGGTTCGAGTTGCTCCACCACGTGGCGGGGTCCGCCCACCATGGTGCTCAGCCGGCCTTCCTCGGCGCCGATTGTACCGCCGCTCAGCGGCGCATCAACGACTGTCACCCCGTGGTCCCGCTGGCACTCGGCGGCAAAGGCCGCGACGGCGACGGGCGACACTGTGCCGTGAATGACTAGCACGGGGTGGCCAATCCCGGCCGCCTTCCACCCGGCCAGGAGCCCTTCGGCACCGACCAGGAGCCGCTCCACGTCCGGAAGGTCCGGCAGCACTGTCAGCACGACCTCGCTGGCCGCTTCTGCTGGGGAGGCGGCCACCCGTCCTCCGGCGATGGCGTCCGCCTTGTGCGCCGTGCGGTTCCATAGGGTCAGCGGCACGCCCGAGGCGATGATGTTCCGGGCAATCGGGGCGCCCATGGGCCCTGTTCCCAGCAGTGCTACGGACGCGGGCAGGCCCGCAGACGAAATGTCCATTGTTGACTGTCTCCTGGTTAGAAGGGGATGAGCCCGGCGAGGGCGGGGAGGAAGGTGCTGAACCACGGAACCGCGGCCAGTACCAGGAGTCCGATAAAGACTGCCACCAGGTAGGGCCAGAAGTGCTTCAGGCTGTTTTCCACGGTTTCGCGGGCGGTTGCACAGGCTACGTAGAAGCCGACGCCGGCCGGGGGTGCGAAGGAGCCGATGCCCATGGAGATGATGAGCACCATGGCGTATTGCACCGGGTTTACGCCGAAGTCGATGGCGATCGGCAGCAGCAGCGGGGCAAAGATGAGCACGGCGGGGAGGCCCTCGAGGAGCTGGCCCATGATGATGAGCAGGACGATCGTGAACAGCATGAACAGGAGCGGAGAATCCCCGAGTCCGGACATGAGGTCGTGGATCTGCTGCGAGACGCCGGCGAGGGCGAGGGTCTGGGCCAGGGGCGAGGCGGCGGCGATGATGAAGAGGACCATGCCCGCCGTCGTCGTCGTTTCGCGCAGGGTGTCGCCGAGCAGCTTCTTGCTGCCCCGCCGGTAGGCGGCGGCGAGCACGAAGGCGTAGGCCACGGCCACGGAGGAGACCTCCGTCGGCGTCGCGAAGCCGCTGAGGATGCCCACCACCATGCCGACCGGCAGCAGGAGGGTGGGCAAGGCGAAGAACGTTGCTGAACCGCGTACCCGCCACGTGGCCTTGGGGCTGGCGACTCCGCCCTGCTTCCGGGCCCGCAGGAAGACGAGGGCCATGACGACGAGGGCGAGGAACGCCGCCGGAACGAAGCCGGCCAGGAAGAGCGTGGTGGTCGAGATGGTGGTGATGGATCCGAGGATGAGCAGCACGATGCTGGGCGGGATTGTTTCGCCCATGATGGCCGAGGCCGACAGGACAGCGACCACCTCGCCGCGCGGGTATTTGCGTTCTTCGAGCATGCCGCGCATGGTGGTGCCGACGGCCGCGACGTCGGCGACTTTGGAGCCGGAGATGCCGGAGAAGATGTACATGGTGACCACAACCACCTGCAGCAGGCCGCCGCGCAGGTGGCCGATGAGGGCGTCGACGAGCTTGGCCAGTGGCAGGGTGAGGCCTGCAGAGTTCATGACCGTTCCGGCGAGGATGAAGAATGGGATCGCCAGCAGCACGAATCCCTTGGCTCCGGAGGCCATGCCGATCGGGATGGCGCTGACATCGGAAATGCCGCCGAGGTAGAGGTAGATTCCGGATGCGAGGGCCAGGACGAAGGCGATCGGGAGGCCCAGGAAGAGCAGCAGGAACAGGACCGCGAGCACCACGCCGAGGAGGACGTTCGGTGATGCGTAGTAGAACAGCGGCGGGGCGAGCATGACGACAGCGACCATTGCCGCGGCGATCCCGGCGGCGGCCAGGACGGGCCGGCGTTCCTGGCGCCAGAGCTTGATGAGCGCGAACCACGCGATAAGGACCATGCCGCAGGAGAATGGCAGGGAAACCCAGAACACGGGCAGCTGCAGGATGGGCGTCTTTTCCTCGATCTGCTGGGCCAGGGTCGGCACGAAGAGGGCAAAAGCCCCTGCGCTCATGACGAAGACGAGCCAGTCGACCAGGGCGGCCAGATAGGGCTTCCACGCAGCGGGCAGGCGCATGATCAGGGCCTGCACCGACATGTGCGCACCCTTGGGATAGGCGATGGCTCCGCCGATAAAGGCAATGGTCAGGAGCGCAATCTCCGACACTTCCTGCGTCCAGAGCACAGAGTCACCGGTGATGAGCCTGACCATGATGTTCAGAAGGATGACGACGAGCTCGGCGAGGATCGCCGCGCCCACGGTCCATTCAAGGACCTTGTCGAGCCAGACGGCACCGCTCCAGCCCGGGGGGACGTGACCGTGGTGCAGGATCTCTTCCGCGTCAGACGGAATGACCTCCTCGAGTTGCTCGGGAGCCAAGGTGCGTTTCATGTTCTTCCAGACTGTCGACATTGAGAGCGGGATGTTGGTGGAGGGGAGAGCGGAATATTGGTGGGAGGGCCGGGGCGCCGATGGCGCCCCGGCCGGGGCCGTGCAGGGCTAGCTGGACTCTGTGAAAGCGATCGCCTGGTCGAAGAACTCCTTGCCGATCAGCTCGGAGAACTGCGGGTAGAGGCTCTTGGAGGTGGCCTTGAATTCTTCAAGGCCCGAGTCGCTGAGCTCGTTGACCGTCATGCCCTTGGCCGTGAGTTCGTCCAGCTGCTTCTTGGACTGTTCGGCGTCGTAGCCGGTCTTGAACGTCGCTGTTTCGGTCGAGGCGTCGGTGAGGGCCTTCTTTTGATCCTCGGAGAGTGTGCCCCACTTCTTCGATGACAGGGCGAGCACCCAGGCGTCATTGATGTGGTTGGTCAGCGAGACATATTTCTGCACCTCGGAGAACTTGTTCGTCCACGGCACCTCGATCGGGTTTTCCTGCCCGTTGATCGTTCCGGTCTGCAGGCCCGTAAAGACCTCGGAGAAAGCCATGGTGGTCGGGCTCGCGCCCAGCTTTCCGAAGAAGTCGGTCCAGAGCGGGTTGCCGGGAACACGGATTTTCAAACCCTTCAGGTCCGACGGCTTCTCGATGGGACGCACCGAGTTGGTGATCTCGCGGCCGGTCCGGGTGAGGAAGGACAAGGCGACGGTGTCCTTGGCTGCGAGCTTGTCCTTCAGCAGCTGGCCCGGCTTTCCTGCCAGGAACGCCGCTTCCTCGGTCGTGTCCTTGAAAAGGTAGGGGATGCTGATGCCGTTCATTTCCGGCACCACGGAGGCGTACACGGAAGTCGAGAGGATGAGGGCGTCGAGCGAGCCGCCCTGCAGGCGGGTGACGGCGGCGTTCTGGTCCCCGCTGAAGCTCGTTCCGTTCGGGACCACCGTGACGACGACCGATCCGTTGGAGGTCTTCTTGACCTGGTCGGCGAAGTGCTGGGCGGAAACGCCGACTGAGGAGGTGAGCGGATCCGGGATGGACAGCTGGATCTTGGCTACCGGGGCTCCAGCCCCGCCGGGCGCCCCGGAGGCGCAGCCGGCGAGGAGGGAGGCGGCCAGGGTGCAGGCCAGCACTCCGGTGAGGGCGCGGGTCTTGGATTTCATGTGATGCCTTTCTTCATTGGAAGGAGTCTTGTTCCGGAGGCGTGAACAGGTGAAGTTCATGGCCGCGCCCGGTGTGCTGCGGGGAGCTGCGGGGAGCGTCAGGCGCTGAGGGCGGATTCCGCGACGAGCGCTTCGGTTTCACGACGCAGCTCGAGGGCCTGGGACAGGGAGTCGTCCATGATGACGTCGTCCCAGCCGACGATCTCGCCCTTGGCGACGTCGTTGCGCAGTTCCACGTGGTGGGCCAGCGCCACCGGGAGTGCGCCGGCCGAGACGGAGTGCCTGGCCGAGACGAGCTTGCCCCAGACCGTGTACCCGCCTTCGCCGTCGAGGAACTCACCGGCTTTCAGGTCCTTCTTCGCCGTCGCCACAACGTCGCCGAAGAAACCGACGGGCGAACCGGTGGCAATCCCCCGAAGAACGGCGTTGGCGATGGAGACGTTCAGCTCCAGGCCCACGTAGTGGTACGGGCGGTACAAGGCGGCGTACTGGCCCGTGGGGTCCGGGTGCCACGGGTATTCGTTGAAGCAGCCGGAAACGTAGTCGTTCGTGGCCTTGACGACGACGAAGACACCCTCCTGGGTGTTGTGGGGGATCCACGTGCCGTCGCGGTTGACGCTGGACATGACATCGACGCTGCCTTCGTGGGCAAGGGCTCCCCCGACGTCGGCGGGGCGGCAGATCGTGGCGATTTCCTCGACATCCCCCGGCGTGAAGCTCAGCCCTTCGTCAGAAGGCACCAGTCCGGCGCCGTTGGCGACGGCGGCCATCTCGATGGCGGCCTTGGTGCCGTCGCGGAACGACGTGTGCATGTTCGGGTTCAGCTGGCCGGAATCGGTGAGTTCCTTGGAGAACTCCCAGTTCTCCCAGACGTTGTCCGGGTTCATTTCGTGATAGTGCTCAAGGTACTTTGCGCCCTTGCCGGCGCAGACAACGTCGAAGCCGCTGGTGCGGGCCCAGTCGACGAGTTCCATGATGAGTGCAGGCTGGTCGCCGTAGGCCATCGAGTAGACAACACCGGCGGCTTCCGCACGCTTGGCCAGGGCGGGGCCCGCCAGGGCGTCGGCCTCGACGGTGACCATGATGATGTGCTTCTTGGTTTCAATGGCGCGCAGCGCGTGCTTCACGCCGACGATGGGGTTGCCCGTTGCTTCAACGATGACGTCGATGTCGACGTCGAAGAGCTCGTCCGCGTTGGCCACGATCGTCGTGGTGCGGTTCCTGAGGGCGGTAGCGATGTCCGGAGCGATCTGGTCCTTGGGCCAACCGACGAGATCGAAGGCGCCTTGTGCGCGCTTGACGTTGATGTCCGCGATGGCGACGACGTGGATGCCGGGGATGTTGTTGGCCTGGGCCAGGTACATGGTGCCGTAGCGGCCGGCACCGATCAGGCCAACCCGGATGGGACGGCCATCCTGTTCGCGGTCGCTGAGGAGTTTGTGAAGATTCACTGGAGTCTCTCTGGTAGGGGTGCGAAGCGAAGAGACGCCCTTCCGCCGCGGCGGATGGAACAACTTCTTTGTCGCTATGTGCTGGAAATTTACCCGAAGTGGAACCGGTTCCACTTTTGTACCACCCGGTGCTAAGCTGTGTCAACGGATCCAAACGAAACGTCCTCCGCCAGCTCATGGCACTCAAACGGAGACGCTGCATACGAACTACTGCCTAGGATTTCCCTCAAGGAGGAGCGGTGAAGAAGGCCCCTACCATTCGCGATGTCGCGGCGGCTGCGGGAGTCTCGGTCTCTGTGGTGTCCCGGGTACTGAACCCGGACTCCGGGCCCGTTGCACCGGCAAAACGGCAGGAAGTCGTCAGGGTCATCGACGAGCTGGGCTACCGGCCCCGGGCGGCCGCCCGCGAGCTTAGCGCTGGCCATGCCCTCACGATCGGGCTCGTGGTCACGGATCTTTCCAACCCGTTTTTCGCGCGCCTGGCCGACCGCATCGTCTGGGAAGCCCGGAGCCACGGTGTGCAGGTTGTCTTGATGACCACACAGGAGGATCCGCATCTGGAAGCGGAATCGCTGGATACGCTGCTGGACCGGTCCGTCAGCGGCGTTATTGCCACCCCCACGGGCGGGAACATCGAGAAATGGGCGCGCCTGCAGGACCTCGGCGTGAATGTTGTATTCGTGGACCGCACCATCGAGGAGCTTGGCGACGCCGACGTCGTCAGCATCGAAAACTTTGACTCCGCGCAGCGCTCAACGGAGTACCTGATAGGCCTCGGCCACACCCGGATCGCACTCGTTACGGGGCCCCTGAGCACGTCAACGGGCCGGGCCAGGATCAGTGGCTACCGGGCTGCGCACGAGAGCGCCTCGCTTCCGGTCGACCCCCTGCTCATCCGCGATGTCCCGTTCCGGGGGGATGCCGGGGGCGATGCCGTAGGTTCCCTGCTTGCCATGCCGCAGCCGCCCACTGCCCTCATCGTCGCCAATACGGCCCAGGTGCAGAGTTCGGTGCGGCGGCTTGTCCAGAAGGGAGTCCGCATCCCGGAAGACCTCTCGGTGATTGTCTTCGATGACAATCCGTGGACTGAACTGATGTCTCCGCCGCTGAGCGTGATCCGCCAGCCGCTGGACATGCTCGCCGTTCATGCAATTGAACTCGTGCTCGGACGAATGCAAGGCAGGCTCCCCGAAGGCCCCCGCCTCATTGAGGTCAAGGCCGATTTCCTGCCCCGCAACAGCTGTGCCCCGCTCGCCCAGACCGCCATCCGCTAACGCCCACATCACAAAGGAAAATCCATGCCCGTCGTCGTCACCGCAACATTCACGCCCAAAGAGGGATCCTTCGACCACGTGGTCGCGGCCCTGTCCCCGGCCATTGCAGAGGTCCACGAGGAACCCGGCTGCATCCTCTACGCCATTCATGAATCCCCCAACGGGCAGATCCTCATGATCGAGAAGTGGGAATCCGCTGAATTGCTCGACGCCCACGGCGCAGGCGGCCCCGTCCAGCGGCTGAATGCGGCCCTCGACGGACTGCTGGAGCGACCGGTCGAGGTCATGCGCCACGAGCCCATCCCGGCCGGGACCCCGGGTCAAGGCGCTCTCTAGGAGCCGCCACCCCGGAGTTGTGCGCCGAGTAGGCATTTCGCGGCAGTGTCCCCCACAAACACTGCCGCGAACTGCCCACTCGCGTCGGCCGGGGAACCGAATCGGCGGTCCGGGCTGCCGCGGCCTCAATCCTCGTCGAGGCAGAGGACGAAGTCGGGAAACACATGCCGGCCGGGGCGTCCGCCCACCTCGTCGATGGCCCGGCGGATCTGCCGGAGCTGCCCGACGGTCATCTGCAGCGGTGGTTCGTCGGGCTGGTAGGTGGTGAAGATCGGATAGTCGACGCCGGGCTGCCGCGACATCTCGATGTGGCAGCCAAGGACATGGGTGACGGGGTGGGTGTCGCAGAACCCGATCAGCCGGTCGATGGTGCGGACAAACGCGGGCCAGTCCTGGATGTACAGCCGGCCGGGATAGACCGTGTCTCCGGTGAGCAGGAACCCCGTGTGGGGATCGTAGAACGTGACGGCCGCGTGGTGGTGCCCCGGGCTGGGCCAGCATGCCAGGACGCGGCCGCCGAGGTCCACGTGTGCTGGCCGAATTCCGCCGTCGCCGTCGTCCGGGTCACCGCCGTCGCCGTCGTCCGAGTCACCGCCGTCGCCAGAAACGTCCGAAGAATCCCCAGGCACTCTCCTGGGCCGCGTCCACCACAACGGTGCCGGGACGGCCGGCGAACTGGGCATCGCCCGCGACATGGTCGCCATGCGGGTGGGTATGCAGGACCAGGAGCCCGTAGCCGTCGCGGGGATGGGCGGCAAGCCAGGCGTCCACAAGGCCGTCGACAACGCGGCGCAGCGGGAAGAAGTCCGCGGATGCTGTCGCGCCGGTATCGATGAGGACGGCCCGGGCGTTGCCAAACAGCAGGAACATGAACGGCGCCTCGTAATTGACCGCCATGTTCTGGCGCAGGATAAACGTGTGCTCGTCGTAGGCGTGGACCTGGATATCCGGGTCTGTGTTGTGTTTCGCGGACTCCGATCCGTGGATCCAGGCCACGTCCAGGTCGCCGGACTGCGGGCCGCCTGCGGTGAAGTCGATCAGATCCGGGGCCGTGTCCATGTGCTCTCCTGTGTGCGTCAGCGCCAGTGGCGGCCGGTGCGGCGGACGTCGGGTTCCGCAATGACGCACCAACACTCCATGATGACCGGTCCCTTTCCCGTCCTCCAACCCCGTCGATTGCTCCGTAGATGCCCTTTAGAGGAGTGATTACGGCACTTACGGAGCAATCGATGGGGCGCCGTGGGCCTGCTGACCTCGCCTTGGTCCGCAGACCTAAAACGGGCCACGTAATTTAGGAGCTTTTCCATACTTTCGAAGACGGCAGCTGGATAGGCTGAGGTGTCCGGACAAAGCCGTCCGGGAAGGGTGCCAATGTCAGAAGGAAGCCCATGGCCGCAGCTACGGTGGACGACATCCTCGCGGATCTCCCGCTGGGTTTCGCCAGCCTCATGCTCCGGCCTTCCCGCACGGATGCGGCGATCGAGCGATTTGTGATCGTTGACGCCGACGACGAGACTGCCGACGGCGGGACTGCGTTCGTCCTGCTGATCGGCGTTCGCGGACGCTCCGCGTTGCCGGCAGTGCGGCGCCTCCTGAAGAACCCTCCCCTGGTCCTGGCCGTCAAGGGCAGCCCCGATGAACTGGCGGAAGCCGAAGAGCTGCTGCGCGCCGCCGGGACCGGCCTGCTGCTGGTGGACCCGGCGGCAGACTGGGACCGTCTGCTGTCCATCGCCAAGGACCGGATCCAGCCGCGCAGCTACCAGCGCGAAGTGCTGACCCTGCTCGAAGAAGACCTCTTCGCCATCGCCCAGACCACGGCCCGCCTGACCTCCAGCCACGTGGTGATCGAGGACGCCGCCAACAAGGTCCTGGCCTACTCCACGGTCACCAATGCCATTGACGAGCTGCGCAAGGCCTCGATCCTGGCGCGGCGCGGCCCGCGCAAATACGAGCTCCTGCTCAAGGACCTCGGCGCCTACCGCGAGCTGCACCGGACGCGCCTGCCGGTCCGGGTTCCCGCCCGGCCCCAGGACGGCCTGCGGGAGCGCGTCGCCATCACCCTGTTCGCCGGTGACCGCATCATGGGCTACATCTGGCTCCAGGAAACCGGGGCCGGCTTCGGCGACGACGTCGACTACGTCCTCACCGGCTCGGCCGCGCGGGCCTCCGCCGAGCTGATCCGGTACCGCAACCAGCAGTCCGTGCACATGCGCGAGGACCGGATCGTGCGCCTTCTTTCGGGTCCCGCGGAGGCTGCGGCGAGCGCGCACAGCGAAAAAATCCCCGCGGACCGTCCTGCGGCCCTGATCCTGCTTGGCCTGTCCGCGTCCGAAGCCCAGGAGGACGACGCCGCGCTCAAACACGGCGAGCTGGCCAACCTCGCTTCCATCCATGCGGCCGCCTACAAACCGTCGGCCATCGTAGGGCAGTTTCACGGCGACACCGCCGTGATCCTTCCCGGACTCCAATCCGCCAACGCCGGGGCTGGGTTGCGGAGCCTGGCCGAGGCAATCGTAAAAGATGCCAACAAGCACCTCGGCATCAGCCCCTTTGCCGCCGTCGGCCCCACCGTCCCCGATCTGCTCTCCATCCATTCAGTGACCGGAATATCCGAAGCGCTGCTGGGGTGTATGCGCCGGTCCGGCGAAGCCCCGGTGGCCACGGTGGACGACTTCGAGGCAGAGATCCTGTTCCACGACGCCGTGGGGAACTTTACGACGGCGGCGTTCCGGCACCGCAACCTCTGGGCTCTCCTTCGCGATGATGCGGAACTGGCCGAAACCCTGCGTGCATTCTTCGACGCGTCCCTGGACGTGGCCGAGTGCGCGAAGCGCATGCAGCTGCATAAGAACACCGTCTACTACCGGGTTGGCAAGATCGGTCGGATCACCGGCCTGGACTTGGGCAATCCCCGCCACTCACTGGTCGCGCTGCTGCACGTGCAGGAGTGGGCCGGCTCCCTCAGAACCCCAAATCCCGCCGTCCCCAAGGAACTGGAAGCCCCATGACCCAACGAAACCCACCGGCGCCACCGAGCCCAACCAGCAGCACCCCGCCGTCGGCGTCGAACGACAGTTGCGAGGACGGCTGCTTCTTCTGCAGCGGACCGGAAACCGACTAGCAATCCGCCACCCTCCCGCCGTGCCCGGCGGAACTGCCCCATCCCAACAAGCCAGAAAACCAGTAGTGATGACAACGGAGTCCACAGCAACCATGACCGTAACTGACACGAAGCCCTCCGACGGCGACCTCCTCCACCCGGGCAAGACGCTCAAGTCCGCCGGCCACGTAATTGTTGATTCGCTCGTGGCGCACGGGGTCGAACGCACCTTTGTTGTCCCGGGGGAAAGCTTCCTGGACGTGCTCGACGGGCTGCACGACTCTGAGATCGAGACCGTGGTCTGCCGCCATGAGGGCGGCGCCGCCTACATGGCCGAGGCCGACGGCAAGATGAACCAGCGCCCCGGCGTCGCCATGGTCACCCGCGGCCCCGGGGCGGCGAACGCCCACGTGGGCCTGCACACCGCGTGGCAGGACTCCACCCCGATGCTGCTCTTCGTCGGACTGATTCCGTTCGCCCACCGGGACCGCGAGGCGTTCCAGGAGTTCGACATCAAGGCGTGGTTCGACACGGGTGCCAAGCGCGTGATGGTCCTCGACCACCCCGAGCGGGCCTCCGAAATCGTCGCGGAGGCAATGTTCGCGGCCATGAGCGGCCGTCCCGGCCCCGTGGTGGTGGGACTGCCGGAGGACATCATCCGGGTCCCCATTGATCCGGCCCTGCACCCGGCCATCCCGCTGGCCGCGGGCGGCATGAGCAGCACCGATGCCGGCGCCCTGGCCGAGGCCCTGGCCCAGTCCAAAAAGCCGCTCTTTGTCACCGGCGGCAACGACTGGACCCAGGAATCGGCCTCGGAGCTGACCGGCTGGCTCGAAAAGCACCACATCCCGGCCGCGGCGGAGTGGCGCACGCAGGGAACCGTCTCCTTCGACTCCCCCAGCTATGTGGGGCCGATCGGCTACGGCCGGCCCCGCCCCACCTACGACCTCCTGGAGGAAACCGACCTGCTCGTCTTTGTCGGGACGGTCCCCGGGGACGTGATCACTGACGGCTTTGTCTGCCGGCAGGACTGGAACAAGAACAACTTCCTCGTCACCATCGATCCCTCGTTACGCGGCCGCTCCGGTCCGGTCTCCCGCCAGATCCTGGCCAAGCCGGACGCCTTCGTCCGGGATCTGGTCAACATCGACCTGCCCGTCAGTCAGGAGTGGAAGGCGTGGACGGCCCGGATGCGCGCCGAGCAGCGCTCCTTCGCCAGCCTGCCGCCGTCGACCCCCGGCGAGGGGCCCGCGAAGATGGACACCCTGATGGCGAACCTCGTCCCGCTGCTGCCGCAGGATGCCCTTGTGACATTCGGGGCGGGCGAGCACACCAACTGGGCGCACCGCTACTTCCCCACCCGGCGGTACGCCTCGATGATCAGCGCCCGGAACGGTTCCATGGGCTACTCGGTGCCCTCGGCGATCGCCGCCTCACTGGCCAGCCCCGAGCGCCGGGTGGTCACCATCGCCGGCGACGGGGAATTCCTGATGAATGGCCAGGAGCTCGCCACGGCCGCCCAGTACGGAGCCACGCCGCTGATCATCGTGATGGACAACCAGGAGTACGGCACCATCCGCACCCACCAGGAACGCCACTACCCGTCCCGGGTGTCGGGGACGCAGCTGAAGAACCCCGACTTCGGCATGATGGCCCGGGCGTTCGGCGGTTTCGGCATCACGGTCACCGAGGACAGGGACGTGCCGGCCGCCCTCGAGGCTGCGTTGGCCGCCATCGACCAGGACCGCGTGTTCGCCCTAGTCCACCTCGTCGTCGAACAGCGGGTCAAGGCCTACTAATCCACCCTGCCTACCCTCGTTGCGCTATCAGACCTGGTCGTCATTCGGCGTTGATAACCGCCAGCACTGTTAGCGCAACGGGTGGAAGCGTCAACCCGCCACGAGGCTACTCTCCTGTTTCGCCGTCCACGGCCTCGCGGAGGAGGTCGGCGTGGCCGTTGTGCCGGGCATACTCCTCGATCATGTGGCACAGGATCCAGCGCAGGCTCGGTGCCGAACCGTCCGGCCAAGGGCGCCGGGCCAATTGGTCCAGGCCACCGGTGGCCAGGGCCTCCGCGACGCTGGCCCGGGACCGGTCCACGGCGTCCTGCCACAGCGTGCGCAGCTGGTCCGGGGTGTCCCCGGCGGCGGAATGCCACTCCCAGTCCGGGTCGGCCTTCCAATTCACGGCGGCGAACGGGGCCTCGCGGTCCCGGGCGTGCAGGGACCGGGAGAACCATTCGCTCTCCACATAGGCCATGTGCTTCAGGAGCCCGCCCAGGGTCATAGATGAGGCGGCGGTGGTGGCCACGAAGCCGGCCGCGTCCAGACCGGCGCATTTCCAGGCCAGCGTGGCCCGCTGGTAGTCCAGGAATCCCAGGAGGGTCGCGGTTTCGTCGGCGGCAAGGGGAGGCTCCGGGCGGCCCTGATCGTCCACAATCGTCATGCGCGTGAGTCTAGCCGCCCGGACTCCACCTCGCCGGAAGCTGTCCGCTTCGCCGAAAAAGTACGGCGATCCGGCACGCTTCCGGCGACTTCGACGACGGCGGCGGGGACCGGGACGGCGGCGGGCACCCGCACGGTCCGCCTCGTGCGCCGGGCGCGCCGGTGGATGACGTACTCGGCCACCGCAACGTTGATCACCCAGGCGGCCCCCAGGAGCACCGCCCGGGTCGGCTCGTCGGGCGGGCCCACCAGCAGGATCCACGGCAGCCCCGTCAGCGCCTGCGTTCCCGCGGCGACGCCGATCGCGTAGCCACGGGTCATCCACGCGCCATGCCGTATAAAGTCCCGGCGCACAACCGCCACGACTCCCAGGACAATGCTCGCCGCCATGGCCGAGCCGAAGACCAGCCGCAGCACCAACAGCGCCGGGCCGTCCCCGGGCGGCAGCGGATAGAAGACGGCCATCCACAGGCCGGACAGGGCGGCCAGCAGGCCCGCGGGCGCGAGGATGCGGCCGGCGATGCGGTGCCAGCCGCGGCGGCCCCGCAGCGAGGGGAGGAACTGGAACGCCCCGAGCAGGCTGTAGGTGGTGACACTGAGGATGTGCGTCACCACGGGCACGGGCCAGGCGAAGAACCGGGCGTTCTGGGCGGTGATGGCGGCACCGCCGGTCAGTTCCGTCAGCCGCGCCGCGCCCGCGATCACCGGGATGAGGCTGAGAAGGATCAATCCTGCAGGCACCGGCCACTGGGGGCGGCGGCGAACACGGGGGACGGGGGCGCTGCTGGCGTGTGTTGTCACGGCGTGGTCCTTGGCTGGGATGGCTGGCGGCGGTGGCACATGGGCCGGGGTGTACGGCGTACACCTGATGCGGCCACGCTAGGTGTACGGCGTACACTTGTCAATAGGGAACCGTTAGGGAAAGGTGGCCGGATGACCCAGCAAGCGGAGCGAACGCGCCGGATCCCGTTGAGCCGGGACCGCGTCCTGGCTGCCGCCGTCGAGCTGGCCGATCAGGTGGGGATCGAGGCGCTGAGCATGCGCCGGCTGGCGCAGGAACTCGGCGTCGTGCCGATGGCGCTCTACAAGCACGTGGCCAACAAGGAGGAACTCCTCGACGGCATGGTGGACGCCCTTGCCAGCGAGATCGATCCTCCCGTCCGCGACGCCGGCTGGAAGGACGCCGTTCGCCTGAGGGTGCTCTCGGCGCGGGGGGCGCTGCTGCGGCATCCGTGGGCCCGGCAAGTGCTGGAATCGCGCACGAACAAAACGCCCGCGGTCCTTGGCTACATGGACTCGTTCATCGGCATGTTCCTGGCCGGAGGCTTTTCCGTGGACCTGACCCATCACGTCATGCACGCCCTCGGCAGCCGCATGTGGGGGTTCACCCAGGAACTGTTCGACGACTCCGCCGGCGGGAACGGCGCGGGACTGGCCGCCCTGCCGCCGGAGGCCCAGGCGGCCATGTTCCAGGAGATGGCTGAGCGGTATCCGAACATCCTGAAGGTCGCCACCGCCTCCGCGCACCAGGACTCCGTGGTGGGACAGGGGTGCGATGACCAGTTCGAATTCGAGTTCGCCCTCGATCTGCTCCTGGACGGCTTCGAGCGGCTGCACCGGCAGCACTGGACCTCCGCGCCGAAAGAGACCTCCGCGCCGGCAAGGTCCTGACCGCCCCCTATTCCTCCAGGAACCGCAGAAGGTACGGGAGAGTCGTCCGCATGGCCCGCAGGTCGCCCCCGCTGGCGGCCAGCTCGCCGAGGTAGTCGCCGTGGCTGCCGGGCACGATCATCAGGCGCGCCCCGGGAATGACCCGTGACATCCGCACGGCATGTTCAGCGCTGACGACGTCGCGGTCGGCGCTCAGCACCAGGGTGCGGGCCGTGATGCGGCGCAGGTCCTCGTCCGGCCAGCCGGGGAAGGTCAGGATCCGCTGGCGGTCCAGTTCGAACATCCGCTCGAGGTGTCCGGGCTCCGGATTGATCCGGCGGTCGGCGTCCCGGTACGCCTCCGGCATCTCATCGAGGGTTGCCTTCTCCATCCCTTCCCAGAACTCGTCGCCCACAGCATCGCGGCTGACAAAGGTGGAGGCGGCAATCAGGCAACGCACCATGGACGGATGACTCATGGCCAGCGCAAGCGCCGTGTGGCCCCCGGCGCTGAACCCGAGCACATCCACGGAGTCCACGTTGAGCTCATCGAGCACGGCTTTGACGTCCCCGGCTGAGTTTTCGGCGGTGAGCGGCCGGCCGGTAGCCGCGGTCCGGCCGTGGCCTTCCTCCTCGACGGCGATCACCTGCAGGCTCTCGGCCAGCAGCGCGGGGATGAGGCCGGCGAAGTTGGTCTCGATGCTCGAGCCTCCGCCGGGAATCAGCAACAGCGGGGGCTCGCCGACCCGCGGGTGACCATGGACCTCGTAGTACATCCGGAGGTCGCCGTTGGCCGCGTAACCGTGGGTGAAAGTCACATGGCATCCTAACGCCGCACGCGGCGGGCTGAATAGGGCCAAAGGACGACGGCGGCAGATTCCCGCCGCCGTCGTCTTGCGTTGCATCTCAGGCGTTGACGGACTCGGCGAGGATCGCGTCGACCTGGCCGAGTGCCCCCTTCATGCCTTCTTCCATGCCCATGGCGACGATCTGCTCCATCTGCTCCTCGGCCTCGAAGGTGGACAGGATGGTCATTCGGGTGCGGCCGCCGATTGGCTCCAGCGTCACAACACCGTGAATGGTGCCCATGTCGGCCACGGGGTCGCCGTTGTCGTCCGCGAAGCCGTCATCGAACTCCAGGCGGTGCGGGGCGTTGATGGTCACGAACCGCCACCAGCCGCGGGCCTTCTCCCCATCGGGTCCCGTCATGTAGTAGCTGGCCTCGCCGCCCGGGACGAACTCGTGCTTCTCGAAGGTGGCCGGCCAGGTGGGCGGGCCCCACCAGCGCTCGAGCTGGCGCGGGTCTTCCCAGATTTGCCAGACTCGCTCCACGCCGGCGTCGAACTCGGCGACCACGGTGAGGCTCAGCGCCTCGAGATTCTTGACTGAACTGATAACCGTCATGACGAACCTTTCCTAACCTTCAGCTTGCTGGTTCCTGCCTTGCGTGTTGCCTTGCTGGTTTGTGTTGCCTGGTTCGGGGGCGGCCGTTTCGGCGAGCAGGTCTGCGATCCGCTCCGCCCGCTGCCGCCAGATGACCTCGTACTCGTCGAGCAGCCGGCGGGCCCGCTGCAGCCCATCGTGGTTGGCCCGCACTATCTGCTCCCTTCCCCGCTTTTCCTTGGAGACAAGGGAAGCGCGTTCCAACACCGCCACATGCTTCTGGACGGCCGCGAAACTCATGGCGTAGAGGGCAGCGAGCCCGGAGACCGAGTACTCGCCCACTGTCACCCGGCGCACGATATCCCGGCGGGTCGTGTCGGCGAACGCCTGGAAGAGGCGGTCGAGGTCTTCGTCGTTGAGCTGGGTTCGGAACTGATCTACAACCATTTGGTTGTAGAATAGTCCGGCGGTTCGGGGGTGTCAATAGGTCACGAAACGGCCCCGCGCGCCCCCCGGCGCCGGGCAGCAAGAGGCCGGTGTGCGGACCGGGTGCCGAGCGTAGAGTGAGCCCATGAAGCGTGTGGTGATCGACCGCTTCGGCGGCCCCGAGGTCCTGCAGGTGGTGGAGGTCGAGGATCCACGGCCCGGCCCGGGCGAAGTCCGCGTCAGGGTCCTGGCTTCGGGGGTCTCTTTCACCGACGCACAGTTGCGCGCCGGCACCTACCTCGGCGGGCCGAAGCCGCCCTTCACGCCCGGCTACGAGCTCGTCGGCATCGTTGATGAGGTCGGGCCCGGTTGCTCGCGGGTACGGGTCGGAGACCGGATCGGCGCGCTGACGGTGTGGGGCGCCAACGCCGAGCTCGTCTGTGTGCCGGAGGCATACGCGGTGGAGGTGCCTGGGGACCTCGACCCGGCCGAGGTCGTGAGCCTCGTCTTTCCCTATATGACCGCTTACCAGCTGCTGCACCGGACGGCCCAGGCGAAGCCCGGCGAGAGCGTTCTGGTTCACGGCGCGGCAGGCAGGGTGGGCACCGCTATCCTCGAGCTCGGAGCACTGGCCCGCCTCCGCCTCTACGGGACCGCCGCCGGCGCGGACCGGGCCGCAGTGGAGCGGCTGGGCGCGGTGGCGATCGACTATCAGAACGAGGATTTCCTGGCCCGAGTGCGCAGACTCACCGGCGACGGCGTAGACATTGCCCTTGACGGGATCGGTGGGCCGTTGTCGCTGCGCTCCTTCCGCGCGCTGCGGCCCGGCGGTCGGCTCGTTGTGTTTGGCCGCTACGCCACGATCGCGCAGGGGCGCAAGAACTGGCCCGGGGTGATCGCCTGGTTCGCGGCAACGGGGAGCGTCGCCCTCTGGGGCTGGCTGTCACCCCACCGAAAAGTGCTGTCCTACCGTATCCAGAAGTTGCGCATCCATCACCAGGACTGGTTCAGGGCAGACTTCTTCGCGCTGCTCGAGATGCTTCGCCGCGGCCAGATTCACCCGGTGGTGGCCGAGCGCCTGCCAATTTCCGACGTTCGTCGCGCCCATGAGCTGCTGGAAAGCACCGCGGCGAAAGGGAAGATCGTGCTCGTACCCTGAACCGGCATGGCGGCCGCGGCACTCGGCGTAAGGCCCCGCCGGGTTCGCCGGAAGCCTGCGGGGTCGCCGCAAGGTTCCGGCGACCCCGAGGGTTTCCGGCGACTTCGCGCGCCACAGCCGGCACGCATGCGCGCGGCCGCCGCACCCGGGACCGTCGACGCGCCCCAACGCCACGACGGGAGGATAGTTTTAGGTCATGACGGCAAGCTACAAATACGACGTCGAGATCCTGCACCTCCTCGTCTCGCCGGCGCACGCCTACTTCGGCCGCGCCCGCGATGGTGCGGCGCAGGTCCCCACGACGGACGCGGAACAAGTCGAACTGGTGGCCGGCAAGGGCATCGTCGGCGACCGGTTCTTCGGCAAGGCTGCGCATATGGACGCCGCCGTCACCCTCCTCTCGATCGAGGCCCTCGAGGCGATGGCCGAGGAGCTGGGAGCCGGGCCCTTTGACCCGCTGCTGACCCGGCGGAATGTGGTCCTCCGGGGCGCCCACCTCGCTCCCCTGCTCGGCGAAGAGTTTGTGCTCGAATCGAGGGGGGACGTGGTCCGGATCCGGGCCGGACGGTCAGCCCACCCCTGTGCCTGGATGGACCGGATGCTTGCCCCGGGCGCGCACGCCGCCATGCGCGGCCGGGGAGGCGTGCGCTGCCAGCCGCTTTCGACCGGCTTCCTGAGCCGCGGCCCGGCCGTGCTGGTCAGCCCGGTGCCGCTGGACCCCGGACAGGCCGGCGTCCCCACGCTGCTGCGCCCGTCCAGGCTGCCGTAGCGCCGGGTTGCGTGATCCGGTGGGCGGCGGGCGGCGGGCGACGACGACGGCCGGCGGCGGGCGGCGGGCGGCGATCGTGTTCTTTGCCTCGGATGTGGAACAAATGCCCGTCCGGATCGTCGGCAGGAAATAGGCTCGGACTCATCGATCAGGCGGACGCACGGCAACCGCCAAGCGCCCCAACCGGTGAAGGAGCCAGCGTGGACACCCGAAAGCTGAAGTATTTTCTGGCTGTTGTTGACCACGACGGGTTCAGCCGGGCGGCGGAGCACCTCCTCATCGCCCAGCCATCCCTCTCGCAGACGATCGCCGCCCTCGAGAAGGAGCTGGGCGTGCCGCTGTTCCACCGGATCGGGCGGCGGGCGGTGCTCACGGAGGCGGGCAAGGAGCTGATCGGGCCGGCCCGGCTCGTGATGCGCAACCTCGATGCGGCGCAGTCTGCGGTGCAGTCGGTGCGGGGGCTGCGCAGCGGACGGCTGGACATCGTCACGATGCCCTCGCCCGGAATCGAGCCGCTGTCATCGATGATCGCCGCCTTCACCCGGGCGCATCCCCTGGTCAGGCTCAATGTCAGCGCCGCCTTCACTCCGGAGGACGTCATCGAGTCTGTCCGAAGCGGCAGCACGGAGATCGGGCTGGCAGGCTCCCCCACGCCCATCAGGGTTCCCGGCGTTGAGGTGCTGGAGCTCGATCGCCAGCCGCTGATCCTTCTCGTCAATCCCCAGTCCGATACGTTCGGCGCCGCAACAACCATCCAACGCGAGGAACTGGCCGGCCACCGTCTGGTCGCGAGCCAGCGCGGTTCGCTGATGCGGTGGCTTGTGGACGACGCCCTGGCACGGGGGATCGACGCCGAAATCGTCGTCGAGGTCGCCCACCGGACCTCGATCCTGCCGTTGGTCCTGGCCGGGGTCGGCCACGCCGTGATGCCGTCGTCGTGGGCGCCCCTGGCGCACAAATCAGGGCTGCGGACGCTGCTGATCGAACCCGTATCCTACCTGGATGTCGCCGTTCTCAGCCGGAGGGACGACCTGACCCCCGCAGCCCGGTCCTTCCTGGCGGTGGCGCGGCTGCACGCGGCCCCGCCACCGCCAGGAAAGACAGACACGCCTCCCCCCGGCGCCTCATCAATAGGCTGAACCTATCTAGCGGATCGGATCTTGGTCTTGGACGGCAGGTGGCGCCGGCCCGTCTACTTGAAGAGGAAGGCAGTGTGACGCTGCTAACACACTCGACGAGGAGGTAGGCACATGAGCGCCACCCAGAAATTCAGCATCGCTTCAATCCCCGCCGACGGGGTCGGCAAGGAGGTCGTCTCCGCCGGACGCCGGGTCCTGGACGCCCTGGCGCAGAATTCCGGCGGCAAGTTCGCCTTCGAATGGACCGAGTTCCCGTGGGGCTGCGAGTACTACGCCAAGACCGGCCAGATGATGGACCCCAACGGACTGGACACCCTCAAGGACTTCGACGCCATCTACTTCGGCGCCGTCGGCTGGGAAAACGTCCCGGACCACATCAGCCTCTGGGGCCTGCGCCTGAAGATCACCCAGAACTTTGACCAGTGGGCGAACATCCGCCCGGTGAAGTTCCTCCCGGGCGTCCAGTCCCCGCTGCGCAAGGCCGACACCACCGAGCTCGACTGGATTGTGGTCCGCGAAAACAGCGAAGGCGAGTACGCCGGCCTCGGCGGGCGCAACCTCAGCGGCCGTGGCCCCGGCAACGAGGTGGCCCTGCAAACCGCGCTGTTCACCGAGAAGGGCTGCGAGCGCATCATGCGCTTCGCGTTTGATCTCGCCCGGACCCGCACGGTGAAGAAGGTCTCGTCGGTCACCAAGTCCAACGCCCAGCAGTACGGCATGGTCCTCTGGGACGAAACCTTCCAGCGTGTTGCCCTGGACTACCCGGATGTCGCCACCGAGAGCGTCCTGGTCGACGCGATGAGCGCCAAATTCATCCTGCACCCCGAGGACCTCTCCGTCGTCGTCGCCTCCAACCTGAACGCCGACATCCTCTCCGACCTCGGCTCGGCCCTGGCCGGCAGCCTCGGCCTGGCGGCCAGCGCAAACCTGAACCCGGAGCGCCGCTTCCCGTCCATGTTCGAGCCGGTCCACGGCTCGGCCCCGGACATCGCGGGCAAGGGCATCAGCAACCCGATCGGCGCAATCGCCAGCGCAGCCCTGATGCTGGACCACTTCGGTCTGCACCAGGAAGCCCGCCGCATCGAGGCCGCCATCGAAGAGGCAACCGGCACCGGCCACCTGACCCGCGACG
This sequence comes from Arthrobacter sp. 9MFCol3.1, assembly GCF_000620385.1. Classification (NCBI taxonomy): domain Bacteria; kingdom Bacillati; phylum Actinomycetota; class Actinomycetes; order Micrococcales; family Micrococcaceae; genus Arthrobacter; species Arthrobacter sp. 9MFCol3.1. Next base: position 87,327 of record NZ_JIBJ01000012.1, read on the forward strand.
TCGGCGGCGACGCCACCACCGCGGACGTCACCGACGCCATCATCGAGGCCCTCGCCCGCACCCTGGCCACCGTCTAGCGCTGCGGCGCACTAAGACGGACGACGGCACTGAAACAGACGACGCCGGCCGCGCGGCCGCCGTCGAACGCTACACCACCGCACGGGGCGGCCGCGCCCAACTGGCACCCGCCCCGTGCAAACTCCACACTTAAAGCATCTCCAGAGACATTCCACAATGAGGTAGGAATCATGGGACACATCACCACCGCGGGCACGGAAATCCCGGCCCCCAAGAAACGCTGGTACAGGCAGCTGTACTTCTGGGTATTGACCGGCATCGTCCTCGGCATTCTGGTGGGCTGGCTGGCCCCGGTCGCCGGCATCGCCATGGAACCGATCGGCACCACCTTCGTCAACGCCATGAGAATGCTGATCGGCCCGATCGTGTTCCTGACCATCGTCGGCGGCATCGCCAGCGTCGCCGATCTGAAAAAGGTCGGCATGACCGGGCTGAAGGCCCTGACGTATTTCCAGATCGGCACGATCTTTGCCCTGCTCTTCGGCCTGGTCGCCATCAACATCTTCCGCCTCGGCGACGGCGTCAACGCAGACGCCAGCGCGATCAAGACGACGGATTCCGCAGCCAAACTCATCGACGCCGGTGCGCACCAGGAATGGTGGCAGTTCCTGACCCACATCATCCCAACCAGCATCGTCGCGCCCTTCGTGGAGGGCGACATCCTCCAGATCATCTTCATCGCCGTGATCTTCGGCATCGCCGTGAACGCCATGGGCAAGGTCGGAGCGCCCGTCCTCGACGGCGTCCAGCGCCTCACCGGGGTCATGTTCAAAATCCTGGGCTTCATCATGAAGGCCGCCCCGCTGGGCGCGTTCGGCGCGATGGCCTTCGCCGTCGGCAAGTACGGCGTCTCCTCCCTTTCCAGCATGGGCGGGCTGATAGCCCTCTTCTACGCCACCTCGATCCTGTTCGTCGTCGTGGTCCTCGGATCCGTCATGGCCTTCCTGAAGCTGAACATCTTCAAGATGATCCGCCACCTCAAGGAGGAATACCTGCTCATCCTGGGCACCTCCACTGCCGAACCGGCCCTCCCGGGCCTGATGCGCAAGCTCGAGCACGCCGGTGTGAAGAAGGAAACGGTCGGGCTCGTGGTCCCCACCGGCTACAGCTTCAACCTCGACGGCGCCGCCATCTATCTGTCCCTGGCCGCCGTCTACATCGCCCAGGCCACCAACACCAACCTGACCATCGGCCAGCAACTGGGCCTCATCGCGGTCATGCTGCTCACCTCCAAGGGCGCGGCAGGCGTCGCCGGCGGCGGCTTCATCGCCCTGACCGCCACCCTGGCCACGCTCGGCACCATCCCGGCCGCCGGCATCATGCTCATCTTCGGCATCGACAAGTTCATGTCCGAGTGCCGGGCCCTGGTGAACTTCACCGGCAACGCCGTCGCCACCTTGTTCATCGCCTGGTGGGACCACACCCTGGACGCGGACCGCGTCCGCCGCGTCTTCAACGGCGAAGCTGTTGAGCCCCTGCCCAGCGAGGATCCGACACCACTGGACGAGTTCACGGATATCGCTGCTGACCTGACCGACCACGGCCACCACACGGCCATGGACAGCGACCCGGGGCACACGGAACCCGCCGAGGACGAGCCGACGTCCAAGGACAACCGCCGTCCCGCCTACTCGGAAACCATCTGAGATGTTCACCACCACCGCCCCGAAAACCGTGCGGACCCTCATTGCGCCGGACAAGTTCAAAGGCAGCCTCACGGCCGGCGAGGTGGCCGACGCCCTGGCCGCAGGGCTCCGCGCCGGAGCCGGCTCCACCGGCGGGCCCGGAGCGGTCCACTGCGAGCTGCTCCCGCTGGCCGACGGCGGTGACGGCAGTGTGGACGCCGCCGTCGCCTCCGGCTTCACCCGGCACCGCTACACCGTCGCCGGGCCCACCGGCCAGCCCGTCCGGGCCGGCATCGCGTACGACGGCACCACCGCCGTCGTCGAGGTCGCCAACACCTGCGGCCTGGCGCTCCTGCCGGAGGGCCACCTGGAACCCTTGGCGTCCTCCAGCCGGGGCTTTGGGGAGGCGGTCCTGTTCGCCCTCAGCCTGAACCCGGCCAGGATCGTGCTGGCGCTGGGCGGAAGTGCCAGCACCGACGGCGGCATGGGAATGCTCACCGCCCTGGGCTACAGCTTCCACGATGCCGATGGCCGGCAGCTGTACGGCAGCGGACAGTCCCTGGCGCAGATCCACACCATCCGCCGGACCAGGTGCCCGGAACTGAACGGCACGGAGCTCGTGGTGGCCAGCGACGTCCACAATCCGCTGCTCGGGGCCGACGGCGCGCCGGCGGTCTTCGGACCCCAAAAGGGCGCCGGACCCCAGGACATTGCGGCACTCGAGCACGGGCTGGAGCACCTCGTCGCCAAGATGACGGACGCCGGGTTCGAGGATGCGGCCGCACTTGCGCAGCGCGAGGGTGCCGGAAGCGCCGGCGGGATCGGCTTTGCCTGCCTGCTGCTGGGCGCAAAGCAGGTCTCGGGCGCCGACTACTTCCTGGACCTGCTCGATTTCAACAACCGCAGGGACAGCTGCGACGTCGTCATCACCGGCGAAGGCAGCATCGACGAACAGACCCTTGCCGGCAAACTTCCCGCCGCCGTCGCCCGGAGGTCCGGAACCCGCCCGATCATCGCGGTGGCCGGCCGTTCCCTCCTCCCCCGGGAACGGTGGTCCGAAATGGCGCTCACCCGGGTCTACACCCTGGCCGAGTACACCGACCAGGACTCCTCCAAAGACCCCGGACTTTCCGCCGCCCTGCTGCAGAGGATCGGGAGGGACATCGCGGCAAGCCTGCTGTAGGCGCTCTGCTGCCGTGCCGCCTAATCGCGCCCTGGCCCTTCCCGCCCTGGCCCTTCCCGCCCTGGCTCTTCCCGCTCGGCGATCGCCTTCACGCTCTTTACCAGCCTGTCCCACATGCCCTTGGAGTGGTCGGCTTCCTCGGCGCTGGCGTTGTTGTCCTGGGCGAGCGTCAGTTGCGTGGCGCCGGCCCGGTCCTCGAGCGTCCAGGTGAGCGTGTGGTAGTTCTCGGCCGCATCCTCCTGGCCGCTCAGCGGGCTGAAGTGCGTGACGACCAGCCGCCGACCGGGCTCAAACTCCAGGATGCTGCCCCTGTCCTCGTACTCCTTGCCGTCCCAGGTGCCCCGCCACAGGATGGGTCCGCCCACCGTCCAGTCGGTCACGAGTTCGGTGCCGAACATGAACTCCCTGGCGGCGCCGGGATCGGTGATCACGGACCATACGCGGCTCGCGGGCGCCTCGATGGTGATGGTCGAGGTCGCCACATACTGTCCAGGCATGGCCTTCCCTTCTCTCAGAACCGGCTCTAAAATCGCTCGGCGCCGGCAGCGCCCGGCACCGAGACTACTCCGCCAATCGGACCGTCCGGAAGCTCCCTAGGCCGGGTAGATCGCGATGGCGGCGGCCTTGATGACGAAGTACACGCTCATTCCGGGGGTGAGACCGAGGTCGGCTGACGCGGCCGGGGTGATGTCGGCGGAGAGCCGTCCTGCACGGACCCGGATCTGATCACCGTGCGGCTCCAGGTCCGTGATGATCACCTGGAATGAGTTCCGCGGGCTGCCGTGCTCTTCGTTGAGGAACACCGATACCGCGGAGGGCGGAAAGACCGCGACGCCGTCCTGCCCGGGCTCAATGGTGCCGTCCCGGTGGCCGGCGACGACCATGCCCTCGGCGGTGGTCACGCCGGCGTCGCTGACGGTGCCGGCCACCAGGTTCAGTCCGGCCAGGCCGGCGGCGAAACGGCTGCGCGGTTTTTCGAGGACTTCGCGGGTGGGGCCTTGTTCGGTGATCCGGCCGTCCTCGAGGACGATCACCCTGTCGGCCAGCATGAGGGCGTCGAGGATGTCGTGGGTGATGATGATGGCGCGGCGGCCGGCGAGGACGCGTTTGAGGAGCCGGCGGAGCAGTGGGGCGGCATGGATGTCGAGCGCGGCCATGGGCTCGTCGAGGAGCAGCAGGTCGGGGTCGGCGGCGAGGGCGCGGGCCACGGCCACACGCTGGGCCTGTCCGCCGGAGAGCTGTCCCGGGCGCCGCGAGGCAAGGGAGCCGGCGTCGACTTCGGTGAGCCAGTGCATGGCCGTGTCGCGGGCCGCTGCGCTGGAGGCGCCGGCGCTGCGCGGCCCGAACGCGACGTTGTCCAGTGCGCTGAGGTGTGGAAACAGGAGGGCTTCCTGGGCCAGCAGCGCCGTGCCCCGGGTGTGCGGGGCACGCCAGATATTTTTGTCCGCGCCCAGGTCGAAGAGGACCTTTTCGCCGATCGTGGCCTTGCCGGCGTCGGGGCGCAGCAGGCCGGAGATGATCGAGAGGAGCGTCGATTTGCCGGCCCCGTTGGGCCCGAGGACGGCGATTGTCTCGGCCGGCCCGAGGCTGAGGGAGACCGCGAAGCGCCGTGCGGCAAGGGTTGCGTCCAGCTGAAAGGTCACCGGACCGCCCCTTCCGGTGCCACGCCAAGACGCGGGCGCCGGTAGGAGAGCCCGACGACGGCCACCGCCACGGCGACCAGCAGGAGGGAGAGTGCGACGGCGGCGTCGGCGTCGGTTTCGCGCTGCAAATAGATCTCCAGCGGCAGGGTGCGGGTGACGCCCTGCAGGCTGCCGGCGAAGGTCAGGGTGGCGCCGAATTCGCCCAGGCTGCGGGCGAAGGACAGGACGGCACCGGAGGCCAGCCCGGGCAGCACCAGCGGGATGGTGACCCGGCGCAGCACGGTGCCCGGGCGGGCCCCGAGGGTCGCGGCGACCGCCTCGTACTTGTTGCCGGCGGTTCGCAGGGCGCCTTCGAGGCTGACCACCAGGAACGGCAGCGCAACGTACGTCTGCGCGAGGACGACGGCGGAGGTGGAGAAGGCGATCTGGATTCCGGCCAACTCCAGGCTTTTGCCCAGGAGTCCCTGGCGGCCGAAGGTGTAGAGCAGGGCGATGCCTCCCACCACAGGAGGCAGGACCAGTGGCAGCAGGACGAAGGCCCGGAGCAGGCGCTGGCCCGGGAAGGGGCTCCGGGCCAGGATGAGCGCCAGCGGCACACCAAGGACGATGCAGGCGGCCGTGCTCGCCGCGGAGGTGCGCAGGCTCAGGCCCAGGGCGGTCAGTGAGGATTCGGAGGTGACCAGCGGGATGAACTGGGACCAGTTGACCCTGGCCACCATCGCCATCAGGGGCAGCAGGACGAAGAGTGCCCCTGCCGCCGCGATGGCGTAAATCCATGCCGGGATGCCGGTGTACCCGGTGCCGCTGCGTCTGTGCATGCCGTTTACGGGGTGCCGAATCCGGCGTCGCTCAGGACTTTCTTGCCCTCGCTGCCGGTGACCGCGGCGATGAAGGCCCGGGCGAGCTCCTTGTTCTTGCTCGTGCCGACGGTGGCGATCGGGTACGTGTTCACGGCCTGGTCCGACTCGGCGAAGGGGATGCCTTTGACCTTGTCTCCGGCGGTCTTGACGTCCGTGACATAGACCAGACCGGCGTCGGCCTCACCCGAGGTGACCTTGCCCAGGACATCCGTGACGGACGATTCCTCGCTGACCGGCGCCAGGGTGGTGCCTGCGGCCTTTTCGACGGTCTCGGTCGCGGCACCGCAGGGAACCTGCGGTGCGCAGACCACCACCTTCACGCCCGGTTTGGCGAGGTCGGCGAAGGAGCTGATCGACGCCGGGTTGGACGGCGGAACCGCGATCTCCAGGACGTTCGTGGCGAAGTTGGCCGGGGCGCCGTCGATCTGCTTCGCGTCGGCCAGCTTGGCCATGTTCCTGGTGTCGGCCGAGGCAAAGACGTCGGCCGGGGCGCCCTGGGTGATCTGCGTGACCAGGTCCGAGGAGCCGGCAAAGTTCAGCGTGATTTTGGTGCCCGGGTTCTTCGCCTCGAAGTCGCTGGCCAGCTTGGCGAAGGTCGATTTCAGCGAGGCCGCGGCGAAGACGGTGATCGCTCCGGACAGCCTGGGGGATCCGCTGGCCCCGGCGCTGGAGTTGGACCCGGCCCCGGCGGAGCTGCTTCCGGTTGCCCCGGACGTGCCGGCGGCGCAGCCGGCCAGGCCCGCGGCCAGGGCGCAGGCCACCAGCAGTGCGGTGACGTGCTTGCTGGCGTTCCTCATATGATGCTCTTTCCGTGGGGCGTTTCGATGATGACGGTGGTGGCTTTGACCACCGCTGTCGCCACGGATCCGAGCTCCAGGCCAAGTTCACGGACGGCTTCGCTGCTCATCAGGGACACGACGCGGAAGGGCCCGCACTGCAGCTCGACCTGTGCCATGACTTTGTCCGCGGTGATGCCCGTGACCAGGCCGACGAACCGGTTGCGGGCGGAGCGGCCCACCTTGGTGGGGTCGTCGGGAAGCTGGGCCTGGTCGCGGGCGAGGTGGGCAAGTTCCAGGCCGTCCACGGCCAGCCGGCCGGAGTCATCCTTCACCGGGGTCAGGATCCCGTTCTCGGTCCAGCGCCGGACGGTGTCGTCACTGACCCCGAGAAAACGTGCTGCTTCGGAGATGCGGATTTTCGGCATGACTCCATAATCCCCCATTTGCGGAAATTACGGGCACTTCAAGCCGCAAATCAGCCGGAAAGTTCGGCGCCGCCGTCGGGCCCCGCCCGCTGGGCGGCCACCGGGAGCGACGGCGGGTCGATTTTGCCGCCGCCCGGGACGATAATCGGAGGTGACCGGACAGCTTCTGCCGAGAGGAGCCGGCCGTGGCACCCACCACCCTGCTGGCAGGAATCAGATCTGCGATCGCCGCCCTCGCGCTGGGGGTGCTGCTGCTGACCGGAACCGGCTGCTCCTCCGACAATCCCGCGGAAACCACGAAGATCACGCCGGCAACCAACGGGATCAACACCGTGGTCGGTCCAATAAAGCTGGCGGACATGCTCATCCTCTCCTACGGAGCGGACCAGCCCGGACGGATCATGGGTACCGTATTCAACACGTCCGCAACGGACGCGGTTGTCACCATTTCGGGCGCTTCCGGGTCGACGGTATCGATTCCGGTCAAGGCAAACGGTGAAACGTCGCTGGCCCAACCTCCGGCCATGATGCTGGACCCCACCACGGGATCCCCCGGGTCCCTGGTCACGGTCCGGGTGAGCGAGGACTCCACAGGCACGTCGGCCGAGGTGCAGCTTCCGGTCCTCGACTCCACGCTGCCCGAATACCAGTCGTACATGCCCGCATCGCCCGGGTCCGGGACTGCCTCCGGCGCCCCGTCACCCACGCAACCCGGGACAGGGTCCCCCAGCCCCAGCCCCTCCCCCAGCCCGTAGCCCGGGCCCGGTACCTGAGCGGGACAGGGGTTAGGCAGGCAGGGCCGGTGCACGCCGTCCCCGCCTGCCCTGGCAGCCGCGGCCCTGGCTAGGAGAAGCGTCCCGGCCGGAAGGTGGCGAGCATCGGGTGCTTCGTGCCGGTCATGATCTCGCCCGCGAGAAGTTCACCTGCGATGAGGCCGAGCGTGGCCCCCGAGTGGGTGAAGGCCACGAAGCAGCCGGGCACCTGGCCGAGTTCACCGAGGACCGGTTCGCCGTCGCCCGGGATGGGCTTGTAGCCGATCTTCCAGGAGGCCGGTTTGAGGTCGGGGTTGCCGGCGATGAGCTTGGAGGCCTCATCGGCGAGTTCCTGAACCACATCATCGGGGATGCTGAAGGAGCCGTCGGCGTGTTCGGCGATGTGCCCTTCATACCAGTCGTGGTCAAGGGCGAGAGTGTTTCCGGGGTTGGGCCGGACGGCGGCCCTGGGGGTGTTCAGCACGGCCTTCAGCTCGTGCTCCACGGGCTTGGTCAGCACCAGCATGGAGACCGGGGATCCGTTGGGGATCCCGACGCCGAGGGGCGCGACGACGGCGGGAGTTGCGGCACCGCACGCCACGAGGACAGCGTCTGCCTCGTAGGTTTCGCCTGCGGCCGTCTCGACGCCGGTGGCCCGGCCGCCGTCGACCGTCACGGACACCTTGCCGGCGCTGAGTACGAGTTCACCGCCCAGGGCGTGGAATTCCTCCATCAGAAAGTCCACCAGATGCGGCAGGCTGACCCAGCCCTCACCGGGATTGAAGATGGCGTTCTCCGGCACGGCATCCGGAACGATGCCGGGGGTGCTTGAAGAAATCTGTCCGGGCGCCAGGAGCTTCGAGTCGTAGCCAATCGATTTCTCGTAGCCGTGGCGGGCTTCCGTCGCGGCTTCCTGGCCGGCGGGATTCCACATGAGGCCGCCGCCGAACTGCAGCCAGTCCCGGCCGGGGTCAGCGGCGAAGAGTGTGCGGTAGCGGTCCACGCCGGCGACCCGGAGCTGGTGGTACGGCGTGGACCGTTCTCCGGCGGAGTTCAGCCAGGAGAGCGAGCGGCCGGTGGCCTCGCTGGCCAGGCCGTGTTCGGTCAGGAGGATGACGGAGGCGCCGTCGCGGAGCAGGTGGACGGCGGTGGAGACGCCGAGGATGCCGCCGCCGATGATGGCGATGCGTTTGGTTGAGGGCGTGGAGGACATGGGTCTGCCTTTCCTTAAGTAGTGGTGTCTGGGGTGTCCGTCAGGGGCACTGGGAGGCGGTGTGCGGGCTATGCGGAGGCACGGACATTTTCGATGGCGTTCAGGACGTCGAGTGATTCCTGCGGGTTGACAGGAAGTGGGCCCTCGCCCCGGAGGGCAGACGCGAGCCGTGCATAGAACAGCGGATAGGCGCCGGGTTCAGGTGCGGTTGGCCGCAGGTCTCCATCGGTACCGAAGGCCCCCCAATGGATCTGGGGTTCGATGCCATAGGCGGGATCCGACGGTGTCATGCCGGCCGCGAGGGCCGGTTCCTGGCCGTCCAGGCCCCACTTCGTGTAGCCGGATTCTGAGCCCAGGACGTGGAAGCGCGGGCCGACCTGCGCTGCCATGCCGTTCATCCAGAGCCGTGAGCGGACCCCGGATTCGTGGAGCAGGGACACAAAGGCCTCCGTGTCGGCGCCGCCCGGGTCCGGGCCGTGGTTCGCCGTTTCCCCGTAGCTTTCGGCTACCGGGCCAAAGAGCTGGATGGCCTGGTCGATCAGGTGGGCACCGAGGTCGTTGAGGATACCGCCGCCCTCGGACACGGCGGCGGTGTCCCGCCAGTTCCCGAAGCCCTCCGGCCGCCACCATTCAAAGCGCGATTCGAAGCTGCGGACCTCGCCCAGCGCCCCTTCCCCGATTAGCTTCTGCAGCGTCAGGAAATCGGCGTCCCAGCGTCGGTTCTGAAATACCGTGAGCTGCACGCCGGCGTCGGCCGCCCGGGAGATGAGCTCATGCCCCTGGTCCGATGTGGTGACGAACGGCTTGTCCACCACCACGTGGAGGCCATGGGCGATGGCCATCGCGGCGAGGTCGAAGTGGGTCAGCGGTGGCGTGCCGAGGACCACCAGATCAAGGTCACCGGACAGCGCAAACAGGGCCTCCGGCGTCGGGACGATCCGGGTATTCGGGTAGAGCCGTGCCGCCTCCGAGGCGCGGTCCGGATCCGCCGTGACGATCACGTCCAGCGAATAGTTCGCATCCGCCGCGATCAGCGGTGCGTGGAAGACCTTGCCCGAGATGCCGAATCCGACGACGGCGGTGCGGATGGGTGCCGCCGCGGTGCTTCCCTTCAGGGTGTCCATCAGAGCACTTCCGAGAGGAAGCGCTGGAGGCGTTCGCTTTGCGGGTTGTCGAAGAGGTCGGCCGGTGTGCCGGACTCGACGACCTCGCCTTCGTCCATGAAGACGACCTGGTCGGCGACTTTGCGGGCAAAGCCCATCTCGTGCGTGACCACCAGCATGGTCATGCCCCGGCGGCCCAGGCCTGCCATGAGGTTCAGCACGCCCTTGACCAGCTCCGGGTCCAGGGCGCTGGTGGCCTCGTCGAAGAGCATGACTTCCGGTTCCATGGCCAGGGCTCGGGCAATCGCAACGCGCTGCTGCTGTCCGCCGGAGAGGTCGCGTGGCCGGTGGTCGGCGCGCTCGGCGAGGCCGACCTCGGCGAGGCGGCGCCGGGCGCGTTCCCTGGCCTCGGCCTTGGGCATGCCCTTGACGCTCCAGAGGGCCAGCGCCACGTTCTCGAGGGCGGTGTGGTCCGGGAAGAGGTTGAAGTGCTGGAACACCATGCCGATGCGGCTGCGCAGGAGGTCCGGTTTGACCTGCAGGGCGCTCTCGCCGGCCAGGAGCACGTCCCCACTCTTGGGTTCGTGGAGCCGGTTGACGCCGCGCAGGAGGGTGGACTTGCCGGAGCCGGAGGGCCCGATAATGCAGGTGGTGGTGCCCGGGGCGACGTTGAGGCTGACGTTGCGGAGCACTTCGACGTCGCCATAGGCCATGGTCAAGTTCGTCAGTTCCAGGCTGGAGCCGTGGAACGTCTCGATGTCCGGGACTGATTCTTTGGCGTTGCTGGTGTTGCTGGTGCTGCTTGCGGTGTTGCTGGCGAGGCTCATGTGTTGCTCCCGGTGGTCAGCGGTGAAGCCGCGGCGAGTTCTTTGACTTCCTTGAGGCCGCTGCTGGGTGCGGCGGGGCGGCGTCGGCCGGTGCGGAAGCGGTTATCGAAGTAATTGACCAGATGGGTCAGGGGAACCGTGATCAGCAGGTAGAAGATGCCGGCCATGACCAGGGGCGAAAGGTTGCCGGAAAGCACTGCGGCGTCCTGGCCCACGCGGAAGAGCTCGCGTTCCGTGACCAGCAGGCCCAGGAAATAGACCAGCGAGGAGTCCTTGACGATCGCGATGAACTGGTTCACCAGCGCCGGCAGGACCCGGCGGACGCCTTGCGGAACCACCACCAGGGCCATGGACTTCGCGTAGCTCATGCCCAGCGCGCGGCAGGCCTCACCCTGGCCCTTGTCCACGCTCTGGATACCGGCGCGGAAGATCTCACCGATGTAGGCGCTGGCGATCAGGCTCAGGGCGATGATCCCCAGGGGGTAGGGCGAGGGGCCGAAGATCGATTGGCTGAAGCGGGCAAAGCCCTGGCCGATCAGCAGGATGGTCAGGATGGCGGGGAGTCCGCGGAAGAGGTCCGTGTAGATCCGGGCCGGCACCCGAAGCCACCGGGAGGGAGATATCCCCATCACGGCGACGACCATGCCGAGGCCAACGCCGATGATCGTTGCCGCAATGGAGATGATGAGGGTATTGAGGAGACCGACTCCCAGAAGTTGGGGCAGGACTTCGGCCATTGCGCCGAAGTCGAAGAAGGTGCGGGTGATGGTGCTTAACCAGTCCATGGTTGCTCTCAGACGTAGGTAGCTTGTGGAACCCGGGCGGGCCGCGCGGTGCGGCCCGCCCGGTCAGGTGGCAGCCGGGCTATGTGCCGGACGTGCCGATAGTTTCGGCGCCTATTAGCTGCCGGGCCGTTTACTTGCCGGGCCGCTTACTTGCTGCTGGGTGTGGGGCTGGCCGTCTGCTCGGCCTTGGGCAGGTACTGCTCGGGCATCGGGGAGCCCGGGAACCACTTCTGGTAGAGCTTCTTCCACGTGCCGTCTTCCATGGCTGCGGCCAGGCCCTTGTTGAGGGCGTCCTTGAAAGCGGTCTTGCCCTTGGCCACGGCGAAGCCGGCGGGAGCGTCGAAGGACGGGATGTCCGCGGCGCTGACCAGTCCGTACTGCGTCTCGTAGGCCTTGGCTGCCTCGTAATCCAGGAAGTGCGCGTCGACGGATCCGCTGTTCACTGCGGAGATGGCGGTGTTGTTGTCCGGGAAGCGCACAAGGTTAGCGGAGGTGAAGTTCTTGACGGCGTAGGCCTCCTGCAGCGTTCCCTGCACGACGCCGAGACGCTTTCCGGCGAGACCGTCGGCGCTGGTGATGCCCGAGGTCTTCGTGGTGATGACGGTCAGGTAGCCGGCCAGGTAGCCGTCGGAGAAGTCGACGGTTTGTTTGCGCTTGTCAGTGATGCCGATCGCCGCAACGCCGGCGTCGAACTGGCCGTTGGAGACGGCGGCGAGCAGCCCGGAGAAATCCTGCCCGGTGAAGACGACCTTGTCGATTCCGGCGCGGTGGGCGACGTCTTTGAAGAGCTCGACGTCGAAGCCGGTGAAGTTGCCCTGGGCATCGGCAAAGGTATACGGCTTCGAATCACCGAGGCTGGCAACGCGGATGGTGCCGGCCTCGATCAGGCCGTAGGGGTTGTCCGCCGGCGAAGACGAGGCGGACGAGCTGCCTCCGCAGCCGGACAGTGCCAGGACCGCGGCAACAGCAGCGGCGATGAGCGCCCCAGGGCGCATTTTGTTTCCTGTGTTCACAGCGTTTCCAATCGTGGGGGTGAGGGGCGAGGTTGGCGGGCAGTGGGCCCCTTGAAGTGGGACTTTGTCGATGGGAGCCTTGCTGAGTCCGGTCTCAGTCCCTAAGATTGAGACCGGACTCACATCGATTGCTAGAAATGTAATCGAAGCCACATCAGGCGTCAAGGGTCCGCTACGAAAGGCCGTAATGAATAGTGATGCTTCCCGGCGCCGCGATGTCACTGTCGCCGACGTCGCAAAAGCCGCCCAGGTTTCCAAGGCCCAGGCCGCCCGCGCCTTAGGCAACTACGGGGCCGTGAGCGACGACGTGCGCGAGCGGGTGCTGGCTGCCGCCGAAGAACTGGAGTACCGGCCCAACGAGCTCGCCCGCAGCATGAACACCGGGAAATCGCACACGATCGGGGTGGTGGTCGGCGACATCGAAAACCCCCATTTCGGCCTGGCCACACGGGGCATTACGGATACCGCCAAGCGCAGTGGATTCAATGTCATCCTGATCAATACGGACGAGGACACCGACGCGGAAATCGACGCCGTCAGGGTGCTCCTCGACAAGCGCGTTGACGGCCTGATCGTGGCACCCGCGTCCTCCTTGGAAACGCAACATTTACGGCGCGTTCACGAATCCGGCCGTCCGCTGGTGCTTTTGGACCGCAAGGCGCCAGGGCTCGACGTCGACACCGTGGCGGTGGACATGGAAGACATCTCCCATGAATCCACCAGTTACTTACTCAAGTCCGGCCACCGGAGGATCGCCTTCATCTCCACGCTGAAAACAGCCGGGCCTTACCACGACGGCATGCAATTGGACTCGTCCCAGATCTCGGACCGGCGCGACGGAATGAAACGCGCGTTCGAGGAGGCGGGACTGGACCTGCCCGTCGATCTGATCCGCCTCAACGCCGGCGACGACGAGTCCATCAAGAAGATCACCCGCGAACTCGTGCAGCGCCCTGACCCGGCGACGGCGATCATCGCCTCCGACGGCCTGATCGGCCTCAGCGTCGTGGAAGCGATCCACGAGCTCGGCCTCTCAATTCCGGATGACGTCTCCTTCCTCATGTATGACGACTTCGCCTGGACGCGCCTGACCACACCCCCGCTCACGGTCATCGCCCAGCCTGTCTATGACATGGGCGTGGCGGCCGCGTCGGCCCTGGTCCGGCAGATCGAAGGCCGCAAGGCACCGGCGGCCGCACCGACATTCACGGCCGCCCTGATCCGCCGCGGCTCGGTCGCCGCCCCGCGGGCGGCCCGCCAGCACACCTGATCCGCCTGCGGGCGGCAGTGGGCGCCTCGACCCAAAGGACAGGGCTTAGTTCTCTGGCGCGGCGCCGGGCCCGCGGATTCACTGAACTGCAGGGGAACGTTTAGTGCAACCGGCGGAGGGAGTGTGATCCCTGTGGACGGACCGATCCGGCTGCCGGCACCGGGCCGCCCTACCGCGGGGCCTACGGACGCGGGCACAGGTCCGTTATGGAGCTGACGGTCGTCGTCCTCATCACCGCCGCACTGTTCGCATGGGCGCTGGTGTCGGTGAGGCTGCAGCAGGCGGACTTGACCGCCCCTATTGTGTTCACCGCTCTCGGCGCGGCCCTGGCCTGGTCCGGGCTGGTCAATGCGTCCTCGGCGCCCACCCTGATCACCCCGGTTGTCGAGGTCACCCTGGTGTGGGTGCTCTTCACCGACGCTGCCCGCCTGCCGCTGCAGGAATTGCGTCGGGACGTGGGCCGCTATGTGCGGCTGCTGGGAGTCGGCCTGCCCCTGACGATTGTGTTCGGATGGGCTCTGGCCGCCTGGTTTTTCCCCCAGTTCGGGCTGTGGCTGGCCCTCCTCGTCGGCGCCGCACTTGCCCCTACCGACGCCGCACTCGGGATCCCCGTGGTGACGAATCCGGCGGTGCCGTCGCGGATCCGCCAGCTGATCACCGTCGAGAGTGGCCTCAATGACGGCATCGCCACCCCCGTTGTCATGCTGGCGATCGCCGGCGCGGCCGCCGCGGCAGGGCTGGAGAGCGCCGCCGGTCCCGGCAGCGCCGCCGTCGAACTGCTCATCGGTGCCGGGGCCGGCGCAGGGGCCGGCGCCCTGGGCGGGTGGCTGCTGCAGCTGGCCCGCCGGCGCGGGACCGGGGCCGAGGACTTCGCCGGCATCGGGGTCCTTGCCCTGAGCCTGCTCTCTTACAGCGCCGCACTCTCGGTGGGCGGCAACGGCTTCGTCGCCGCGTTCTGCGCCGGGCTGGCGTTCGGAACGTGCGCCGGTCAGCGGGCGCCGGCCGAGCTGGTCTTCGTCGAGCAGATGGGCGGCCTGGTGTCGCTGCTCGTGTGGCTGGCCTTCGGAGCCATCACCGTTCCGATTATGCTGGCGAGCTCCGTCCCCCTGACCATCGTCTATGCCGTGCTCAGCCTTACGGTGGTGCGGATGCTGCCGGTGGCGCTGGCCTCGATCGGCGCCGGCCTCGACCGGAAAACCGTCCTGTTCGTGGGGTGGTTCGGTCCGCGGGGCCTGGCTTCCCTCGTGTTCGGGCTGCTGGCGCTGGAAGCGCTCGGATCAGTGTCCGATCAGGCCGTGGCCGTCATTACCGCCACCGTGCTGCTCAGCGTCCTGGCCCACGGCCTCACCGCCGCGCCGTTGGCCGCCCGTTACGGACGGGCCGCTGCCGCCGCGGGACCGGAACCCGGCGGCCCGGTGCCGGTAACCCCCGCCCCCGCCCGGGGGCTGAGCCGCAAGCACATGCCCGCTCCGCCGATGCGGCGGAAGCCAGGGCGGCTGTGATGAGTCTCACGCGCAATTTTCGCCATCTGGCTTGAGCCGCCCGCGCGGCGCTGTGCACTATGGAAAGGCAAGGCAGGGACTGCGACGTTCCCGCCGGTGCAGCCTGACGATTTCTTGCGACGTTCCGCGTCCGCAGTAAACGCCGGGCACCCATCCTGGTGGACGCAATGAGGCCAAACCGGTGAGCTCGCAGAGCTGCCCGCGGTCTCAGGCGTTCCTGGTTTGGCCCCTACGGCGGCTCCGCATCGGTGCGGCAGCCGGACATCCGGATTCAAGAAATGGAAGCACTGAACAATGACGTTTGAAACTGCCAACTCTGTAACCCACAAGCTCTGGGACCGCTCCACCATGCACCACGAGCTGGACGCGCTGGTCCACGAGCTCTCCGAGCGCCACAACACCGCCAAGAGCAACATCGCGGTCCACGCCAGCGGCCCGAACACCTTCACCCTCAGCCTGAACCACGGCGCCTAAAGCCCGGGTTCCAGGCAGCAGGGCCAAACGACGACGGCGGGAGCCACCTCCCGCCGTCGTCGTTTGGCGTTAAAGCCGGCGGCTCAACCGGCGGCCACGGCCCCGCGCATTTCCGTCTTGACCCGGTACATGTCCTGATCGGCGGCCAGCAGCAGGGCCGTGGCCAGTTCCTTGTGCGCTGCCGGATCAGCGTCCGCCGGGACTGCCGTTTCCGCCTGGCCAACGGACATGCCCAGCCGGAGCTCGCTCCCCGCGATGGTGACGGCGCCGGCCAGGCAGCTCCGGACGCGCCCGGCAACCGCCCCGAGCTCGGCCGGGTGCTCCAGCCAGGGGATCAGGACAACGAACTCGTCCCCGCTGTAGCGCGTGACGGTGTCCGCGCCGCGCACGGCCTGGGAGAGCATCAGCGCCACGTGTTCCAGGACCTGGTCGCCGGCCGCGTGGCCCAGGGTGTCGTTGACCTGTTTGAACTTGTTGACGTCGCAAAAGAGCACGCCGACGCGGTTCCGCTGTTCGCCGGCGCTGGCCAGGGCGGCCAGCAGGTTTTCCTCCAGGTGCCGCCGGTTCGGCAGGCCTGTCAGTGGGTCATGCAGCGCCCGGTGGTGGGCTTCCTGCAGGAGCTTGGCGCGGTCCGCCTCGGCATCCTCGAGTCGCCGGTGCGCACTGGCCAGCTCGCGCTCATACCGCCGCCGCTCGGGGGCCGCGAAAAAGATCATCAAATCCCTCGGTTCCGTCCCGTCCACGGTCCGGGTGACGGAGAGCAGGACGGGCCGGCGCTGCCCGTCCGGGCCCAACAGCTCGATCGAGAGTTCGGCGAGGTGCCCGTCGCGTTCCAGCTTCGGCCCGGCGTGCGTCCGGTACATCAGCCTGTCGCCGGCCGGCATGAGGTCCAGGAGACGGGTGCCGTCGAGGCCGCCTTCGGGGATTCCGGTCCAGGCGCACATGGTGGCGTTCGCGGCCAGGATGGTCCCGTCGGTACCGGCAACGATGTAGCCGGCGGGCGCCTGGTGGAAGAGCTGCCCGTAATCGACGGCCGGGGTGCTGGTCCGGGTCATGCCGGCTTCAAAAATTCGAGGATGGCGGCAGAGGTTTCCTCCGGCGCGCTGCTTTGCGGGAAGTGGCCTGTGGCCGCAAGCCTGACCAGGGTGCTGTTGGGGAGCGCGTTGTGCAGGTGCGTTCCCACGTGGTCCGGCGTGACGACGTCGTCGGTGCTTTGCAGGACCAACACCGGGATGGTGACCTTGCCGAGCAGGTGCCGGACATCGGAAAGGAACGCCACCCGGGCGAAGTCACGGGCAACCCGGGGGCTGATCCGCCCGAAGCTGCCTTGGATCTCGTGCTCCAGTTCGGGAGCATGCGGTGTATTCATGTAGACCGGGGCCATCGACTCGGCCCAGACCACATAGTTGGCATCCAAGGACTCGAAGACGTCGTCAATGTCCTGCCGGGTGAACCCACCCACGTAGCCGTCCTCGGGGTGGTCAAGGTAGCTCGGCGACGCCGTGACCAGCACGAGCCGGCCGAACCGGCGCCCTGTGTCCCGGGCGGCCGCACTGACGGCCATCATGGACCCGACGCTGTGGCCGATCAGGGTCACGTCCTGCAGGTCGAGTTCGCCGCAGAGTTCCATCAGGTCATCGACGTAGGCATCAAGGGTGGAATAGGTGGCCGAATCGTAGGCGGACTGGTCGGAGCCGCCGGAGCCCACGTGGTCCAGCAGGACCACCCGGTAGCGGTCCGTGAACCAGGGCAGAACCTTGCCCCACATGCCCTGGTCGGTGCCGAACCCGTGGGCAAACACCAGGACAGGGCCGTCTTCTGGCCCGTGCACCTGAACGTTGTTTCTCGCTGCCGCACCAGACGCCATCGGCCAACCTGCTCTTCCAATTCACACACATGGACCCGCCGATCGAGACCGACGGCGGCACTATTGGTCCGGGCCCCGGGCCCAGACAAATCCGTCCGGCGCTTGCAGGCGCCGCCCCACGAAAAGTCCCTCATTACAGGGATGTATTTCGACAACGTGGATCCATCTTAGTCCGGTGGACCATGGGCTCCGGACATGCGTCCCTGCAGGTCATGCGGGGTTTTGGCGCGGATGCTTACAGTCGAAGACTGGCCGTAGCAAGCTGTTCCGGCGCTCCCGGCCGAACCCGGCCGATCCCGGACAGGCGGACGGAACTCCTGCGCCTGCGAGGAGGCCCGGAACGCGACGGCAAATAGGCAAGGAAGGGGACGACACATCTGGTACGTCCCCACTCTTGCTGGCACACTGAGCCGATGAGCGATCCCCTCCCCCAGTCCCGGCGGCCTGGCATCCGTGCCGCGATGTTCGTGGACTTCGACAACGTCTATACGGGCCTGATGGCGTTGGACCCGGCGGCCGCGAAGAGATTCGCCGAGGACCCCAAGCACTGGACGGAGGCGCTGGCCGACGGCGGCGCCGGCGAAGAGTCCCGGCGTTTCCTGATCCGCAACTGCTATCTCAATCCGGTGATCTACTCCAAGTACCGGCCGTACTGGACGCGCGCGGGCTTCCGCGTGATCGACTGCCCCTCCCTGACCCAGCGGGGCAAGTCCAGCACCGACATCAACCTGGTGCTGGACGCAATGGATGCCCTGTCCGGCGCGGCACATATTGAGGAGTTCTTCGTAGCGTCGGCGGACGCGGACTTCACCTCGCTGGTCCAGCGGTTCCGGGCGGCGGACCGGATGACCACCGTCATCGCTGCCGGAGCCGTGGCGTTCGCATACCGGGAGATGGCCGACAGCGTGGTGGAGTCCCACGACTTCGTGGCAATCCTCAACGGGACCGCGGCCGAGTCCATCCACGCGGTGGCATCTGTCCAGACGCCGCGGGCAGAAGGGGCAGTGAAGGCGAAGTCCACG
The DNA here is from genome assembly GCF_000620385.1 of Arthrobacter sp. 9MFCol3.1. Taxonomy (NCBI): domain Bacteria; kingdom Bacillati; phylum Actinomycetota; class Actinomycetes; order Micrococcales; family Micrococcaceae; genus Arthrobacter; species Arthrobacter sp. 9MFCol3.1. Next base: position 105,748 of record NZ_JIBJ01000012.1, read on the forward strand.
GCGACGACTCTTTCCGGCGCGGCCAAAGAGGTCCGCGACTTTGTCCGGACGGCCCCGGGTCCGGTGGTCGGGGCCATGGTGGCTCACCGGGCACTCGCGGCCGATCCCTCCCTGAAGACGGACTGGGGCGGCTGCGGCAAGTTCGGGACGTGGGTGGCCCAGATCGGCCACGGTGTCGAATACTCAGCTGCGCGGGGCGGCTGGGTCTGGGATGCGAAGAGGTTCTCCGACGACGATTTGCCCGCCGGAGGTGAGATCGAGCCAGGCATCGCGGAACGGGTCGCCCGGGTCACTGACGTGCCCGCGCTCTCCGCGGCCCAGTTCCGTCAACTGCTCGAGGCCCTGGCCGCCAGGCTCCGGGAGCAGCCGGTCAATCGAAGCGAGCTGTCCCGCCTTGTCCGGGACGACTGTGTTGCGGCCGGACAGCCGGTGTCCCGCTCGGCCGTCAATTTCGTGATCCAGGGCGTGGTGTACGCCGGCGGCTCCCTCGCAGAGGAGATGTCAGCGGCAGAAATCGCCGCCGCGTGGACCAGGAACGTGGAAGAGCTGTGCCGGCTCGCCCTCATGGAGTTCGACGACGCCGAAAAGCTCGCGCTCAGGCGCTGGGCCGGCGGCGGGCTGCTGGAGGCCGGCGCCGGCGGCTCCCGGGCCGTGCCTTAGGCCCCGGCTGCTACCGCGGTTGATCGGCCCGCGAGCACTTCCAGTTGCCGGACTATGCCGTCCACCAGCCGCTCCGGATCATCGAGGATGTCCGCAACGATGTGCGCCTCGTCGGGGCCAAGGGGTTCCAGCGTCGCCAGCTGGGAGGCCAGCAGGCTGCTGGGCATGTACTCGTGCGCCCGGCCGCCCAGCCTGCCGGAAATGGTCGTTGCCTCACCGGACAAGTGGATAAACACCAGATCCGGCACGAAGCCGCGCAGCAGGTCACGGTACCGGCGCTTGAGCGCCGAGCAGGCTATGATCCGGGAACCGGTTCCATTGGCCGGAGTCGCCAGGGCAGCACCGATTTGGGCGAGCCACGGCGCCCGGTCGTCGTCGTCCAACGGCGTGCCACTGGCCATCTTTGCCTTGTTGGCTGGCGGATGGAAGTCGTCGCCGTCGAAAAACCGGATGCCCAGGCGCTCCCCGAGCAGGAAACCGATGGTTGATTTCCCGCAGCCGGAGACGCCCATGACTACCAGGGGCGGATGATTTGTGTTCATGAGGCTTCTCCTTGACCGAAGCTCAGGAGCACTTTCCCGGAAACGGCCGCGTTCCTGGCGACCTCGAACGCTTCAAGGGCCTGATCGACCGGAAAGTCGTGCGTGATGACCGGATCGATCTGCAGGGAGCCGTCGGCGAGCGCCGTTATGACGTCGTCGATTTCGTCGTTGAAGCGGAATGAGCCTTTGAGTTCGAGTTCCCGCGTGATGGCCAGGGAGATCAGGACCGGCAGCGGACCGGAAGGCAGCAGCCCCACCATCACCACAGTGCCGCCGCGGGTTGCGCCCTGGATGGCCGAGGCCAGGCCGTGATGGTTGCCGGAGGATTCAATCACGACGTCGGCCTCGACGTCGGCGACCGCCCCGGCGTCGCTAGCGGCGAGCACCTCATCCGCTCCCACTGCCGCCGCGATTTCCAGCGGCAGCGCGTGCATGTCGACGGCGACGATCCGGGCTGCGCCGGCCCGCTTGAGCACGGCGACCGCCAGGGCGCCGATGGGCCCGCTGCCGATCACGAGCGCCGTCTTTCCGGCCACGTCCCCGGCCCGGGAGACGGCGTGCCAGGCCACGGCCGCGGGCTCGGTCAGCGCCGCGGTGCGCAGGCCGATGTTCCCCGGCAGCGGCCGGAGCATCCGGGCCGGCAGGTTCACGTACCGGCTGAACGCGCCGTCGGTGTGCGGATACCGTGCGGCGCTGCCCAGGTACGTACAGCCCGGTGACAGGTTGGGCCGGTCCGCCGGATACCGCGGCGCGCCCGGGCCGGGGGTGGCCGGATGGACTACGACCGGCGTCCCTGCGGCAGGACCCGTGCCGTCCGCCGCGGCGCGGACCACGGTGCCGGAAATCTCGTGGCCGAGGACCATGGGGGCCTTCAGGATGGATTCGCCCGCGGCGCCGTGCAGCCAGTAGTGCAGGTCGGAGCCGCAGATGCCGCCGTAGGCCACGTCGATGACGGCTTCGTCGGGCGCCGGCACGGGCAGGGGAATGTCCTCGATCCGCAGGTCACCCGCCGCGTGGGCGACCACCGCCGGGCCCGAAACGGGCAGGGCCGACCCGGCCAGGGCTGAAATAGCCGGGTCTGAAGTCGTCATAGCCGACCCGGGCGGGGCTGTGCTCCTGGACATCAGACCACCACCGTCATTCCGCCGTCGATGAAGATGGTCTGGCCGTTGACGAAGTCCGACCCGTCGGAGGCCAGCCACACGGCGGGTCCGGCCAGGTCCTGCACGGTCCCCCAGCGGTGCGCGGGGGTCCGGCCCAGGATCCAGGCGTTGAACTGCTCATCGTCGACGAGGTTTTGCGTCATCTCGGTGTGGATGTAGCCGGGCGCGATCCCGTTGATCTGCAGGCCCGAGGCGGCCCATTCCGCGGTCATGGCCCGGGTCAGGTTCCGCAGTCCGCCCTTCGCCGCAATGTAGGGGGCGATCGTGGGCCGGGCAAGGTCGGTCTGGACCGAACAGATGTTGATGATCTTGCCCCGCCCGCGCGGGATCATATGCCGCGCCGCTTCCCGCCCCACCAGGAACGCGCTGGTCAGGTCCGTGGAGATGACCCGTTCCCAGTCGGCCACGTCGAGCTCAAGCATCGGGACCCGGTGCTGGATGCCGGCGTTGTTGACCAGGATGGCCAGCGGGCCCACGTTCTCCTCCACCCAGGCGATCCCCCGGGCAGCCCCGGTGTCGCTGGTGACATCGAAGGCGCAGCTGTGCACCCGGCCCGGCGCGTAGTCCGCGGCCATCGCGGACTCGGCGGCCTTGAGCCGCTCGGGGTTGATGCCGTTGAGCACCACGGTGGCGCCGGCGTCGGCCAGCGCCCGGGCCAGGGCGTTGCCGATCCCCCGGCTCGAACCGGTCACCAGGGCGGTCCGGCCTGTCAGGTCAAAAAGTGTCATTAGTGAGCAGCTCCTTTGCCGCGGTCTGCGCGGTGTCGCACGGAATGGTCGTTTTGTGGCCCCGTGGAAGGGGCCTTCTCCCTCGAGGGGCCTGCCCCCTAGAAGGGGCCGTTCTGCACCAGGTTGGCTGGGGGCCGTCCGGCGGCCAGGGCTTCGAGCTGCTGCCGCAGGAGCTTCAGGATCCTCGGCTGGAAGGCCGACGCGTTGCCGCCGACGTGCGGTGTGATCAGAGCGTTGGGCGTGGACCACAGCGCGTGATCCTGCGGCAGCGGCTCCGGATCTACGACGTCGAGGGCGCACTGCAGGCGCCCGGACAGGACTTCCTTGGTCAAGGCAGCCGTGTCCACGACGGAGCCGCGGCCCACATTGACCACCAGGGCCCCGTCCGGCAGGGCAGCGAGGACCTCTTCACCGATCAGCTGGTGGGTCCGGTCGTTCAGGGGCAGCACCGTCACCAGGATGTCGTGCGTCGAGGCGAGTGCGGGCAGGTCCGCTGACGCGTGCACCTCGCCGTGTTCGTCGGTGCGGGCCGCGCTCCCCACCCGGGTGACAGTGACTTCGAAGGGCTCCAGGCGGCGGGCGATTTCGTGCCCGATCCCGCCGACTCCCACCAGCAGGACGCGGCTGTCCGCCAGGGACTGGCGCCGCTCCGGCCGCCAGAGGCTGTACTGCGCATCGCGGACCGCGTGGTCGATGCCCCGCAGCTTCGCCAGGATCAGCCCCACGGCAAGCTCCGCGGTCGCGGCGGCATGGACACCGGAGGCGTTGGCTACGCCCGCCGCCGGCCCGGCGGCCTCGATGACCCCGTCGTACCCGGTGGACTGCGCCTGCACGAACTTCAGCCCCTCTACCTGCGCTAGGGATCCCAGCACAGTGGAGGCGTCAATGTACGGGAGGATGACGCCGTCAATCTCACTCAGCGTCCCGCCGTCGGGATCCGATTTCAGGTCCCATACCACTCCTCTCAACCCTTCGGGCAGGGGCGAGAGATCGGCGAGGAGTTGGGGTTCGGGGAAGCTGACGGTGCGGACTGTTTGCATCGGAAAACCTATCGATCCTTGACGGTGGGGTGTGGTGTGCCGGGCGGGCAGGCGCTGAGCGGTCAGCGCCTGTCGAAGGTGAGCCCGCCGGGGACCTGGAAGGTGGGCATGAGTTCGAGCATGCCCACGTTCACGTGCCGGGGTGTTTCGATGGCGTAGTCGAGCGCGTTGACAATGTCGTCAGTGGTCAGCGACTCGTAGCCTTCGTAGTACGTTTTCCATGCCTCCTCCATGGCCTCGGGCGTGCCGCCCATGTTGCGGCCGAAGATTTCCGTTTCGACGCGTCCGGGGCAGATCTCCGTGACGCGGATGCGCTTGCCCACGGTGTCGTTGCGCAGCTGCCGGGAGACCTGGTGCACCGCCGCCTTGGTGGCGTGATACACGGTGTGGCCGTAGAAGTTGTAGACGCCCGCAATGGAACTGATGTTGATCACGTGCCCCCGGTCGCGTTCCACCATGCCCGGCAGCACCAGCCTGGTCAGCTGGAGCAGGCCGCGCAGATTGACGTCCACGAGGTCGTCGATGTCGCTCTCGCTGGAATCCAGGATGTTCCCCGGCCGTGACACTCCGGCGCAGTTCACCAAGACATCGACTTCGAGATCGCCGACGGCGGCAGCCAGCGCCGCGGTGTCGGTCAGGTCCACAACGTGCGGGATCGCCCCGGTCTTGTCGGCCAGTTCGTTCAGGCGTTCCTCGTTGCGGGCGACGGCGTGGACCGTGAGCCCGCGCTTGGTCAGGCGTTCGGCGATCGCGGCGCCCATTCCGGTGGACGCACCGGTGACGAGGGCAGTTGAGTAGTCAGAAAAGGGCATGTAAATCTCCTGGGGGTGAGCGACGTGCAGCGCAGTTGGTGCAGCTTGAGTGGTGGGGTTTAGGCGTCGCGGAGAGGCAGGTGCGCCCGGTCCTTGACCGTGCTGACGGCGACAAGGGTGCCCAGCGCGGTGATGACGGCGTAGAAAGCGGGCATGTAGATGTTGCCGGTGGACGAGATCAGCCAGGTCATCAGCAGCGGCGCCGTGCCGCCGAAGAGTGCCGACGAGACGTTGTAGCCCAGTCCGTAGGCGGAGTACCGCACGCGGGTGGGGAACAGTTCAACGATCAGAATGTGGATCACTGCGGTGTGGCCGGCGAAGACGACCGCCATGATGCAGGCGCCGAGGATGGCCAGGCCCATGCTGCCGGTGGCGATCAGGGCATAGGCGGGGATGCCGACGATGGCCATGGCGATTGCGGAGCCGGCGATGACCTTCTTGCGGCCAACGCGATCGGACAAAGCGCCCATGAAGGGAATTGCAATGCAGATGGCCACCAGGCTGCAGGCGGTGACGATGAGTGCCTCGCCGATCGTGAAGTTGAGTTGCTTGCCCTTCAGGAACGTGGGCATGTAGGAGAACAGGACGTAGTAGCCGGAGCCGTTCATGAGCGGGATGAACAGGGCCAGGAGCATGGCGCGGCGGTGCTCGGCGGACTTGAAGGCTTCCTTGAGGGGGTTCTTGGACAGGCCGCCCTCTTCCTTCAGCTTTTCAAAGTTGGGGGTGTCGCTGATGGCCTTGCGGATGTACCAGCCGATGACGCCCATGGGGATGGCAACCAGGAACGGGATGCGCCAGGCGTAGGCACCGAAGCCTCCGCCGTCGATTGCTGCCTGGGTGAGCCATGGGGACATGGAGAACGCAACGAGCGTACCGGTGAGGAGAGCCGCGAAGGATGCGATCTGGGCGTAGGAGGTGATGATGCCGCGCTTGCCTTCCGGGGCGTGCTCGGCGAGGAAGGTCATGGCACCGGCGGCTTCGCCGCCAACGGAGAAGCCTTGGAGCATCCGGAGCAACACGAGCAGCACCGGGGCCGCGATGCCGATTGCTGCATAGCTCGGCAGCAGGCCGATGCCTGCCGTCGCCACGCTGATCAGCAGGATGACGAAGACCAGTAGCTTTTGCCGGCCGATGCGGTCCCCCAGGTATCCGCAGACGACGGCGCCGAGGGGACGCACGAAGAAGGACACGGCATAGCCGGCGAAGACGAACAACAGGGCGTTGTCCGGGTTGCCGGGCGCCAAGAAGACCAAGGCCAGCGTCCCGGCCATGAAGGCGAAGATGCCGTTGTCGTAGAGCTCCACGAAAATGCCGACGCAGCCGGCCGTAACAACCTTGCGGGTCTGCTTACTACTGAGCCGCTCTGTGTGCGGCTGGGCCGCGTGCGTAGAAATTGACATGGCTTTCCTTACTAAGGGGGATGGTAACAAGGCTTCGAATCAGATGCGAGGGTGGCTAGCTGCCCGATGCCGGGGCGAGCTGTGGCCAGCCGGGCTGGCTGCCGATGCCAAGGAGGGCGAAGACGGTACTGACTGTGGAACGGAGGTTCTCCAGATCCCGCAAGGCCGCCCGGTGTTTCGCCGTAGCGTCGGGGACGGTAGTCCTGCGGAAGGTTATGGTGTGGCCAGGCCGGGCTTGGGCCAGCACATCTAGCGAGCGGGTGGTGACCACTGCCAGGACGGGGTAGCCGGCGGTGACTCCGCGGCCGCGGTGCAGCACCAGGAGCTCCTCGCGGGACGGCACCTCGATCGCTCCGACCGGGACGCCGCGCGAGAGCACTTCCGCGCTCGACTGGCGTTCGGGAAGGGCGCCGCCCAGGCGCAGGCCGATGTGGTTGCTCCGGGCGCTGACGGTGTATTCGGTGGTGAAGAGCAGTTCAGCGGTGTCGCCGAATTCGTCCACATCGGGCCCGTCCGTGACCTCCACTACCGCCTGGCTGCTGAACTGCGGCCGGGTGAGTCCCAGCCGGAACAGCGGCAGGTCGAAGTACGGCTGCCGGATCGGCTCGACGCTTCGCGACGTCTTGAGCTCAGTGCCTTCCGCCAGCCGCAGGCCGAATCCGACCACCGTGTCAGGGGCGCAGCTGCCGAGCAGGACCGGCGCCTCCACCGAGCCGTGGACAGCGAGGTAGGACCTGAGTCCGCCGGTGATTTGGCGCAGCGCCACTGTTTCCCCGGCACGGACGGACACCGGTTCCCACTGCGGGCATTCGAGTCCGCCCACCGTGAGCCGTAGGGGTGCTCCGGTGACGGCGATGAGAATGTCCGTGGTGGCCCGCATGCGGAAATCCAGTGCGGTGATCTCCAGCAGCGGCGCATTGTCCGCGTTGGCGGTGAGGATGTTCGCTGCGCGTGCGGAGAACTGGTCGAGTGCACCGTTCACGGGCAGTCCGAACCGGGGTCCCCGGAAGCGCCCCAAGTCGGTGACCACGGAGTGGCCGGGCTGCTGGATGATCAGGGAGCCGCTCATCGCGTCGCCCCCAGTTTCCGGCCGGCGTAGTCCGCGAACTCTTTGGGCTGGATCTGGTGGAACCGCAGCAGGTCGCCGGGGACGTAGGGAACCAGCGGTTCGCTGGCGACGTCGAGGACTGCCAGCGGCGTCTGGCCGATGACGCACCATCCGCCGGGTGCCGCGGCCGGGGCAATGACTGCCTGGCGGCCCGCGACGGCGACTGCACCGGCCGGAACGGACAAGCGGGGGTCCTTCAGCCGCGGGACCGGGAGCGGAAAATCGGGGCCGTCCATCATGGGAGAACCGGCGGGGGCCCCGAGGCAGCGGATGACGTAGGACTTGGCCGTGTGCAGCCCGATGATCTCCTGGATGGAGAGCTGCTCGTGCTCGGCAACGCGTTCCAGGTCCGGGCCGTACTCCCCGCCGTAGACAACGGGGACATTGAACTCCCGCGGAGCCCGGCCCGGCGCGCTGATGAAGTCGAGCTGGCGCATGCCCAGGAGGACAAAGGCGCGGACCTGGCGCGCGGAAGTGACGCCGGGATCGAATTCCACCAGCAGCGAGTCGTACGTCGGCACGGCACCGTGGACGCCGTCGGCGCCTGCAGCCTCAAGCCATGCGGCGAGGGAATGCACGGTGGTCCAGTTGGCCTCCCGGTCCGGGGAGGAAGCGACGACGCGCAGGGCGGCGTCTCCGGATTCGAAGACCTCCACCGGAGTTGGCGTTGACGTGGCGGCCATGTCAGGCAGCCTTCCCTTTGGCGGCCAACACCTGGGCGAGCGGGGCGATGCTCACCCCGGCGTTTTCGAGTTCGGCGCGGACCTGACGGGCCAGGTGCACAGCGCCGGGTGTGTCCCCGTGCAGAAGGATGGTGTCGGCGGTGATCGGCAGGTCCGTTCCCGCGACAGTTTCTATTATCCCTTCGCACACCATGCGGATGGTTCGGTCCACGATGGCCGAGGGGTCATGGATGACGGCGCCGGGGCGGCCACGCGGCACCAGGGTGCCGTCTGCCTCGTAGGCGCGGTCCGCGATGCCCACGACGGCGACCGGGAGCTGCCGTCCGGCGGCGGCGTCGGCCAGCGCGCCGTCCTGGGCCAGGACGATCAGGTCCGGGTCGATCCGGAAGGCGGCGTCGGCCACGGCCTCGGCGTAGTCGGCCCGGGTGGCCACGAGGTTGCCGAGGCGTCCGTGCGGTGCAATGTGGGCGACGCCGGTGCCGTGATAGGCGGCGAAGGCGCTCAGGGCGCCGAACTGGTAGAGGACGTCGTTGCGGACCTCGTCCGCGGTGAGGTCCATGGCGCGCCGGCCGAAGCCCCGGAGGTCGGGGAAGCTCGGGTGCGCCCCGATACTGACACCGCGCCGCACACATTCGGCGACGGTCGCGTTCATGATGTCCGGGTCTCCGGCATGGAATCCGCAGGCGATGTTGGCGCTGGAAACCACTTCGAGCAAGGCCGCGTCGTCGCCCAAAGAATAGGCGCCAAAGCCTTCGCCGAGATCTGCAACGAGATCAACTGTGGGTCCCATGTGAGCCTTCCTGGGGTGTTGGCTGCCGCGTTGCGCCGCGAGGCGCAAAGGTCAGCTTCCGGTAGTGAAGTGGGTGCCGGGAACCGGCCCGGTGTGAGGCCTGCGGTCCGGTGGCCCGGGATGCCGGGCTGCTGTCAAAAAGTCTGGCATCGCGACTTGGCTCACACAAAGACGTAATCCATGTCACGGGATAGGCGCCGGTTATGACCGGCCCGCCGTTCAGCGCCTGCAGGAGCCCGCAGCAACGTGAGGCGGCGGCCGAAGGGGCCGTTCCGTTGTTGGTCAGGCGGGCGGATTCCTTGAATGCTGCTCTCATTTGTCACCTCGTTCTCAAAATCAGGCTTCGGTTTGCCGTCGCGGGATTGCGATTGCATTCAAGCTATGGACCTCATATTTCGGAAATGTAAAAGAAACCGTCCGTTTCTGTAAACACCCCTCCTATGCGAAATGCGTCTGACGTCATTACGAAATTGCATGTCAGCGGAGGAGGTAGAATGTACGATTAGTGAAATAGCGTCCTGGGTTCAACCTAGTGTCAGCGATGTGGATCACACAAAGACCTATTGCGTATCCCTCCACTGCATCCGCCTATGACCTTTCCGGGTCCAGGACGCCGCAAAGAGAGAAGGCGGCCATGGACACCCGGAAGCTTGCGTACTTCGTCCAGATCGTGGATTCGGGCAGCATCACCAAGGCCGCGGCGGCGCTGCATGTGGCCCAGCCGGCCCTGAGCCAGCAGGTTTCGGCGCTGGAAACCGATCTCAAGCAGCGCCTGCTGATCCGCAGCAAGCAGGGCGTCAAGCCCACGGCCGCAGGACACACCCTGTACCGGCACGCACAGTCGATCCTGCGACTGGTGGAACAGGCCCGGCAGGACGTCGCCAAATCCGGGGCCGCCCCGTCCGGGCGTGTCTCCATTGCCATTGCGCCGTACAGCATGGCGTCGAGCCTGACACCGAGGATCATCGGCGAGGTGGGCCGCAGGTACCCGGACATCGTCCTGCACGTCACGGAAATCTACGGCGGCGTACTGAGCGAAGCGATCAAGAACGGCCGGCTGGACATGGCCCTCATTTACGAGCCAGGTCCGATCCGCGGCGTCCAGTTCACTACGATGATCGTCGAGGACCTGCACTTTGTGGTCAATGCCAGCAGATCTGATGTGGCGCCAGGCAATGGCGAAATTACGTTGGAGGAAGTCGCCCGGTTTGGGCTTTTCCTGCCCGAGAAAATCCACACGCTGCGCCAGGTTGTCGAGGCCGGTTTTGACAGCAAAGGGCTCACCCTCCAGCTGGTCGGTGAAGTGGAGTCGGTGCCGTCCTTGGCCCGGCTCCTGCGGGCCGACCTGGGCGCTACGATCATGCCCAAGTCAGCCGCGGATGCCTTGTTCCATGAGGAAGACTTCCATGTCTTGCGGATCGTGGATCCCGCGCTGCAGTGCAAGATCGCACTGTGCACCCCGGACCATGACCCGCTTTCCGAGGCCGCGTCTGCGGTTCTCCTGGTACTGAAGGAAATGCTCCAGGAAATGCTCAGTGACAAATATGCACGGTAGCGCGCCCATAGCGTCCGCTTATTAGGTCACTCATCATTCGTCTTAGTACTCAGCTGCCCGGGATTCTAATATTGGAGAAAGGCCGGGGAAATTGCGGCAGCTACTTTTATGAAGACCGAATTGGAGCGTTCCGTGAAAAAGATCAACACTCTACGAAGAATTTCTGACGGAAGTCTGGGGTTGATGGCGAAAACCGGCTTCCACTGCCCGGCCAATGGTTTTTGGCGCCCGGCGGACCGCTCGGTGGAACCTGTCTTCGTCTTCGAGGGCAGCATCATGCCGGCCACGGGCGGTAACTCGACAGTCTGGTACCTGGAGAATGCCATCGTCGGTCCGCCTACCCATCAGCTTCCGGCCCGGTAGGACCGCTGCCAAAGGGAGGGGCGATGTCCCGCAGGACATCGCCCCTCCCTTTTCGCGCGTCCGGGCCCAGCTTCGCGCGAGCCTTCCGCGCATGCCAACGCCGCCGCGCGGGACTTCCCGCGCGGCGGCGTTGTCGGCGGCGCAGTAGGCGCTGCCAGGTCTGTCTTGCTGGGACCCGACTTACTAGGCCTGTTCGACCAGCAGACCCTTGGACTTCAGGACGTCGGTGAGGTTGCACAGGTCGATGGTGGTTCCGCCGGCCCTGTAAAGGCTGATGAGTTCGCGTTCGGCGTCTTCACGTTCCTGCGAGAGACGGATGACTTCCTCGATCTCGTCCTTCCGGACCACCACAACGCCGTCCGCGTCGCCGCGGAGGACGTCGCCGGGGTAGACGATTTCGTCGCCGAAGACCACCGGGTGGTTGATGGGGCCGATGGTTTCCTTCACGGTGCCCTTGATGGAGATGCTGCCGGAGAAGACGGGCAAGCCGAGTTCGATGAGGTCCTGGGTGTCGCGGACACCCGAGTCGGTAACGAGGCCAGCCAGGCCTTTGGCCTTCATCGCGTTGCCGAGGACGTCGCCGAAGGTGCCGGCTTCCTCGAATTCGCCTGCCGCTGCCAGGATGACATCCCCGGCCGCCGCGTAGTGGATGGCCACCTGCAGCATGAGGTTGTCCCTGGGGGCGCAGCGGACGGTCACGGCGGGGCCGCAGAAGGACATGGCCCGGTCGATCGGTTTGATCCGGGAGCTCAGGGCCCCCTTGCGGCCCTGGGCCTCGTGGATGGTGGCTGACGAGAACTTGGCCAGCCGGCTGACGGCGTCAGCGTCGGGGCGGTCGATGGTGGTTTTTACATGGATCACGGCTTTTTCCTTCAGTGGGTGCGGATCAGTTGAGGGCCTGGACGGCCTTGTCGATGGCGGCGATGGATTCTTCGATGATGTCGAGGCTGGTGGCATAGGAGATGCGGAAGTACGGACCCAGCCCGTAGGCCGATCCCTGGATGACGGCCACGGAGGCCGCCTCGAGTAGGTAGAGGGTGAAATCCTCGTCGTTGCCGATGGCCTGCCCCTCGGGCGTGGTCTTCCCGATGACCCCCGCGCAGTTGACGTAGGCGTAGAAGGCGCCTTCCGGCGTCGTGCATGACAGGCCGTCGACGGCGTTCAGCGCGGCCACCGCTGTGTCGCGCCGGCTGCGGTAGATCTCGAGGCTGTCCCGCACGAAGCCCTGGTCGCCGGTGAGGGCGGCGACGCCGGCTGCCTGGCTGACCGAGGACGGGCAGGAGGAGATCTGCGACTGGAGTTTGTTGATCGCGGCGATCAGCGGGGCGGGCCCGGCGGCGTAGCCCAGCCGCCAGCCGGTCATGGCGTAGGCCTTGGACACGCCGTTGACGGCGAGGATGCGGTCCTTCAGTTCGGGGGCCACTTCCGCCAGGCTCGAGAGCCGGCCGTCGCCGAAGTGGATCTGGTCGTAGATCTCGTCCGTGAGGACGAAGACGTGCGGGAAGCCGGCCAGGACGTCCGCGAGGGCGCGAAGTTCCGCCCGGGAGTAGACCGCGCCCGTGGGGTTCGACGGCGAGTTCAGGATGACCCATTTGGTCCGCCCGTTGAGGGCTCCGGCCAGGGCATCCGGCGAGAGCTTGAATCCCGTTTCCTCGCCGCAGGGGACCACGACTGGGGTGCCCTCGTTCGCGAGCACCATGTCCGGGTAGGAGACCCAGTAGGGGGCGGGGACCACCACCTCATCGCCGGCGTCCAGGGAGGCCATGAACGCCGTGAAAATCACCTGCTTGGCCCCTCCGCCGATGGTGATCTCGGCAGGAGTGTAGTGCAGGCCCGTACGCAACTCGAGGGTCTGCAGGATTGCCTGCTGCAGGGCAGGGGTTCCAGTGACTGAGGTGTACTTGGTCTCGCCCCGACGGATCGCCCTAACGGCTGCCGCCTTGATGTGTTCCGGGGTGTCGAAGTCCGGCTCACCGACAGTCAGGTCCAGGATGCGGCGCCCTTCTGCCTTCAGCTCACGCACACGGGCCGCGGCGGCCACGCTGGCGGAGGACTTGATGCGGGACACCCGCGTTGCAGGTTCAAATTCAGACATGGTCTCGTCCTAGGGATTCAGCAGGGAGCGGTACTCATTTCCTTCGACCCTAGGGAATTCTGGCGGGTATGGATAAGACCTAAAGTGCGTGGACGGATAAGCGTCTCTTATGGCTGACGGGCGGAGTGATTCGACAGTTTGGCGCGCTCCCCCTCCGCTGTCGCGTGCTTTCTGTTCCGTGGCCGCCGCAGGGCCGCGCCAAGGGCCCCTTCGGGGCACACGTTCCGGTTATGACTCCACGCACTATTGGTATTTCCGCGGCCGGGCCGTTCTGTCTAGCCTTCTACGTAGGCTTGCCGCGTGCGGCGCGGCCGTTCCCGGGGGTAGCTCCCGCACCAACCAACCTGAATCCGAAGGAGAGCTCTTGGCCGTTCAGCGCCTGGACCGCAGGGAGGCTCCGTCGACGTCGGCCGTGCGCCCTTCGCGGGGCGACGGCGGTGGCTACCGATACCGGGGCAGGCAAAAGCCTGACACGGCTGCTGTCCAGGCCGAAAGGATCCGGAGGCTGCTCCGGCAGGAGCGGCAGCGGATCTCCTTCAACGCGAGCAGCGTGCGCGCCCTGTCCGTGCGCCTGAACCAGCAGATCGCCCAGGCGCTCTGTGACGGGATGAAGGCCACCCTCCTGGCGGGCGCCGCAGAACTGTCCCGCTGGACGGTCCGGACCATCGGTTTGTCGTCCGAGGATCTGTTCCCGTCCGGTGTGCCGGCGGAGCAGCATCTGGCGGTGATTGGCGAACTGAAGTCAGAGCTGGCTGAGCTTGCGAAGTCCAAGGCTGTGCTCGAGGGACGGCGCGTGAAGCTCCTGGCTGCCGCTCGCCAGCTTGGAGTGCTGGATGACTACGAGCTCGCGGCGTTGAGCGGACTCCAGCACGAGACAATCCGAAAGATGACATGCCCCAAGGTCCTCGAACGATCAAACTGCTTGGATCGATCTAACTGAATTGATATAATTGTGGCGTGAGCCACACCACATCCACGCAGGCTCAGGCGGCGGCATCGGGATTCCTCCGCCTGGCCGGACACCCCGTGCGGTGGCAGTTGCTGGGCGAACTGGCACGCAGCGACCGGCAGGTCCGCGAGCTAACGGCGCTGGTGGGCCAGAGACAGAGCCTGACGTCGTACCATCTCGGCCAGCTGCGCGCCGCCGGGCTGGTGACCATGCGGCGCAGCTCGGCCGACGGACGTGACACGTACTGCAGCCTCAACCTGGCTTTGTATCGCGAACGGCTTGCCGCGGCCGGTGCGGCGCTTCACCCCGGCCTGCGGCTGGTCCCGGCTGAGCTGACACCGCCAGGGGGCGCTCTTGGCCGACCGCCGCGTCAGCCGCCCGCGCAGTCACCGGTCCGGGTGCTGTTCCTCTGCACGGGCAACAGCGCCCGCTCCCAGATGGCCGAGGCAATCCTGGGGCGCCTGGGCGGTTCCCGGATAGAAGCGGCCAGCGCCGGCAGTCACCCCAAAGACCTGCACCCCAAGGCCGTACGCGTGATGGCTGAGCGTTGCATGGACATTAGCGGCGCGCGCACCAAGCATCTGAGTGAGTTCGCCGAGCAGCGGTTCGACTATGTGATCAGCCTTTGCGACCGCGTACGCGAAGTGTGCCCGGGCTTCCCGGGGGCACCGGCAGTGGTGCATTGGAGCATCCCTGATCCGGCGGCCGAAACAGCCGACCAGGACAGTTATCCGGCGTTTGTTCGCACGGCAGACGAACTGACTACACGGATTCAGTTCCTGCTTTACGAAATTGAATTCTCCCAAACGAGTTCGGAAAGGAGCTAGCAATGCCCAACGACCTCACGGAACTGGTCAGCGTCCGGTACATGGTGGCCGACGTCGCTGCGGCGGTCGACTTCTATACAACGCATCTCGGGTTCACCGTCAGGATGAACGCCGCACCGGCGTTCGCCGACGTCACCCGCGGCCGGTTGCGGCTCCTCCTGAGCGGGCCGAGCAGCTCGGCGGGCCGTCCCATGCCGGACGGCACGGTGCCCGCGCCGGGAGGATGGAACCGCATTCACGTCATCGTGGGCGATATAGCCGCAGAGGTGGAGCGGCTGCGCGGCGCGGGCGTCACGTTCCGGAACGACATTGTCACCGGCCCGGGCGGACAGCAGATCCTGCTGGAGGATCCGTCCGGGAACGTGGTCGAGTTGTTCCAGCCCGCCGGCGAATAGCGGCAGTTTCACACAAAACGGACGACGGCGGGACCTGCCGCCGTCGGACGCTCCCGCGCCGCGGACCTCGCAGCACATAACCCTGCGGCCCACCATCCCTGGACGAGTCGACGGTCTTGGAGCTAACCCGGTGGGGGAAGGGCGCCGTAAGTATTTGGCAGCGCATGAGGATTGACGGGCCTGTCCTCGTCGGACGCGGACGGCTCCCTGGTGTCGTAGGTGCGGGCCGTTCGCAGGTTCCGGGATCGTTTGTGCAGCCCTACCGCGACAAGCCCAAGACCAACTGTCAGAAGGCAGACTCCCAGGACGAACAGCGTCACCGCACCCTGCCCTGCGATGCCCGAGAACACCTCGAACAGCGGCATCGGCAGGACGAATACCGTGGCCGCCAGGAATATCAAGCCCACTGCAATTTGCCATGTCCCCTTGGACTGCATGGTTCCCCCTCCGCCTATGCCGCCCGGATCCCTCATGTCTGGTCCTCTGTGGAGGTGGCGCGCAGGTCGGGGTCCACGCCGCTGGTACGCTGCGCATCCGCGGACCGCACCGGCTCGTTATCCGCACGCCGAAAAGCGAGCCACACCGCGACTCCCGCGGTCACCGCGACGGCCGCCACTCCGGCAATCACCCAGGCCTTCCCGGACGCCGTCCGCCGCGACTTGGCCCGGGCGGGTGCCGTGACAACCTTCGGTGCAACCCGATGCAGGCCCTCCTGAACACGGGGAGCCAGAGTTTCCACACCACCGGCGAGCTCGTCAGCGAGCCGCCGTAGACTGGTCTGGATCCTCGGAGACGCGGCTTCAATCCCGGCATCGAGCCCGGCCACCGCTCTTTTCAATGCCGCCTCGACCCCGGGAGTGGCCCACTCCCTCCCCTCGGTGAGCTGAGAGATGAGGTTCTCTGAAAGATGGCGGATCTGGTCGGCCTGCTTCTTGGGTGTTGCCGTGCGCATGAGTGCCTCCTCGATGGGGTGGATGCCCATAGCCTACGGCGGTCGGCACCGTAGGAACAGGACCTCCCGGCGGCAGCTAACACGAACGCCGGGGTTCCTCGGAGCGGTCCCTTCCTACGGGAAACCTGCCTACAGGTCGGTATTTGGGAGACCCATTTCCGCGACGGCTGTGACGGACGATCATGGGCGAGGCACGTCGGGTGTGAACTCTGCACCGCAAACGAACGACGGCGGGACCTCCCGCCGTCGTTCGCCTGCGTCTAAAGCCGCTGACCTACAGCGCGGACTAGCCGCCGTCAGAGGCGAGGATGGCACCGTTGATGTTGGTGCCGTCGTCGCTGAGCAGGAATGTGATGAACGCGGCGAGCTGCGCGGCCGTGGTCGGCTTCGGGACGGTGGCCCGCATCAGCGGGCCGGGGCGTCCGGCCGCGAGTTGGGATAGCGAGGCTTCGCGATCCGGAGGCCCTCGAACCGGTGATAGATCCGCCGGCCGAGTCCTTTGTCCTGAATGAGCCACACCCCTGTGCCGTCGGGCATCGTTGCGTCCACAGTTCCCGCGGTTAGCATTTCAGCATCCCGGTACACCTGGACTCGCTCTCCGCGACGGAGGGCCGCCCAGTCGGCAACGAAGCCGTCGGCCCGGGCGGGTCGGACAGCGCCTGTTCGCATTTTCAGGTAGCAAGTGGGTTGCGGGGTGCCAGCGATTTCCGGCGTGTTCATGTGGACTCCTCCGGACCGGATGGCCCAATTCGTAGGCTGGAAGCGCAATCCGGCTGCTAACCGAATTGGATGATGAACTTCGTCGCAAGAGTGCCGCGGTTGAGCGTGGAGCACATGGCGCGGCAGCATCGCTGACCTCCCGGCTCTGGTCCGATGAGGCTGCGGTTCCGCTACGTTTCCGAGGCCCTGACAATGACGGCCAGCGGGTTGCCGTTGGGAGGGCCCTGATGGGAATTCCGTTCACCGCCGCTGACGAAGACCGTGGTGTGGCCCGTCAGCGATGCAAGCAGAAAGCCGCCCATTGCCTTCGCAACGTGGTATCCGGCCTGGTCGTCGAGCATGGTGATGCGTTGGCCATCCAGCTCGGCAGTCTCCGGCATGATCATCTTTGCCAGGGCGTAGACAACCGTTTTCGACGTTTCGCCGACGTCGACGGCGGGTCCGGCACCTGCGGATTCGAGGGCACCGCTGACGGCGGATGCGTCGATGATGGTTCGCATGGACCGGTGGCCGATCCGCAGTGGGCTTGAGGAGTCGGTTGAGTTGCCCAGCAACAGGATCTCGGCGTGGGTTTTCTCGCCCCCGGAGGAGGTCATGGCGACGTCTGAGTACACCGACCAGTCCCTGCGGACCATCGAATCGTGCACCCGTTCGTCGCTTGCCTCGCCGAGGGCGAGGGCGACGCCGAGCGCGGACCCGTCGTTGGAGTAACAGATGGCGCCCTCCGGTCCGATGGAGACATCCCTGGTGACGGTTTCATGGCCGCGCAGATTCGCATCCGCGATCGACTCGGCAGTCAGGGAGGGCGCCTTGACCAGCACTAGGTGGACGTCTGACGGGTCCGTCAGCCCGGCATCCTTCATGGCCGCGTTGACCGCAGCGCGAACCTTGGAGATCTGGCCCATCCGCCCGACTTCCTCGGGGTGGATCTCCTCGGAGTGGGCCAGCCCGACGACGAGGCGCGGACCGCCGTTCGACGGTTTCGGCGTGTGGTCGGTGGTCCGGGTGAAGAGGGCAACATGGGGAGTGATCACGCCGGGGCTGCCGCCGGAGAGCACGATGCAGACCCGGTCTGCAATATCGTCCGAGCTGCATCCGGTGCGCTCGGCGAGGAGGGACCGGATGGCCAGATCGGCCGTCTCCCGCCCGACGTCCCTGCCCAGGCCTGTGCCCTCGCTCTTGCCCACGACAGCGACGATGTCGGCTGGATCGATCGCGCCGGTATCAAAGAGCCGGACGATCTCGGACACATCGGCGGGGGTTCGCATCTGGCAGACATGCACGTCAGTTCGCATCCGGAAACCCGTTCCTCAAAGTTGTGATTGGCGCCAGGGCCACGGCCTGTTCGAGCGCCGCGCCGAGCGCCAGCGCGACGTCTTCCCTGAAGGGGGGCGCGACGATCTGAACGGAGATGGGTGCCCCCGAGCTGGCCGTGCCGACGGGCACGGACAGGGACGGGAAGCCGAAAAGGCTAATGGCCCGGCTGGGGGTCAACAAGTGAAAGTTTCCGACATTCCCGTGCAGATCCCGCGGAATGTCAACGCTCACCGGCAGAACGAGGGCCCGCTCGCCGGTGAGCCAGCGACGAAGCCTGAAGATGATCCGGTTCCGGTCTTCCCACATTTCGGCCCGTTCGGCCCGGCTCGGTTCGGTCCGGTTCCCGAGCATTTTCTCAACCGGGACACCGATGAGGCCCGGGTGCGTGGTGCTGAGGGCCGCAATCGTGCTCATGGCGTCCGCCGCACGGAGCCGGTCATAGATCTGCAGGCCGTCTCCGACTGCCCGGGGAAGGCCCTCACGGGCTCGCGTTCCGGAGGCCCTGAGCAGGCTGACGGCGGACAGGACGGTTTGGACGACTTCGACGTCGACCGGAACGTTCCCGATCCCTGTCCCCCACCGGACTTCAATGTCCCGTGGGTGCAGATCACGGTAGTCCGCCAGTGGTTCGTCGACCGCGATCGCATCGATGCCGTCCGACCCGCGGATCACGGACAGCACCGTGTGAATGTCATCCACGCATCGGGCCAGTGGGCCGATGACCTGAACGGCGTCTTGGAAGGAGGAAACCTCCACTGCCAGCGGGTCCTCGCCCGGCAGCGTCGGCTGCTCCCCCGATCTGGGGACGCGCCCGACGGTAGGACGCAATCCGACCAGACCGGCGCATTGGGCCGGCCAGCGGAGGGAACCGCCGTAGTCGCTCCCGAGCCCCACAAGGGACATCCCGGCGGCAATGGCGGCGGCTTCACCCCCGCTTGATCCGCCCGGAGTCCAAGCCCCGAGCGGGTTGAATGTCCTGCCAACCAGCTCATTGTTCGTGTCCACGCCGAAGGCAAACTCCGGGCAATTCGATTTGCCCATCAGGATGGCTCCGGCTGCACGCATTCTGGCCACGGCAGTTGCGTCGACTCCGGCGCGCCAGCCTTCAAGCGTCTTGGACCCGCAGGTGGTCGGCAGCTCCGACGTCGCGATCATGTCTTTGACGGTGAACGGGACGCCGGCTAGCGGGCGGTCCTTCCAATCTTGTGTACCTGCTTCTGCCACGGCCCGGGGCGCTCGGTGGCTGATCAAGGCGTTCAGCTGGCCGTTGCGGACTTCGATCTGGTCCGCCGCGTGCCGGACCAGGGCATCTCCGGCCAGCTGGCCGCACCGCACCTGTCCGGCGAGCCCGCGCAAGGTCCCAGATGCCGTGGTCACCTTACGGGGCCGATCAGATCATCGAGGTTGTCGAGGAATGACCGGTTGCCGTGATGGGCGATCTCGTAGAGGACGGCTTCCTTGTCGCCCTTTTCGATGCTTTCGAGCAGCTGGGCATGGCGAGGATGCACGTCCTTGCGGTCACCGAACAGCTGCTCTCGGAACTTCAGGTTGTATCCCATGCAGAGTTCGAGCTGGAGGCGGAGCCCTTCATAGGTGTTGATGAGCCGTTTGTGGCCCGGTAGTGAAACCAGTGCCAGGTGGAAGCGGCTGTTGGCCTCAACCACCGCTTCATCGTTCCCCTCTTCGGCCGCGACACGCATGTCCTCCAGGGCATCGCGCATCGGTTGCAGCCGCGACTGGTCCTGGACCGGCATTCCCAGTTCCACCGCCATGCGTTCCAGGGCAAAGCGGAGGGAATATATCTCCCTGATGTCCTCGGCCGTGATCGGTATGACGATGAAGCCCCGCCGGGGAAGACTCTGGACCAGCCCATCGCGCTGGAGAATCCGCAAGGCTTCCCGTAGCGGCGGCCGGCTGACGCCGAACATCTCCGCCAGCCGTTCCTCAACGAGCCGGTCCCCCGGGCGGAATTTGCCGGAGACGATCAGCGCCCTCAACCGCTGGACGACAGCGTCAGCCATAGTCGGAATAAGGACTTTGGATGAGTCGGCGGCCGTTGCTTCAGCACTCATGATGTCTCCTGATCGGCGCGTAGGGTTTCGTAGTCAGGCATTGACTCTGTCCGGGTCCGGAAAGTAGTTCGGAGCGGTAATGATGCCGGCGTCCATCAGCCGGGTGATCTCCGACGTCGTGACACCGAGTTCCGCCGCGATTTCCAGCGTGTGTTCGCCGAGCCTCGGTGCGGGGCGGCGCAGCCAACCGTTTTCACTGCCTTGGACCTTGACAGCCTGGCCGAGCACCTTCATGGTACCCAGCTCCGGGTGTTCCACGGTTTGCACCATGCCCAGGGCCTCGGTAATCGGGTGATTGAGGGCCTGTTCCAGGTCAAGCACGCGTCCGCAGGGGATGCCCGCGTCGTTGATTAGCGGAATCCATTCCTCCGCCCCCCTGACGGAGAGTGCAGCCTCGATGAGAAGGCGCAGCTCTGCGCGGTTGGCCATGCGTCCTGCGTTGTCGGCAAATCTGGCATCCTCGGCCAGTTCCTCCAAATTCAACACCGCACAAAGCCGCCGCCACATCTTCTCGTTCCCCGAGGCCAGGGTCACTGACGCGTCACGGGTCTTGAACGTTCCCTGCGGGAACATGATCGGGTGATCGTTCCCGTCCTGGCCCGGGACGACTCCCAAGCTGAGGTACTTCTGGGCCTGGTACGACATCAGTGTCAGCGTGGACTCCATCAGGGAGGATTCGACGAGGGAGCCCCGGCCCGTGCGGTCGCGCTCATGCAGGGCCGCCAGGACGCCGACAGCGGCAAAGACGCCCGTGGCTGAGTCGCTGATGGCAATCCCGACGCGCAGCGGTCCTGTCTCCTGCGTCCCAGTCACACTCATCAAGCCGGACATCGCCTGGGCGGTCTGGTCGAACCCCGGAAGCGCGTCCCCCGGCGGCTGCGTGCCGAATCCGCTGATATTGACGTAGATCAGCCGAGGATTGCGGGCTCGCAGCACGTCGGCGCCCAACCCCATCGACTCTGCCGTGCCCGGGCGGAAGTTCTGCACGAAGACGTCGGCGTCATCGATGAGCCCCAGCAGCAGGTCCCGGCCCTCCGGTTGCCTCAGATCGACGGCGAACGACCGTTTGTTCCGGTTTGACGCCAGATAGTAGACGCTTTCCTCCCCGTGGAACGGTCCGGACTGGCGAGCCGGGTCGCCGGTCGGCAGTGTCTCGATCTTGATGACATCCGCCCCAAGATCGGCCAAGAGCATCGTCAATGTGGGGCCCGAAAGATAGCGGGTGAGGTCGATGACTTTCAATCCGTCAAGAGCGGCCATGAGCGGGGGTCCTTCCGTCAGTGAATTGCGGGGTTCGGCCGATGAGGAATGCGTCAACGCCTTCACGCAGGTCATCGCCGTCGTATGCCTGGGCGTGGAGTTCGCGGATCAGCTCATGCCCGTCCGTCACGGCCGGGTCGGCGGCCAAGGCCGTGACCTGTTTGGTCGCACGGACCGTGATCTCTGAGCTTTCGGCAATGTTCCGGGCCAGCCGGGCCGTTTCGGCGCGGAGTTCCCCGGCCTCGACGACCTTTTGAACAAGTCCCCAGGCAAGGGCTTGGTCTGCCGTGGCCAGGGCGCCGCTGTAGACGAGGTATTTGAGGTTGGCGGCCCCGATGAGGCCGGCTACGGCGCGGGTCTCGGTGAGACCCAATGTCACGCCGAGCCTGCCGATTGGAATACCGAAGCGAGATCCGGTGCTGGCCAGACGGACGTCACAGGCGGTTGCGAGTTCGCATCCGCCGCCGACCGCCAGGCCCTCGATCATCGCGATCACGGGGAAGGGGACGGACTGGATCGCCTGCAGGGCAGAGGCTATGGCGGCGTTGTACTGGTCCGCCGCAGCGCTCCCGAGGCGCTTTGCCGGGAACTCCGAAATGTCGGCTCCAGCGCCGAAGGCCCGCCCGCCGGCGCCCCGCACGATGACGACCCTGACAGTGGAGTCATCGCGAAGGCTGTTGAAGACTCTGGCTAGACGCCGCCAGCCGGCGAGGTTCAGGGCATTGTGCTGCGCCGGCCGGGTCAGCGTGACGACGACGAGGGCCTTGCTGCCCAGTGCTAGCGTCTGGACGGCGATCATGTCCTCCACACAGTCTGGTGAAGGCTCGGCGTCAAGAACAGTGAGCAGATCTTCGGTGGCTTCGATCGCGCGGATCATCCGTTGTCCAATGGAACGCGGCGCCGGGAAAGCTGGGACAAAGCGACTGCGACAAGCAGTGCACCACCGTAGAAGAGCTGTTGGACGTAGGACTGGATCCCCATCAGCTGCAGCCCAGTGATGCCGGTGACCAGGAAGTACACCGCAATCGCGGTTCCCCACGGGTTGAACCGGCCTGGCATGATGCTTGTCGCACCCAGGAAAGCTGCGGCGAATGCGGGAAGCAGGAGATTCGTCCCCGAGGTCGGGTCGGCGCCCCCCGAGGTCCCGGCGTAGAGCACTCCGGCGACGGCCGCCAGGGTGGAGGACCCCATCAGGGCGCCAACACGGACACGGCCGACGCGGACGCCGCTAAGTTTGGAGACGTTCCGCCCCCGTCCAACGAAGAGCAGACGGCGTCCGATGGAGGTGTATTCCATGATCCACCACAGCAGTGCGCACAAGCCGATGGCGTAAAAGAACGCCAATGAGATCCCGGCAAAGCGTTTCACGATGACCCACTCCACGAGCGTGTGGGAGATCCCCGAAATGGTGGCGGAGTTGCTGACACCGAGCGTGATTCCGCCTAGGAGGGTACCCATTCCCAGCGTGACGATCAGCGATTCAATGCCGAAGTAGACCATGATGATGCCGTTGAGGAAGCCAACCACCAGGCCCATCGCAAGAGCAGCGATGATGGCCGCCCAGATGGGCCAGCCGTACTGGACGTTCAAGATGGCGATCATCATCGCCGACAGAGTGAGCACCGCCCCCACCGACAGGTCGTAGTCGCCGGCGGTAAGGGGAACGATCAGGGCCAGAGTCAAGACGAGGAGAACGGCCTGCGAGCCGAACATGGTTTGGAATGTTGCAGGGGTCAGGAACACATGCGGGTTGGCGATGCCGAAGCCTATGATCAGAAGCAGCCACGCCCCCGGCAGCGCGACTCGCTGGACCAGGCTGAGCCGGCCCGCGCCCTTGAGCTTAGGGGCCTTGGGCCCGGTGCCGTTGAGCTCGGTATCCTTGGTGCCGTTGAGCTCGGTGTCCTTGAGTCCGGTGCCCTTGAGTAGCGTCACGAGGCGGCCCCCGCGTGGACGTTCTGGCTCACTGCGTACGACTGCTCCGAGATCTCTTCCTTGCTCACTTGGTTCCCGGTCAATTCCGCCACGATCCGTCCCTGCCTGAATACCAGGACTCGGTCGCAGATCAACGCTAGTTGTTCGTGATCGCTGCTCGCGCATAGCACAGCCATTCCTTCCGCGGTCGCTGACCGCAATACGCTGAAGATTTCTTCGCGGGCGCCGACGTCGACGCCCTGTGTCGGTTCGTGGACCATCAGCAGTGATGGTCTGGTCTGCAGCCATTTGGCCATGAGGACCTTCTGCTGGTTTCCACCGGAAAGGCTTGAACACGGCAGTGTCGGATCGTTGGGCCGCACTTGGAAGGCTGAAAGGACTTTCTTGGCCTCATCGCGCATGCGGGAGCGGCGCAGGACAGGTCCCTTCTGGAAGCGGTCCATGGTCTGCATGCTGACGTTGTCCAAGACCGAGAGGGAGAGAATCGCCCCGTCGCGTGGTCGGTCGGCCGGAACGAGGGCCATTCCCGAACGGAAGGCAGTGGTCGGGTTCTGGCCCCGCAAACGCACCACTGATCCGTTCAGGGCCAGCGTGCCCGTCTCGGCTTTGGTCGCACCGAACAGGATGTAGGGAAGATCCTCGAAGCCGGATCCCGACAAACCGGTCACCCCGAGAATTTCTCCCGCGTGAACCGAGAAGGAAGCGTCTGCAACGAGGCCTCCGCTGAGCCTGTCCACGACCGCGACGGGCTTCGTTGCCTCGATCTGGGCGGCGCTGCGGTGAGACACGGCTTGGAGCTTGTGGCCCACGATCAGGTTGACTATCTCTTCGCGGCTGGTCTGGTCCGTCTCGCCGCTGCCAACAACGCGGCCGTCACGGAACACCGTGAAACGGTTGGTAAGGCGTTTCACCTCGTCGAGGTCGTGGGAGACAAATAGCACCCCGGCCCCGCCGGCGGCAACGCTACGGGTGAGGTCAAAGAGCATCTCGGTGTCGTCCTGGGGCAAGTACACCGTGGGTTCATCGAGG
Source organism: Arthrobacter sp. 9MFCol3.1 (assembly GCF_000620385.1). Lineage (NCBI taxonomy): Bacteria > Bacillati > Actinomycetota > Actinomycetes > Micrococcales > Micrococcaceae > Arthrobacter > Arthrobacter sp. 9MFCol3.1. The sequence goes on from NZ_JIBJ01000012.1 coordinate 130,140, forward strand.
ATCAGAAGACCGTTGCGGGGCGCCCCGGAGACCGCCCGGACAATTGCCAGCAGCGCCCGTTCGACAGGCCGGAGCGAACCGACCGTCGCCGACGCGTCCAGCTGGACGTTGTATTTGCGGAACAGTTCATCGGCCTGCCGTCGCCAGGACTTCCATCGGATGGCCGCGGCATGCCCTGTGGAGATCTCGTCGAGGAACAGGTTTTCCAACACGCTCAGGCTGGGAATCAGGCCCAGATCCTGATGGACGAATCTCATCCCGAGCGCCTTGTAGTCACCTGGGGCCAGTGGAAGCCTGACCTCGCTTCCGTTCACCATCAGGCTGCCGCCGGCGTCCGGTTCGTGGAATCCCGCGAGGACTTTGATGAGTGTGGACTTGCCTGAACCGTTTTGGCCCAGGAGCCCGTGGATTTCTCCAGCATTGACTGTGAGGTCGACCCCCTGGAGTGCTTTGACTCCGCCGAAGGTTTTGGCGAGATTTCGGATTTGGAGGACGGCGGACATTACTTCAGGCCCCAGAGGGTTTTGTATCCGTCCTTGAACTTCTCTGGGTCCCCGTAGCCGTCCTTCTGGTTAGCGGGCGTGCCCGTGTCATTGACGTTTGTTGCGTCGAAGAGCCGCAGAGGCGTTTTTTCACTGGCAAGCGGGGCTGTGCCGGTGAGGACACGAAGGACCTGGTCCATGTTGGCCCATCCGAGCCACTCGAGGGGCTCTCCGATCTCGGCCGCAACCAGGTTCTTCGCCTGGATCATGCTGAGCACCGAAGCTGTTCCGTTGTAGGCAACGATCTTGACGCTGTCCGTCTTGCCTGCCTGGGTGATGCCTGTGACAAGGAGTGGAGTCATGCCGTCGAAGACCGGGACAACATAATTTATCGACGGGTCACTGAGTAGTGCAGCCTGGACCTGGGTGGGGACGTCTGTGGCCCACTTTGAGATCGGGATGTTCACAATCTTGGCGGAGCAGGTGTCGGGGCAACGTGCCTTGAGCTCGTCGCTGAACGCGGACGCGATTCCCGCGCTGGGCTGGACTTCATTGGAGACGACAAAATAGGCGTTCACATGTCCGCCGGACTGCGCGATCGCGTAGTCCGCCATCAACGTGCCCGCGGAATAGTGGTGGGCGTCCACGAAGGCGGTCACATCGGTCAGGTCCTTCTTCGCCGCGCCGATATACGACTCGTCGTAAAGGTGGGTGCTGATGACGGGAATCCCGGCCGCCTTCGCCGCGGCAATCTGGGGTCCGAGCAGTTTCGGGTCCGGCGAGCCCTCAAGCACAATCGCGTCGACTTTTTGGGCGATGGCGCTGTCCATTCCCTGGATCCACTGTGGCACCTGACCCTGGTTCGTAAACTGGACAACCTTAACGCCAGCAGCGTTGCCGGCCTCTTCCATCGCGGCGTCAACTATCTGGTTGAACGGGACGGTGCTGTTCAAACTAATGTTGGCCACTACTTTCCCCTTGGCCTTGGAGGCGTCGAAGGCCGGACCGGGAGCGGTAAATGAAGGCGCCGCCTTCGCCTTGTCGATCACAGCCTTCACCGCAGTCGTGTCGATGGCAGGCTGCTGGACACTGGACACCGATGCGGCGCCTTCGGAGCAGCCGGCCAAGGCCACGAGTGTCAAGGCGGCCAGGGAGAGTGTCAGGGCCCTGAATCGGGTAGTGCGCGTCATTGCGTATCCTTCAGTGGGTCGGGGCAACGGGGCGGCCAGCCAGGCCGCGTGATGCACATCACCATATCCCGTCTTTTGACTACTGTATACAATTTTCCGTAGTTGATTTTGAGATGTCGGAGCCGGGAATACCCACCTCACCGCACCACTCTCCGCAGCCGGACATGGAACATGCGGCCGGCGCCCGGTCGGCAGGACGCAGTTCCGCACAGGACGGAGCCATTAGGAGGGCCCTTCCGACCGGAAACTGGCCAACTAAGACTTGCCACCCGCGGGTCCATGACAAAGTCGGCAATAGCCGTTGCCACTCGCGCGTCGAGCGGGCCCGGATGATTGGGGGACTAGCGCACCGGCGAATGCAGCGCTCTGCGCCGCCGGGCGCACGCCCTACAGATTCGAGGCCCTAGATCAAGGCTCCGCCCGAGAGTCCCAGTCCGGCCTCGTTGTAATATCCCTCGATATGGGCCGCGACGAGCTCCGCGGCCTTGCCTCCGTCGTGACCATTGATGGCTGCGAGGATCTCACCGTGCTCGACATGGAGCCGTGCCGCGGTAGCCGGCCAATCGGAGAGGTTGGCCGTGAGCCCGCCTGCGTAGTTCCGGATAGATTCGCGCAGCGAACCCATCATGGCAGTCACAACCGCATTACCGGCAGCCTCGGCCAGGGCCAGGTGAAAGCTGACATCGAGCTCCATGAACGCTTCGGGATCAAGCCCGGCGTCCATCCGGTCGAGGATCCTGGCGGCCTCCGTGAGAGCAGGCGAGCCGGTCCGGGCGCGGGCAGCCGCCCACGATTCGAGCAGCACGCGCGTCTGCACAATATCCGCCACAGGAAGGTGTGAGGTGGCAATGTGCAATCGCAAAGCCGACCCGAGGGCGGCGGCTGGTTCGGCAATCACCACAGTGCCCGCCTCAGGCCCCGATCCCACCCCAGCCCGGACAACACCCATGGCTTCCAGGATTCGGATGGCTTCACGGACCGAGGTGCGAGAAACTCCGAGCTGTTCAGCCAAGGTCCGCTCTGCCGGCAGGCGAGCTCCTAGCGCCAGCTGACCACTGGAGAACTGGTTCTCTATCCACTGCAGGACAAGCTGGTGCGTACGCATGGGTCAATAGTACTTGCTGTGGTCGGACCACATCACCTAGAGTGTGGTCCAACCACACCAGTCGACGACCAGCCCGGAGACAAAGCAATGACGCAAACCATCCAGCCCGCCAGTCCACCGGCCACCGTCGTGCACGAGGCCACCCCGAGCGGGGGCTCAGCCCCGCCCACAACCGTCTCGGACGCTCCTGCCGCATTGAAGCGCCGGGTGCCCAAATACGCCGACCTTGCGCCCCTGATGCAGTTCAAGAAGCCGGAGTTCAGCCGGGCCGCCAGGCTCCGCCGGGCCAGCACCATCTGGGACCTGCGGGACATGGCCAAACGCCGCACACCCCAGGCGCCCTTCGACTACACCGACGGCGCCGCCGAGGCCGAAATCTCCCTCCGCCGCGCCCGCCAGGCGTTCCTGGACATCGAGTTCCGGCCCGGGGTCCTGCGGGACGTCTCCAGCATCGACCTCAGCACCGACATCCTGGGCGGGCCCTCCCGCCTCCCGGTGGGCATCGCGCCCACCGGCTTCACCCGGATGATGCAGTCCGAAGGCGAATACGCCGGCTCCCAGGCCGCCGAAGCCGCC
>NZ_JIBJ01000013.1:0-128543 GCF_000620385.1 Arthrobacter sp. 9MFCol3.1
GGCGAATTCCAGTGGTGCCTGCAACACGGGATTTAGTTGACTGGGTTCGAGACTAGCTCGGCGAGGACTTCTGCGGGCGTTCGGTAGCCGTGTCGTTTGCGTGGCCGGCGGTTGAGTTCCGCGGCGACGTTCTCGAGGATTCCGGGCCCGTGGAACGACAGATCGGTGCTTTTCGGGAAGTACTCGCGCAGGAGCCCGTTGGTGTTTTCGTTGCTGCCGCGCTGCCAGGGCGAATGTGGGTCGCAGAAATAGATCGGCATGCCGGTCGCCATCGTGATCTCCTGATGCCGGGACATCTCCGCTCCTTGATCCCAGGTCGTCGAACGGCGCAACTGCTCGGGGAGGCTATTCATCGCGGTGATCATGGCGTCGGCGACGGTGCGGGCAGTATGGTTCTCGGGCAGATGCAGCAACATCACGTATCCCGTAGTGCGTTCGACGAGGGTCCCGATCGCGGATTTCGATGCCGTTGATCCGATGATTAAGTCCCCTTCCCAATGGCCGGGAACGGCGCGGTCCTCGACCTCGGCCGGCCGGTCAGAGATCATCAACATCTCCTGGAACCGTTGCGGGCGAGGACCCTCTGGCCTTTGCGGGCGCCGACGCACCCGTCCGGACCGCAGCGCCGTCGCAACTTCCAGGCGCAAGGATCCGCGGCCTTGGACGTAGAGGGCCTGATAGATCGTTTCGTGTGACACCTGCATCTCCGGATTCTTCGGATGCTCCACCTTCAAGCGGCCAGCGACCTGTTCCGGGCTGAACCGGTCGGTGAGCATCGTGGTGACCTGTTCCCGTAACGCTAACCCGTCCAACTTCCGCGGCTTCGGCCTGCGTGCACGAGCCCACGTCTGCTCCTGCGCGAGCGATGGCGAATACCGGTCACTGACACGGTTCCTCGCGATCTCCCGGCTGATTGTCGACGGAGCCCGGCCCAGAATGCCGGCGATACGCCGCACTCCATGGCCCTGGGCAAGCTGAAACCCGATCTCTTCCCGCTCACGCAACGACAAGAGCCCTGCACGGGGCACACTGAAATCCGGAACCGGCGATGGCAACACCTTCTGATGGTCGCTCAACCACCGGTACGCAGTCGGACGCGACACCCCCGCGGCCCGCGCCGCTACGGCTACCGGCAGCCCGGCATCCAGCCCTTCCCAGAACGCTAAACGAACACTCAACGGCGACCACGGCCTGCCCATCGACGACACCCCACAGAATTCAGGGTGTTGCTCTCACCACCTGAACTCGCCACCCTACGGTTATAAGACTCGCCTTCACACTGGAGATGTCTTAGGGGTGTTGCGCGCGGTAGTGGCGGTAATGTTTTGGTGCCCACTCAAAGATGTGCCGACGGTTCATCCCTGGAGTGAACTAGGTGTTCCAGGAAGTAGGCATGGTCATGGCACGGCTTAGTGCTTTCCGGTCTCGACTTTGGCTTCCTCGGATGTCGGCCGGGGGTTGTGCCGTCCTATGAGGCCGCGTGGTGGGTGCAGGTCACCGGTCGGGTGGACCCTGCGCCTGCTCCCGTGGGGCTGGTCGTCGGTGCAACCATCCGTTTTGAGATTCCCGCCGGGTGGCTTGCCTCCACGAATTCCGCCAGGTGACTTTGGCGGGGCGGCTTAGCCCTGTGTGCCCGTGTCAGGGCTTCGGGGGGAGCTCCGTTTTGAGGATGGCGTAATTGTCGAGGGTGATCCATTCTCCTTTGGAGAATTCGGCGTCGGTCTCTGTCGATTCCTTTTTCATGCCTACCGCGGTTAGGAGCTTGGCCACGGGTGCGTTTCGGGTGTCGCAGTTCGCCGTGACCCGGTGGGCATTTGCAGAGGTGAAGAGGTGATCCAGGACCCGCGTGACCGCTTCGCGGGCGATCCCGCGGTGCTGGTTTGAACGGGCGAGGGTGACTCCGATCTCGAACGTGTCGTGGAATTCATCGAGGGAGTGAATTGCGACATCACCGTAGAGGGTCCCGTCCTCGGGATTTCGAATCGCGAGCTGCAGCCATCCGCCCGGGCTGGGAAGCTCCGCGGTCGGCTGGGATGCTATGAGCTCCGCGGCGTCCGCCTCTTTGTAGCTCGGGTCCCATCCTTGCCACCGGGCCACGTCAGTATCTTGGCGGTAGGCGACGAACGCGGGAATGTCACCGGTAGTCAAGGGAGAGAGGGCAAGCCGGGGTGTTCTCAGTGGATAGGGCACGGAGAGGAGTTTATTCAAATTGCGGATGGACCGTCAATGCTGCCGCGGTCTAATTCTCTCGTTTGCGCGCCAGATGCTTTGCAATAAGCGAATGGAATGCCGACACCGATCCCGAGAGAATGAAAATGCCGAAGATTAGCTGGGAGGCCGCAGGCACAAAAAGGCAAAGACCCCCGCTATCACTGTCGTCCTGAGTCATATCAATTGAAGCTCCTAATCGCAGATTCTGGACGCCCCGAAAGCGGACGTGAACAGCCCAAAGCCAGCGCCTGCAAATGCGACCTCGCTGGCGAAGATGGCCACGCCATACGCGTATGCGGCCAGTGCGATTCCTCCCGTGGCAATGAAGGCTGCTCCTGCCAGCAACACTCCTCCGGCCGCCACCAGCAGGCAGCGCTGGCAAGGCCAGTGGGATCAGTGCGGTTGCAGGGTTGGCACCCGCGTAGAGGTAGCGGTTGGCTCTCAAGCGGGCCCGGTTTCGCCCGCTTCTCGGTAACGATTCGGGGTATGTAAATAACGGACCTTGGCGCTCGATGTCCAGTCCATGTCGTCCAGGTCCTCATCTGCCGCTGGAGACCTTTTTGCGGACTGGGCGTCGGCGTGTGCCTTATTCTTCCGGCGCTGCTACGCCTGGAGAAGGAAGGCTGCACAGGGGCCAATGTCTTCTTTGTGGTGGCAGGCACTGCGCTGACCACTTTCTGGGCGGCTAGGTTAGTCCGTCTTGGCCGGACCATACGGCAGGGAGCCTCAGCAGAAACTGAAGGACCAAGGACTTACTAGCCTGGGCTTGCAAGACGCCCAGTTTTTACGGCATAGGGCGGCCTTTGAATGACTAAGCCTTCCGGAGGCGGATGCCCTACTGACACCCGCCGCGTATCTCCTCTGCTATGGCATGCTGGCTTCCGTGGACATGCAGATGAAACAGCACAAGCGATGGTTCGGCCCGGGGGTGCGCGGGACGGTCTGGCTGGTCGTGGCTGCAGCGCTTGGCTTCATCATCATCAGGGCCATTGGCAACCCGTTGAATTACGAGTCAGATAAGCCGCTGGCGATCCTGGCGTTCTTCATCCTGCTCTGCGTGATGCTCTTCGTAGCTTTACGCAGCACCTACCGCGCCTTTAGGCGGGCACGAAACAAGCTCCCGGACCCCGTCAGCCCGTCATCTTTCTTTCTGAAGGCTTTGTTTTTGCTGGGGGTCGCTGGGGTTTTCTTCTGCGCTGAAGCGGCCGCTGTGACCGACCAGCTGACCAGCGGGAAGATCACCGTACTGGGTATCCCGGATTTCCGGGCGTTGTTGCTTACGGTGGCGATCGTGTCGGTTCCCGCCTTGGCCTTGACGGCGGCTGGCTTGCGGAACCTCGGGTTGTACCCATGCCTAGCCGGACACCTGAACCGGGGGAGTGCGTATCACCGGGTCCTAATCTGCAAATTCTGCGCTTGAATCAGTTCTACTTGACATAATGTTGATTATCGGCGCTTGAATAGTTAGAGGTGGAGTGGCTGCCGAACGCCCGGATGAGATGAGTTTCTGCGGCATTGACGTCCGGTGGACATCGACGAAATTCCTGCCGGATTGCAGGCCGGTGAAAAGCAGATCAGCATCACGACGCGGCGTTCCTACAGCAATGCCGAGGCGATGCTGTCCCGGGCTGTCGCATCCTGGGTATCGCTGAGTCAGTTTTCTGAATGTGCGTTGAGGGACATTCCGAGCTGCATCAGCTTCGAGTGGAAAACTCCCGAGCGCCCGGCCGGCAAAATGCTTTGTTGAGACGCCGCGCTTTCACTGAGGCAGAGCTGCAGCGGCTTTCGACCTTATCGACTGTCTCATCAACGGCGAGTTCGCTGCCGGCGGCAAGATCCTGCTGCGGCTGTTCCGCGTCCTGGGGGCACCGTTGGTTTGGGACCCGGACGGCGGTCCGTTCTGACCATCCCCGACTGCCCCGGTGTCTCCCCCGGACGACACAATCACCAACGGTTCCCCAGCGCAATGTCTTCACACGGGGGCTGTACGGCTCGGAACCGTCCACGAGAACACGTAACTCGCGCTCGTAGCCATTACCGCGGAGGCGCTCGGCTACTCCCCCATCAGCATTAGGTGCCATGCGACGGATTCAGGGCGCCTTCACGTCGGGACACCGATGCCCTGAATGTCGTTCAGCGGAGCTCCTCGACAAGCCCGATGATGATCCCGGCCGGGCCGCGGACATAGCAATACCGGTACATGTCCCCGTACTGCGCCACCTCCCCCACGAGGTCGGCGCCGTGGGCGCGCAGGCGCTCGAGGACGTCGTCGACGGCGTCGACAGCGAACGTGAGGCGAGGGATTCCCGGTGTGTTGATCGGCGCCCTCGGCGCCGGACTGGTGGCCACCGGCGTGTGGAACGTCGACAGCTCGACCCGGCCATGGCCGTCCGGTGTCCGCACGACGGCGAGGTCCGCGCGGACGCCGTCAAGGCCGACGAGCTGGTCCACCCATTCACCCTCGACCGCTGCCTCACCCTCCAGTTCCAGGCCCAGTTCGACGAAGAACGCGATAGCGGCCGCGAGATCCTCGACCACAACTCCGACGTGATCCATCCTGTAAATCGTCATGCCCCACAGCTTAGGTGACCGAGGCTTGTCGCCGTCGGCCCGCACCGAGCCGCCCACCGCCGAAAAATGGGGCGCGTGGATCGCCCCGGCGGGCTACAGTTGGCGCCATGCGAAAGCTCATAGTCCAGCAGTGGGTTACCGTCGACAACATCGCCGCAGAGGAGGATGGCGGGCTCAGCTTCGTGTCGGGTGAGCCTTTTTCCGAGACCACCGACCCGGCGTTCAAGGCGAGCGTGATGGCGTTCATCGACTCGGTCGACACGATGATTCTGGGCGCGAATACCTACGCCCAGTCCAAGGCTTACTGGCCGTACGCCGACGAACAGGCCGAATTTGGTGAGAAGCTGAACAACCTCACCAAGTTCGTCGCCTCATCGAAGCTGAATGACGCCCCCTGGGGCGACTTTCCCGCCGCGACCGTGACGCGCGACCCGGCCGCCACCATCCGGGAGCTCAAGGAGCAAGAGGGCAAGGACCTCTGGCTGTGGGGAAGCATGAAACTCATGCACTTTCTGCTGGATGCCGGCGTTGTCGACGAAGTCCAAATGCGGGTCTGCCCGGTGGCACGCGGCAAGGGAACGCGCATTTTCGAGGATCGGCAGGACCTGGTGCTGGTCGAGGCCACGCCGTTCGAAAACGGCGTGGTCCTGCTGCGCTACGAGATCAAGAAATAAGCGGAAAGCCCGCCCTGGACGACGCCGTTGGTGGCCGGGAGGCGCGCCTCCCCGTCCCGGCCTGACTGCCTACGCATGATAGGGGTATGACCGAAAAATCCCTGCGCGTCCTCTACTCAATCGGCCTGGGCATCATCATCGTGCTCTTCGTTGGCCTCGGCATCGCCACCTTCTATCCAGCCCCTGAACTGTCGTCGCTGGTGGGTCTCGACGCCGCGGCCAGGCAGGCAGCCATCGAGGCCCATCAGTCGGCGGTGCACGACTACAACCGCAACGTCACCATTGCGGCGCTCGTCTCGGCCCTCGTGATCCTGGGGGCCAGCATCTGGACTGAATCGAGGAAGCCACTGTTCGCCGGAGGGTTCCTGATCGGCGGCCTGCTGACGCTCATCTACGGCCTCATGCGGGGCCTGACCTCCGGGGTGACCGCAGTCGCGTTCTTCTCCGTCGCCGTCGGCCTCTTCGTGGTGGTCTATCTCGGGCATCAGCGGTTCTTCTCCGCCCGTGCCGTCGAGGCCCGGGCAAAGTCACGGGCGGAGGCCGCCTACGCCCGGACACCCATGCAGCCGCAATACGCCCCGGTACAGCAGCCCCCGTGGCCGGCTCCGTCCCCCTACGCCCAGGGACAGCCCTACCCGCCCCAGCAGGGGCAGTATCCCCCGCAGAGTCAGTACCCGCCCCAAGCGCCGACGGCACAGCAGCCGTACCCGCCGGCGCCCGGAGAGCCCGGAGAGCCCGGACTGCGCTAGCGCCCGGATCAGGCGGAAATCTTGTCCGCCACGCCGGAGTGGGCCGCGCGCGCCGCCGGCACGCCGTCGCCGTCCTGGCCGTACAGCCAGTCGTTGTACCGGAAGTCGTTATCCATCCTGCTCTTGAAGAGCAGATTGCGCAGCGTCCGGGCCAGCCCGGAGACGTGCCAGGATTCGCCCCAGACACGGGCGGTGCGCTGGACCTTGGCGGTGCGGCCGGCACGGAGGTTGTTGAACTCCTTGATCGCGCCTTCCCAGGCGTCGGGGTTGACGCCGTCCGCGGTGAACACGGTGCCGTTGCTGACGTCCTGCAGCACGGCTGCGTCCTCGAGCGCCTGGCAGGCGCCCTGGGCCAGGTACTGCAGCATCGGGTGCGCGGCGTCGCCCATCAGCACCATCCGGCCGGCCACCCAGTTTTCGATCGGATCGCGGTCGTACATGGGCCAGCGCATGCTGGTGCCCAGGTTTTTCAGCGCAGCCTGAACGGCGGGGACGCAATCCTTGTACGCGGCCTCAAGCTCGTCCACTCCGCCGTATTGCTCCTCGCCACGTTCGAAGGATGCGGACTTGAAAACGGCTACGGTGTTCAGCAGCTCGCCCTTGCGCAGCGGGTACTGCACGAGGTGGCAGTCCGGTCCGAGGTAGACAATGACGTCCTCGAGGTCTGCCTTGGGTGTGTGTTCGGTGATCGGCACGGTGCCGCGGTAGGCGACGTAGGCCGAGGGAACCGGCTCGTCGCCGGCCACGAGCGGACGCAGGGTGGACTTGAGCCCGTCGGCGCCGATCACGACGTCGGCCTCGTAGTCCACACCGGCGGCGGTGTGGGCCACTCCCCTGCCGTTCACGGTCTCCACGCTCTCCACCATGACATCGTTGACGAGTTTCACGCCCGCCGCTTCGCAGCCTTCGAGCAGGACCCGGTGAAGGTCGCTGCGGTGGATCACCACGTAGGGCGCACCGTAACGTTCCTCGAATTCCCCGCCGAGGCTCTGGCGCGTGAGCTCCTCGCCGGTGACGGCGTCGCGGAACACCAGATGCTTGGGCTGGACGCCAATCTCCAGGGCCTTCTCCAGCAGGCCCCAGCGCTTCAGGACCCGGGAGGCGTTGGGGGCCATCTGCAGCCCCGCGCCGACCTCGCCGAATTCGGGGGCCCGCTCCACGAGGGTGACGTTGGCGCCGTTTTCCCGCAGCGCGAGGGCTCCGGCCAGTCCGGCCATTCCCCCTCCGATGACGAGGACATCGGTGGACGAGCCGTCGGTGGACAGGGAACTGGTGGACGGGGCGTGCTCAGACATTGCTTGCTCCTGTAAGTGAGTGAGGGGTTGAGATTTTGGACTTGAGCTTGAGGCCGACGGCGGCCAGCAGGACCGCCGCGATGGCGGCTGCACCGGCGAAGGCGAGGAAATTGGAATTGACGCCCAGCCCGGCGGCCAGCAGGAGGCCGCCTACCTGCGGGGCGGCCACGGCGCCGATGCGGCCCGTCCCCAACGCCCAGCCCAGCGCGGTGCCGCGCAGGTGGCCGGGATAGTGGCTCGCGACGGCGGCGATGATGAGGCACTGCGTGCCGTGGGTGCCGACGCCGGCGAGGACCAGCATGAGATAGACGACGGTGACCGGCGGTCCCGTAACCAGCACTACGAGCGCGCCGGCGGCGACGGCGGCCGCGGCGATCGCCGTCGGAATCGGACCGAAGCGGGTCCCGGCCCAAGCCGTGATGACCGAGCCGGCCACCGCGCCCAGGTTCAAGGCCAGGGCGAAGGTCAGGGCGGACCCAAGGTTGTAGCCGGCCAGCTGCATGAGGTTGGGCAGCCAGGTTCCCAGCCCGTACCAGGCAAACAGGGTGGCGATCGTCGCCAGGGCGAACAGCACGCTGACGCCCAGGTACGGGGCGCGGAGCAGGGATTTGAAACCGGACGGCTCCTTGACCGCATGGTCCTTTCCGGCTGTGCCGCTGACCGGTGCCAGGGTTTCCGGGAGGTATTTGAGTCCGAGTGGCACCACGATCAGCAGTGCGAGCACGGCCACGAGGAACATGGATTGCCAGCCGAAGGCGGGAATCAGCTGGATGCCGACGAGGGCCGCGATCGATCCGCCGATCGGGACGCCGGACATCATCAGGGTGGCGACAGTGGACCGCCACTTGGCCGTGACAAGTTCGGCCACGAGCGCATTCGCCGAGGGCACCAGGCCGCCGAGCCCGATGCCGGCGAGGAGCCGCAGAGCACCGAAGACGGGGGCGCTGGGGGCGAACGCGCACAGGATCGTGAAGAGCGAAAAGACGATGGCACACCCCAGGATGGTGCGACGGCGGCCCCAGGAGTCAGCCATCCGACCGGCGAAGATCGCCCCGATCATCATGCCGACGAAGGCCATTGAGCCGATCGTTCCGGCGGTGGCCTTGTTCAGGCCCCAGCCGGTCTCAGAGATCAGGGACGACTGGACCGTGCCGTAGACGATCAGGTCGTAACCATCGAAGACCACCAGGAGCCAGCAGACGAGGACGGCCATTGCCGAGCCTTTGGAGAAACGCGATGCAGGCCCATCAGCGGTGGTCGAGCCGTCAAGACTCGGGGTTGGCCGCTCCGGCGCTGCAGCGGAAGGTGTGTGATTCATGCCACCACTGTCCTAGCCGCCGCAGGTGAACCACAATACAATTCTGATGTGCAGAACAACCCGTCAGCAAAGTCCGCCCGCAAGCCCGTTCAGAAGCGGCCGACCTATTCCATTGAGGCGGTGGACAACGCACTGCAGCTCCTCCAGCTCCTTCGCGACGGCGGCGCGCTGCGGCTCAAGGACGCCGCCGTCGAGCTGGGCGTGGCCCCCTCCACCGCCCACCGCCTGTTGGCGATGCTGGTCTACCGGGGCTTCGCCGTCCAGGACGAAACCCGCCGCTACGTCCCCGGCCCGGCCATGGGCGTCGGGCCCGCCGGGCTGAGCTGGACCCGGATGCTGCGCACCCTCGCGCAGCCGCACATGGAGCTGCTCTCGGCGCAACTCAACGAGACGGTCAACCTTATGGTGCGGGTGGGCACGAAAGTGCGCTTCCTGGCCACCGTGGAAGGGAACAACGTGTTGCGTGTTGGTGACCGGCAGGGAACGGTGATGCCTGCCAATAGGACGTCCGGCGGCAAGGCCATGCTTGCCGAACTGGAACCGCACATGATCGAGCAGTTGTTCCGCAGCCACAACGCTGAAATCGGCGGCGACACCATCCCGGACCGGGAATTTCCGGCATTTCTGCGCGAGCTGGAATCCATCCGCAGCAACGGGTTCGCAGCCAACTTCGAAGGCACCGAAGAGGGCGTGAGTGCCCTCGGGATGGCCCTGCACAACCGGCATGGGCACGTCGTCGGCGCGATCACCGTCGCCACTCCCGCGACCCGCTTCCGCCGGGTGTTCGACGCCGGACTCGTCCCAGCCCTGCGGGAAACCTGTCGGCAGCTGGAGATCGACATCGCCGCAAACCCGGCCGAGCCGGACTGAGTGCACCCTGCGCCCTGCGCGAGAAATTCTGTTGGGCAGAATATGCTCGGGGTCACACGCCAGCATCCGTAGAGTCGAACTACGCCAATAGAGTTCTGACCTACCGAGGAGGCCCACGTGTCCATCAGCGCCGAGAACACGACTCACGAATCAGTGGCCGCGGGGCACACTGTCCCGGAGCCGACGCCTGAAGAGGCTGCCCAGCTCAAGGAGCTGTACCAGGATTTTGACCGGGAGAACCTGATCCCGCTGTGGACCGAGATCGCGGACCTGATGCCGATGGTCCCGACCCCGAAGGCGGTGCCGCACGTGTGGCGGTGGAGTGATCTGTATCCGCTGGCGGCACGTGCCGGGGACCTGGTCCCGGTGGGCCGGGGCGGGGAACGCCGGGCGATCGCCCTGGCCAACCCGGGCCTGGCCGGCACCCCGTACGCCACGCCCACGCTGTGGGCGGCCATCCAGTACCTCGGTGCCCGGGAGACCGCGCCGGAGCACCGGCACTCGCAGAACGCCTTCCGGTTCGTCGTCGAGGGCGAGGGGGTCTGGACGGTGGTGAACGGGGACCCGGTCCGGATGTCCCGCGGCGATTTCCTGCTGACCCCGGGCTGGAACTTCCACGGCCACCACAACGACACCGATGAACCGATGGCCTGGATCGACGGGCTGGACATCCCGTTCGTGCACTACGCCGACGCCGGGTTCTTCGAGTTCGGCACCGAACGCGTGACCGATGAGGCCACCCCGGACATCTCCCGCTCCGAACGGCTCTGGGCGCACCCTGGCCTGCGGCCGCTCTCAGGGCTGGATGACACCACGAGCTCCCCGATCGCGGCCTACCGCTGGGAATACACCGACCGGGCGCTGGCCGAGCAGCTGCTGCTCGAGGACGAGGGCCACCCGGCCACCGTGTCCCAGGGCCACGCCGCGGTCCGGTACTCGAATCCGACCACCGGCGGGGACGTGATGCCGACCATCCGGGCCGAATTCCACCGGCTCCGCGCCGGCGCCACCACGCAAGGCCTCCGCGAGGTCGGCTCCAGCGTCTGGCAGGTCTTCGAAGGCTCCGGCTCCGTGGTCCTGAACGGCGAAACAAGGACCTTGGCCAAGGGCGACCTCTTCGTGGTCCCGTCCTGGGCCGAATGGTCACTCCAAGCTCAGACGGAGTTTGATCTGTTCCGCTTCAGTGATGCCCCCATTTTCGAACGGCTGAACTTCAACCGCACCTACATCGAAGGACGCACCAAGTAATGAAACTCCTCACCCTCCGCCTCGCCGCCGGCGAGAACACAGTCACGAAGGCGGTCCGCCAGGACGGCGGCACCCTGACCGAGATCGACGGCTTCGCCGACGTCGGAGAACTCCTCCGTTCAGAAGGCTGGGAGGCGACCGCGAGGGCCGCGGCCGGCGCGACGCACCCGGCCGAGGGCGCGGACCTCGCCCCGGTGGTCCCCTCCCCCGGCAAGATCATCTGCGTGGGCCACAACTACCGCAACCACATCAAGGAAATGGGCCGGGAAGTCCCCGAGTTCCCCACCCTGTTCGCGAAGTACGCCGAATCCCTGATCGGCCCCAACGATGACCTGGCCCTGCCGCAGGAATCCGACGCCGTCGACTGGGAAGCCGAACTCGCCGTCGTGATCGGCAAGAAGGGCCGCCGGATCCCCGAGGCCGACGCCGCGGACCACATCGCCGGGTACGCCGTGCTGAACGACGTGTCCATGCGGGACTACCAGTTCCGCACCATCCAGTGGCTGCAGGGCAAGACCTGGGAGAAGTCCACCCCGTTCGGCCCCGCCCTCGTCACCAGGGACGAATTCAGCACCGGGCCGCTGATGACCTCCGCGGTCGACGGCGAGATCCAGCAAAGCACCCCGACCGGCGACCTCGTCTTCACCCCGGAGTTCCTGGTCTCCTACATTTCCACCATCATCACGCTGAACCCGGGCGATGTGATCGCGACCGGCACCCCCGGCGGGGTGGGCCACGCCCAGGACCCGAAGCGCTACCTGCAGGAAGGCCAGCTCCTGGTCACCACCATCGAGGGACTGGGCCAGCTGAAGAACCGCGTCATCAAGGAAGCCTGATGGTTGCCCGCCAGGACCAGACCACGGACCCGGAGCTGCTTGCGGCGCTGCTGCAGGCCCGGCGCGGCACCGCGTTCTTCGCCCGCAAGCTCAACGAGCTCAGTGACGCGGAGCTCGACGGCGACTCGCTGCTGCCGGGCTGGACCCGCCGCCACATCACGGCGCACATCGGCTACAACGCCCGGGCCATCGCCCGGCTCATCGAGTGGGCGGCCACCGGGGTCGAGACCCCGATGTACGCCTCCACCGCGGTCCGGGACCACGAGATCGACTTCGGCGGCACGCTGAGCCCGATCGCGCTGCGGCACCTCTTCGACCACTCCGCCGTGCACCTGAACGTCGAGTGGCGCGACCTCCCGGCGGACGCCTGGCACCACACGGTCCGCACCATCCAGGGCCGCGAGGTGCCCGCCACCGAAACCGTCTGGATGCGCAGCCGCGAAGTCTGGATGCACGCCGTCGACCTCGCCAACGGCGCCAGCTTCGCCGACATCCCCGCACCCGTGCTCGAGCGGCTGCTGACGGACATCACCGGCGTCTGGAAAAACCGCGGCACCGACAAGGATCTCATCCTCAAGGTCACCGACCACGGCCTGACGTTCGGGGACACGGCGTCGGCGACCCCTACGGTGGTCGCCGGACCGCTCGCCGCCGTCGTCGAATGGGCCGCCGGCCGCGGCACCAGCGGCGTCACCGCCACCGGGCCCGGCACTGCAGACCTGGACGGAAAGGTCCCAGCCGCCCCGAAGTGGATTTGAGCACTGGCTAAACGGCCGCAAAAGCGGAAGGCCCCCTCGGTGAGGGGGCCTTCCGCTTTCGTATTGTGGTTGCCTGCGCCCGGGGGCCCTTTGCGGGCAATGTTCGACGCCGGAGCCCTGGTTGACGGCGTGTCCGCGCCAAAGTGCCCCCGGACCGCAGACCTGTCCCCGGGTTGTGGCCAGGGCCGATCAGGATCGCGATGCCTGGCATAGGCGTCCACTCTGCGACGGCGGGTTAGCCTTCGTCGCAGAGCAGGTGGTACCAGTTGTCGGCGAGCACCTCGAGGGCGTGTTCGCGGTTTGGTTCAAACTTCCGTCGTGTCCAGAGCGTGGCCACGTAATCGAGCGAGGTGAAGGCAAGGGTGCCGCGAATGTGGTGCGTCTCCTCCGAGAAGCGCCCTGCCAGCTCCATTCCGCGCACGAGGTCGGAGATGACCTCCTCATGCCATCCTTCGACCAAGGCGCGCACCTCGCGATCGACGGCGGCGGCCTCCTCAAGCACGTCGAGGTACGGGCGGAAAACCGGCCAGAGCGCCGCCCGCGACTCCAGCCAGGCCAGGATGCCCGACAGCTCGCCTGCGCGGACGACGTCGACGAGGTCTGCCGCAGTCGATCCCCGGTCGGGGCCGTCTGCGCGGTCCAGCACGGCATTGACGCGCGCCATGAAGTCTCGCATCAGGTCGCTGCGCGTGGGGTAGTAGGCGTAAAAAGTCACCCGGGTGGTACCGGCCGCAGCGGCGATCTCATCGATCGTCGTAGCGGCGTAGCCCTTCTCGGTGAAGAGTTCCAGCGCCCGTTCGACGATCACGTCGCGGGTCAGCTGCTTCTGGGCTTCTCGCAACGACGACATGGATCAATCCTAACGGTGTTGCGCGGCGTCAGGCGCGAGCGCGCGCCGCACGCAGCGCGGCCGGACCGGCGTCGGCCAACCGGCGCAGCTTGGGGACGGGGATCCGGTAGTTGATCGCAGCGGCGGTGCCGGAACCGTCCGCGTTGTCCCAGCGAAGCAGCATCGAGTCCGCACCCCCGCCGGGCTCGCAGTAGTCGGGAGCTCCGAGGTCCGGCGCGAAGCCCACCGACTTGAGCGAGAGGCCGAATGCCTCGGTCCAGAAGTACGGCTGGAAATTGAACTCGGGCGCCGCGTCACCCCGGAGCAGACCGACGCCGGCGATCTTGGCCTGGTCGATGGCGCTGGTCCACAGGGGCACCCGTTCCACCCCGCGGCGGGTCGGGAAGGACGCCACGTCGCCGGCGGCGACGATGTCCGGCCGGAGCCTGCCGCGCGAATCGACCCGCAGCTGTCCGTCGACGAGGAGGTTCGAGCCAGCGAGCCAGCCGGTGTTCGGCTCGTCGCCGATGGCGGTGACCACCAGATCAGCTTCCAGCTCGGTGCCGTTGGCCAGGACCACCTTTACCCCGGCACGGTGATCGACAAGCCGGGCCTTCCCGCCGCCAACCACCCGCAGTCCGCGCCGGATGGCGGCGGAGGTGAAGATGTCCGCCAGATGGTCGCCGAGCTGACGCGTCAGGGGCTTGACGTCGGCGACGAGGGTGACCTCGCAGCCCACGTGCACGCAACCGGACGCGACCTCCATGCCCAGTGCTCCGCCGCCGATCACGATAACCGAGGGGCGCGATGCGATGCGTTCCTTAAGAAGGAACGCATCCTCGATGGTGCGCAGGGTGAGTTCTCGGAGGTCGCCGTCCCGTTGCGGTTGCGCTGTACCCTTCTTTTGCGTCCTTCGCGCACCCGCGTCGAGGCGCCTGGCCCGGGAACCCGAAGCGATGACGAGGCCGTCATACGCCAACTCCCCTCCCCCGTCCAGGCGCACAATCCGGGCCTCGACGTCCAGGCCCGTGGCACTGACCCCGAGCAGCTCCGTTGCTTCATGGGTCGGCTCGGGGAGCACATGCGCTTGGAGTCCACCGTCACCGTTTCCGTCGGCACTGTTCTCCTCGACAGCGTGCAGCAGCGCCTTGGAGAGGGCCGGCCGGCTGTAGGGCTGGTGGCGCTCCGCGCCCACGACAGTGAGCTCACCGTCGAAGCCGGCCGAGCGCAGCGAGTCGCAGGCCGTGAGTCCGGCGATGCCGTTGCCGACCACCACGATTTTTCGCATCGTCATGCCGCGGCCAATCGCAGTGCGGCAACCGGGCAGACCCTTACCGCCGCCTTCGCGGCGTCCAAGTCAGCCCCTTCCACGTCCGGGACGTCGAGTACCAGCTCGCCGTCATCGTCGAGGTGCATCAGCCGGGGCGCGGCTTCTTCGCAGAGGCCGTGTCCCTCGCAGCGCGGCCGGTCGAGGTGGATCCTCATGCTGCCACCACCTTGGCGACCTGGAGCGATTCGAGGCTTCGCGTGATGTTGCTCGGCTCCCGGACCTCGTCGGAGATCGTCAGCGTTTTAACCCTGCGGGCAAGCGCCTCAATGATCGCATGCGCTTCCAGCTTCGCCAGGCCCTGGCCGGCGCAGCCGTGCGGTCCGTAGCCGAAGGACAGGTGGTCCACCGGGTTCCGCATCACGTCGAAGGTGTCGGGATCCTCGTAGTGCCGCGGGTCGCGGTTGCCGGCCCCAAAGAGGATGCCCACCTGGGCGCCTGCGGGAATCGTGACGCCCTCGATCTCCACGTCGCGCATGGCCTTGCGGCCCCAGATGTGGACCGGGGCCCAGTAGCGCAGCACTTCGGCGAACGCTGCGGGGACCAGTTCCGGGTTCTTCCGGACCAGTTCGAACTGCTCCGGGTGGCGGCCGAACAGCGCAATGATGTTCCCGATTGACGCGATGGTCGTATCAACGCCGGCTCCCAGGTATTGGTGGATGATGTGCCCCGCAGAGCCTTGGGGAATGTCGCCGCGCGTCTCGGCATCGAAAATACCTCGGCCGATTGAGCCGGGTGTGAGGTCTTCTGCGGTGACCGACGAGCACCAGCCGTAGAGCTCGCCGGCGATCGGGAAGCTCTCCTGGGTGCGCTGGTTCAGCGGGCCGATGACCTGCATCGCGGCCTGGCCCCAGCGCAGCATGTTGTCCTTGACGTGCCCGCTGAAGCCAATGAGGTCGGCAACGATTTCGATCGGGAAGGCCCGGGCCAGCGAATCGATGGCCTCGAAGCTGCCGCTGGCGGCGAGCTCGCCGACGAGCTTGTCCGCCTTTTCGTCGATGACGACTTTCAGGCCGCGGAGCGCCCGGGGGGTGAGGTTCTGTGACAGCGTGGCGCGGAGCTGCGTGTGAATGGGCGGGTCGGAGGCGAGGGAGGTGCCCTGCAGGGCCTCGTTCACCATGGGGTTGAAACCGATGCTGGTGGACGAGAAGGTCTCCGGATCACCGAGCGCGTCGCGGATGACGCCGTAGCGTGTCAGGACGTACATGTCGTTCTTTGGGAGGTGGACCACTGCGGCCTGCTCGCGGAGCGCGGCGTAGGTGGGGTAAGGGTCGACCAGGACGTCGTCGTCCCAGATGTCGATGCCGGATTCGGTGGGTGCAGTCATGGTGTTCTCCTTATGGATGGTGGGTGGTCGGCCCGGGGCCGGAGGCCGTCAGGCTTAGACGATCGCTTCTGCATTGGCTTGGGTGGTTTTCGAGGTCTCCGCGATGGCATCCGGCGAAGGTGCCGAGGAACGTGCCGAGATGAAGAGGGTAAGAATGGCGGAGAGGGCCGCCGCGATGCCCGCGGCCAGGTACACGGCCTGGAAACCCTGGCCAAGGGACGTCCCGGCCACGCCCTGGATCTGCTGCTGCGCGGAGCCGAGGGCCTTGACCATGCCGTCGACGGCCTGGGCCGGTGCGCCGCTGGCCGTTGCCTGGCCGGAGAACTGCGCGATGACGCCATCCCAGCCTGAGAGGTAGCCCAATGGCGGCACGTTCGACAGCCCGGCGACGGCGTCGGCCGGCAGCCCTAACCCGCCGAGGATCCCGGCGAGGGGTGCCGCAAAGACGGTGGCGCCGATTCCGAAGGCGATGGCTGAGCCGATGACAGGGCCCAGGGCGAACCCGAGGTCGCGCAGGAGGTTGGTCGTGGCAGAGGCCATGCCGATGTGCTGCGGCTGCACGGTGTTGATGGCCACGGCAGTGATGGAGCCGACCGTGAGCGCGAACCCGATGCCCAAGAGCAGGAGCGGCGGAATGAAGGCCGTCCAGGGAGTTCCGCCGAAGGCTTCCGGCGTGCCCAGGGAGAACGTCGAGAGCCAGTAGGCGGAGGCGGCCATGAATGCGAAGCCCGCGGTGAGCACCCAGCGCGGGGCCACGTGGTGGATGAGCCAGCCCACCACCGGGATGAAGGCGAAGGCCGGGCCCTGGATGAAGACGAACAGCACGCCGACCTTCCAGGCTTCGGCGAGGGCAAGTCCGCCGACGGCGACGCTGGTGCTGTAGCAGACCGCGAGGAAAGCGAACATGCCGGTGACGGCAACAACACCCGTGATGGAGTAGGCGCTGTTCTTGAACAGCGACAGGTGAATGAGTGGCTGCCGGGTGCGTGTTTCGATGATGACGAAGGCGACCAGGAGGATGCCGCCCGCGATGTAGCTTGCGATCACCTCGGTGCTGCCGAATCCGGCGTCGACCGCCTGCACGGTGGCGAAGAGGACAGCGATCAGGCCAAGCGCGAGCGTGATCTGGCCGGGGATGTCCAACTTGCGCCCCTCGGCTGCTGCGGAGTCCTGCGCCCGGACAGCGACGATGAGGACGGCGACGGCGATCGCGGCGGCAATGTAATAGGCAACGCGCCACCCACTGAAGGTGTTGGGCGCGCCCGCCGCCGGACCCGCCACGGTGAAGGCTTGTGCCGTCAGGCCTGCCAGCATCGGTGAGATCACTGCACCAAGGGACAGAAACCCCGCCCAGGTGGCGATAACTTTCGCCCGGGCGCGATGGTCCGGGGTGATGGCCGCGATCATGGACAGCGAAATGGGGAAGAGTATGCCCGCCCCGATGCCGCCCACCGCCTGCGCCGCGATCATCATCTCGGTGGTGGACGCCAGCGCTGCCAGCACGGAGCCGACGACGCTGACCACAGCGCCCGCGTAGAGCAGCTTCTTGCGTCCGAACAGGTCGCCCAGGAGCCCCCAGCTGAGCTCAAACACCACGATGCCCATCATGAACATGCCTGCGATCCAGGTCAGGCCTGCGCCCGAGGTGTGGAATTCCACGGCAAAGGTGCCGTTGAGGGCGCCAGGCAGTGCATTCGTGATTTGGGCCAGCGTGACGGCGCTGTAAGCGGCTATGAAGGTGGCTCGAACCGAGCTGCGGCTCGGCGCCGAAATTGTCTGACTCATCGATGAAACTCCTTTGTTTCCGGTCGATTCTCCGGTGAAGCGCCAGGGCTAGGGCCCTACCGGAGCAGGAGCCGGCAGGCGGAAGTGGGTGTGGCGCTCCCCACAGTTTGGTGTCAAGGTTTACAGAATGTCAAGAACATTTACTGAACGTTGGCTTCATGAACGCTCCGATCATCCTTCCGTGCTTACGCTTCGAATGTTTTCTTGACACGCTGTAAAGAAAAATGTGATGCTGGCTACCTCGCAACGGGGCTACGGCACGGTCAGACACCGCGGCGCCCTACATTCAGCACCCGATCTTCAAGGGAGAAGCCAAGTGAGTCACACCAAACCCGTCGATAGCGGTGGCGCGTTCCTCGCCTCCACCGGGCAAACCGTCAATACGGTATTGGGTCCCGTCCCCGCCTCGAAACTGGGCGTCGTCGCGCTCCACGAGGCCTTGCTGTCGGTGGTCCCGGGCGCCCAGTACGCACCGGACATCTCCATGGACCGGGCGGAGATCTTCGAGGCCCTGGCGGCCAAGCTCAAGGACTTCCGCGCGCACGGCGGCCAGACGATCGTCGACAGCACCGGCATGTTCCACGGCCGCGACCTCAAGCTCTACGAGGCGTTGTCCCGCTCCACCGGCGTCCACATCGTCGCCTCCACGGGCCTGGGCCCGGAGGAAGAACTCGGCGGATACTTCCTGACGCCGCAGACCAACCCGCCCACCCCGTGGCCGGCCGAAAAGTTCGGCGATCTCTTCGGCAAGGAGGTTACTGAAGGGATGGTGGTTCCCCGGGTCGAGCGCCGCGCCGCCGCCGGGATCGTCGCGACCGTTGCCGACCGTGCCGGCATGACCCCGACCGAGGAAAGCCTGTTCCGCGGCTCCGCCCGCGCCGCCAGGAACACCGGTGTCCCGGTCTCCATCCGCTTCGGCGCCGATGCCCTGCACGATCTGGACATCGTCCTGGACGAGCAGATCGGAGCCGACCGGGTGATCGTCGGCGACCTGGACCGCAGGGACGCCGCCGGCTCCGCCATTGCGGTGGCCGGCCGGGGAGCCTTCGTCGGCATCGACCACGTGGGCCTGAACGACCACCCGGACTACCTCACCGACCACGATCGCGCCGAACTGGTGCTCGGGCTCGTCAAGGCCGGCCACGCCGACAGGATCATCCTGTCGGGCAACTCGATCGGCGTTGCCAAGGGCCTGCCGGAGTACAACCTGCCTTACAGCCACGTCCTGACGACGTTCGTGCCGTTCCTCAAGGCCCGCGGCCTGAGCGAAGAAGACGCCCAGCGCATCCTCGTGGACAACCCGCGCAACCTGCTGACCGTGCGCCAGGCACCCGTCGGCCCCCACACACATCAAGCCTTTCGAACCCCTGAGGTGAACGAATGACCAAGGTCAACACCGTGCTGGGAACCATCCCGGCCGAAGAACTGGAAATCGTGGCGGTCCACGAACACATCGGCTACGGCATGCCCGGGTCTGAACTGGACACCAAGTGGTGGAAGTCGCCGGAGCAGGCTTACGAGGAAACCGTGCCAAAGCTGCGGAAGTTCCGCGAATACGGCGGCGGAACCTTCGTGGACGCCACGGGTATCTGCAACGGCCGCGACGTCGACTACTACAAGTCCCTGTCCCAGAAGACGGGGGTGCACATCGTTGCCTGCACCGGCTTCGTCGGCGGCGACACCGCCCTGCCGCACTTCTCCCGCGCCACCGTGGACTACCTCACGAAGGTGTTCATCCACGAGATCACCGTCGGCATCGGCAACACAGGCGCCAAGGCCGGCGTCATCAAGGTCGGCGTGAGCCGCGGCGGACGCATGACGGACCTGGACAAGCGCATTTACCGGGCCGCGGCCCGCGCCGCCGTCGTCACCGGAGCACCCATCCTGACCCACCTGGCCATCGACCCCGAACCGGCGGTGACCATCTTCAACGAAGAGGGCCTCGGGCTGGACCGCGTGCTCTTCGGCCACGCCGACGACGGCCTAAACGCTCCGATCACCCCGCACGATTGGATCTACGAGCAGGGCGGCCGCATCGGCTTCGACACCTTCGGCTACGACCTCGAGCTGCCGGATCCGCCGTTTTGGGGCCGCAAACGCGCCGAACGCATGCAGCACTTCGTCAACCTGGTGAACAAGGGCTATGCGGACAAGCTCCTCGTCTCGGCCGACGCGAACTGCAGCCCGCTGGGCTGGCCGGGCGTGAAGGGCCACACCATCAACTACATCTTCGAGGACATGATCCCCGACATGCGCGCGGCCGGCATCGACGACGCCACCCTCAAACTCCTGCTCGAGGACAACCCGGCCGACTTCCTAGCGCTTCACGCCTGATCCCGGACAGGCCACCACAACCTGCCCGCTCCCCCATTCATGGCCCGGGCCCAGAAAGAGTCAAGAAAGAGATGAACCATGAAGGCTGAAGACATCAAGAACCTCAACATCGCCATCATCGGCGCGGGGTACGGCGGCGCAGCGGCGGCCAAGGCCCTGAGCCTGCTCGGTGCCGACGTCACCGTGTACGAACAGGCATCCCAGATGAGGGAGGTCGGCGCCGGCATCGGGCTGCGCCCCGCCACCATGCACCGGTTCCGCCAGTGGGGCATCTTCGACACGATCGCGAAAGTCAGCTCGCCGAGCGACTACTTCGAAATCCTCACCGCCACGGGTGACCCGATCATGAAGGACACCTGGCCGGAGTTCGGCGAGCAGACCCAGACCCACCTGATCCACCGCGGCGACTTCATCGAGGCCCTCCTGAGCGTGCTGCCGGAGGGCATGGTGCACCTTGGCCACAAGCTGGAGACCATCGAGGACAAGGGCGGCCGCTCCGTCCTGACTTTCACCAACGGCAAGACGGTCGAGGCCGACCTGGTGGTGGGCGCCGACGGCATCAAGTCCGTGGTGCGCGAGCAGCTCTTCAGCATCAAAGGCCCGGTGTTTTCCGGCGAACACGCCTACCGCGCTGTGATCTCCACCGACGACGCCCACGGCATGGTGGTGGACGATAACCTGCGGATGTACATGGGCCGGGGCACGAAGGTCTACCTGTTGCCGCTGCGCCACCGCAACCAGATGTCCTTCGACATCACCGCACTGTGCCCGGACAGCACCTGGGCCCCCACAATCACGAAGGACGATCTCGTGGCGACGGTGGAGGGCTTCGACGAGCGGATCGTCAACATCGCCCGCGGCCTCGACATGGACACCGTGAACGTCCGC
This sequence comes from Arthrobacter sp. 9MFCol3.1, assembly GCF_000620385.1. Classification (NCBI taxonomy): domain Bacteria; kingdom Bacillati; phylum Actinomycetota; class Actinomycetes; order Micrococcales; family Micrococcaceae; genus Arthrobacter; species Arthrobacter sp. 9MFCol3.1. The sequence goes on from NZ_JIBJ01000013.1 coordinate 21,021, forward strand.
GCCGTTTACGACATCGACCCGGTAGACACGTGGCACACGGACTCCGTCGTGCTCATGGGCGATGCGGCCCACTCGATGCTGCACCACCAGGGCCAGGGCGCCAACTCGGCCATCGAGGACGCCGGCGCGCTCGCCGATGCCTTGACGGAGGCCAGCACGGTCAAGGATGCACTGGCCCTGTTCCAGGCATCCCGCAAGCCGGTAACGGACGAGCTGCAGCGCATCTCGCGCCAGGGGTGGACCGAGGACGAGGTCAATGATGTCTTCCCGGGACAAAAACCCACGTCCCAGAAGCCCGCCACCGTCAACGCACCAGCACAGTCGAAAGCCTGATCCCATGACCATCCATCCCGAAATCGCCAAGATCCTCAGCACCCCGCCGGCGCCCGACGGTTCACCGCTGAACCCCGAGGCCATGCGCGCCGGCGAAGCCGCGCAGGTTCCCCCACTGGAAGAGCGCCTGGCGCTGTACTCTGTCGAGGACGCCACTGCCGTGACGCCGTCGGGCGAAGTGCCCGTACGGATCTACACGCCGGCCGAGGCCGACGCATATGGGCTTCTGGTGTACCTCCACGGCGGGGCGTTCTTCCTCGGCAATCTGGACACCCACGACCACGTCGCTCGGGCCCTGGCCACGGAAACTGGCCACAAGGTCATCTCGGTGGGCTACCGCCTGGCGCCCGAGGCTGCTTTCCCTGCCGGCCTCGACGACTGCTACGGGGTGGTCCGTTGGGCCGCCGAGCAGGGTACGACCCTGGGCTGGGACGGGAAAAACCTCGCCATCGCCGGCGACAGTTCGGGCGGCAACTTCGCGGCCGCCGTCGCCGCGAAAGCCCACGACGACGGGTTTGACCGGATCACGCACCAGGTCCTCTTCTACCCGTCCCTGGACCTGGACTTCGACGTCGACCGTTACGCCTCGCTGCGGGAGAACGCCGAGGGATACGGCCTGGAGACGGCGGGCCTCAGACCGTTCAACTCCTTCTACCTTGAGAACGGTGCGGACCCGGCGGACCCACTCGTCTCCCCCATCAAGCGCGATGACCTCGCTGGCCTGCCCGCGGCCCTCATCATCACCGCCGAGCACGATCCTCTGCGCGATGAGGGCGAGCGCTACGGCCAGCGACTGGCGGAGGCCGGCGTCGCCGCTTCGGTCAGGCGATACGCGGGGGCCAACCACGGCTTTGTCCAGCATTTCTCCTGGATCCCGGAGTTCTACCGGGCCTTCGAGGAGACAGGCGATTTCCTGAACGCGAGGGCCGGGCAATGACGGAGCCAGTCGCTGTCCATCCCCTGGTCTCGCCGTGGGGCCGGTTCGGACTCTACAGCTTCTTCATCGACGCTCCCGAGCCCGCCATCGTCGACACCGGGATCGCGTCCTCGCCCGCCGAAGGCATGGTCCCGGCACTGGAGGCGATCGGCCGCCGGATCGAGGACGTGCGCTGGATCCTGCTGACCCACGGCCACATCGACCATCTCGGCGGGGCGCGCGCCCTGTGGGAGCTCACCGGACGGCGCGCGAGGGTCGTGATCCACCAGGCCGACGCACCTCTGCTGCGCTCCCGGCGCGCGCACGTTGACCAGTACCTGGACGTGCGCCAGCAGTACATCGACAATCCGCATGCCGTCGAGGAGCAGACACAAGCAGCCAACCGTGTCATCTCCGGCGAAATGGAGCCAACCATGCTGGTTAGGGGCGGCGAGACCCTCGCCTTGGGCGGGGACGTCACCGTCTCGGTCCATCACATCCCCGGCCACACGGCAGGGTCGGTCGCGTACGTCATCGACGGCCAGCAGTCGGTCTTCGTCGGCGACGCCGTGCAGATCCACGGAGCGGCCAACGGCTTCCCCGGCTACGAGGATCCGGCCGCCTACCGCTCAAGCCTGCGGTACCTGCGCGACGAGGTCCGGCCGCAGCACCTGTACCTCGGCCACCCGTACCGGAACGCGGACGGCGTCCCGTTCGGCGTCGAACTGGACCGTGAGGCGGCCCACCATGCCCTGCAGGGCAGCCTGGACCTCGAGGCCAGGATCGACGACGCCGCCCACCGGTACTTTCACGCGGGGCTGCGGGAGTCCGATTCGGTGTACTCCCCCTTCGCGCCGGTGGCCGAAGAACTCGGCTACACGGGGGACCCCACACTGGAACCGTCCCCGTTCTTCACCACGATGCACGGCCATCTCACGCAGTTCAACCAGACGTCTTAACTGAGGAGTCTCGCAATCATGAATGAGTATCAGACAATCGACGCCGGTGGGCAGAAGATCGCCGTGCGCAAGGACCTCCGGGTCCCCATGCGGGACGGCGTCGAGCTCGCCGCGGACGCCTACCAGGGCGTTGATGACAGGCCGCGTCCGGCGCTGGTGGCGCTGAGCCCCTACGGCAAGGAACTGCAGGCACTGGCCCTCACCACCCCGCCGCAGCGGCGCCCCAGCCCCATGTGGGACGGCTGCATCGAGGCCGGCGACATTGCCCGCATCGTCAAAGAGGACTACGTCCACGTCATCGGCGACCTCCGCGGCTCCGGCCACTCCGGTGGCGAGCACATCGGCAACTACAACGCCGGCGGTGTCTCGCTGGGCCAGGATGCCTACGACTTCATCGAGTGGGTGGCCGAGCAGCCCTGGTGCGACGGCAATGTCGGCATGGTCGGGATCTCCTATTTCGGCTCCATGCAGGTGCTGGCCGCGGCCGAGCGCCCGCCCCACCTAAAGGCGATCTTCGTCAGCGGCGGCCACTACGACTTCTACGAGACCACCTACCACGGCGGCATCATGTGGTTCATGCCGCGGGCCGCCCGCGAGGGCCGCGGCGGTGACTCCGGCTGGGCATTCACCGACGGCGTCAAGTCCCGCATGATCGAGAAGTACTCCCCCGGGGAGCTGAAGAAGCTTGTCGCCCAGCGCCTCGAGGATCCCGACGTCGCCGCGTGGCCGAACCTGGTCCACGTCCTCAACTACCCGAAGAACCACGAGGCCTGGTTCGACATCGTGATGAACGAGCTCGACGGGGACTGGTACGAGGAGCGCAACCCCATCACGCTGGCCCCGAACATCGACATCCCGGTGTGGCTGCAGCTGGACCAGGGCCGCGGCTGGACCCTGGACGGCACCATCGAGCTGTTCAAGGAGCTGAAGGGCCCGAAGAAGCTGGACATCGGCCCCTACCCGCCGATGCAGTCGCGCCCCTTCATCGAGGAGCACGACAAGATGTTCCGGTGGTACGACTACTGGATCAAGGGCATCGACAACGGCGTCATGGACGAGCCGGCCGTGACTGTCTTCGTGGAGGGCTCCCGCGAGGTGGTGACCGCGAAGGCGTGGCCGCCGAAGGACATCGAATACACGTCCCTGTATCTGCGCCCGCGCCACAAGCTGTCGACCGAGCCCGAGCTGATGGGGGCCGAGTACGCCGCCCCGGACGGGTTCTACCAGGCTCCGCTGACGGTGACGGACAAGGTGGAGATCCTGAGCTGGTCCACGGACCCGTTCGAGGAGGACACGGAGCTGATCGGCGCCGGTGCCGCACACATCTTCGTGGAGATCGACCAGCCGGACACGAACTTCATCCTGCGCCTGTGGGACTACGCACCCAACGGCAAGCGCCAGCTGATCACCAGCGGCTACCTCAAGGCCTCGCACCGCGAGCTGGACGGGCGGACCACCGAGGGCAACCCGTACCACCCGCACAACCGCTCCGTTCCGGTGGAGCCGGGGCAGATCGAGGAGTACGTGCTGCGCCTCTACCCGTTCGCGAACACGTTCAAGCCAGGTCACAAGCTGACTGTGGAGCTGTCGAACGGCGAGCCGCTCGCCGACGAGCATAATTCGCTGCTGCCGCCGGATGCCTTCCACCTGCCGGTGGGCCGGCCCGTCACTCACAAGATCTATCGCGACGCCGCCCACCACTCCAGGCTGGTCCTGCCGTTCACCTCCCGCCAGCCGGCGGAGGGCCGGGCGGCCGAAGACCAGGCGCACTGATGCCGTGGCACCTGAACGCCAGGGCGCAGCCAACAGACTGCGCCCTGGCGTTGCCGGCTCACTCAAAAATGTCATCCACTGTGGTGGCGGCGAACCCCTTCTCCTCGAAAAGCTGCAGCCCCTTGTCGAGAAAAAGCCGGCGGGTCATCTGCCTTTGAGCGTCTCGAATGCTTGCCACGTGCCCAGATTAGTCCCCTGATTCACCACGTTCGCTCACTTGATGCTGTGTTCAGGCACTGAACCGACGTAGGCCGCCAGATGCTCGCCGGTGAGGGTGGAGCGGGCGGCGACGAGGCTGCCGGGCGTGCCCTCGAAAACTATCCGGCCGCCGTCGTGCCCTGCGCCGGGACCGAGGTCGATGATCCAGTCGGCGTGCGCCATGACCGCCTGGTGGTGCTCGATGACGATGACCGATTTGCCGGAGTCCACCAGGCGGTCGAGGAGGCCCAGCAGGTTCTGGACGTCGGCGAGGTGCAGCCCGGTGGTGGGCTCGTCGAGGACGTAGACATCACCCTTCTCCGCCATTTGGGTGGCGAGCTTGACGCGCTGCCGCTCGCCACCGGACAGCGTGGTGAGCGGCTGGCCGAGGGTGAGGTAGCCGAGCCCGACGTCGACGAGCCGGGCAAGGATCTTGTGCGCAGCCGGTGTCTTCGCCTCGCCTGCACCGAAGAAATCCTCGGCCTCGGTCATGGACATTGCCAGCACTTCGGCGATGTTGCGCCCGCCCAGCCTGTATTCCAGGACCGACGCCTGGAACCTCCTGCCCTCGCAGTCCTCGCAGGTGGACTCGACGGTGGCCATAACGCCGAGTTCGGTGAAGATGACACCCGCGCCGTTGCAGGTCGGGCAGGCACCTTCTGAGTTGGAGCTGAACAGCGCCGGTTTGACGCCGTTGGCCTTGGCGAACGCCTTGCGGATCGGTTCGAGAAGGCCCGTGTAGGTCGCAGGGTTGCTGCGCCGGGATCCCTTGATGGCGCCCTGGTCGATCACCACCACACCGTCGCGGCCGGCCACCGAGCCCTGGATCAGCGAGCTCTTGCCCGAACCCGCGACCCCCGTGACCACGCACAGCACGCCGAGCGGAACGTCGACGTCGACTTCCTTGAGGTTGTGCGTCGACGCGCCCCGCACCTCCATCGCGCCTGAGGGCTTTCGCACCGATTCCTTGACCTTGGCCCGGTCATCGAGGTGGCGGCCGGTGATGGTGTCACTGGCCCGCAGGCCCTCCACGGTTCCCTCGAAGCACACGTTGCCGCCCTCAGTGCCCGCGCCGGGGCCAAGGTCAATGACGTGGTCGGCGATGGCGATGGTCTCCGGCTTGTGCTCGACGACGAGCACGGTGTTGCCCTTGTCCCGCAGCTGCAGCAGCAGCTGGTTCATCCGTTCGATGTCATGGGGGTGCAGGCCGATCGTCGGCTCATCAAAGACGTAGGTGATGTCTGTGAGGGACGAGCCCAGGTGCCGGATCATTTTGGTGCGCTGCGCCTCTCCGCCGGACAGGGTGCCCGCGGGGCGGGCCAGTGAGAGGTAACCCAGTCCGATTTCGGCGAACGAGTCGAGCAGATGCTGCAGGCCTTTCAGCAGGGGTGCGACCGAAGGCTCTTCGAGCTCGCGGATCCATGCGGCGAGGTCGCTGATCTGCATCTCGCACAGGTCGGCGATGTTCTTGCCGTGGATCTTCGCGGACCTGGCCTCCGGGCTCAGCCGGGTGCCGTCGCACTCGGGGCAGGTCTGGAACGTGATGGCGCGCTCCACGAAGGCCCGGATATGCGGCTGCATGGCGTCGACGTCCTTGGACAGCATCGACTTCTGGATCTTCGGGATCACGCCCTCGTAGGTCAGATTGATGCCCTCGACCTTGATCTTGGTGGGCTCCTTGTAGAGGAGGTCGTGCATTTCCTTCTTGGTGAACTTCGCGATCGGCTTGTCCATGTCGAAGCCGGCACCGCTGAAGATCCGGCCGTACCAGCCGTCCATGCTGTAGCCGGGAATCGTCAGCGCACCCTCACTGAGGGACTTGCTGTCGTCGTACAACGCGGTGAGGTCGAAGTCGGACACCGAGCCCATGCCCTCGCAGCGCGCACACATGCCGCCCAGATAGACCACATCGCGCACCACGCTTCGCTCGACCCGGCCGCCGGCCTTCTCGGTACTCATCACCCCGCTCGCCTTGCGCGTCGGGACGTTGAAGGAGAAGGCGGTCGGTGGCCCGATGCGGGGCATGCCCAGGCGGCTGAAGAGGATCCGGAGCATGGCGTTCGCGTCGGTGGCGGTGCCGACCGTGGACCTGGGGTTGGCGCCCATCCGTTCCTGGTCAACGATGATCGCCGTGGTCAGACCCTCGAGGTGGTCCACCTCGGGCCGCGCCAGGTTGGGCATGAAGCCCTGCACAAACGCGCTGTAGGTCTCGTTGATCATCCGCTGCGACTCAGCGGCGATGGTGGCGAACACCAGCGAACTCTTGCCGGAGCCGGACACGCCGGTGAACACCGTCAAGCGGCGCTTCGGGATCTCGACGCTGATGTCCTTGAGGTTGTTCTCCCGTGCCCCCTGCACGCGGATCAGATCGTGGCTGTCCGCTTCATGCAGCGCAGGCGACTGCGTGTCCGTGCTCGTGGCAATGCTCATCGTGTCTCCATCTGTAAGGCGGGGCAGCCCCAAACGGTCCCCGTCGTCGTCGACTGGCTCTATCTAACCAGCTGGCAGCTGCTCCGGCGGTCCATGCCGGCGGACAGCTCAGAGCGGCCGCTGGATGCGGATCAGGTTGCCCGCGGGATCGCGGAAGGCACAGTCGCGCACCCCGTAGGCCTGCTCTGTCGGTTCCTGGACCACCTCGGCGCCGTTGGCCTGCAGCCGCTCGAAGGTGGCATCGACGTCTTTAGTGGCCAGGAGGATGCGCGCATAGGTGCCCTTGGCCATCATTTCGTCGATGGTGCGGCGCTCATCGTCCGTGACGCCGGGATCGGCGGCCGGCGGCTCCAGGACGATTGATGTGCCCGGCTGGCCGGCCGGGCCGACCGTGATCCAGCGCATCCCGCCGTAGCCGACGTCGTTGCGGACCTCGAAGCCGAGGGTGTCCCGATAGAAGGCCAAGGCGGCGTCGGGATCGTTGTGTGGGAGGAAACTCGCGTGAATGTTGATGTCCATGAAAATTATGCTAGTTGCGGTTCGGGGTCCGGCACTTCTCGATTCCTGACCGGTCTGGTGACCTGTTTCGCGACGCAGGAGGGCATCCCCGCGGTTGCACGGGCAGCCTGGCGCCGGTAGACGCTGGGCGGCACGCCAACCAGTTCGGTGAAACGGGTGCTGAAGGTGCCCAGCGACGAGCAACCGACCGTGAAGCAGACCTCGGTGACGCTCAGGTCGCCGCGTCGCAGCAGGGCCATCGCGCGTTCGATGCGCCGCGTCATGAGATAGCTGTACGGCGACTCGCCGTACGCCAGCCGGAACTCTCGGCTGAGGTGCCCGGCGGACATGTGGGCGCCGCGGGCGAGGGCCTCGACATCCAGCGGCTGTGCGTACTCCCGGTCCATTCGGTCACGGACGCGGCGCAACCGCGCTAGGTCGCGCAAGTGCTGCGCCCGGTCGGGTTTGCTGGTCACATGTGCGATCGTGCTACGTCGTGCCGAGGTTGTCCAGCCCGGAGGTGTCCCTGAATCTCCGGGCATTCCATTGTCTTTGGCGGCGGGCTCACTGAGAATGAACCATGACGGTCTACCTGAGGTCACTGGAAACTGCAGTCCCGCCAACCATCCTGGTCCAGCCCGAGGCCAGGGCCGTGTTCGCCGCCCAGCCGGGCCTCACCCGGCTCGGATCCCGGCTGGTCAACACGTGCTTTGACTCCGCAGCCATCGACACCCGGCACACGGCGGTGGAGGAACTCACGGCGGACAGCCAGGCGGAAAACCCCCAGTTCTTCGACCCCGCCACCGGCTTGGTGCTCAGCCCCAGCACCAAGATCCGCAACGGCATTTTCGCCACGGAGGCGACCAAGCTCTTCATTGAGGCCGCCCAAAAAGCCCTGGAGGCCTGTCCGGGTGTCGATGCGCCGGACATCACCCACCTGATCACGGTCTCCTGCACCGGATTCTTCAATCCCGGCCCGGACTACAAGATTGTCCGTGCCCTCGGCCTCAACCCGGCCGTCCAGCGGTACCACCTCGGCTTCATGGGCTGCTATGCAGCCTTCCCGGCGCTGCGGGCCGCGAAGTCCTTCTGCGAGGCGGATCCGGATGCGACGGTGCTGGTGGTCTGCGCCGAACTCTGCTCCCTTCACGTCCGGACCTCCAATGATCCGGACACCATCATGGGATCGGCCTTGTTCGCCGACGGCGCCGCGGCGGCCATCATCACCGCGCGGGACATCCCTGGCGAACCTGCCCTGCTGCGGCTGGACCACTTCGAAACCGTCCTGACGCCCGTCGGGGAGGACTCGATGGCCTGGAACATCGGCGACGAGGGCTTCGAGATGGTGCTGGGCAACTATGTCCCGCACATCATCGACGACCACATCATCGGCGCGCTCGAACCGCTCCTGTCCCGCGACAGCTCGCTGCTGGGGCTCCCCTACCGGGAGATCCAGCACTGGGGCATCCACCCGGGCGGCCGGAGCATTCTGGACAAGGTCCAGTCCAGGCTGGAGCTCAGCGACGAGCAGCTGGTCCCGGCCCGCGAAACCCTCCGGAACTTCGGCAACATGAGCAGCGCCACCGTCCTGTTCGTCCTCAAGCACATCCTCGAGCTGCCGGCAGCGGACGACGCCGCGGACGACGCCGGCCCCGGCGCGGAACGGATCTGCTCCATGGCCTTCGGCCCGGGCCTGACGGTTGAGACGGCGCTCTTCACCCGGCTGGCTGCCCCGCGGCCCGGCGCGGTTCCGCGGCAGGAGCCAGCGGCGCAATCAGCGGAACCGGCGGAATCAGCGCCGTCAGTAGCGGTGCGGGTCTGAAAGCGGCCACACTGAAACCGTTCAGCGCGAAGCAGGGCCCGGAACGCCTTCGGGCCGCCCTCCTGCGGGACCGCGCGTCAGACGCCGTCGAGGAAATGGACCTGCCGGGCTGCGACCCCGGCCGCTTGGAGCGCACGTACGCCCAGTTTGCGCTCGTCAACCGTGCCGTCGCCGGCTGGCGCGGCATCTATCGGTCCCGGATCCGGCCCCGGCTGTCCACTGCCTTCGCCACGTCCCTGCTGGATATCGGGTGCGGCGGGGGCGACGTTTCCGTGCTGCTGGCCCGCTGGGCAGCCCGGGACGGACTGCGTCTGGAGGTCACCGCCATTGACCCGGATCCGCGGGCGATCCTGTTCGCCCGCGCCCGCCACGCGACGGCGGACGTGACGTTCCGCCAGGCGGCCAGTGCGGAGCTGCTCGAAGAGGGCTCCCGGTACGACTTCGTGGTGTCCAACCATGTCCTGCACCACCTTGACGGGCTGGAAGCGTTCCTGGCCGAGTCGGCCCAGTTGTCCCGTGGCACCGTGGTCCACAACGACATTCGCCGCAGCCCCGCCGCCTACGCGCTGTTCTTCGCCGGCTCCTGGGTGCTCACCGGCTCCTACATCCGCCGGGACGGGCTGACCTCGATCCGGCGAAGCTACACCGCCGCGGAGCTGGCCGCGGCCGCTCCCCCGGGCTGGACGGCTGCCCGCCACGCCCCCTTCCGCAACCTGCTGCTGCACGGCACTCCTGACGGCGGCCACCCGGACAGGTCCGCTGCCAGTGGCTGACGTGCTGATCATCGGTGCCGGCCCGGTGGGACTGTTCATGGCGGCGTTGCTGCTGCAGGACGGCGTGGAGGTGCAGGTCCTGGAACAGCGGAGCGCACCGGAACCGCAGTCGCGTGCCATTGGCATCCATCCGCCGGCGCTGGCCGCGCTCGCGGGAGCCGGCGTTGCCGGGGACCTGGTTGCCGAGGGGGTCCAGATCCGCGGCGGCATGGCCCTGGCCGGTGGAAAATGCCTCGCCCGGATGTCCTTTGCCGGCGTCTCGGACCGCTTTCCGTTCGTCCTGTCCCTGCCCCAGGCCCGGACTGAGGCGCACCTGGAACGGCGGGTCAACGAGCTCGGCGACGGCGCCCTGCACCGCGGCGTCCGCCTCACCCGGCTCTCCGACGACGGAGGCCGGGTCAGCGTGGAAGCCGACGCCGGGAGGGGCACCTTGGGCTATTCGGCGCCGCTGGTCATCGCCGCCGACGGCGTACGCTCCACCGTGCGGGCTCTGCAGGGCATTGACCTGCGCGTGAAGGAGTACCCGGACAGCTATCTCATGGGTGACTTTGCGGACGGGACCGGGTTCGGTCCGGACGCCGCACTGTTCCTCTCCGGCGCCGGCATCGTGGAGTCGTTCCCCTTGCCTGGCCGGCTCCGCCGCTGGGTGGTCCGGCTGGGCACCGGCGACTCCACGGCCGGCGGACCTGCAGCCGGCGGACCATCAGCCGGCCGTCCCGGCGCGGACGCGCGGTGGCTTGTGCGCTGCGTGCGCGAGCGGACGGGGTTCGACATCGACGGCGGGACCAACAGCATGCTCAGCCGCTTCGGCGTCCGCACGCGCCTGGCCCGCCGGATGGTGGCCGGACGGGTGGTGATGATCGGGGACGCGGCCCACGAGGTGAGCCCCATCGGCGGGCAGGGCATGAACCTGGGGTGGCTTGATGCGGCCGCGCTGGCACCGATCGTGTCGGCGGCCGTGCGCGGCCAGGAGGTGGGAGGCGCCCTGAGGGCCTTTGAACGGACCCGGTTGAGGGCGGCTGCCAGGGCGGCACGCCAGGCCGAAATCAATATGGCCCTGGGCCGGCCCCTCACGGACCGTCTCTTGGCGCTGCGGAACCGTGGCATCGCAGGGGTGGCCGCGGTTCCTGCGGTGAATTCCCTGATCGCCCGCCGTTTCACGATGCAATAGGCAGCGCAGGCGTCTGCGATCCAAAGCCCCTCCTGCCGCGGCCACTGTCACACGCCACCGTGTGACCGGTTTGCCCCGGAATAGACTGTGCGCATGGACGGACTTCCCGTGACGCGCGGACTTCCTGTGACGCGCGGCGCCGTATCCTGTTGGGGGTTGCGGGCAGCGGCTGCCACGGTGCTGCTGGGCACGGCGGCGTCATGCAGCGCCGGTACGGTCGGCGGCACCGCGTCCCCGGCAACCGCAACCGCGACGGCGTCCGCGCCCTCGATCTCCACAGGCCCTGTGACCGCAGAAATCAGCCAGTTCCGCGACAACTACAGCAAGCAGATCATCGAAATCCAGCTCACGAACACCACCGGCCACGCCCTGACGGTCCTCGGCGCGGAACTGACCAGCCCTCTGTTCGCGGCCCCAATCACCTGGCCCGCCCGAACCGGCGGGATCGAGCTTCCGCCCGGACAGCCCAAGAGCCTGCCGGCGCCGCTGCCCGCCCCGGATTGCGGCAGCCCGGCGGCGCCTGAAGCCCAGCGGAGAACGGGACCCGGAGCCGGGCCTGGAGCCGGGGCGGGAGCCACCTCCCGGGCAGCGGGAGACGCCCGTGTGTCCTTGCGGCTGGCCACACCGGAAGGAGCCGTGCCGGTCCAGGCCATGGCCCCGGCGGCAGACCCGTTCGGCGTCCTGGCGCGGAACAATTCGGAGCTGTGCCTGGCCCGGGAAGCCTCGGCTGTCGCCACGATCGCGCTTACCCAAGATCTTGAGGTCGCCGCGGACGGCCGGACCGCCGTCGTGCGTCTGCTGCTGCAACCCCGCGCCGCCGGAGGCACCGGTGAACTGGTGATTGACCGGATCGAGGAAACTACCTTGCTGGCGGAGGCCGGACAAGCCCCGTGGCCCCGGTCGGTGACGGTCCGCGCCGGCGGGGCCCCGGCCGAAGTACGCCTCGGCATCAGGCCCTCCCGCTGCGATCCCCATGCAGTGGCCGAAGACAAGGTGGGCACGCTCCTGCCGCTGCAGGTCAGGGTTGCGGGCCGCGAGGGAATTTTGAAGATCGACGCCGGCAACCAGCTTCGCGGCCGCATTTACGACTTTGTTACAAAGGCGTGCGGGCGCCAGTAGTCTGGGGGCATGCCCTTTGACGCCAGGCCCACCGACTTCAGCGCCGCCCGGATAAGCGAGACTGTCCAGGAGATCCTGAGCGCGGGCCTCCTTCCGCCGATTATCCAGGCCGGACATCCGGTGCTCCGGCACGTGGCGGCGCCGTATGATGGCCAGTTGACTGACGCCGAACTCGGTCACCTCATCGACCTCATGCGCAGAGTGATGCACAAGGCCCCGGGTGTGGGCCTGGCGGCCCCGCAGCTGGGAATTCCGCTGCAGCTCGCCGTCTTGGAGGACCAGTTCGACGTCGATCCCGACGTCGCGGCCGTCCGCGGGCGGGAGCCGCTGCCGTTCTTTGCCATGCTGAACCCGAGCTATCGTCCCCTGGGCGCGAAGTCCGTGGCGTTCTACGAAGGCTGCCTCTCCATTGGAGGCCTGCAGGCAGCCGTGGTGCGGCCGGAATCAGTCCAGCTCGACTTCACGGCGCCGGACGGCACGAAACTCCAACAGACTTTCTCCGGCTGGCAAGCCCGGATTGTCCAGCATGAAACCGACCACCTGCACGGGGTCCTCTTCCTTGACCGGGCCGAACTGCGCTCCCTCAGCAACAATGCCGAATACTCCGCCCGCTGGGCCCAACCGGACATCAGCCTCGCCAGGCAGGAACTCGGGTTCCTGCCTGACCCGGCCGAGGACGAGGGCAGCGGACTGGGGCTGCAGACTGGGGCTACAGACTAGGGCTGCAGACTAGGGCTGCAGACTAGGGCTGCGGTGCCGGATTCGTTGCGGACGGCAGGTAGCGGGCCCACCACCTCAGGATTTCATCGAACCGCTGCTTCCGGTGGTGCGGCGTGCCGGATCGGGAAAGCTCATGGTTCTCGCCCGGGAAGACCAGGAATCCGGTCTCGACACCCTGCTGCTTCAGGGCGGTGAAGTACCGCTGCCCCTGTTCCACGGGACACCTGAGGTCCTCTTCGCTGTGAATCACCAGCGACGGCGTCCGGACATGCTCCACGCGCGCCATGGGACTCTGGGCCGCCATTTGCTCCGCCGACGGGCCGGTGTATTCGCCGCCGAAGAACCAGCCGATGTCGGAAGAACCCGTGAAGCTCACGGGGTCCAGGAAACCACGCTCGACTATGGCCGCCCGGAAACGGTGGTCGTGGCTTATGGTCCATGCCGTCAGGTAGCCGCCGTAGGATCCGCCCATGATGCCGACATTGGCGGCGTCCAGATCCTCGAACTTCTCCACTGCACCGTCAAGGAACGCGAGGACGTCCTGCATGTCCACTGTTCCCATTCGTTCCTTGATGGACCGGCCGTGTTCCTGGCCGTAGCCGGCTGAACCCCGCGGATTGCACATGAGCACGGCGTAACCGGCCCCCGCATAAACCTGCGCTTCGTCGAACAACGCCCCGCTGAACTGGGCAAAAGGGCCGCCGTGGATGTTCAGCAACACCGGGTGCGGGCCCGGGCCCGCCGGCTTCACGAGCCAGCCATGGACCGGGTACCCGTCGGCCGAGGGCAAAGTCAGTTCCTGCGGCTCACTGATCCCCGCCACGCTCCGCAGCTGGGCGGAGAAGTCCGTCAGGCGGCGCACCTGCCCGCCCTCGAGCACGGCAAGATCACCGGCCGTGGTCGAATCGCTGAAACTCGCCACGAGCCTCCCGCCGCCTTCCGCGGCGCCGGTCACCACCCGGTTGCCTTCCACGAGGACGGTGTGGCCGCCCGTCGCGAGGAACTCGTGCAGCTCCACGGTTCCCCGCGCATTGTTCAGCACCAGGGCCCCCGCACCGCCGCGCAGCTCGATCCAGCTGCCGCCGGACAGGTCCAGCGTCTCGGCATCGCTGAGCGCCGTGGCTTCTCCCCCGGCGGCAGGCATCGCGTAGAGGGCGGTGTTCCTGGCCACGAAGTCCCGGCCGGATGCGCCGAGGTCCTGGGCGAGGAAGAACAGCCACTGCCCATCCGCGGATTGGCGCACGGCGCCGATGCTCTGCCGTCCGGTATTGGCTGGCAGCACGGCCTGGGGCTGCCCTCCGGCGGCGGGAATCGCGTAGATTCCGCTGACAAGGTCCGTGTCCCGCCCATCGTGCAGGGCCGCGGTGAAGTAGATGGTGCCGCCGTCGGCGCTGAAGCTGGCCCCGTTGTGGTCCGCTTCCGCGGTGGTGAGTTGTTTGGCGGCCGGCAGCAGCCCGGCTTCATTCTCCGCGGGATCGGCCGCGGTGCCGAGGGCCTTCAGGGCGCGTCCGGCCGGGGCCACCTTCGGCTCGGCGCCAAGCTGCGGCACTTCGAGGATGAATAGCTGCAACGGCTTGTCGGCGGTGTAGCCAAGACCGTTCATCCGGTACTGGAAATCCGTGATCAGCCGGGCGTCCTCGCTGCCCGCACCCACGCCGTCGACGCTGCCGTACCGGCCCTCATCGGGCGTCCTGGCGCTGAAGACAATGCTCGTGGAATCAGGCGACCACGTGAAGGAGCTGACCCCCAGCGGGGCCGCCGTCAACAGCTGGGGTTCGCCGCCGGCGGCTTCCACCACGAACAGCTGCGGCTTTCCGCCGGCTGCCGCACGCAGGAACCCAAGGGCCTGGCCGTCAGGTGAAAAGTCCGGTGCCGTGTCGCGGAAGCCGCGGGTCAGCCGGCGCGGCTTCTGGTCCGGGTTGTTGAAGTCCGGGCCATCCGGGCCCAGGGGCACGGTCCAGAGCTGGCCCACGTAGGCATCGGCATCGAAGTCCGGGCGGGTCACGGAAACCACGGCGCGGGAACCGTCGGGGTGGACGGCCGGGGCGGACACGGAATTGAGCAGCGGAAGATGTTCAGATTTCACGAGTGCGAGCCTAGCCCGTGGCGCGGCCGCTGTGAAACACCTCACGTTGCGCCGGTGCGGCGCGGCATGACCCGGGGTGCACGGTCCCCGGCGCCCAGACCGGGGTGCACGGTCCCCGGCGCCCGCGCCGCGCGGCGGGCCCCGGATCCGCGCATAGGATGAAAGCTATGCCTGCCGCCGCCGATCTTCCCCTCTTGTGCCCGGTGTGCCGCAATGGCCTCCGGTTCACCGGCGGCGCCCGCACTCTTGTGTGCGGCGCCGGCCACAGCTTTGACGCGGCCCGGCAGGGCTACTTCAATTTCCTGGTCGGCAAGGGGACTGTTTTTGAAGCCGACAGCGCAGACATGGTGGCGGCCCGCTTCGATTTCCTCTCCGCGGGGCACTATCAGCCCCTGGCCGATGCCGTTGCCGGGCTCGCCACACCGGCGCTCCGGGAAACCCCCGCCGGCCGGCCCCTCGTGCTCGACGCCGGAACAGGTACTGGCCACTACCTCAGGGCCGTGCTGGACCGGGCCGCTGGCAGTGTTCCGGCCGCGGCAATCGGCCTGGACATTTCCAAGTTCGCGCTGCGCCGTGCAGCCAGGCTGAACCCCGAGGCTTTGAACGTGGTCGGGGATGTCTGGCAGCCGTTGCCGGTGGCGGAGAACGCCGTCGACGTCGTCACTGTGGTCTTTGCGCCGCGCAACGCGCCTGAGTTCGCCCGGGTGCTCCGCCCCGGCGGCCGCCTGGTCGTGGTCACGCCGCGGCCCGGCCACCTGGCGGAGGTTGCCGGCCCGGCCGGGATGCTGGGGATCGAGCCGGCCAAAGACGAGCGGCTCGCCGCGTCGCTGGGCAAGCACTTCGCGCCCGTTGAGGCAACT
The DNA here is from genome assembly GCF_000620385.1 of Arthrobacter sp. 9MFCol3.1. NCBI lineage: Bacteria > Bacillati > Actinomycetota > Actinomycetes > Micrococcales > Micrococcaceae > Arthrobacter > Arthrobacter sp. 9MFCol3.1. The sequence goes on from NZ_JIBJ01000013.1 coordinate 36,679, forward strand.
GATCTGGACCTGGCGTTGGCCCTCGGTCCGCGCGACGTCGCCAACCTGGCCTACATGGGACCGGCAGGCCACCACCTGGACCGTGCCGCACTCGCCGCCCTGGAGGCCGCGCTTCCGGAGCTGACCGCCGTCACGGCCCGCTTCCGGATCAGTGTTTTTCAACCCATCCGCTGACCAGTCCGCCGCGGCACCGCATCGCGGCGTGCCGTCCGGGGCCGCCCTGAAACCACCCCCGGGAAGGGAGCCGGCGCGGAAGACCAGGGCGGGGAATCGGCCCGCGAAATAACGACTTGGCCACTTTGATCATCAATTCCCGCCCGCCGGTCCCAGCTATTGCCCTTCCGCTTAGGATGGAATCACAGTACTGGGGAACTGTGCCTGCAGTTCCCGGGACTCAAGGGGGAATTGATGTCTGAATGGTTGATCGAGAATTGGTGGGCGTTGTGGCTCACGCTCTTTCTCCTGTTTGCCGTGGTCGAGATGATCACACTCGACCTGTTCTTCATCATGCTCGGCGGCGGCGCCCTCGCCGGGCTGGTGGCGGACTTTGCCGGTGCCGATCCGTGGCTGCAGATTATCGCCTTCTGCGTGGTGTCCCTGCTCATGATCGGCTTCGTCCGGCCGGTGGCCCTCAAGCATCTCCACCATGGCCCGGCGGATCGGCGCACCAACATCGAGCGCCTCATCGGCGAATCCGCCGTCGTCATGGAGGCTGTGAGCGAAAACGGCGGGCTCGTCAAGATTGGCGGGGACGTCTGGAGTGCGCGGTCCGAATCGGGAGTGCTGGCGCCCGGACAACAGGCTGTGGTCAGCGCCATCGAAGGGGCCACCGCGATCGTGGCCCCGCAACCGGAATCCGCCATCCAATAAGGGACACCGCAAGGCGGGAACCGCCGTCCCGCCGGCGTCGGAACTGCCGGTGCGAGACTAAAACAAAACAACTGGGGAATAGGTGATGTATGGATATCGCAGTCGCAATTGTGCTGCTGGTACTAATTGTGTTCGTCATTATTGTGCTGGTCCGGTCGGTCCGGATCATTCCACAGGCCCGGGCCGGCGTCGTTGAACGGCTGGGCAAATACCAACGCACCCTGAATCCCGGACTTACCCTGCTGATCCCGTTTGTGGACCGCTTGCTGCCGTTGCTCGACCTGCGAGAGCAGGTGGTGTCCTTCCCGCCCCAGCCCGTCATCACCGAGGACAACCTGGTGGTCTCGATCGACACGGTCGTCTATTTCCAGGTCACGGACGCCCGGGCCGCCACCTACGAGATCGCCAACTACATCCAGGCCGTGGAACAGCTGACCACCACCACCCTGCGCAACGTGGTTGGCGGCCTCAACCTGGAGGAAGCGCTGACCTCGCGCGACCAGATCAACGGCCAGCTCCGGGGCGTCCTGGACGAAGCGACCGGACGCTGGGGCATCCGGGTCTCCCGGGTGGAGCTCAAGGCGATCGATCCGCCCCACTCCATCCAGGACTCGATGGAAAAGCAGATGCGGGCCGAACGTGACCGCCGCGCTGCCATCCTGACGGCCGAGGGCACCAAGCAGTCTGCAATCCTCACCGCCGAAGGCCAGCGCCAGTCCTCCATCCTGAAAGCCGAGGGCGACGCGAAGGCGGCGATCCTGCGGGCCGACGGCGAGGCCCAGGCCATCCAGAAGGTCTTCGACGCGATCCACAAGGGCAACCCGGACCAGAAACTGCTGGCGTACCAGTACCTCCAGACCCTCCCGAAGATTGCCGAGGGGTCCTCGAACAAGCTGTGGATCATTCCCAGCGAGGTTGGCGAGGCGCTCAAAGGGATCGGCAGCGTACTGGGTGCCGGGGCGGTGCAGGAGCAGACGGCCTCGATGCCGGACGTTGCCCCGTACTCACCGCCCGCGGCAGCCGACGGCCAGGGGAACCGGCCCTGAGCCTGCACCCGCGCTGGATCCCCCGGATCCAGCCGGCATGAACGTGCGGACCGGGTAGCTCCGTCCTGGCCCCCGCAGCCCGGCCGTTTCGGCCCGGTTGCGGGGGCCTGCCAGTTTAAGTCCGGGTCAGTCGGGTACAGGTTACGCAGTCCGCGCCGCGGGGCTACTCGCTTTACCTCGCATGCACCACTCCCGTATACTTGAATATTTGTCCGGTCAGTTCAGCCGTCCGGAACAAAAACGCTCCGCACAGCGTTGATTCCAATGATGTTCCAAACAGTTTTGTGCACTGGTGACTGTCATCCGGCCGGGCCACACCGGGTCGGGTACGGTACAACGCGGTGCAACCAGAAGTCCGGCGCCTGACGGTCCCCGGACACCGCAGGGCTGGACCCTGCGAACCGAATAGAGGGAGAAAAGATGAGCGATCGCAGCCTGCGGGGTATGCGCCTTGGCGCACAGAGCATGGAGACCGAATCCGGCGTCGAACCGGCTCCGCGCCAGCGGGTTGAATACCGTTGCGAGGACGGCGAACAGGTGTTCGTGACGTTCTCCTCGGAAGCCGAAATCCCCCCGGTCTGGGTTTCGAAGACGGGCAAGGAGGCGTTGCTGGTGGACGGCGAACGCCCCGTCAACAGCAACGAGAAGGCAGTGCGCACGCACTGGGACATGCTGCTGGAGCGCCGCTCGCTTCCCGAACTTGAGCAGATCCTCGAAGATCGCCTCACGATCCTGCGCGAACGCCGCGGCGAACGCCGCTCGGCCTAGCCCCCGGCGCACCGGCTACGGCAAGGGCCGGGCCCGCATCATTTCGATGCGGGCCCGGCCCTTGTTCTGTTCCGGCCCTTGTTCTGTTCCGGCGCCTGCCTCCTCTGGAGCCGCACTCCCCTGCACGCACAGAGGACCTGGAGTCGGCGTCAGCCCGGGGTGAGGACGCAGAACTCGTTGCCCTCCGCGTCGGCGAGGCAGACCCAGGGCACATCGCCCTGGCCGACGTCGGCGTCGGTGGCGCCCAGAGCCCGCAGCCGGGCCACCTCCGCCCCTTGATCATCACCCGGGTACGGCCTCAGGTCGAGATGGACACGGCCCCACACGGTCTTCCCGCCGGGCGTGCGGAGAAACTCCAGATACGGCCCCACACCCTTGGCCGAACGCAGCCTCGCATGATCGCCGGTGACCTCGTGCAGGGTCCAGTCCATCGCCCCACCCCAGAAACGGGCCATGGCCCGCGGGTCTGCGCAGCTGACAACCACCGCGGCGATCGGCCCGGTGTCCTGATAGATCGGGCGGGGCTCCAACACACGGAACAGGTTGCCCTCCGGGTCGGCCAGAAGCGTCCACGGCACAGCACCCTGGCCCGCGTCCGCGGGCGTCGCGCCCAGTTCCAACAGGTGCGCGACCAGCTGAGCCTGATGGGCCTCAGAGGTGGTGGCGAGATCGAGGCGCGCCCGGTATCTCACCGTCTCGGGGTCCGGGACGGTGACAACATCGACGCAGACGGCGGCGGGGTCCGGCCAGACGAATCCCAGGGGTTCAACATTGGTCACACCGGGCCCTTCGCTGGAAACACCCCAGCCGAGTGCCTCGGCCCAAAACCGGCCGAGTGCTGAGTCATCCCGGGCCTTGAAATTCACCTGAACTAGTCGCAACGCCATACCGCCCGACCCTATACCCAGGAAATGCCCGATCCGGGAGACACGCCTTAGGCGTCCTGCTTGCCCCGAAGCTTGTTCCAGCGCGCCGTGAGTCCCCACTTGGTGACGTTGATCATGGCTTCGACGACGATGTTGCCGCTCATCTTCGACGCGCCGAGCTCGCGCTCGACGAAGGTGATGGGCCGTTCCACGATGGTCAGGCCGAGCTTGGCCACACGCCAGGCCAGATCCACCTGGAAGCCATAGCCAACCGAGTCCACCGCATCCAGGTTCAGCTTCTCCAGCGTGGTCCGCCGGAAGGCGCGGAAGCCGCCGGTGACGTCCTTGATCTTTACTCCGAGCATGATCCGCGCGTAGGTGCTGCCGACGCGGCTGATGGCCTGGCGGTAGAGCGGCCAGTTGACCACGCGGCCGCCGGGCACCCAGCGGGAGCCCATGGCGAGGTCGGCGCCCTGCTCCACGGCCTCGATCAGCTGGGGCAGCTGCTCGGGCTGGTGCGAGCCGTCGGCGTCCATCTCCACGAGGATGTCGTAGCCGGCCTCCAGGCCCCACTTGAAGCCCGCAATGTACGCCGCTCCCAGACCGGCCTTTCCGGCGCGGTGCAGGACGTGGACCTGGCCGTCTTCGGCGGCCATGCGGTCCGCCAGCTGACCCGTGCCGTCAGGGCTGTTGTCGTCGACAACCAGCACGTCGGAGGCGGGCACGGCTGTGCGCAGGCGTCCGAGGGTCTTGGGCAACGATTCCAGCTCGTTATAGGTCGGGATGATGGTGAGGACACGCACAGCGAGGCCTTTCCTTGAAGGGAGCGGTCGGTGCGCCGAAAGTCAATCGTTCTTCAGGCGCAACTCCCCATTATAGGGAGTTGCGAGCCCGCCAGGCGGCTGTGTGACCACCCGGGCAGGTCCACCCGCTTCGGGCCAGTTACGGCAGGCCGCGAATTGCGGCGCCGGAACCGTTTTCTGCTGCGAAGTGGACCCGCCCCTCGGGTTCCCGTGGTCATGACCAAGTGAAGCTCCCGCGCGTGCGGCAACCTGGGATGGACCGGGGACTGCCGGAGTCTGCGCCGTACGCAACCCTCCGTTGCCCCTCAATGCTACGGGGGCGGGAACATCTGTCAACCGAGCCGTGACCTGCCGTTTTGTCTGTCGGTGCAGTTCAGGGCGGGGTCGCGGGCGGCAATGTTTCCGCTCCGCCGGCTGGATGACGGGGCCGGTTGAGGCCCTGCGCGGCCGGCCGGATGAGGCGCCGTGTGCTCAGGCGCCGAGGGCGCCGCTGGCATGGAGTTCCTGGCCGTCCCGTACCGTCAGGAGGCATGCAGGATCGCTACCGGTGTCCAGCGCCGGCAAGAGCGGGGTGCGGGCGCGCGGGTCGGTGCTCCACGACTGCACGCGCCCGTCGGCCACCTGGACCATGAGCTCCTCGACCTCCCAGACCGCAAAGCTGGCCGGAGCCCCCGGCACCAGTTGCCCGGCCATGGGGTTGGGGTAGCGGGCTGCCCGCCAGCCGGCCCGCGTGTGGCCAAGGAACGCGGCGCGGGCGGAGATCTGTTCGGCGGGATTGGTGTGCTGCAGGCACGCGCGCACACTGGACCACGGCCGCAGCGGCGTCACCGGGCTGTCGCTGCCGAAGCAGATCGGCACACCCGCAGCGTAGAGGCTGCCAAAGGCATTCATTCCGAGCCGGCGGGAGCCGATGCGCTGCTGGTAAAGACGGTCCCCGCCGCCCCAGAGGGCGTCGAAGACCGGCTGCGCGCTGACGCTGACCGAATAGCGGGCCAGCCGGCTGATCGCGGCGGCATCCGCGAGCTCGACGTGCTCGAACCGGTGCCCCGCGGCGCGGACGCGCTGCTCCCCCACCTCAGCCGCGGCGAGGTCGAGGGCGTCGAGGGCCGCGTCCAGGCCGGCGTCGCCAATCACGTGGAAACCCGCCTGGATCCCCAGGAGGGAGCACGCGGCGAGGTGGGCGGCGGCCTCGGCCACGGAGAGGTACAGGTTGCCGCGCTCTCCGGGCGCGTCGGTGTAGTCCTCCCGCATGAAGGCGGTCCGTGAGCCGATCGAGCCGTCGATGTTGAGGTCGCCGGCCAGGCCCAGCACGGGCAGGCCCAATCCGTCCAGGATGGACTGGGCATGTTCGGCGGACGCGGCGAGCTCGCCCCAATACGGCAGGATCTCCGGCACTGCCACTCCGTTCACCCCGTTCGGGCCACCGCCGGAGTTGCTGTTCCAGGCCACCGCGAGCCGCAGGTCCTCGATGCTTCCGATATGCGGCGCGGCCATCTCGGCGACGGCCACGTAGCCGTTGGCCGCAGCCTCGGCGAGGGCACGCTGCTGGTAGGCGCGCAGCGCGTCGGCCGGCAGCCGGCGGGCCGCCAGGCGGGCGGCGGTGTGGGCCGCCCGTTTGACCTGGCTGCCGGCGCCGCCGTCGAGCCCGTCCAGTCCAGCCGACGCGGCCAGGGAGTTCGATACCAGGGCCGAGTGGACGTCCACGCGGGAGAGGTAGACCTGGCGGCCGCCGGCCGCGCGTTCGATTTCGTCCCGGGAGGGCAGGGTGGGATCGGCCCAGGTGGTCTCATCCCAGCCGTGGCCCAGGACAATACCGTCCGCGCCGGAAGCGGAAACGCCGAAGCCGGCAACGGCCTCGAGCAGTTCAGCGGCGGAACGCACCCCGGCCAGCTGCAGGCCCTCCAGGGCTATTCCGGTTTCCGTCAGGTGGACGTGGGAGTCGACGAAGCCGGGGGCCAGGAGCGCGCCCTGCAGATCGACCACCTCCATCGAGGCGTCCGCGATGGACGTGGCGGCCTGTTCGGAACCGACCCAGGCGACCGTGTCGCCGTCGACCAGCATCGCCGTCGCAAAGGGATCGGCCGCCGTGTAGACGGAGCCGTTGCGGTACAGCGTGACGTTGCGGGGGGCGGGGGCGGCCGGCGAATCGGTCATGGGGCGGGAACTCCTTGTTACTGGTGGCCGGCCCAGCGCCGGCGGTTCGAAAGTCTGGGAAGACGCGTTAGTGGTCCAGGGAGCGGGCCGGTCCGGCCCGCTCCCTACGCCACGGAGGAATAGGCGACGACGCCGCGTTTGACGAGTTTGATGGCGTCCGCGCACAGCCGCGCAATCCGGGGGTCGAGGTTCGGGATGTCGGCGAGCTGGTCCAGGAGGTCGATCACCTGTTTGACCCAGCGGACAAAGTCGCCCGCGGCCAGGTCGGTGCCGCTCAGCACGTCCTGGAGGTGCCGGCCCTTGGCCCACTTGAAGATCGGCCAGACGAGGCCGAGCTCAGGCTCGCCGGTGAGGGGCAGCTTGTTGGCTTCCTCGATATCTTCCAGGGCGGACCATTCGCGGACCACGGTGTCTACCGCGGATTCCAGGGACACGCTCGGCATCTTGGGCCGCAGCCCGCGGTCCTCACGCTTGGCCTGGTAGACGAGCACGCTGGCAAGGGCGGCGATCTCGGCGGCGTCGAGGTCGTCGAAGGCCCCCATCCGCAGGGATTGCGAAATCAGCAGGTCCTTTTCGCCGTAGATCCGCCGCAGGCGTTGCCCGTCGGGGCTGATGGACAGCACGCCGGCGTCCGAGGTTTCCAGGTAGCCGTAGCCCGTCAGGACGCCGCATACACGGTCGAACGTCTTGGCGATGGTGTTGGTCCGGCCCTGGATCTGCCGGATGAGCCCGTCCGTTTCCTGGCGGAGTTTCCACCAGCGTTCGGACCACCGGGCATGGTCCTCGCGTTCGCTGCAGCCGTGGCAAGGATGGGAGCGGAGCTCCCGGCGCAGCTCGGCGATCCGCTTCTCCTGGTTGGGTGCCGCGGAGGCCCGGCCGAAGTCGTCGTCGCGCCGCGGCGGCGCCGGCGGCCGGTGCTCGCGGATGGCGTTGCGTACCGAGGACGCCAAGTCGCGGCGGGACTTGGGAACCTTGGCGTTGAAGGACTTGGGAATCCTGATCCGGGTGATCGGCGACAACGGCCCTTCGACGTCGTGCAGGCCAATCCGCCGGAGCTGGTTGTCCAGCGTCATGACGGCGGGGCGGGGCTCGCGCGATTCGTGGTCGGAGCTGAGCACCACCGCCAGTCCCGGCGACTTGCCGGCGGGAACATCCACCACGTCACCCGGGAGCAGCCTGCTCAGGGAGTCCTCGGTCAGGGACTTCCTGGCCCGGGACGTGCTCCGGGAGGCCATGGTCTCGGCATCGCCCAGGGCCCGCCGCAACTTCGCGTATTCGGTGAAGTCGCCCAGGTGGCAGGTCATGGCCTTGCTGAACCCGGCAATGGATTCTTCCCGGCTCCTGACCTGCCGGGCCAGGCCCACCACGGAGCGGTCCGCCTGGAACTGGGCAAAGGACGATTCGAGGATCTCCCGGGCGCGCGCCCGGCCGAACTGCGCCAAAAGATTGATCGACATGTTGTACGTGGGCCGGAAGCTGGAGTTCAGCGGATAAGTCCGCCGTGAGGCCAGGCCGGCGACAGCGGCCGGATCCGTGCCGGGCTGCCACAGCACGACGGCGTGGCCCTCCACGTCGATGCCGCGGCGGCCGGCCCGGCCCGTCAGCTGGGTGTACTCCCCCGCCGTGATATTGACATGGGCTTCTCCGTTGAACTTGTCCAGCTTTTCCAGCACGACGCAGCGGGCCGGCATGTTGACGCCCAGAGCCAGTGTTTCGGTGGCGAAGACGGCCTTGACCAGCCCGTCGACGAACAGCTTCTCCACAACCTCCTTGAAGGTCGGCAGCATACCGGCGTGGTGCGCGGCGAGCCCGCGCAGCAGGCCGTCCCGCCAGCTCCAGAAGCCGAGCACATCGAGGTCGTCCGAGGGGATGTCCTGGGCGGCCTCGTCGACGCGCTGGGCGATGATCTGTTGTTCCCGCTCGGTGGTCAGCCAGAGTCCGGCCGCGACGCACTGGGCCACGGCGGCATCGCAGCCGGCCCGCGAGAAGATGAACGTGATGGCCGGCAGGAGGTCCTGCCGGTCCAGGCTGGCGATGACCTGCGGCCGGCTGGCCTTCCGCACCGGGCTGCGCTGGGCGCCTTGCGGTTCGTCCCGCTGGCTGCGTTGCTGCCGGCGCTGGTTGCGTCCGCCGTGGCCGAAGCGGCCACGGAAATTCATCTGGCTCTCGGCCCGGGCCATGGACAGCAGTTCAGGGTTGACCTCGAAGCCGGCCCGCCCGGGCACTTCTGCCGTGACGGCAGCCGAGGAGCCGCTGCCGCCGGCGGGAGCGCCGGCTACGGCACCTCCTACGGTCCCGGCGGCTGCCTCACCAGGCAGCGCGATCTCGTCAAAGCTGGTGTCACCGGCAAACAGGTCCACGATCTTCCGGCCCACCATGACGTGCTGCCACAGCGGCACCGGGCGGTGCTCGGAGACGATCACGTCGGTCTGCCCGCGGACGGTGTCGAGCCACGCACCGAACTCCTCGGCGTTGGAGACCGTGGCACTCAGGGAGGCGACCTGGACCTCGCTGGGCAGATGGATGATGACTTCCTCCCACACGGCGCCGCGGAAGCGGTCGGCGAGGTAGTGGACCTCGTCCATGACCACGAAGCCGAGATCGTCCAGGGTGTCCGAATCGGCGTAGAGCATGTTGCGGAGCACTTCGGTGGTCATGACCACCACCGGGGCGTCGCCGTTGATGCTGGTATCACCGGTGAGCAGGCCCACCTGGGCGGCGCCGTACTTGGCGGCCAGCTCGGAGTACTTCTGGTTGCTCAGGGCCTTGATGGGGGTGGTGTAGAACGCCTTGAGCCCGCGCTGGAGGGCCAGATAGATGGCGAATTCCCCCACGATCGTCTTCCCGGCGCCGGTGGGGGCGGCCACCAGCACGCCCCGGCCGGCCTGCAGGGACAGGCAAGCCTCGCGCTGGAAGTCATCGAGTTCAAATTCGAGCGAGCGGATGAAACCGCCCAGGTAGGTCTTGGCTTCAGCAGCCCGCTCGACGCTGGCGCGGTAACGTTCGGACGGTGATTCCGGCCCGGGGTGTGACGACATGCTTCCAGCCTAGTGCGCGAAAGGCTAGAGATTCTCCAGCTCGGAACTGGGGGTGGCCTGGTCGGCGGTGGCTTCGGTCTCCGCGTCGCGTTTGACGGCGCGCCGCTCGCGCCGTCGGTCGTTGAGCAGGCACAGCCCGATCGCGGCGAAGAACAGCGCCAGCATGGGCCCGGCCAGGTAGAACATGCTCATGGCGTCGGCGCCGGGAGCGGCCATCGCGGCGAACAGGCAGACCAGGAAAACCGTGATCCGCCAGCTCTTGACGAGCTGCTGGCCCTTGATGAGGCCGGCCAGGTTCAGCCCGAACAGGACCACCGGGAGGAGGAAGGCGATGCCGAAGGCGAGCAGCAGCCGCAGCACGAAGGACAGGTACACCTGTGCGCTGATGAAGTTGGAGCCGCCCGACGGCGTGAAGTCGGTCAGGACGCGCACCGCGTTGGGCAGCACGAGCCAGGCCAGCAGGACGCCGCCGACGAAGAGCGGCACGGCCGCCGCCACGAAGGACAGGGCCAGGCGGCGTTCCTTCTTGTGTAGCCCGGGCACAATGAAGGCCCAGAGCTGATAAAGCCAGACGGGGCTGGCGATGATCAGGCCCAGGAACACCGAGACCTGGATCATGAGGTCGAACGAACTCGCGACACCGTCAAAATTCAGGGTGGCCTGGCGGCCTTCGTGTTCGTTCAGGTCGCGGATCGGCTTGATCAGCGCCGCCAGCATTGGCTGGTAGACAAGGAAACCCACTACCGTCCCAAGGACGACGGCGATTGCCGCCTTGAAGAGCCGGTTGCGCAGCTCTTTGAGGTGGTCGAGGAGCGCCATCCTCCCCTCGGGGTTCGATCGACGGCTCATGGTTACTGCCATGCGGTCTTAGGCGCGGGTCGACGGCGGAACGTCGGTTCCGTCGCCCGTGCGGCTTTCCGGTGCGCCGGCCTGCGGGTGGTTGATAACCCGTCCTTCAACCGGCTCGGAGCCATCCTTGGCATCGGTGGTGCCGTCCTTCTTCATTTCTCGGACTTCCGACTTGAAAATGCGCATCGACTGGCCCAGGCTGCGGGCCATGCCCGGCAGCTTCGGCGCAGCGAAGAGCACCAGTGCCAGAACGATGATGATGATGAGATGCCAGCCTTCAAGCCTCATGTGGAGAGGTCCTTTCGTTTGAATACATCCTATGTCTAACGCGTTTCGATGTCGCGCAGCGCCTGGGGTTGACCGCGGTCCTTCTTGCGTTGGATGCGGCGCAGCCGGCGGGCGTTTTGCCGGGCGAGCTTGGATGCGTGGTAATCATGTCGCATCCGCGCGGGCGAGGCAAAAATGGCGTCGCCGGGAACCGGCCGTAGCGGTTCGTCCGCGCCGGCCGGGTCACTGGCGCCGGCCGCTGAACCGGTTCCTGTTGTACCGGTTCCTGCTATACCGGCCGGGCCTGCTGGTGCGGGCAGGGTGGAAAAGCGGTCAGCGGCTTCACCCAATTCCGAGAGCGTCGTCGTGGCTTGGCGGAACAGCCGCAAGCCGAGCACGCCGAAGAACAACAGCGACAACGCGACCAGCGCTATCCAAATAACGATCCAGGACCACCAAGGCATGCAGATCAGTCTATCGGGCGATCCGACGAGGCTTCGTATTGCGTCAGGGCCGCGGCGAGCCAGTCCCGTGACGCGGCCGCAAGGGCCTCCGGCTGCAGTATCCGCACCATCCCGCCGTGCTGGGCCACGAACATCGGCAGCCAGTCCGTGCTGCCGAACCGGATTTCGGCGAGCATCCCGCCGCCGGGCAGAGCTGCGGTCCGCTCGGCGTAATAGTCGTCAGCGAGGCCGGTGCCGCGGGGCGCGAGTTCCACCACGACCACCGTGTCGTCGTCGTTCGGAGTGAACAGTTTCACCGGAAAGCTGCCCGTGGGCTTGGCCGCCGCGGCTGCCGGCCGGCCGTTGGGTTCAAGGGCCTCGATCCTGTCCAGCCGGAAGTTGCGGAGGCCCTGGGCGGAGTGGCAGTACGCCTCGAGGTACCACGTGTTGTCCAGCGAATAGAGCCGCAAGGGGTCCACGTCGCGTTCGGACACGGCGTCGCGCTGCGGCGAGAAGTACCTCAGGTGCAGCTGCGCGCCGGATTCGAGGGCCGCGCGGGCGGTATCGAGGGTGGCGGAGTCACCGGGGGCGACCTCAGGCCCGGAGAGCGCCGCCGCTTTGACGCCCTCCTCCCCCGCCGCTGCCATGAGTTTGAGCGTCACCGATTCCAGTGCGCCGCCTTCGGCGAGCTCGGGCAGGCTGTTGAGGGTCTCCAGGCCGGTCAGGAGCGCGCAGGCCTCGTCCACGGTGAACCGTACGGGGCGGGTCATGTCCAGGGCCTGGGTGATGAAGACGTGGTCATCGTCCCACTGGATGTCCAGCAGATCGTCCGGGTAGCCTTCCGGCAGGCCCGAGCAGATCAGGATCCGGAGGTCGTCCTCGAGCGCCTTGCGGGTGATGCCAAACCTGGCGGCGACCTCGCTGATGTGCAGTCCCTGGTTGTGGACCAGGAAGGGCACGAGTTGCAGCATCCGCTTGAGCTGGTCCTCCGAGGTGCGTTTGCGGGCGCGGCCGGCGCGGGCCGCCTCCGGGAAAGCCACGTCCGGCAGGGGCCTGTCGGCGAATTCGGCGGCTGCCGTGAGGCGGCGGCGGACGGCGCCGGCGAGTTCGGGAGGTGAAATCACGGTGACGCGGGGACCGTAGGAGGCCAGCTCCTCACCCAGGGTCTCGGCGTCGCGGAAGGGCACCGCGAGGCGGTCCGTCCCGGCCGCGGGCCCTTGTGTTCCCTGTTCCGGGGCCCCGGGTTCCGGCGTCCCGGCCCCCGGCGTTGCGGCTGCCGACGTTGGGGCTGGAAGCACTTGGGCACGTTTGCGGAGGCCCAGGAGCCGCCCGTGCTCGACGTCGACCACGGCATGCTGTACTGGCAGTTCGGCCAGGCCGGCCAGCTCGGCGCGGACGTTGAACCCGGCGGGCGGCGTGAAGCCCTCCTTCTCCAGGACGGTCACTGCTGACGTCAGGCGGGACAGGCGGAAGAACCGTTTGTCCCCCCGGCCCCGGTCGTGGCCGACGAGGTACCACTGGCCGAAGCGGCTGCCCAGGCCCCAGGGCTCCACCAGCCGTTCCTGCTCCTGGCCCGTGCTGCCGGCGAGGTAGCTGAACCGGACCGGGTGCTGGGCGTGTATCGCGGCAACCAGGTCCTCGAAGGCCTGGCCGGCGGGGCGGATGCGCGGCTGGACGCCGGTGGGGAGTTCGGCGTCGACGAGGCCGCCGGCGGCCTGCAGCTTCCGGACCGCGTCCACGGCGGCGGAGCCGAGGGCGGCGTGCTCCCAGAGCTGGGCCGCGAGGATGAGGACTGTGCACTCTTCGGGTGTGAGGCTGACGTCGGGCAGCCGGTTCGATTCCTTGCCGATCCGGTAGCGGGTGGTTGCCGGGTCGTCGGAACCCCAGCCCGTGTCCATCACGGCCTCGACGTCGAAGCCAAACTGGCGCAGCTCGCCTTTGTCGCGTTCGAACATGCGGCCGAAGGCGACGTCACTGCTCGTGGTGTCGTGGTAGACCTTGTCGCGCAGTTCGCTGCGGCGCAGGCCGTACTTGGTGTTGAGCAGGGCGATGAGCAGGTTCAGGAGGCGTTCTGTACGTGAGGCGGACACCTCGCAAGGGTACTAAAGCCGGTCCCGGAAAATGACGAAAGCGCGGCAACAGCCGGAAGAACTTTTCCGATTGTTACCGCGCTTCGGCCCCTGGGGGATAAATCAGTCGGCTGATTAAGCCGGCGGAATCAGCCGGCTGGTTCAGCCACCGTGCGGGCCGCGTCTGTGTGGCGTCCGTTAGCGGACGGCGACGAGGTCCACGACGAAGATCAGGGCCTCGTTGGGGCCGATCGCCCCGCCGGCGCCACGGGAGCCGTAGGCAAGCTCGGACGGGATCTCGAGGCGGCGGCGGCCGCCGACCTTCATGCCCAGCAGGCCCTGGTCCCAGCCCTGGATGACCTGGCCGACGCCGACCCGGAAGTCCAGCGGCGCGCCGCGGCCCCAGGAGGCGTCGAATTCTTCACCGGTGGACCAGGCGACGCCCACGTAGTGGGTGGAAACGGTGTCGCCGGGCTTGGCCTCGGCGCCGTCCCCTTCGATGAGGTCGGTGATGACCAGTTCGGTGGGGACGTCTCCTTCGGGGAAGTCAATTTCCGGCTTCTCGCGGTCGAGGTTGCGCTGTCCAAATGACATGGTTACTCCTTTGAGGTGACGTGTAGTGACTGTCGTTGTTGCGGTGGATTACTTGACGCCGAGGATATCGACGACGAAGACGAGGTCGCCCTTGGCGTCGCCCTGGCCCTGGTCTCCGTAAGCGAGATCCTTCGGGACGACCAGGAGGACGCGGGAGCCGACCGTCTTGCCGGCCAGGCCCTGGGTCCAGCCCTTGATGACGCCGGTCAGCGGGAAGGTGGCCTTCTTGCCACTCTCGAAGCTGGAGTCGAAGACCTTGCCGGTGGCGAGGGCGACGCCGACGTAGTTCACGGTGATGGTGTCGGTTTCCTTGAGGGCCTGGCCCTTGCCGGTGATGAGGTCCTGGGAGACCAGCGCGGTCGGGGCCTTGACGCCGGTGACGGAGATCTCCGGGACGCCCTTGTCGTTTTCCTTGACGGTGGGCAGTCCGGCCGGCGGGGTGACGGCGTCGCCCTCAGGCTTGTCCAGGACCGGCGGGGCGTCCTTGGCGGCGAGCACCTTGACGATCAGCAGCTGGGTCGGTTTGGCCGCGGTCCCCTCGGCTGCGGCCTGGCCGGGAACGGCCAGGGCGAGGTGCGAGCCGATCTTGGCGCCCACGAACGCGTTGTAGATGACAGGGCTGCTGCCCTTGAGCTCGTCGTTCAGCTCCAGCGGCTCGGGATCGTTCGGGAACGTGTCTTCGAGGGTGGAGCCGTCCGTGCCGTTGAAAGCCACGATCGAAATGTCGGCGATCTGGTTGGCCTTGACCCGCTCGCCACCGCCCTCGGTGACCACCTTGACAGTGGGTTCCTTGACGTCGAGCGGCTTGGTGAAGTCGACGCCGGGGGCCTTCTTGTCACCGTTCTCGGTTAATTTGACCGAGTCCAGCTTGGCGGTCTCACCCGCGGACTGGCTGGTGGGTTCCGGAGCCGGAGGCGCTTCGCTGCCGCCGCAGGCGGTCAGCAGCAGCAGTCCGGGAAGAAGAATTGCTAGTAGTCGGCGCAATTGGAAACTTTCGTCGGGGCAGGGTGGACTCAGTGCCGTGCGGTTTCCCGTGGCAAAGATAGCAGCGGCCGCAAGGCGGCCCTACCCCAGAATAACGTGCGAAGCTGGGTATCAGCCCATCGAGTCCAGCAGCGCATCCACCCGGTCGTCCACGCTCCGGAAGGGATCCTTGCACAGAATGGTCTGGTGGGCGCGGTCGTTCAGCTTCAGATGAACCCAGTCCACGGTGTAGTCGCGGCCAAGCTCCTGGGCCCGCCGGACGAAGTCGCCGCGGAGTTTGGCGCGCGTGGTCTGCGGGGGTGCATCCACCGCGTCCTTGACCGCGGTGTCGTCCACCACCCGGCGCACGGCGCCGCGGGCCTGGAGCAGGTAGAAGAGGCCGCGGCCGCGGGAAATGTCGTGGTAGGTCAGGTCCAGCTGCGCAATTCTGGGAGCGTCAAGGCCCAGCCCGTGCCGTTCCCGGTAGTTGTCCATGAGCTTCTTCTTGATGGCCCAGTCCACTTCGGTATCGATCGTGCTCGTGTCGCCGCTTTCGATGGCGTCGAGCGTGCGCTCCCAGAGGTCCAGGATCAGCGGCACGTGGGGGTTGTGGGCACCGTGTTCGGCCACGAACGCGGTGACCTTGCCCAGGTACTCGCGCTGGATTTCCAGGGCCGTGAGCTGCCTGCCGTTGGCGAGCCGGACCAGTGCCCGGCCGCTGAGGTCGTGGGAGATTTCCCGGATGCTGCGGATCGGGTTCTCCATCCGCATGTCGCGCATGATCACCCCGGCCTCGATCATCCGCAGGATCAGGTCCACCGTGCCGATCTTGAGCAGCGCCGTTGTTTCGGACATGTTGGAGTCGCCCACGATCACGTGCAGGCGCCGGTAAAATTCGGCGTCCGCGTGCGGCTCGTCCCGGGTGTTGATGATGGGCCTGGAGCGGGTGGTGGCGGAGGAGACGCCTTCCCAGATGTGGTCGGCCCGCTGGGAGAACGCGAAGGTCGCCCCGTGCGGGGTCTTGAGGATCTTGCCGGCCCCCGCGATCAGCTGGCGGGTCACGAGGAAGGGGATGAGGATCTCCGCGAGCCGGGAAAATTCCCCGCGCCGCGGGATGAGGTAGTTTTCGTGGCTGCCGTAGGAGTTCCCGGCCGAGTCCGTGTTGTTCTTGAACAGGTAGACGGTGCCGTTGAAGCCCTCCGCCGCGAGCCGTTCCTGGGCTTCGTCCACGAGGTCGCACAGGATCAGTTCCCCGGCGCGGTCATGGGCGATCAGCTGGGCGAGGTCGTCGCACTCGGCGGTGGCGTATTCCGGGTGGGACCCGACGTCCAGGTAAAGGCGCGAGCCGTTGGTCAGGAAGACGTTGGAGGACCGTCCCCAGCTGACCACCTTGCGGAAGAGGTAGCGGGCCACTTCCTCCGGTGCCAGCGGCCGGGACTCCGGGCTTGAATAGGAAATTCCGAATTCGGTTTCGATGCCGAATATGCGCTTGTCCATCTCACTTCTCCTCAGCCAGCAATGCCACGATGTCCGGGTCCTCGAGCCGGCGGAAGGCGCGGCGGGTGCCGCGGCCGCTTTCAGAATCCCGGTCCAGTACCGCAACTTCCAGTGCGGATACCGGCAGGGTGGTGGTTTCCTTGTCCGCCACGAGTCCGGCGAGGGCCAGCCGGATGGCGCCCGCGAAGTCGAGTTCGCCCTGCCAGCCCGCCGCGACAGCCTCGGAGACCTTGTCCGCCTGGCCGCCCATCACGATAAAGCCGTGCTCGTCGGCAATGGACCCGTCAAAGGTCAACCGGTACAAATGGTCCGCCTCCTGGGACTGACCGACTTCGGCCACGGCCAGTTCCACCTCGAAGGGTTTCTGTTCGGCCGTAAACACCGCGCCGAGGCTCTGTGCGTACACGCTGGCGAGCCCTCGGGCCGTGACGTCCTCGCGGTCGTAGGAATATCCGCGGACATCGGCGTACCGCACTCCGGCTTGCCGCAAGCTCTCAAACTCGTTGTACTTCCCGACGGCGGCGAACGCGATTTTGTCGTAGATCTCGCCGATCTTGTGCAGCGACGGGGACGCGTTCTCTGCCACGAGGGCAATCCCGTCCCGGCAACTGATGACCACCACCGAGCGTCCGCGGGCGATGCCCTTCCGTGCGAAATCCGCACGGTCCTTCATCAGCTGTTCGGGGGATACATAGAACTGCTGGGTCATCTCAGGCCTCCCGCTGGGCGACGGCGCGGGATTCGATGACGCGGCCGGCCACGGCGGCAAGATCGCGGTCCGGGACGCGGAAGGCGCCTGTTCGGTTCACGATGTACACCACCGGCCACAGCTGCCGGACCGGGTCCGGGCCGCCCGTGGCCGAGTCGTCGTCGGCGGCGTCGTACAGGGCCTCGACGGCGACCGCCACGGCGTCCTGCTCCGAGAGGCCGGGACGCCACAGTTTCTTCAGCGCGCCGCGGGCGAACATCGAGCCGGATCCCACCGCGTGGTGCTCCTGTTCCTCGTAGCGGCCGCCCGTGACGTCGTAGGAGAAGAGCCGGCCGAAGCCTGCGGGCCGGTCGAATCCCGCGAAAAGGGGGACGACGGCGAGGCCCTGCATGGCCATGGGCAGGTTGCCGCGCACCATGGCGCCGAGCCGGTTCGCCTTGCCGTCCAGGCTCAGGAGCGTGCCTTCGATCTTCTCGTAGTGTTCGAGTTCAACCTGGAACAGCCGGGTGATGTCCAGCGCGATTCCGGCGGTCCCGGCGATGCCCAGCACTGAATACTGGTCGGCGGGAAAGACCTTCTCGATGTGCCGGCTCGCGATCACGTTGCCCATGGTGGCGCGGCGGTCCCCGGCCATCAGCACTCCCCCGGCATAGGTCATCGCCACGATCGTGGTCCCGTGCGGGACCTGCAGCGGTGCTCCCGGCTGTCCGGTGTGCCCGGCGGCGGGCAACTGGTTGAACGGCACTTGGCCGAAGGGCATTAGATCGGGCCGTTCGCGCTGCAGATGCTCGGTGAATGAGGACGTCGCGTTGGCTGCTACTCGGTTGGCTGTTGTTTCCTGCACTAACGCTCTCCCTCAACGTGGTGGATCAACGACTCTTCCGGCCCTTAGCCCCTCCCGCCGCCCTCATCCGGCGGCCGGCGGCGCTCCTACTGGCCGCCCTTTTGGACGAATGCGCGCACAAACTCCTCGGCATTGGACTCCAGCACGCCGTCGATCTCATCGAGGAGATCGTCGACGCCCTGGGTGGCTGCCGACGCCTGGGCGTCCGCCGGGGCCGGCGGCGCGGCGGGGACGTCCTCGTCAACCTCGGTGTCCCGCGACTGCGGCTGCTGCTGCTCCTGGCCTGCCATTGTCTTCTCCTTCATGTCCGTCCCTTTTCTCGTAAGGGACATCCTGTAGCAATAGTGCCACGCCCGGGGCGCCCGCGGGGGGCTTTGTTTTCAGGAACCGGGGCTGAGTCCGAGCAGTTCGGCCAGGAAGGTCCCGGCCTCCCGGTGCCGGGCAAACAGGCCGCCGGTGAGGGCTTCGGTTCCGCGCAGCGGCTCGCGGGTGGGGACCCGCTGGAGCCTGCCGCGGCCGGGGACATCGAAGATCACCGAGTCCCAGCTGGCCCCCGCGAGGTCCGCTCCGAACCTGCTGACGCAGCGCCCGCGGAAGTACGCCCGCGTGTCCGACGGCGGTTCGGTCACCGCACGCGCAATCGCGGCGTCGTCGACGATCCGGTGCATCCGGTCACGGGCCAGCAGCCGGTAGTAGAGCCCCTTTTCGGGGCGGATGTCGGCCCACTGCAGGTCCACGAGGCCGAGCCGCGCGTTGTCCCAGCCCAGGCCGTCACGCTGGCGGTAGCCCTCCAGCAGGGACAGTTTGGCGAGCCACTCGACCGAGGACGCGGCCGCCGCCCGGTCGCCGCCGAGCTCGCTCAGCGTTGCGGACCACCGCTCCAGGACCTCGTGGGTGTGTCCGTCACCGTCCACGGCGTCCGCGACGCCGGTGTCCTGCGCGTGCTTGGAGGCGGCCTCGAAATAGATCCACTGGAGATCCAGGGCGCTGATCCGCCGCCCGTCGCCCAGGCGCAGCAGCCCGCTGAGTGCGGTGTCGTGACTGACGGCCTGCAGCGCGGCGACGGGCTCGTGGACTTCAATCCGCGGCGCCAGCCTTGCCTCGATCAGGCTCAGGACCATGGCGGTGGTGCCGAACTTGAGGAAGTTGGACGCCTGGCTGAGGTTGGCGTCGCCGATGATGACGTGCAGCCTGCGGTATTTGTCCGCGGTGGCGTGGGGTTCGTCCCGGGTGTTGATGATGGGGCGCCGGATGGTGGTCTCCAGGCCCACTTCGGTTTCGAAGAAGTCGGCGCGCTGGCTGATCTGGTAGCCGGCCCGGGCGCTGTCCTGCCCCAGGCCCACCCGCCCGGCACCGCAGATGATCTGCCGGGTGACGAAAAACGGCGTGAGGCCGCGCACGATCTCGCCGAACGGCACCGAGCGGGGCATCAGGTAATTCTCATGCGAGCCGTAGGAGACCGACTTGTTGTCCGTGTTGTTCTTGTACAGGTTGATCGGCGGCAGTTCGGGATCGGCGGCGAGGCGCCGGACCGCGGCCAGGGCCACGAGGTCGCCGGCGGCGTCCCATGTGACGGCGGCGCGGGGGTTGGTCACCTCGGGGCTGGAGTACTCCGGATGGGCGTGGTCCACGTACAACCGCGCGCCGTTGCCCAGCACCATGTTCATCAGCAGCGTCCCGGACTCGTCCTGGCCGTCGGCTTCGAGTTCCTGCCGGCCGTAGGCGAGGGCGATCGCCTCGGCGTCGAGGACGGGCGGCTGGTCGGTGAGTTGTTCCGGGTCCGCGCTGGCGCGTTCCAGGGTCCAACCGCGGGCGTCGTGCAGCGGTTCCTCGTCGGTGTAGTCCCACCGGGTCTCGGCGCCGCCGGCGGCCCGCTGCCGGGTGACCTGGGCGTACGCCTGGATGACCCGGGCCGACATCATCGTGGCGTTGGCTCCCGGGGCCGAGGGCGCGTGGATGCCGTATTCGGTCTCCGAGCCCATCACCCGCATCGCCCCGCCGACCGGCAGCCCGCCCGCGGTGTCGGCGGGCTTGCCGGGGACAACAGCCGTCACAGGTACTGGCCTGTGCTGGGCATGGTCTCGATGGACTTCCCGGGCTCCTGGCCGGCCTTGCCCTGGACGATAGTGCGGATGTACGTGATGCGCTCGCCCTTCTTGCCGGAGATGCGTGCCCAGTCGTCCGGGTTGGTGGTGTTGGGCATGTCCTCGTGTTCACGGAACTCGTCCACGACTGCCCGGAGCAAGTGGTCGATCCGCAGGCCCTTCTGGCCGATGGTCAAAAGGTCCTTGATGGCGTACTTCTTGGCCCGGTCCACCACGTTCTGCACCACGGCGCCGGAGTTAAAGTCCTTGAAGTAGAGCATTTCGGTGTCGCCGTTGGCGTACGTGACCTCGAGGTATTCGTTGGACTTCTCGGTGGAGTACATCGCCTCGACGGTGCGCTGGACCATGGCGTCCACGGTCGCCTGCACGTCGCCGTTGTGTTCGGCGAGGTCGGTCTCGTGGAAGGGCAGGTCCGTGGTGATGTATTTGTTGAAGATGTCCGCCGCGGCCTCGGCGTCGGGTCGCTGGATCTTCACCTTGACGTCCAGGCGGCCCGGGCGCAGGATCGCCGGATCGATCATGTCTTCCCGGTTGGAGGCGCCGATCACGATCACGTTGTCCAGCCGTTCGACTCCGTCGATCTCGCTGAGGAGCTGCGGGACGATGGTGGTTTCGACGTCGGAGGAAATGCCGGTGCCGCGGGTCCGGAACAGGGAGTCCATTTCGTCGAAGAACACCACCACCGGGCTGCCCTCGGACGCCTTTTCCCGGGCGCGCGCGAAGATCAGGCGGATGTGGCGTTCGGTCTCGCCGACGTACTT
Source organism: Arthrobacter sp. 9MFCol3.1 (assembly GCF_000620385.1). Classification (NCBI taxonomy): domain Bacteria; kingdom Bacillati; phylum Actinomycetota; class Actinomycetes; order Micrococcales; family Micrococcaceae; genus Arthrobacter; species Arthrobacter sp. 9MFCol3.1. The sequence goes on from NZ_JIBJ01000013.1 coordinate 57,325, forward strand.
ATCGAGCAGCTCGGGTCCCTTGATGTTCAGGAAGTAGCTCTTCATGTCCGTCTTGCCGGCGCGCTCGGCGGCACGGGCGGCCAGCGAGTTGGCCACGGCCTTGGCGATCAGGGTCTTGCCGCAGCCGGGCGGGCCGTACAGCAGGATGCCCTTGGGCGCCTTCAGCCCGTGCTCCCGGTACAGGTCCGGGTGCAGGAACGGCAGTTCGACGGCGTCGCGGATCTGTTCGATCTGCGGGCCCAGTCCCCCGATGTCCTGGTAGGTGATGTCCGGGACTTCCTCGAGCACGAGGTTCTCCACCTCGGAGCGGGGGATCTTTTCCAGCGCGTACCCGGTCCGGGAATCGATGGACAGCGCGTCGCCGACCCGGAGCCGCTGGGCGAGCAGGGCGCCGGAGAGCCGGATGACCCGCTCCTCATCGGCGCGGCCCACCACCAGGGCACGGTCGGTCCCCAGCAGTTCCTTGAGCGTGACGAGGTCCCCGGCCCGCTCGTAGCCGAGCCCGGCGACCACCATCAGGGCCTCGTTGAGCAGGACTTCCTGCCCGACGGCGAGCTGGCTGATGTTGACCAGCGGGCTGATCCCCACCCGCATCTTGCGGCCGGCGTTGAAGATATCCACGGATTCTTCCGTGGCCGCCTGGCCGCTGTTCCCGGCCGTCGGCTGCCTTTTCGGGTTGAGGTGGAGGATGGTGCCGAAGCTGTACGGCGGCTGTCCCTCCTGGTCGAGGGCATTCTTCAGCCGCAGGATCTCGGCCTTGGCCGTTTCCAGCATGCTGACCAGTTTGGAATTGTTCTGCGTCGCGGCGGCAAGCTGGCGGTCAATGTGGCGGAGCTTGTCCCGGAGGATGTTGACCTGCCGCTCGGCGACGGACAGTTCATTGGCGGCATAGCGGTCGCCGTCGCCGGCCGCGGCGCGGGCCGCGTCCGTGCGGGCGGCAGCATCCGCTGCGTCCTCGGCCGGTGTGCGGCCCGGGTCAGTATTCGGAGTCTCCATCGTGCATCAGCCCCTTCCTGCTCTTCTGTTAAGACCATAGCCCTAAGAAGGCGGGTGCCGCTGGAGACATCCGAAATATGCTGCCTAGTTCGTTATCTCCGGGGTGTCGACGACGTTTGTTCCGGCGATTGCGTCGCGGGCGGCGCGGCGCAGCTTTTTGTCCGAGACCGCCCGCTCGCCCACAGCGCCCGGGGTCCAGGCATTGACGTCTTCTTCGTTAAAGTCGGTCTTGGAGGGGCGGCGCTTTACCGAGATGCCCGTGACGCCGTCGGCGAGCCGGCGGGTTACCAGCAGGAAGCCCGTGTGGGCGACCATGCGGTGGTCCGGGCGGACGGCCAGGCCTTCGAGATGCCAGCCGCGGACCATGGATTCCCACGCGTCGGGTTCGGTGAATCGTCCGTCCGCGCGGATGGCTTCGGCTGTCCGCGAAAGCTGCGTCACAGTCGCGACATAATTGATCCACACGCCGCCGGGGGCCAGGACGGTGGCGACGGCGTCGAGGCATTCCCACGGCGCAAGCATGTCCAGGACAACGCGGTCCACGGAGCCGGGTTCCTCGGTGCGCACCACTTCTTCCTGGAAGTCGCCAAGGGAGATCTTCCAGGCCGGGTGCGGGCCGCCGAAGATGGTCTCGACGTTGCCGCGGGCGATGTCCGCGAACTCCTGGCGGCGTTCGAAGGAATGCAGGTATCCGTTGTCCCCCACCGCGCGCAGCAGGGAGATGGACAGGGCGCCCGAGCCGACGCCGGCTTCGACAACGCGCGCGCCGGGGAAGATGTCCGCCATGGTCACGATCTGGCCCGCGTCCTTGGGGTAGACCACGGCCGCGCCGCGCGGCATCGAGAGCACGAAGTCCGAAAGCAGCGGGCGCAGGGTCTGGTACTGCTGCCCGACGTTGTTGACCACCACCGAGCCGTCAGGCTTGCCGATGATCTCGTCATGGTTCAGGAAGCCCCGGTGGGTGTGGAAGGCCCCGCCGACTTCGAGGGTGATCGTGTTCATCCGGCCGCGCTCGTCCGTGAGCTGGACGCGTTCGCCTTCGCGGAACGGTCCGCGGCGGCGCGCCGCGCCGGTGGCACCATTCGCGCCGGCCGCGGTGGTGCCTGCGGCAGTGTCAGTGCCGGTGGCGGTGTCAGTGCCGGCGGTGGTGGCGGTGTTAGTGCCTGCGGCGGTGTCGCTGCTCATGAAGATGTTCCTCGCTCCTGTAAAGCTGTGTGGCCGCGGACATGCCGGCGGGCACCGGTCTTTGCGCGTGGGGGCCGGAAATTCACGACCGCCCAGTAACTCTACCGGTTCTGGCCCTGGTTCTGGCGTTCGTTCCGGTACTTGCCCGTTACGACCCGGACGACGGCGGACTGGCGCAGCAGCCCGGTGACGGCACCCTCGCGGTTCACCACTGCGTACTCCTGGCCCTCGAGCTGGGCCAAGTACTGGACCAGTTCCTGGCCCCTGGACCATTCGGGGACATAGGCGCCCGCGCCAAGGGGGTAGGAGACCGCGGTCAGGGCGGTTGCTGCGGCCAGGCCGGCAGGCACGGTGGCTGCGGCGCCGGCGTCGACGATGGCCACGGGACGGCCGTCCCGGTCGCACAGCACCACGGCGGGCGTTCCTGCCGGCGCCCGGTCCAGGAAGTCCGCGACCGTGGCGGTTTCCGGGAGGCCGAGGGCGGGTTCGGCGAGGGCCGCGGCGTCGACGAGGTGCAGGCGGCCCCGCAGGCGGGCCTGCTGGATCGACGCCGACGCCCCCATCCACAGGAAGCTGCCCACCAGGGCGGTGATAAGGGTAAAGGAAATATCCGGCCGTGCGCCGCTGGCCAGGGGCAGGACAATAAACCACAGGGCCAGGGCAATCACGATGATCCGGCCCGCCCAGCCCGCGGCAATCGTGCCCTTTTCCTGGCTGCCGGTGGCTTTCCACACGGCGGACTCGACCAGCCGGCCCCCGTCCAGCGGAAGGCCGGGAAGGACGTTGAAGATGCCGATCAGCAGGTTGGCCCAGACGAAGATGTTGGCCAGGATATCGGCCACGCCATTCAGGTCCCCGTAGGCGAGCGGGAGCCAGCCTGCGCCGGCAAGGACGAAGTTCGCGGCCGGGCCCGCCATTGCCACCAGGACGGAGCGGCCAGGTGTGGCCGTGAAGCTCTGGAACTGGGTGTGGCCGCCCCAGAGGTTGAGGACAATTTTCTCCGTGGGCCACTTGAACAGCTTCGCGGTCAGTGCGTGCGCGAGCTCGTGGGCCAGCACGGATACCAGGAGCAGCAGCGCGTAGGCGAAGGCGACGAAGAAGGCGGTGACGCCGAGGCGCGGGTTGTTGCTCTGCAGGACCGGCCCGTAGGCGATCACCGTGAAGGCCGCGATGATGAACCACGAATACGCCAGAAACACCGGAATGCCGGCGATGCGGCCGAGCGGGATCCCCTCCCGGCGGGTGGCCGGAGTCTTGCCGGGCTGTCCCTGGCTGCCGGGGTCAGCCACGGACGTGACCCGCGGTCGAAAGTGCGGTCGAGAGTGCGGTCGGGTCCGATGCTAAGCGGCCGGTGGCATCCGCTGCGGCACCGAACGTGGCGTCCGGGAATTCGTGCCGCAGGGCGACGAGTTCTTCCAGGTCCGCGACTGTCCGGCCCTCCAGGGTGTCCCAAGTGGCGCGGCGGGGATCGTGCGGGAGAGGCAGGATGTGCGGAATTGCGACCGTGACGATGCCGGAGGCCACGGCGGCGGCGACACCCGGCACGGAATCTTCCAGAGCCACACAGTGGTGCAGGCCGAGTTCGGGGTCCTGCTGCTGCAGGAGCTCAACGGCCGTGAGGTAAGCCTCCGGGTGCGGCTTGCCCTGGGTGACAGTGTCCCCCGTGACGAGGAACTCGAAGTAGGGCTCGGGCAGGCTCGCAACGATCTCCCGGGCCAGCGGGGCCTCGGACATGGTGACCAGGGCGCAGCGGACGCCGGCGTTGTACAGCTCGTCGAGCAGTTCCCGGGCCCCGGGACGCCAGGGAATGGAGGTCCGGACCTGGCTGATCACGTGGCCGGTGAGGGTGTCAATGATCTCCCGCTGTTCCAGCGCCACGCCGGCTTCCTGCAGGATTCCCGCGGAAAACATCAGGGACTGTCCCACGAGCTGCATGGCCTGTGCGTGCGACCACTGTCCGCCGTGGGCTTCGACGAGTGCGTGTTCGGCTGCGATCCAGTAGGGCTCGGTGTCGACAATGGTGCCATCCATGTCCCAGAGCGCTGCTTTAAGGAGGGGCCGGGAAGCTGAGGATCGCATGCCTTCCAGTCTACGGGGAAGCCCTCGGCCGGGCGCCCGCGCTACGCCTACGGCGAATTCCGTCCGCCCGGGCGCGGGATTCCGGGCGGAATTTGCGGTGCCTTGGCGCGCGATTGCCTGCGCACGGCGGGTTCTTGGACGTAGGGTGATGGCATGAACAGCTTCGAGGCAGACCCCACCGAACCAGGCGCCGTCTCCGAGCCGGAGCGGCTGCTGCAGCCAGTGCCCGAGGGCCGGCGCATCACCGTCATGCTCGCGGCCTTCGAAGGCTGGAACGACGCCGGGGAGGCCGCCAGCGATGCCCTGCGCTACCTGAACAAGCTCTGGGGCGGCAAGAAGGTCGGGGCGATCGACGCCGACGAGTACTACGACTTCCAGTTCACCCGGCCCACGATCCGGCGGACGGCGGCCGGCGAGCGGAAGATCAAGTGGCCTTCGACGCGGATCTTCAAGGCCAGCGTCCCGGACTCGAATGTGGACGTCATCTTCGTCCAGGGCACCGAGCCGTCCTACAAGTGGCGTGCCTACACGGCGGAGCTGCTGGTGCATGCCGAGGCCCTGCATGTCGACTACGTCATCCTGGTCGGTGCGCTGCTGGCTGACGTGCCGCACAGCCGGCCCATTCCGGTCAGCACGTCCACGGACGACGCCGCCCTGCGTGAGCGGATGGACCTGGAGGCCTCGCAGTACGAGGGCCCGGTGGGAATTGTGGGCGTGCTCGGCGAGGTGGCACTGCTGGCCGGGCTCCCGACCGTGTCGCTCTGGGCGGCCGTGCCGCACTACGTGGCCCAGGCCCCGTCACCCAAGGCACAACTGGCCCTGCTGCACCGGGTCGAAGAGCTGCTCCAAGTTCCGCTGGACACCACGGAACTGGTCGAGGAGGCCGACGCGTGGGAGCGCGGCGTGGACGAGCTCGCGACAGAGGACCCGGAAATTGCCGCGTATGTGCGCCAGCTGGAGGAGGCCAAGGACACTGCCGACCTGCCGGAGGCCAGCGGTGAATCGATCGCCCGCGAATTTGAGCGCTACCTCAAGCGCCGGGGCAAGGACAAGCCCTAGCCGCATCTGCCTCATGGCGGCAGCCGGACCGGCCGCCTGCGGGGGTTCTCCCCCGGACCAGAGTCTTATGACCCTGCCGGCCCGCGCCTGTCGCGGCAAGAGTTGGACCTGGCCGCAGCGCCGGCCAAGAACTCAGTGGAGGGCACACCATGACAGATCACAACTACATCTTGTTCGTGTCGTCGTACGCCGACGAGGGCTCGGCGGCAGAGGATTTCAAGGCGATCAAGGGCATGGAGGACGCGGACGTGGCGGCTGCGGTCGTCCTGTCGCGTGACTCCTCGGGCAAGACCGAGGTCAAGGAGCACGGCGGCGGACTGGTCGCCGGCGGCACCACGGCCGGCGCAGTCGGCGGGCTGGTGGTCGGACTGTTCGCTCCGCCGCTGCTGCTGTCCGGCGTGATCGGTGCCGGAATCGGCGCAGGCGTGGGTGCCATCAGGAAGCGCCACGAGGAGAAGTCCATCGGCGTCAACGCGGAGGAGTTTCTGCCGCCGGGTTCCTCGGCGATCGTTGCGATCGTCGACGACCTCTACCTCGACCGCGTCGACAAGGCGATCAGCAAGGCCACCAAGAAGGTCAGCAAGGCCATCGACAGTGGTGACTACGACGCCGTCGTCAAGGCCGTGAACGAGGGCGACGAGAAGATCATCGAAGCCGCTTCGTCCTGACCGTTTGCCTTAGATTTCGACGCCGAGCAGGGCGTTGACGGCGTCGCTCACCAGCGCGGCGTCCGTGGCTGAGGCCTCCCCCGGGGCGGCCAGGGCAGACTTGGCCCAGGCATCGACGGCAGCGAGTGCGCCGGGCGCGTTCAGGTCGTTGGCGAGTTCGGTCCGCAGCCGGCCGATCAGGGCCGCGGCGGAGCCTTCCGGGGCCACGGCGAGGGCCTCGCGCCAGGTGCGGAGCCGGTCTTTGGCCTCCGCGAACCCGGCGTCGGTCCAGGACCAGTCCGTGCGGTAGTGGTGGGCCAGGATCGCCAGGCGGATCGCGGCAGGCTCTTCCCCGTCAGCGCGGAGCCTGGAAACCAGGACAAGGTTGCCCTTGGACTTGCTCATCTTCTCCCCGTCGAGGCCCACCATGCCGGCGTGCGCGAAGTGGCGGGCCAGCGGCACGCCGGCCAGTGAGTACGCGTGCCCGGCACCCATTTCGTGGTGCGGGAAAATAAGGTCCGAGCCGCCGCCCTGGACCGTGAACGGCTTGGGCAGGTACTCCTGGGCGATCACGGTACATTCGACGTGCCAGCCGGGCCGGCCCTCCCCCAGCTCGCCGCCGGGCCAGCTGGGCTCGCCCTCGCGGGCAACCCGCCAGAGCAGCGGATCCAGCGCCTGGCGCTTCCCGGCCCGGCCAGGGTCGCCACCGCGTTCGGCGAAGAGTTCCAGCATTTCGGCGTCGGACAGTCCGGAAATGGATCCCAGGGTCCAGGCGTCGACGTCGTCCGTCGAGTGCTTCCCGGCGGCTTCGACGTCGTAGTAGACGTCGCCGTCGGGCTCGCCGCCGGTGCCGGGGACGCGGTACGCGAGTCCGTTGCGCAGGAGCCGCTCGATGGCGGGAACGATCAGGGGAACGGCCTCGACGGCACCGATGTAGTGGTCCGGGGCGAGGACGTTCAGGGCCTCCATGTCGGTCTGGAAGAGCTCGATTTGGCTCGCCGCGAGATCGCGCCAGTCGACGCCGGTGGCCGTGGCGCGCTCCAGGAGGGGGTCGTCGACGTCGGTCACGTTCTGGACGTAGGCGACTTGCTGCCCGCCGTCCCGCCACGCGCGGTTGAGGAGGTCGAAGGCGACATAGCTGGCCGCGTGGCCCATGTGCGTGGCGTCATAGGGGGTGATGCCACAGACATACATGGACTGCTCACCCGTGGCCTCCAGGGTGACGATCCCGCCCTTGGCGGTGTCGAAGAGACGCAGGGCGGGCATGCTGCCGGGGAGCTGGGCAACAGGGCGGGAGATCCAGGATTTCACAGCCCAAGCCTAGTGCTAGGCGCTGATGACATTGAAACCGAGCAGCAGGAACAAGGACATTCCCAGGATGATCCGGTACCAGACGAAGAGCCGGTAGCCGCGGGTGGAGACGTATTTCAGGAACCAGCCGATGATGACGTAGCCCACAATGAAGGCGATCACGGTGGCCAGGGCCGTTTCCGGGAGACCGTACGGGCCGGTGATGCCTTCCTTGGAGACCACCTTGTACAGCTGGTACAGGCCGCTGCCGAACACGGCGGGGATGGCCAGCAGGAACGAGTACCGGGCCGCCGCCTCACGGGTGTAGCCCATCAGGAGCCCGGCGCTGATCGTGCCGCCGGAGCGGGACACACCGGGGAACAGGGCCAGGGCCTGCGCGAGACCGTAGTAGAGGCCGTGTTTGTAGGTCAGCTGCGTCAGTTCGCGGTCCTGCCGGCCGATGGTGTCGGCCACCGCGAGGACCATGCCGAAGACAATCAGCATGGTCGCGACGCCCCACAGGCTGCGCAGTACCGATTCAATCTGGTCCTGGAACAGCAGGCCCAGGACGATGATCGGGATGCTGCCGAGGATCACAAGCCAGCCCATGCGCGCATCCGGGTCCTGCCGGGACACTTTGCCGGTCAGCGAACCGGCCCAGGCCCGGATGATCCGCAAGATGTCGCGCCAGAAATAGACGATCACCGCCGTCTCGGTGCCCAGTTGCGTGATGGCCGTGAAGGCGGCGCCGGGATCGGACGCTTCCGGGAGGAAGGCGCCGACAATCCGCAGATGGGCGCTCGAGGAAATCGGGAGGAACTCGGTCAGCCCCTGTACCAGGCCCAACAGAGCCGCTTGTATCCAGTTCACGTTTATAGACCCTACGTTACGAAGCTGCCCGACCCCGTAAGCTAGCTGACATGCAGCAGCGTTATGTCGGCAACAGTGGGTTGCGCGTGTCCGCCCTATCCCTTGGCACCATGTCCTGGGCCAGGGAAACCGAGGAACAGGATGCCGCCGCCCTGGTGCGATCCTTCGTCGATGCCGGCGGAACCCTGATCGATACGGCGGCGTCCTACGCCGACGGGCAGGCCGAGGCGATGCTCGGCGGAATACTGGGCGACGTCGTGGCGCGCTCCGAAGTGGTGATCTCCACGAAGGCCGGACTCACGACGGCGGACGGGCGCCGCAGCGTCGACACCTCCCGCAACGGCATGCTCTCGGGGCTGGACGCGAGCCTTGCCCGGCTGGGAACCGATTACGTGGATCTCTGGTTCGCGCACGCCTGGGATTCGAATGTTCCGCTGGAGGAAACCCTGTCCGCGTTGGACCACGCAGTGCGGTCCGGCCGGGCACGTTACGCCGGCGTCTCCAACTTCAACGGCTGGCAGACCGCAAAGGCCGCCGCGATCGCAGGCTTCCCCCTCGTGGCCAACCAGTCCGAGTACTCGCTCCTGCAGCGCAACGCGGAGATTGAGTTGATTCCGGCCATCGAGGACGCGGGGCTGGGCCTGATGGCCTGGGCTCCGATCGGACGCGGCGTCCTGAGCGGCAAATACCGCGGCCACATTCCGGCTGATTCCCGCGCCGCGAACCAGCGGCTGGCGACCTACGTGGAGCCCTATCTCGAGGGACCGGCGTCAAGCGTGGTGGAGGCCGTCGCCATGGCGGCGAAGGGGCTCGGCCGGACCGCCCTGGATGTGTCGCTGAGCTGGCTCCTGTCCCAGCAAGGCGTCGCGACCGCCGTTGTCGGCCCCCGGACACCGGTTCAGCTCAAGGAAATCCTGGATTCGGCGCTCGCGCCGCTGCCGCCGGAGATCGCGCAGGCGCTCGAAGACGTGTCCGACCCCGGCTGAGGGCGGTCCCCGGAGATCCGCAGGTCCCCCTAGTTCTCCGAATTCTGCAGGATCTCAAGATCCTCTTCGTCGTCGACATCGTCTTCGTCGTCGTCTTCGTCGCCGTCGATCACTTCGAGCGGCGTCACTTCCCCATACGCCTCGTACAGCGCATCGTCGTAGACTTCAAAGGCATCGGCAACGGCGAAGAACGCCGCCTCGACCGCGGGATCCCCGTCACTTCTGCGGGCGGAGGCCGCCGCCAGGTGTTCTTCCAGTGCAGAGGTCAGGGACTGAAGCGCGACACGCGGATCGATGCTCATGACTTCACGTTAGTCGGAAAAAGACGAAAATGGAGAGCAATGAAAGAACATTTTCTGAGCAGCTCGGTCCGGCGGGAACGGGACTATGTGAAGCAGTACGAGTACCTCGTGCTGACGGTCGGCCCTGAGGATTCGCTCCCCGAGGCCCGCCGCCGGCTCGTGGAGCATTCCGAGTACGGCAAATGGGAACTGGAACGCAGCCGCCTCTACGTGGGCGGCGGAAGGCGTTTCTGGCTGCGCCGGAAAGTCATCCAAGTCCAGCGCACCGTCTAGGCCGCCGCGGACCCCGGCCGCACATCGGCCGGGATCGGCAGCCGCGAACGCCGCAGGGAGTCCGGGGCCGCCCTAGGGCGTCTCCAGAGGGCCCAGCCAGGCGTTCGCCACGGTATTGTGCGCCGACTCGTCATCTGAGGGATGGAACATGCCTGCGAGCACGTCCCGGTACAGCCGCTCCAGCTCGGAGCCGCGGAAGTAGCTGGAGCCGCCGGACACCCGGATAGCGAGGTCCACCACGGTCCGCGCCGTTTCCGTGGCCCAGACCTTGAGCCCCACGAGCCGGGGGAACCATTGGCTGCCGTGGTCCGCGAGGCCGTCGACGTCGGCCGCCACCCGGGACAGCTGCGGGTAGAGCGCATCCATGGCCATCGCCGCCTCTGCCACCTTCCATCGGATGTCCGGGTCCTGGGCGTAGCTGCGGCCGCCGTTCTTGAACGATGTCCGGCGCTGCACCGCTTCGACCCCGAGCGTGAGGGCCCGTTCGCCGATTCCCGTGTACACCGCGGCGAGGAGGGTCTCGAAGCAGGCGAAGATCGCGAAGATCAGGGGGTCGGCGTTCGGGCCCACCGGCAGTTTCCGGAAGATCCGTTCCGCGGGCACTACGGCGCCGTCGAGAACGGTCGTGTTGGACTGGCTGGCCCGCATGCCGAGCGTGTCCCAGTCGGGCAGGATCTCGTAACCGGGGGTTTCCCGGGTGATGAACCCGTGGACCAGTTGCCCGGCGCCGTCCGCGGCGTTGGCGTCCTTCCCGAAGATCCCCAGCCGGGTCCACGCCGGGGACAGGCTGGTGAAGATCTTGCGGCCGGTGAAGCTGTAGCCGCCACCGGGCAGCGGGACGGCCTCCGTGCGGGAATCGAACAGCACGGAGTCGTTGCCGGCCTCCGAATTGCCGAACGCGAAGACCTCACCCTGCGCCGCTTCCTTGAGGATGAAATCCAGCGAGGAGTCACCGCGGGCGGCAAGGACCTGGCCGACGCCGGTCCACACCAGGTGCATGTTCACGGCCAGCGCCGTCGCCGGCGCCGCGGTCGCCAGCCTGCGTTGCAGCTGCGCCGCTTCCGCCAGCCCGAGCCCGAGTCCGCCGTCGACCGCGGGGACGAAGATTTTCAGGTAGCCGGCCGCCCTGAGGTCCGCGAGGTCCTCGTGGAAGAAGGCGTTGTCGCGGTCGTAGCCGGCGGCGCGGCCGCGGATCCGTTCCAGCAGCGGCGCGCTGAGGATGTCCTCGGGCGTCATGGCAGGCGGTGTCCGCTCAGTAGTTGGTGAGCAGGGTGTCCAGCACCCGCGCACCGAATTTCAGGGAGTCCGCGGGGACCCGTTCGTCGACGCCGTGGAACATGCCGGTGAAGTCGAGCTCGTCCGGAAGCATCAACGGGGCGAAGCCGTAGCCGGTGATGCCGAGCCGGCTCAGGGACTTGTTGTCCGTGCCGCCGGAGAGCGTGTATGGCAGCACCTTGGCGCCCGGATCCTCGGAGTGCAGGGCATCGATCATCGAATCGACGAGGTTGCCGGCGAACGGCACCTCCAGCGAGACGTCGTTGTGCACGTAGCTGATGTCCACGCCGGTGCCGGCGAGTTCGCGCACGATTTCCAGCACCTGCTGTTCCTGCCCGGGCAGGGTCCGGCAGTCGATGAGGGCCTCGGCCGATTCCGGAATGACGTTGTGCTTGTAGCCGCCTTTGAGGAGGGTGGGGTTGGTGGTGTTCTGCAGTGTGGCGCCGACAAAGCGGGCCACCGTGCCGAGTTCCTTGAGGATCTTGTCCGGATCATCGGGATCGAATTCGACGCCGGTGAGTTCGGTGACGCCGTCGAGGAACTGCCGGGTGGTCGGGGTGAGCTCGATCGGCCAGTTGTAGGCACCAATCCGGGAAACCGCGCCGGCAAGCCTGGTCACGGCGTTGTCGGTGTTGATCTGGGAGCCGTGGCCTGCGCGGCCGTGGGCCACAAGGCGGAGCCAGGAGAGGCCCTTTTCCGCCGTCTGGAGCAGATAGGTGCGCTGGCCGCCGATGGTGGCGGAGAATCCGCCGACTTCGGAGATCGCCTCCGTGGCGCCCTCAAAGAGTTCGGGCCGCTTTTCGACGGCGTAGCGGGCGCCGTAGGTGCCGCCGGCTTCCTCGTCGGCGAAGAACGCGAAGATGAGGTCGCGCTTGGGCTTGCGTCCCGTGCGGGCGAAGTTGCGCAGCACGGACAGGATCATGGCGTCCATGTCCTTCATGTCCACGGCGCCGCGTCCCCAGATCAGGCCGTCCTTCAATTCGGCTCCGAAGGGGTCAACCGACCACTGTTCGCGCAGGGCCGGGACGACGTCCAGGTGGCCGTGGACCACCAGGGCGCTGGCGGAGGCGTCCTCCCCCGCCAACCGGGTGACCACGCTGGCGCGGCCGGGGGCGGCTTCGAAGATTTCGGCGTCCAGCCCGACTTCGGCCATGAGCCCGGCGGTGTATTCGGCGGCCGCGCGTTCACCGGGGCCGGAGCCGTCGCCGTAGTTGGACGTGTCGATCCGGATCAGCTCCTGGCAGATCCTGACGACCTCGTCCTCAGGCCTGGTTTCGGTCCGGTTGTCAGTCATAGCGGCTCCTCGTGGCGGGTGGCTCAATTGCTTGCTTCAGCCTACCCACACCACCCCCGCGGACCCCGATTATTTGTTTCCGGAAAAGTCGTGCTAGAGTCTTTCTCGCTGCTTCCGAGAAAAGCAAAACGCTGAAAGGCGAAACGAACTCGGAATTACCACCTGCGCGGGTGGCGGAATGGCAGACGCGCTAGCTTGAGGTGCTAGTCCTCGAAAGGGGGTGGGGGTTCAAGTCCCCCTCCGCGCACAAGGGAAAACCCCTGGAATCCAAGGATTCCAGGGGTTTTTTTCTGTCTCCGACCACGCGAGTTCCAGTTTCAAGAAAGGGACGCTCACACGAACTTCGTCATGCGGGACCAGATGTAGCTACAGCCTGCAACAACAACGCCCAGACCCCGCACCGTGAGGGTGAGACCGGCATCCAACGGCACCGGGAACAGGGTTCGGGGACTGAACCCGCCCCAAAGTTGAAGACGGCACGTCCAGCGGTAGTCAGGATATTGCGAGGGTCATAGGGGCCCGCGAACGGAACGACCATGAGGAAGACTCCGGCCACGAGACCAGGATTCAGTGTTGTTCGAGTCGCCAGTCCAACGAACAATCCCAGGAGCCCATTTGAGCAGCGTGGTTTTTCCCGCCCCGTGGTCCCCTTGAATCAGATGCAGCCCCGAGCAGGGAAAGGCTACGGTCAGGTTCTCGAGAGCTGTCGTCCGTCTGTAGCTCTTTGAGAGATTTTCGATGTGCAGCACGGGGCCTCATTCGGTGGGGTGGACGGATCTACGCCGTCGAACAGCGAATACAGGGCGATGCCCTTCTTGGTCATCTCGTCGACGGTGTTCAGGACATCGATGAGGGACCTGCCCAGTCGGTCGATCCGCCAGCAATAGACCTGGTCCCCGTCACGGGCGTACTTGAGCAGCTCGGTCAGGCCGGGACGTTCCTTGGCGGTCTTCGCCGCCGACATGTGGTCGATGAAAATCTTGTCCTCGCCAACGCCCGCCTCGACCAGGGCGGCAATCTGCATGCGTGCGTCCTGGTCAGTGGTGCTGACCCGCGGGTACCCCAGTTTCATGTCCATCGCCACGATTGCTAGCGTCGATCGTTGAGAGAGCATGGCTGGTGAATATTTAACGGCTGCCGAGGAGGCGGCGTACGGGCGGTATGCGCATAATGCTCAGGAGCAGTCGGTGTTGGAGCGGTTTTTCTTCCTCGATGGTCTGGATCGCGAATTGGTGGCGAAGCGGAGGGGCGACCACAACCGGCTCGGGTTCGGACTCCAGCTTGTGACCGTTCGTCATTTGGGTGCTTTACTGCGCCGAAACTTGCCCGGCATCCGGACACCATGCGGACCGCGACCTTGCTGGCCACGCTGACATGGCTCGAAACGAAAGCCACCGATGACGTACTGGAACTCTTCAGATGCCAGGATGGCCAGGGTCCACAGGGCGGGTCTGTCGGCGTCGGCGGGTGCTCGTGGGCTCAACCTACGGCACCGCCTTATCAGGTACTACTCCCTCGCATTTTTTGTGGTTTATGCAGAGGTGAAGGACGGCAGAAACCCCCGGGAATCATTGGATTCCCGGGGGCTTCTATGTCCACTAGCCACGTGCAGCTGGGTTGGTGTCAGAATCCGCCGCCGCCGTTGTAGCCGCCGTTGGCTCCTGTGGCGGTTGGGTTGGTGCTGCCGCTGTGGGGCGCGGTGTGGTTATGGCTGTCGCGTGCGTCAAAGTGCGGGTGCTTGTCGGTGAAGAGAATGTAGTTCAGCTTGGCTGCCAGGCCGGGCTTTCGCGGTTGGTCGGTGCCTTCGGCGGGTGCGGCTTCCGCCTGGAGGTTGGAGTTCCCTGCGATCCTCTTGGTCGTGCGTCGGTGGATGACGGTGAAGTAGATCGCTGTTGCGATGAGGGCTGCGATCATTAAGGCCGCGAATGCTGCCTGGGGTGTGGTCATGGCTTCATTGTCCCTCCCGCCCCCGGTCGGGGGTGGATATTTGCCATTGGATTGCTCCGCTAGAGCGTGGTCAATTATTCGTCCCCTCCCTATTTGCCCATGCAGGAAGGGGCCCAAAAAATTGGTCACCCAAACCTGAGGACAATCAAAGGTCCTACGTCTATGCTCAGGTTCAGCGTTCATTCTCTAGGGGGAATAATGGATCGTGCTCGGCATCTGCCACTCAAAATTTCCGTTCTACTGGCTTCGCTGCTCATGACCTCATGTGCAGCGACGCCACCTGGCGGGCAGGCCACGCCGACGCCCCTCTCAGCATCCGCTCAAGCTGACAAGAGTGCACCCACTCCCCTCCCGGCCACCACATCCCAGCCGCAGGAAACGTGCGCCCCATTCCTGCCGGAAGCGCCGTGCGCCACATACGACAGCGTCTCAGCCGTGTCGAACGGTAAAGCCCTCCCGTGGGCGGCGAACGGAGCCGTCAAGGCTCAGCTCACGTCCATCAACGGTGAGCTGCTTCTGACCGTGCGGACCCCATGCGGGCCCCTGGGTGCCCCGGTGGTCATCAAGGGGAACATACTCACCGTCGCCGGGAAGATCGCGATGAGCGCTGAGGGATGTGTAGGCGCTGAGGGTTACCAGCGACTCTGGGTTCAGGAATTCCTGAAACGGCCCATTGCAATGACGTATCCAAACGGCAAGCTGCTCTGGTCGAGCGGCGACGATTCGATCAGCTTCAAGGCAGAGTAACCATCCCATTCGCACTTAACGGACCCCGTCACGGCGGTCCGTTTCTTTGACCTACCCATTTCCGCATGAGAAACCAAGGAAGCAATCAACAACGGGGGAACAATGAAGTACGTTTCGAAGCCAAGGCGCGCGGCATCACCGCCACCTTCGGCGAAAGGCCCTACTCGCTCCCCGAGATCCGGGCGGCCATCAAGAAGATCGACGCGAAAAGGGAGCAATGGCAGCCGCGCGGTTCCAGGTTGACGGAATCGTTGGCGTCCGTGACGCCAGCGGCGCCATCGCTGTCGAAGGGCACTCCGTCACCGCAGCGGCCGCCAGTGGGGCAGCTACTAGCGGAGCAGCGGGACAACATAGCCCTGATACTCATCGGCATGCCCGGGATTGAAAAATGGTTCAGCCGCTATGCAGAGCTCTACAGCAGGGTCGGGTTCGCCCACGAATACCGCCCACTGGCCCAGGAAGAACTGAATTTCGTCCTCGAGCTCCGATGGCACAAATTCGGCCAGACCCTGAACTCCGAAGATTTCACCGATTCCCAGGCCATCGCGGCCGTCGCCCGGATCACACGAGGCAACTTCCGCCTCATCGACCGGCTCTTCACCCAAATCGAACGGGTGCCGCACCGCCGGCACTAGCCGCGCACGGTGCGGCAAAGGCCTTTGGAAACCGCTACAGCCCCGACACTGTGCGAGCCGTCTGCATCAGGTGGTCCATTTTGGAGGTGAAAGTCTCATCGGCGCCGAAGAACGTCTTATCCGTCAGCCTCCACCCAAATCGGTCGAAGACCGCCGCCGTGACTTCCGATCCCCCTTCGAGCGCAGGCCGCACAGACAGCGTGAGGCCGACGGGGGCGTTGTCCTGCCCCCAGGGAATGAGCTCTCCCCAAGCTTTGTACAGAAGTTTCGATCCGGCGAAGACCTGGATGTCATCGTCTGTCGTTTGAACCGCGTACCGCTTATCGCTGAAGGCTTCTAGCAACTGGGCTTTCAGGTCTTCAGGGCTCAATGGCGTAAACCATGTCTCCGAGCGGTGGAAAATCGGATTGCCGATTCCTTCTCGGCCCTGTTCCTCCATCGAGCTTCCCCCTTTCGCAGTCGTCAATGTCTGTACTATCCGCATCTCTGCCTCTGAGGGGAGGCCCCGGACCGGTATGCGGTCCGGGGTCTCCTATTGTCTCGCCGGGTGGCCTGCCACTTTCCCGGCTTGAGCTTGAACGTCTGACGCTCGGTCAGCCGACGTTTCTGCCGGGCCGACCGAGCCACAGGAACCCGGCGGACACCACCATCTGGACGGAGCAACCCTGCTGCGCGTCAACGGCAAGCTGTCCCCGAGCGTGAACGCCCAGTACACCGCCGCGTTCGGCAAATAGTCCCCTACCCGTACAGAAGCCCGGTCACCCCTCGAGGTGGCCGGGCTTCTTCATGCCTGGCTCCAGTCAGGACTCTTCGGTGAGGTCCGCGATGTCAGACCCGGCGTTCTTCTTCACGGATTCGTTACCGCCCAAGGCGCTGGCCTTGGTCTTGTAGCTCTCCAAGGAGGCGATCGTTTCGCCGTTGCCTGCCTTGAGCCTGAACCGGAAGCCGCCGGACTTGTCCTTGTAGACCTCGAACTTGCCTGCCATGAGCATTCCTTCGGTTGATCTGCCGGCCGCGCGGACCGCTGACCACATCCCACCTGCGGCCCGGGGTCGGGAATGCCGCGCCTACGGCGCCAGCAGGGCGCAGATGTCCGTTATTTTGCCCGGCCCGGTCATTCCCCCATTCGGGTATGCGGGTCCGAATTCAGTCCACGTCACTTGACCCACCGAGAGAAACAGGCCAGGTGTGCCGTAAACGGGTGGAACGTACATCACGTTCCACCCGGTCGACTTGAACACAATGTCGAAGGAGGGTTCGAGCTGAAGTGCCACCCTGTAGGTCCCGTTGAGTTGGTAAGTCACCGTTTTTGGCGTCGCCGTGACGGACGTGAAAGTTTCAGTGGTTGCGGCGCCCGTAATAGTAACGACTGGTAGGGGCTTGGAAGGAGCAGCAGGCCAGAAGGCCCAGTCAATGACTTTGCTCTTGCCAGTCGCCGTGGCGTTGACCATGAAGCCAGGGCACTGGTACTGAACGGTTGACGGATCGTTGGGTGTCGGTGGGCCTGCAGTCGGTGGGTCTGCAACGGCGGCGCCCGTCCCGGCGAAAAGGGCGAGCAGGAGGACGATGGGTAGGAGTGCGCGCCTCATGGGGTTGCTCCTTCGTAGCTTGCGAAAAAAGTCCCCCCAATGGGCACGGGAAAATCCCTGACGAATGTCTGCGCATCATAGGCTCGCGGCGCGGGCCCGACAAGCGTAGTACCTACTCGCTTAGCGAAGCCGGCTCATTGCGGCCCGCCAACGGTGAGCCGCGCGAGGACATCCGCACACATGAGACCCATGACCTCCCTTCGAGATGAAGCCCAGAACCCCGAGACGTCTCCCGCGCGCCTGCACGAGCTGATCAACTTGCCCGGTGACCGCGGCCAGCACGACTCCGACGCCGGCTGGTGCCGCGAGCACGTCGCCGCGAACCCGGACGTTGCCCTGACAACCCTGCTGGAGCTCGCCGCCGACATGGACGACGTCATGGCCCGCCTGAACGCCGCGCCCGCGGAGCCGACTCCCCCGACTACCTCACCCGCGCCCGCCTCGAGGGCCGCGCCAAATGGGTCACCTACGCGAGCCTGGCAGCGGCCCGCGCCGAGATCGCGTCCCTCATCGGCGGCGGGACCGCGTCCGACAACATGCTCATCTACGCCCGCGAGGACAAGAACCGCATCGACTTCTACCCCGTGGCGCACATCGAGGCAGGAACAGCCCTCGCAGAGCTGCCCTGGCGGAAAGTGAGCAGGCCTTAGCCAGAACCGCCGTGACTAAAACTGTCAAGCCTTTGATCTATCCACGGACTCGTTCAACGCTTAGCGTGACGCCTAATGTACTGCCCAGGCGCCAACGGCATAACTGGGTAAGGAAGGACCACTCGAATGACTGAGAAAACCAGCAAAGATACCTGGCGCGCGGTTTATTCCATGTTCGGGCCCTATGCGATCGCCAACCTGTTCATGCTTGTGGCCTTCATCTTCCTAGCCGTGGCCCAGCCGAATCTCGATGATGAGAACACCTATTGGGCTCTGGTCGTAGGGGCCGTCCTTATGCTCGCTGCAGGCGGGTTCCTGGTAGCCGGATTGCTCCGTTTCAAGGGGGTTCACATCTCGCATAAAGCTGATCGACGCCGCATCGCAGCTGGGCTTCCCCTTGAACCCGAAGAACCCCAAAAGCGCTAAGAATGACCGCAGGCCCCGCCTAGGTGCCCCCTGTGCCCGAGCGATGCGGGCGGAATAATTCGTGCAGACTCGGGCGGGTGAGATGGATGTTCACCCCACGGATGTCTCCGCGATTCCTTCAGGCGGTGAGGGCGGCGGTGGACTCCGCACACATGAGGGGCTGAACAGCCCCGATTGGAGTTCTATGACTGACCTCAAGCTGAAGACCGTCACCCCTGGCAAGCTGAACAAACCTGCCTGGTTCCGCACCCGCACCGCCGAACTCGGACCCGACCAGAAGGCCGGGGAGGGCACGGGGTCCCTGCTGACCGCCGACGTCTACCTCGATGGTGAGCGCATCGGTTCCGTCACGGGTGCGCTCAGGCCCAACAGCGCCGTCCGCGACTGGACCCCGGACCGGATCGGCGCCGGCATCAAGCAGCACGGCACCATCCGGTTCCACGCCATCGACGCGCTCGTCCGTACCCACGACGACACCGTGGGCAACAATGAAGGCACAGATCAAGAAAACACGTGGAGGGCAGGCGATGAGTACGGGTACACCGGAGCCGAAGAACGTCCATACTCCCCGGCGCGTCTCCGTGAAGGTTTCCAGATCGACGACCGCGTCCCAGCACCGGGTTCAGGTTGCCGCGGCCAGGCTACGCGTCACGCTCGATGAGCGCCTTGGACGACCAACACCTGCCGTCACCAAAGCCCTTGCCAAGGAATCTCTAGCTGACCCGCACGACGACCCCATGATCTTCCCCGACGGCGGGCCCGCGTCAGGCTAGTACGTCGCGGACGGCGCCGCCGACGATGAGCGGCCGGCCGCCGGCGGCCCGGAGCGCGTCAAGGACCTCCGGGTTTCCGGGGTCAGCTCGATCAGGTCCGGGATGACCGCCCCGGCCGGCTGGAGCGTGAGATCACCTTCGGCATGGGCGTAAGAGGCGTACTCGCCGCCGGCGGGAATGCCTCTGGGCTGGCGCGGCGGAAGCGGGGCGGTCGTGGTCATGCCAGACTGTGTGCGGCCGGACCCCGATTGTTACTGCTTGGCCCAGTCCCCGCAGCCGTCGGTGTTGAAAGTCTGCCCGTCGGCTAGTGCCACTTGTGGGAACCCGCCCTTGACGAAGTAGTCGTAGGCGATGGAATCCTTGCCGTTGCTGCCGGTCCGGGTGATCTTCCAGGAGCAGTCCCCGACCACGGCCTTGGTGATCCGATACGTTGCGGGCTCGAGGTCGGTCCCAACCGTCCAAGTACCTTCCCCGAAGGTTTTCGCCGGGGTTTCCTTGACCGTTACGGCGGCTTCCCGTTTGGCGACCGCGTCTTCGCGCTCCTTGAGCTTCGCGGCGGCATCAGCGTCCGGTTGGGCATTGGCCGTCGGTGCTGCCGTGACCGTGGGTGCAGGTGCCGCCTGCGTGGTGTTTGACCGACCAACGCTGGAAACGCCGGCAATGATTCCGAGCATCGTGCAGGCAAGGCCGGCAACCATGACGGTGGTAGCAATCCCGTGATGGGGCAGACCCAGCCAGGACCGGCGCTTGAACACCAGGGAGTACAGCGCCGTAAAGAGTGTCACGAGTCCGGCGATGACCAGAACGCCCTCGCCCTGACCGGCGAGGGCGTTCATCAGTAGAACCAAGGCCAGCACACTGCCGACAATCCAGAACGATGGCGCAAAGCGACCCCTCGGCTTGGGCGCCGGCTGCGGCGGTTGCCATTGGCCCGGCGGCGTGCTGTACGGGGGCTGTCCGGATTGCCCTGGGACAGGCTCGTATGGCCCGGGGGCGAACTGAGACGGCTGCTGCGTGTAGGGCGGCGGCGCCTGCCGGCCGTACTGGGGCTGGATGTTCGGGTCGGTCATGATTCCCCCACGGACAACGCCGACCCTGACTACGCGAGCCTCCCCCGCGGACCCGCTCCCGAAAATGGCTAGCCGGCCGCCCGCCGGGGTGTGGGTTCAGGTACCGGCCGCATCGTGCGAACAGCCCCGCCGGAATCCCGGCGGGGCTGTTCGTGGTCGTTATCGTGCGTTGTGCCTAGCCCACGTGAATGGATGGCCGGAGTGCCTGGTCGGGCTCGGTCTCGCGGAGGATTTCGCGCACCAAAGGCGCGGTGTCGCCCTCGCCCAGGAACAGGTACCGCATGAGGTGGCCGACGGGGTTGCCTTCGGACCACTCGAAATAGCACTGGGGCTTCGTGCCGGTCGAGTCGCGCATGGCCAGCAGGACCGCTGCGATCGCGTTCGGCACGGCCGGGGACTTCACCCGCAGCACCCGGTAGCCGTCCACTTCGACGCCTTCGACCCGGAGCGTGTGGCTGAACGCCGAAGGATCGGAGATTTCCACCTCGAGGAAGATGACATCCGCCGGGCCCGGGACCGGGTTCAGCCCGCGCTGTTCGTACTCCTTGTCCGCGTACTCAGCCTTGTCACCGGCCTGTCGTTTGTTGGCGATGACGTTCAATTGACCGTCAAAGGCAATCGAATCGGTGATGAACTGCCGGGCTGCCTCGTCGAACTCGATGGTTTCCAGCCGCAGTTCGGTGGTGCGCTGCACCCGGGAGATGAGCGAGACGACGATGATGCCGGCGATGAAGAACGCCGAGATCGCAATGCCGTCGGGCTTTTCGATGACGTTGGCGCCCAGTGCGTACAGCAGGACCAAGGTCAGCACACCGAAGCCGATGGTGCCGGCCCGGCTGTGCCGGCGGATTGCGGAGACCGTCACGGCGACGGCTCCGGAGACCATCATGGCCAGGATGCCGGTGGCGTAGGCCCCTGCCTGGGCGTTGACGTCGGCGTTGAAAGCGATGGTGATGCCGACGCTCAGCACGGTGTAGACGATCACGACCGGGCGGACCGCCCGGCCCCATTCCGGTGCCATGCCGTAGGCCGGCAGGTACCGGGGCACGATGTTGATGAGCCCGGCCATGGCGGAGGCCCCGGCGAACCAGAGGATCAGGGCGCTGGAAATGTCGTAAACGGTGCCGAACCCGGCGCCGAACAGGTCGTGGGCGAGGAACGCCAGGGCGCGGCCGTTGGCCTGTCCGCCCTCCTCGAACTCCTGGGCCGGGATCATGACCGTGGTGAGGAAGCTGGTGGACATCAGGTAGACGCTCATGATGGCCGCCGCCGTGGTGAGCAGCTTGCGGGTGTTCCTGACCCGGGACGCCATGACCTGCTCAGGGCTGTCGCCGGTGGCCTTGATCAGCGGCATCATGGAAACGCCGGTCTCGAATCCGGAGAGGCCCAGGACCAGCAGCGGGAAAGCGATGACGGCAGGGCCGATCAGGTCCATGGGGCCGCCGCCGGCGCTGGCGAACAGCCGATCGGTCCAGCCGGCGATCAGGGACGGTTCGGAGAGGACACGTGCGAATCCTGCGGCGACGACGGCGGCGTTCAGGAGCAGGTAGATGGCCACGAGCGGGATGGCGACGCCCACGGCCTCGTTGAAGCCCAGCAGGAACACCCCGCCCAGAATCAGCAGCAGGATCACGGTGATGATCACGGCACTGCCTTTCAAGCCCTCCGGGACGATCGGATTCTCCAGCAGGTGCACCGTCGCGTCGGCCCCCGAGAGCGTGATGGTGATGATCCACGAGGTCGCAACGAACCCGAGCAGCAGCAGCACGAAGAACTTGCCGCGCCAGAACGGGAGCAGCTTCTCCAGCATGGCAACCGAGCCCTGCCCGTGCGGGCTCTCCTGCGCGACCCGGCGGTACATGGGCAGCATGCCCAGCAGCGTCAGGGCCACAATGAGCAGGGTGGCCAGCGGCGACAGGGCACCGGCGGCCAGGGCGGCGATGCCCGGAAGGTAGGACAAGGTCGAGAAATAGTCGACGCCGGTCAGGCACATGACCTTCCACCAGGCGTTGGGCTTGTTATCTTCCTCGGCCTCGGGGCCGGCGGGTGCGACCTGGTTGGCCAGTAGCCAGCGGACCAGGGGCTTGCGGTCCGGGCGGTCGGCCTGCTTCAGGTCGACTTGGGCCGGGACGGCGTGGTCAGAAGTGGTCTGCATCGGATCTTTCTGTCGGTGGCCGGGCGTCTGCCGGGCAGGAGCAAGTCGTAGGAACCGGTCAATTGTAGTGCCGGCTCCCAGTGCCAGCTGTCAGCTGCAGGCAGTGTCCGGAACGGCGAGCCTACCGCGGCTCAGGTTCGGGCAGCGGCTCAGGCCCGGGCAGCTCTGGCCCGGGCAGTTCCGGCCCGGGCAGTTCCGGCCCGGGCAGCGGGTCCTTGCCGGACCACGTCTTGACGACGGTCCAGGTGACGGCAGTGACCGGCACGGCCAGCAGCGCGCCGACAATGCCGGCGAGTATGGTGCCGGCCGCCAGGACGAGCAGGATCGCCAGGCCGTGGATGCTGAGGACTTTGCCCATCAGGACCGGTTGCAGGAAGTGGTGTTCGAGCTGGTTCACCCCGATGACCACGGCCACAACGATGAGCGCCTGGGCCAGCCCGTTGGAGACCAGCGTGACGGCAATGGCAAGGGTGCCTGCGACGGTGGCGCCGACGATCGGGATGAATCCGCCAATGAAGATGAACACTCCCAGCGGCAGGGCCAGCGGCACTCCCATGATGGCGAGGGTGACCCCGACGACGAGACCGTCAACCGCGGCCACCATCGCGGTGCCGCGGACATACCCGCCCAGGACGACGGTACTGCGGTCCGCCGCCAGGTGTGCCCTGGCGCGGTGGTCAGCGGGCAGCATGCCAATGAGGAAGGCCCGGATCTCGGGCCCGTCCTTGAGGAAAAAGAACAGGGTGACCGCCATCAGCACCCCACCGGTGAAGATCTCCACCACGGTGCGGGCACCGGTGAGGGCTTCTGCACCGAACGTGCTCGAGGTGAAGAACTCCCGCACCGAGTCCGTGAGGGCAGTGATCTGCTGGTCGCTGACAGGGACAGGTCCGTGGTTCAGGAATGAGTGCAGTTGTTCGACCCCGGCAGTGGCGCGGGCCGTGAGCTCGCCCCACTGGTTGGAGACCAGAATGACGATGCCGGCGATGACGCTGCCGAAAACGGTGAGAATGGCCACGAACGAGGCAACCACCGCGAGGGCGCGGGGCCAGGCGTGCCCCGTGAGCCAGCGGACCAGCGGGGAGATCGCCGCGGCGAGGATAACGGCGATCAGGACCGGGATGATGACGAGCGGGATGCGGCTGGCGGCCCAGATGATCGCCCAGGCGAGGGCGGACACGGCAAGGACCTGGATGGAGCGGATGCTCGCGCGGCCCAGTCCGTCCGACCAGATGGCCGGCATTCCGCTGCGGGGTTCGATCATGGGTTTCTCCCGGCGTTCGGACGCGGTGGCTAGGTCCAGCGCAGGGGTTTCGGCCTGGACTGTTGCCACGCATCATAGAACCGCAAGCGGGCCTCGTTGCCGCGCTGCTGTTCCAGGGCATGCAGGCGCCCGTAGGTAAATTCGTTGCCGGAGCCGTCCGCGGCCTTCCGAGCCAGCACCAGCAGGGTTGCCCGGGTGACGACGCTGTCCTGGAAGTCTCCGAGTATCTCCTGGATGCCCTCCGCGGCCCGGGCAAGGTTTGTTGCCTGAGTGCCGAAAATGGGGGTAGCCGCCTCGGCGGCATAGCGCAGCCGCTTGGCGCTCTTTCGAACTTCATGCAATGCGGCATCCTGCGGGGTCCCGCCTGCGCCGCCATCCAAGGACCGGACCGCCGCCTTGAGGCGTTTTCGTTCCGCGGAGACGAGCCGGCCAACCGTCCCCAGCGCATCATTGCCCGCACAGGCGCTAAGCGGAGGTACCGCAAGGAAGGCATCGAGGGCATCAAGGAGGCGGAAGTAGCGGGTGCTGTCCAGCGCTGCCAGGCCGGCGGCACGGCCTTGTTGCTGGACGATGCCGAGGTGCTCCTGGATCTGCTGCGCAACGGGTCCGATCAACAGCTCCGGAGGTTCGGCACCGATCATGTCCTTCAGCCGGGCGCGGATGACCTCGGCGTCCCGGGCCTGGCCCACAGTGCCGGCGAGCCACTGGAGCTCGCCCCGAAGGAACCTGGCCGACGTCGTATCTGTCAGCTTTCGGAAGGTGGCCAGTGCAGACCGTAACCGGCGCGCGGCCACCCGGAATTGATGCACGGCATCGGGCGCATCGACCCGGACGCGAGGATCATGCAGCTTCACGGCGCGTACCTGTTGGGATAGATAGGAGAGCATGACGTCCGAAGCCGGCCCGCTCCGGCTGGGCTTTGGCGCCGTGCCGGGATTCTCCGGATAGTCCGGTCCGAGCGCCCGGGCGAGCTTGGACGGGAGGGCGGTGACGGTGACTCCCTCTGCGGCGAACAGAGCGTCAGCGTCCTGGAGCAGCTGTCGGGGGCCGTCCTCGAGTTCCAGCTCCCATTCCCGCCACCGCGACGGTTCCGCGGGGGTTAGCAGGGATTGCGCCTCGACACGGTCGTCACTGAAGTGGGCAAGGACGGCGCCGTCGGCGGCGTACAACGGCGTCAACCTGCGGCTGGTCCTGATGCGTGCAACCGGCACCAGCGCGTGGCTGCGGGTGTGGACGAGCACCAGCTGCCGCAGATTTTCCGGCACGGCATCCTGATCGCCGCCAAGCGGCTCCCGTATCTCCCGGCGCTCCCCCGCCGCGACCGGGAGTTTTAGGTGCCATCCGTCATCCGGACCGCCGGACCGGCGGCGCAGGGTGATCCGCTGCCCCGCCAATGCCAGAGCTTTGGTATCAAAATAGACGGCGTCCAGCATTTCGTTTGCGGATTGCCCGGCGCGATCCACCCCCGGGATTGATGCCAGTGGCGGGAGGGCGTCGGATTCCGAAGGGCTGTACTTGTGTTCGACCTCGATCGCGTCGGCGGCCATGCTTCATTCTAGGAACTCCCACACGCGCCCGGCGTGTGCCCAAAGGCCCCTATCGCAGGAGACTGTCACGCGAACGGGGCGCTGGGGGCGGGCGGCCGTCCTGGACCGGGACACGGCCCTCCAGAAGACACACACAGACGCGGCGGGGTGCGGCCGGAAAATAGACTTGCCCGGGCATGCAGCGGCGAGTAACTTTCGGAGCAGTGGGCCGGCGGACCGCTGGCCCCCTGCGAGAGGACCGCCATGCCAACCATAATCGGCCACCACGATGTCAAGGACAAGGATCACTGGCTTGCCTCACCGAAGCGCGAAGAGGTGTTCGGCCCCCTGGGGATCACCAACATTCGTACGTTCGTCAACCCCGAGAACCCGACGCAAGTCGCAGTGATGATGGATGTTCCTGATGTGGATGCCCTCATGGCCGCGATGCAAAATGACGTCATGGGCGAGGCGATGGCCTACGACGGCGTACTGCCCGAGACCTTGGTCATCCTCGTCGAGGCCCAGCCCTAGCTGTACCCGGGCGGAGACCGCCGGCGGTGCAAGCGGATGTGGCGAAGCTCCGGTCAAATAGCGGTTGACCGGAGCTTCGGGTCCATTATGGGCAGTGGTTCCTGTGTATTGGCCGGGAAAAGGCTGACCGCTAGTGGTTGAGCAATTCGCCCATGAGGGGCGCCTTGCGGACATCGTCGGTCAGGGGGCTCAGCCCCCACACGTCCTCGATGGTGTGCAGCAAAGAGTAGTGCGAGTAGGCGGCATTGGATGTGAAGCCCTTCCGCGCCGCCGGGCCGGCGAATACCATAGCCACCCGATTGTCCTCTTTGCTGCCCTCATCCCACGTGAGCACGAGGAGGGAGTTCTGCGTCGTGAAGGCCGGGGACCCCAGGATTTTGGGCACTTCGCGGGCGAGCCAGTCGTCTCCGGTGCCGATGGGACAGTCGTGGGTGTCGTTGCACATGTCCGGGCTGATGAACGAGTAGTCCGGCAGGGTGGACGGGGACTGCAGGTCCTTCCTTAGCCGGCTGTACGGCACAACATGGTCCGAGCAGGAGGCCTTGTTGCCCGTCACGGCAGGGTAGTACATGAACGGATTGTGTTTCACCGCATACCGGCGGGAGTCATGCGCGGTGCAGGGCGCGGGCATGCCCTCGGCGTACATTTTCCAGCTCCGTCCGGATTGGGTGATCTCATCGGCGATGGAGCGCACATCGGCGGTGCAGGAGTTCGGTTTGCAGTCGCTGGTGATCCCCGCGCTGGTTCCGCCAGTGAGGGCCAGGTAGTTGGGCAGGCTCGGGTGGGTGATGGCCCGGTAGTTGGCGGCCACTGAAAATTCCGCCGCAAGCTTGTTGAAGTAGCCCGCTTCGCTGGAACCCATGATCTGTGAGGCCGCCTTGTTCTCCTGGACGATGACCACAATGTGCGCGATCCCGCCGCTGGCCGGCCCGCCCGGCGCGGGGTGCGGGGCAGGCTGCGCGAAATACGGGGACGGCGGCGGGGTCGCGGAGGGCGGCGATTCGGTCGGTGTCTCGGCAGGCAGAGTCTCGGCCGGTGGGGACCCGGCGGTTGGGGACTGCGAGGGCGGGCCGGCCTGGAAGGGCTGCGCCGGCGTGCACCCCACCAGCAGCATCGCCAGCGCCCATCCGCCGGCCAGGGAGAGTCGGCCGATCCGCGTCATCGGTCCATGCTAGCGGCCGGTATTGGTGCGGCCAATGCTGTCTGCATTCCCCGTCTCAGGCCAGGCTCAGGTCAAGGAACTGCCCGCGCCCGGTTCAGTGTTCAGGTCTCGGCTCCCCCGTGTCGGATCAGGCTCCTGGATGCAGCGCACCGCGGACGGTGCCCAGCAGGGACAGGAACCGCTCGTTATCCGGCAGGTCATCGATCAGCACCACGCCCTCGGGAGCGGCCAGCGGAATGCGCCAGTTCGGGTATTCGGTGCTGGTGCCCGGCTGGTTCTGGGTCCGTGTCTCCCCCACGGCGTCGACCAGCGCCACTCCCAGCAGTGCTGACGGGGCCAGCGCCGTGTAGGCGTACAGCGCCTCCACCGTGGTCCGCACGTCCGTGCCGGTCTCCGCCAGCAGGCCGCGTGCCCGGACCCGGGCCAGCACTGCCTCCTGCTCGGCCGCAGCCTCGGCGCGTTCTTCCGCCACGGGCCGCCGCAACAGTCCGAGCGATTCGCGCAAAGTGACGTGTTCACCGGCGAGGTAGCCCGCCGTCGGGGGCAGATCGTGGGTGTTGACGCTCGTCAGGCACTGCTCGCGGTAGTCCTCCGGCGGAATCGGGCCGTCGGCGTCGTGTTCGAACCAGAGGATCGACGTGCCGAAGATCCCCCGCTCGGCCAGGTAGCCGCGGACCCACGGCTCGAACACGCCCAGGTCCTCGCCGATCACGATCGCACCGGCCCGTTGCGCCTCGAGGGCAAGGATGCCGATGAGCGCCTCGTGGTCGTAGTGCACATAGGTGCCGCTCTCCGGTCCTGCGCCCTCGGGGATCCACCACAACCGGAACAGGCCGAGGATATGGTCCACCCGGATGCCGCCGGCGTGCCGCAGGACGGTACGGAGCATGTCCCGGTAGGCGGCATAGCCGGATTCGGCGAGCCGGCCCGGATGCCACGGCGGCTGCGACCAGTTCTGGCCCAACTGGTTGAACATGTCTGGAGGTGCGCCAACGCTCACGCCCCGGGCAAGAACGCCGGAGAGGGTCCAGGCGTCGGCACCGCCGGGTTTTACGCCGACGGCGAGGTCATGGACGACGCCGATCCCCATCCCCGCCTGGCGCGCCGAACGCTGGGCCGCCTCGAGCTGCTGGTCGCAGAGCCACTGGAGCCAGCTGTGGAATTCGATTCGGGCTGCCAGCCTCGGCCGCTGGTCAACACAGTAGGGCGATGCTGGGGATGCCGCCGCACCGGTCCATTCCGGCGCCGACGGCGGCAGCTCTTCGGCGAGCGCCGACCACAGCGCAAAGTCTTTGAGTCCTTGCCCCTGCTCGACGCAGAAGTCGGCGAACTGCCGGGTGCGGGCCGGGCCGCGGCGGACCGCAAACACGAGTTCCAGGGCCGAGAGCTTCGCCGCGTAGCTGGCGTTGCGGTCCAGGAGGTCCCGGGAATGGTTGGCCGCCTGCAGGCCCTCGGCCAGGCGTGCCACTTCGGCCCGGCCGGCAGCGTCCAGGTAGCCGTATTCCGGGATTTCCTCCACCCGCAGGTAGAGCGGGTTGAAAAAGCGCCGCGTGGTGGGCAGGTAAGGGGAATCCTCGACCGGCGGCACTGGTTCGGCGGCATGCAGCGGATTGACCAGCACAAACCCCGCCCCCTGCTCACCGGCAACCGCGGCGAGGTCGCTGAGATCGGCGAAGTCGCCAATCCCCCAGGACCGGGAGGACCGCACGGAGTACAGCTGGGCCGTCAGTCCCCAGATGCGGCGTTCCTTGAGCAGGGCCGAGGCACGGAGCCGGCCGGGCGTCACAACCAGCGGACACTGTTCCGCGGTGCCTTCGGCGTCGGCTCTCAGGGTGTGCCAGCCGAGGCCGAGGCTGCCGGGGATGGCGAACGTGGCACGTCCGGTGAGGACGCCGTCGACGTCGACCGGCTGGTCCCAGTTCTCCCGCTGGGCCACCTCGTGGCTGCTGCCGTCCTCGGCGTCGATCCAGACGCGGACTTCGCTTCCGTGCGGGACGTGGACCTCGACATGGCTCTCCTGCCCCTCCCTCACTACCAGGACCGGGGGCAGGATGCGCCGCCAGGGTGCCAGCCGGGACTCTGCCAGGGAGCGTTGCTGCTCCTGGGGCCCGTCGGCGGGGACCCCGAGGGCCGCCAGCACATCCCGAAGGGTCCCGGCGGCCACGGAACGCTGCACTCCGTCCCAGCCCCAGTAGCTGGTGTCTACCCCGTAGGCTGCGGCGAGTTCGCGCAGGAGTTCGTCGGCCGTATCAGTGTCCCCGGCCCGCACGGGACTTCCCAGTGCCGCGGTGTTGCCGGTGTCTGCAGGATTATCGGGGTTTGGACGGTTCTCGGGATTTGCGGGGGTCTCGGGATGCGTCTGGTCCACCATGCGCCCACTCTAGACGCTGCCCCCACCGCCCGCGCCCTTTCCGTGGATGTGGGAATCATCTACCAGTTCTTTGAGTCCCTCGGCGGCTCCCGGTGCGGACGGGTCCTTCGGCCCGTTTAGGCGCCGCCGCAGCGACCGCGCTAGCCTTGAACCCTATGGTTGACGTCGAACGGTTCCGGATACTCCTGCGCGAGGAACGTGACCGGAAGCTTGCCCTCCTGCCCGCTCTCCGCCGGGACATCACCTCGGTCAACGCGGCCCGTCTCGACTCCAACGTCGACGATGAACACGACCCCGAGGGCACAACGATCGCCTTCGAACTGTCCCAGGCCTCCGCGCTCCTGGAACAGAGCAGGGCTTCCCTGCTGCAGATCGATGCCGCCCTAGCCCGCCTGGACGAGGGCACCTACGGAATCTGCGCTGTATGTGGCACCCCGATCCCCGGGGACCGGCTGGAAGCCAGGCCCTGGACGGCGTATTGCATCGCGCATGCCTCGGGTAGGGCATGATCCGGCCCGGCCTGCTGGGGGAACCGAACCTCGCCCTGACATGGTGGGAGCGGATCGTTGCCGGATTCACCCACGCGTCCAGCCCGCACGTGAGCAGCACGGAGCTCGTGGCGGTGATCCTGCTGGCAGTGGCCGTCTCCCTGCCCCGCTTGTCCTGGCGCTACTTTGGCCTGCTCGCCACCGTGACCCACGAACTCGGCCACGCGTTTGCCGCCCTCACCACCGGCCAGCGGCTCGGCGGCATCCGGCTGGGCCTGGACCACTCCGGTACCACCACGACGTACAGCCGGAGCCGCCTGTCCGCCGCGTGGTCGACGTTCTGGGGTTACCCCGTGCCCGCTGTCGTCGGGGCGGCGATGGTCTGGTGCGGTTTCAACGGCTGGGGGCCGGCCGCGATGTCGGTGGGCACGCTCATCCTCCTGGCGTCCTTCCTGTTCCTCCGCAACGGCGTCGGCCTCCTCATCACCGCCGCCGCCGTGCTGGCCTCGGCGCTCCTGGTGCTCTTTGTGCCGCCGGTATTCAACGGCCACGTGATGATCGTGCTGGGCCTGGCGCTGCTGGTCGCTGCCGTCAGGGACCTCGGCAAACTGGCCAACGTCCACCTGCGGCACCGTGACAGGCTCCCGACGTCGGACGCCTACCTGCTGGCCCGGGCCACCTCCGTCCCCGCCGCGGTGTGGATTGCCCTCTTCGCCGCGGTTGTGGCCGGCGCCTGGTGGTTTGCCTGGCAGCCGATGGCGCCCGTGTTCACGGCACTGTAGTTCACAACAGCGTTCGGGCCGTTCTCTTCCCGGCCTTAGGCTGGGACCATGAGCCAGAGTACCCACACCGACGATCCGGGATTCAGCACCAAGGGCGCGTACGTGACCGGCGGCGAGGAATTCACCCGGGATACCAACTACATTGAGGACCGGATCACCCGGGACGGCGCCGCGGGCCCCCACGGCGAGCCCGGCTGGCCCGTGGAACCTGGCCGCTACCGCCTCATCGCCGCGCGTGCCTGCCCGTGGGCCAACCGCACGGTGATCGTGCGCCGGCTCCTCGGCCTGGAAGAGGTCATCTCGCTCGGCCAGCCCGGCCCCACCCACGACGCCCGGTCCTGGACGTTCGATCTTGACCCGGACGGCAGAGATCCCGTCCTCGGGATCGAGCGCATCCAGGACGCCTACTTCCGCCGCTTCCCCGGCTACCCCCGCGGGATTACCGTCCCGGCGATCGTGGACGTACCCAGCGGGCAGGTAGTCACCAACAACTTCCCGCAGATCACGCTCGACTTTTCCACGGAGTGGGCGCAGTACCACCGGGCCGGCGCGCCGGAGCTGTACCCGGAGCACCTGAGGGAAGAAATCGACGCCGTCAACAAGCGTGTCTTTACCGAGGTGAACAACGGCGTCTACCGCTGCGGCTTCGCCGGTTCCCAGAAGGCCTACGACGCTGCCTACGATCGGCTCTGGACGGCGTTGGACTGGCTCGAGGAACGCCTGGCGGGCCAAAGGTACTTGGTGGGTGACACGATCACGGAGGCCGACGTCCGGCTGTTCACCACACTGGCCCGCTTCGATGCCGTGTACCACGGCCACTTCAAGTGCAACCGGCAAAAGCTCAGCGAGATGCCGGTCCTGTGGGCCTACGCGCGCGACTTGTTCCAGACGCCAGGGTTCGGTGACACCACCGACTTTGTGCAAATCAAGCAGCACTACTACATCGTGCATGAGGACATCAATCCCACCGGAGTGGTCCCCCGCGGGCCGGAACTGGGCAACTGGCTCTCGGAGCACGGCCGCGAGGCCCTCGGCGGCCGGCCGTTCGGCGACGGCACGCCTCCCGGACCCGTCCGGGCCGGCGAAGAGGTCACCCCCGGACACGGCGCAGCCTGATGTCGACGGCGGCCGTCTCGGATGGGTTTGCCGCCCCCGGTTTCACGGGTGTGCGTGAGCTCTTCGACGCCTTCCTTTGTGAGGATCCGGGCTACAGCGCGCAGCTGGCGGTCTACCACCACGGCACCAGGGTGCTGGACCTCTGCGGCGGACCGGGATTGGCCCCAGGCGAGATCACGGGCACCTACTCCTGTTCCAAGGGAGTCGCTGCCTTCGTCATCGCCCTCCTCGTCCAGGACGGCCTGCTCGACCTCGACCGCACCGTCGCGTCCTACTGGCCCGAGTTTGGCGTCCACGGCAAGGACCGGCTCACCGTGCGGCAGGCCCTTTCCCACCAGGCGGGGCTGCCAGGCGTCGTGGGCGGTATTCCCCTGGCGGAATTCACGACGCCGGCCGCCGCACGGCGTCTCGCGGCCGCGGCGCCGCTATGGCGCCCGGGCACAGCCTTCGGCTACCACGCCCTGACCCTGGGGATCCTGATGGAGGAGCTCTGCCGCCGCGCCTCGGGGATGACGCTGCAGGGGCTCTACGATGAACGCCTCCGCCGCCCGTGGGGGATCGACTTCTTCCTGGGCCTGCCCGAGGACCAGGAACCGCGGTACCGCGAGGTGCTTTACGACCCTGACCCGGCCCAGCCGTGGCTGGACCCGCTCAGCCTCGACGGGCTGAACAGCAACGCGCCGGTCAGCACCATCATGGAACTGCCCAACCATCGCGTGGTGCGCGCCTCGGGCATGAGCGGCGCCGGAGGCGTGGGATCAGCTGAAGGGCTGGCCAGGCTCTACGCCGCCACCACCGGGGTGGACGGCAGCCCCGCGTTCCTGGGTCCGGCCACGATCGAGCTCATGGCCGCGGAGCAGGTCTGGGGACTTGACCGGTGCTCCGGGCAGGACAACGCCTTTGCCGTCGGGTTCATGAAACCCCAGCCGGGGCGGAACTTCGGCAGCCATCTGGCCTTCGGGCACGAGGGCGCCAGCGCGGCCCTCGGCTTCGCGGATCCCGGCTACGGCCTCGGGTTCGGGTATGTGCCCCGCCGCAGCGAAGAGGGCCGGACCGCCGGACGGGCCCAGCGGCTGTCCGCGGCGGTGCGGCGGGCCGCCCACGCCGCGTCCTGAGCGTGTAGCCGCAGGCTCCTGCGGCGCGGCAACGGGTTCGTCCATTTGTAGCAGCAACCACACGGCCCTAGGGTGAGCCGGGATGGCCAATCCAGAAAAGACAACAGAAAAGCCCCCCTCCGCGCTGCGCATTCGGGCCCACAGCGTGGCAAGCGGCGTCGCGGCAGCGCTCGTGTGGCCGCGGCTCCAGCTGGCTCTTAAGGCGGCGCTTGCCGCGGGCATTGCCTTCGCGATCGCTCCCTTCATGCCGGGCTCGGCGGCCGAGTATCCGTACTACGCCCCGCTCGGCGCCTTGGTGGCCATGTACGAGAACGTCGCCGGTTCCATGCGCCAGGGCCTGCAGGCGCTGGTCGGTCTGGCGATCGGGGTGGGACTGGCTTTCATGCTGTTCAGCCTCGGTCATCCGACTCCGCTGACGGTTGCGGTGGTCATGGGCCTGGGCGTGGTCCTGGCCGGGTTGCCGAAGATCGGTTCGGGCCGGGATTGGATCCCGACGGCGGCCCTCCTGGTGCTGCTGGTCGGCGGCCACAACCCGGACTCATTCTCGTTCGGGTACCTTTTCCAGATGGCGGTCGGCGTCACCGTGGGCATCGTCGTGAACCTGCTGGTCTTCCCGCCACTGCACTTCCGGGCCGCGGCGCTGAGCATCGTGGAACTGCGCCAGGCGCTCGCCCAGCAACTCTGGGACATGGGCAAGGCACTCAAGGAAAGCTGGCCGCCGGAGCATGTTGACTGGTCCCGGCGCTCGGAATCGCTCGCCGCGCACGCCCGCTCGGTGCGGCTCGCCGTCGAGAAAGCCGACGCCAGCCGCCGGGCCAATCCCCGCCGCCGGCTGCATCCGCGCGACATGAACCTCGACTACCGCAACCTGCGCGACCTCGAGCGGCTCACGTTCCACGTGCAGGACGTCACCCAGGTGCTCTCGGACGTCATCTGGGCCGAGGACACCCCGTTCGTGGTCCCGGACGAATATGCGGCACCCCTCGGTAACGCCATGTCCGCCGTCGGCAACGTGCTGCGAGCCACGGAGGAGGACAACCCGGATCGCCAGACCGGGCTGGCCCGCACCGCCGACGCGGCGATCAACGAGCTCACCGCCAGGCTTGCCACCGAACAGCACAGCAAGGACGCTCCGAGCGCAGTCGAATCCATTCTCTTGAGCCTGCACCGCATGCTGCGGGTGGCCACGCCCGGGCGGCCGGAGGCCAAACCGGCCACGGCGCCGGCAGACTAGGACGAACGCACTGTCCGCCGGCGGGGCGGGCCCGGCCGGCCTTTCCGGGCCCGGGCGGCACCGCGCCCGCCGGCTAGGGCAGCGCCGCCACAGAGCCGCTGAAGTGCCGGCGCCCGGACAGCGGATTCCACGCCACATAGTCCGAGCGCTGCCACGCACCGCCGTCGGCCTGCACAGTGCTGATATCGAGTGCCACGCGGGCCGGCAGGAACACGGGCGCTTCGAAGGCCACCTCCCAGCTGAACGAATCCCCCCGGACGGCACCGACGTCGGCCAGCGCACGGGAGGCCAGGTACATGCCGTGGGCAAGGGACCGCCGCTGTCCGAGGGCCTTGGCAGTCAGGACGCTCAGGTGGATGGGGTTGAAGTCCCCAGAGACAGCCGCGTAGGCACGCCCGGTATCCACGCCCAGCTGCCACATGGCCGTGGGATCCGGCACGGAAAACGGCGGCGGCGGCACGGCCACCGAGGCCTTGTCGATCCCCGGAAGGAACACCCCCTTGGCCAGGTACGTTGAGACCCCGCGCCAGCGGACGTCTTCCTGCCCGGCGGCACGGACCTCCGCGACGACATCCAGCTGCGTACCGGCCCGGTGCCCGCGCAGGTTCTCCACCCGGGCCCGGATATCCAGGGCCTGGGTGAACAGGACCGGCGCGGACTGCACCACGTTGTTCCTCAGGTGGATCATGCCCAGCAGGGGCAGCGGAAAGTCGTCCCGGTTCATCACGCTCATGGCCAGCGGAAACGCCAGCGCATGGATGAAGCCGGCCGGGAGGACATCGCTCGCGCTCTCGCCGATCAGGTGCTGGTAGGCCGTCAGATTGGCGACGTCGGCCTTCACGCCACGGACCTCGTGGGTGTAGGCCGGCAGTTCGGTGCCGCCGTGGGTGCCCAGGACCCGGCGCCGCGCCGCGGCGGCCGCCGCGTTGACGTAGAGCTTGGACAGTGCGGGCATCTCGCCCAGGATGACGGTCTGGGATCCGCTCATGCGCCGACCAGGTTCTGCCCGCAGACGCGCAGCACCTCCCCGGAAATCCCACCCGCGGCGTCGCTGGCCAGGAACGCGATGGCCTCGGCGACGTCGCGCGGCTGGCCGCCCTGCTGCAGGGAGTTGAGCCGGCGCGCCACTTCGCGGGTGGCGAATGGGATCCTGGCGGTCATCTCCGTTTCAATGAAGCCCGGCGCGACGGCGTTGATCGACCCGCCGCGCTCGCCGACCAGCGCCGCCGTGGCGCGGACCATGCCGATCACGCCGGCCTTGGACGCGGCATAGTTGGTCTGGCCGCGGTTTCCGGCGATCCCGCTGGTAGAGGCCACGGACACGATCCGGGGCGAGTCGCGGAAGTGCTCCGACGCGAGGAGGGCCTCATTGATCCGCAGCTGCGCGGCGATGTTGACGCCGATCACGGCGTTCCAGCGGCCGGCGTCCATGTTGGCCAGGAGCTTGTCCCGGGTGATCCCGGCGTTGTGGATCATGATGTCCAGCCGGCCGTGCCGTGCCGCGGCGTGGTCGATGATCCGTTGGCCGGCGTCGTCGCGGCTGATGTCCAGCTGCAGGGCCGTCCCGTGGACCTCGTTGGCCACTGCCGCCAGATGGTCCCCCGCCGCTGGAATGTCGACGAGAATGAGCGTGGCGCCGTCGCGGTACAGGGTGCGGGCAATCGCTGCCCCGATTCCGCGCGCGGCGCCGGTCACGACGGCCACCTTGCCGGCCAGCGGCTTCTCGACGTCGTCGGGCAGCTGACCGGCGCCGGAGCTGACGGTCAGGAACTGCCCGTCCACGAACGCCGAACGGCCCGAGAGGAAGAACCTCAACGCCCCCAGTGCTGCCGGGCTCGTGGCCCGGGTGCCGTCGGCGAGCAGGATGCCGTTGCCGGTGGCTCCGGCGCGGAGTTCCTTCGCCAAAGACCGCAGGAGACCGTCCACGCCCTGCCTGGCAGCGGCCGTTGCCGGTTCCGTCGCCGAGCCTGCCGTGCGGGAGACGGTGATGACGCGGGCGTTCGGGGCGAGGTCACGCAGCGATGCGGCCGCGGTGAGGACCGGTTTCTCAAGGTCGCCGGGATGGGCCAGTTCGTCCAGCACCAGGATGATGGCGCCGAGCTTTTCCTTGGGGATCGCGTGGCGGCGGACGTCGAGATTCCAGTCCAGCAGGGTGGCGGCGAGCTCGTCGGCGCCGCCGGTTGATCCCTGGACCAAGACCGGTCCATCGATGAGGGGGCGGCCGGGCTCGTGACGCCGGAGGACCACCGGCTGCGGGAGGCCGAGCCGCTTGGCGAGGTCCTTGCCGAGTCCGTGGCTGACCAGCCGGGTGTACTTGTCGCTCATCCGGTTCTCCCTAGAGTGCTTCGAGGATTGCGACGACGCCCTGGCCGCCGGCGGCGCAAATGGACACAAGGCCGCGGGCCGGGCGGCCGTTGACCTGGCCCTTGTCGTGCAGCATTTTTGCCAGTGAGGCCACGATCCGGCCGCCTGTGGCCGCAAACGGGTGCCCGGCGGCCAGCGAGGAGCCGTTGACGTTCAGCTTGACCCGGTCGATGCTGCCGAAGGCGCCGTCCAGGCCCAGGCGGGTGCGGCCGAATTCCTCGTCCTCCCACGCGGCGAGCGTGCTCAGCACCGTGCCGGCAAAGGCCTCGTGGATCTCGAAGAAGTCGAAGTCCGCGAGGGTGAGGTTGTGGCGCGCGAGCAGCCGGGGCACGGCGAAGGCCGGCGCCATGAGCAGTCCGTCTTTGCCGTGGACAAAGTCGACGGCCGCAGCCTCGCCGTCGATGACCGCGGCGAGCTTGGGGAGGTCATGGGCGTCGGCCCATTCCTCGGACGAGAGCAGCACGGTGGACGCGCCATCGGTCAGCGGGGTGGAATTGCCGGCCGTCATGGTCGCTTCGGCGCCCAGGTTCTTGCCGAAAACGGGCTTGAGGGTGGCCAGTTTCTCCAGGCTCGTGTCGGCGCGCAGGTTGGAGTCGCGGCTCAGTCCCCGGTACGGGGTCAGGAGGTCATCGAAGAAGCCGGCGTCGTAGGCCGCGGCAAGGTTCCGGTGGCTGTTGAAGGCGAGCTCGTCCTGGGCCTCGCGGGTGATCTTCCACTGCGCCGTGGTCAGCGCCTGGTGCTCGCCCATCGACAAGCCAGTACGCGGCTCCCCCGTGTTCGGGGCATCGGGGGCCAGATCCTTGGGACGGAGCCGGCTGAGGACCTGCA
Source organism: Arthrobacter sp. 9MFCol3.1 (assembly GCF_000620385.1). Taxonomy (NCBI): domain Bacteria; kingdom Bacillati; phylum Actinomycetota; class Actinomycetes; order Micrococcales; family Micrococcaceae; genus Arthrobacter; species Arthrobacter sp. 9MFCol3.1. The sequence continues at coordinate 94,357 of NZ_JIBJ01000013.1, forward strand.
GCTTCCGGGAGACCGTCTTGGCGCGGTTGAGGTCGAGGAGCACCTCGCGGAGTCCCTCGCTGACGGCGATGGGAGCGTCAGAGGCGGAGTCGACGCCGCCGGCGATCGCGGAGTCGATCTGGCCCAGCTTGATCTTGTTCGCCAGGCCGAGCACCGTTTCCAGGCCGGTGGCGCAGGCCTGCTGGAGGTCATACGCCGGGGTCTCGGCAGAGAGTGCCGAGCCGAGCACGGCTTCACGGGTGAGGTTGAAGTCCCGGGAGTGTTTGAGGACCGCCCCCGCGGCCACTTCTCCGATCCGCTCGTCCTGAAGGCCGAAGCGGGCAATCAGGCCATCCAGAGCGGCCGTGAGCATGTCCTGGTTGGAGGACTTGGTGTAGGCACCTCCGGTCCGGGCAAACGGGATGCGGTTGCCACCCACCACCACCGCCTTGCGGAGTTGCGCCGGGACCGCGCCGGCATGCTGATTCGTTCCGGCGGCGGGTGCGGCGGCGGCTGATGCGGTGGCTGGTTGGGGGCGGGGCACTGACTGTCCGTTGACGGACATGGGCTGTCTCCTTCGATCAAAGCGATTACCGATACCCAGCGTACCTGATACGCTGGGTATCGTGAACAGCCCCAAAGCCACCCCGCCCGCCGGGCAGGCCACCGTCGACGGCCGCGCTTCCCGCTGGCAGTCCCACCGCGAGGAACGGCGGCGGGAACTGATCAAGTCGGCCCGGAAGGCGGTGCATGCCCTCGGCAGTGACGCGTCCATGGAGGACATCGCCGCAGCAGCGGGAACGTCAAAGTCCGTGTTCTACCGCTATTTCGGCGACAAGGCCGGACTCCAGCAGGCCGTGGGCGAGGTGGTCCTCAGCCAGATGCAGCGGCGCATCCAGGAGGCGGCACAGAGCGCCCAGACGCCCCGCGAAGGCCTGTTCGCCATGGTGTCCGCATACCTGCAAATGGCCGAGACCAGCCCAAACGTCTACACCTTCGTCACGCGCCATGCGTCCGGCGAGGCCGAGACGGCCGGGCCGACTATGTCCACAGCCGGAGCGTTGAGCCACTTCTTCGCCGCCATCAGCGACATGATTGCCCGGCCCATGCGCAGCCATCTGGGCGGCGGCCAGGACAAGGAAGCCGTGATCGGCTACTGGCCCAATGCCGCGATCGGCCTGGTCCGCAATGCCGGCGAACAGTGGCTCGCCAGCCCGCCCGGACCGGCCAAGCCCGGCCAGGAGGCCATGGCGCGGCAGATCACGGACTGGCTGTGCTTCGGCATCGCCCCCGAGCTGCAGGCGCCTCCTCCGGAAGAAACAGCACAAACGGAACGAACGGGCCCGGCAGGCCGGGGCACACCGTAGCACCGGCCCTGCCCACACCCGCGAACTGAACTGTCAGCACTAGAGATTGTCAGAACCACAGAAGGAAACGACATGACTGAACTAGCCGACCGCACCACCGGCAACGCCCCCCGCAGCCGGCCGCAACCACAGCGGCCGGCGGCAACCACAGCAGCCGGCCGTTCCGGCCAGCCCGGCTCCCCCGAGGCGCCCGCCGTCGACGTCGCGGCCCTTGGCGAACAGCTGCTCGGCAAGTGGGCCGACATCAGGCTGCAGTCCAGGGGCCTCGCCGGCCGCCCGGAACTGCACAAGATCGAGGGCCAGACCCACACCGAACATCGCCAACGCGTGTTCGGCCAGCTCAGGATCCTGGTGGACAATGGCGCCGTCCACCGCGCATTCCCCACGTCCGTGGGCGGCTCGGATGATCACGGCGGGAACGTGGCCGGTTTCCAGGAGCTGGTCATCGCCGACCCGTCGCTGCAGATCAAGGCCGGCGTCCAGTGGGGACTGTTTGGCTCCGCAGTGAACCACCTTGGCACCGCGGAACACCACGAGAAGTGGCTGCCCGGCATCATGAGCCTGGACATCCCGGGCTGCTTCGCCATGACCGAAACCGGGCACGGCTCGGACGTGGCCAGCATTGCCACCACCGCCACCTACGACCCCGCCGCCGGGGAGTTCGTGGTCCACACGCCGTTCCGGGCCGCGTGGAAGGACTACATCGGCAACGCCGCCAACGATGGTCTGGCCGCGGTCGTTTTCGCCCAACTGGTGACAAAGGGCGTCAACCACGGCGTGCACGCGTTCTACATGGACCTCCGGGACGCCGGGACCGGGGACTTCCTGCCGGGCATCGGGGGCGAGGACGACGGCGTCAAAGGCGGCCTGAACGGCATCGACAACGGCCGGCTGCACTTCACGAACGTCCGGATCCCCCGCACCAACCTCCTGAACCGCTACGGCGACGTCGACCCCGAGGGCAACTACACGTCCCCCATCGCCAGCCCGGGCCGTCGCTTCTTCACGATGCTCGGCACGCTGGTCCAGGGCCGGGTCTCCCTCGATGGCGCCGCCGTGACGGCGTCGAAACTGGCCCTGAAAACCGCCATCCAGTACGCCACCGAACGCCGGCAGTTCAATGCCTCCTCCCAGACCGACGAGGAAGTCCTGCTGGACTACCAGCGGCACCAGCGCCGGCTCTTCACCCGGCTGGCCACCACGTATGCCGCCAGCTTCGCCAGCGAGCAGCTGCTGCAGAAATTCGACGATGTCTTCTCCGGCCGTCACGACACCGACCAGGACCGCCAGGACCTCGAAACCCTGGCCGCGGCCCTGAAGCCGCTGAGCACCTGGCACGCCCTGGACACCCTGCAGGAATGCCGCGAGGCCTGCGGCGGCGCCGGGTTCCTGATCGAGAACCGTTTCGCCTCGCTCCGTGCCGACCTCGACGTGTACGCCACGTTCGAGGGCGACAACACGGTCCTGCTGCAGTTGGTCGCCAAGCGCCTGCTGGCGGACTACGCCAAGGAATTCCGCACCGTCAACGTCGGCGTGCTGGCCCGCTACGTCGTGGGCCAGGCCACCGGTGCCGCGATCCACCGCACCGGACTGCGCGGCGTCGCCCAGTTCGTGGCGGACACCGGATCAGTGCAGAAAGCCGCGCTGGCGATCAAGGACGAGGCAAGCCAGCGGACCCTGCTCACGGACCGCGTCCAGACCATGGTCGCTGAGGTGGCCACGGCCCTCAAGGGTGCGAACAAGCTCCCGCAGCAGCAGGGCGCCGCCTTGTTCAACGCCCACCAGCACGAACTCATCGAAGCCGCCCAGGCACATGCGGAGCTGCTGCAGTGGGAGGCCTTTACTGAGGCCCTCGGCAAAGTGACTGACCCGGGCACGCGCAAGGTCCTGACGTGGCTGCGCGATCTGTTCGGCCTGTCCCTGATCGAGAAGAACCTGTCCTGGTACCTCATGAACGGCAGGCTGTCGATGCAGCGCGGACGCACTGTGGGCGAATACATCAACCGCCTGCTCGTGAAGATCCGCCCGCACGCCCTGGACCTGGTGGACGCGTTCGGTTACGGCCCGGAGCACCTCCGCGCTGAGATCTCCACCGGCGCGGAGAAGGTCCGCCAGGACGAGGCCCGGGACTACTTCCGCAAGCAGCGCGCTAGCGGCCAGGCGCCGCTGGACGAAAAGATTATGCTGGCCCGCGCCGTTCACGGCACAAAGGCCCACGGTACGAAGGCCCACGGCACCAAAGCCCGCGGCTGACCCAGCAGAAATGCGACGACGGCGCCGCCCCCTCAGCCGGGGCGGCGCCGTCGTCGTTCTGCCGTTTGGACGTACTGCTGTTCCGTCGCGCGGTCAGGAGTCCTTGTTGAGCACCGAACGGTAGACCTCGAGCGTGGTCTCCGTGATGGATTCCCAAGAGAAGTGTTCCTCGGCCCTGCGCCGGCCCGCTTCACCCATGGCGCGGGCCCGGGCGGGATCGGACACCACTTCTATGAGGGCCTCGGCAAAGTCGGTGACGAACTTCTCCGGGTCCAGCGGGATGCCGGTACCGTCGGTGACCTGCTCGATCGGAACAAGCAGCCCGGTCTTGCCATGCTCGACGACCTCCGGAATGCCACCCGTGGCGCTGGCCACCACGGCGGCGCCGCACGCCATCGCCTCCAGGTTGACGATGCCCAGCGGTTCGTAGATGGACGGGCACGCGAACGCCGTCGCGTGGCTGAGCACCTGGATGACCTCGTTGCGGGGCAGCATCCGTTCGATCAGGATCACGCCGCTGCGCTGGCTCTGGAGCTCCTCGATCAGGCGTGCCGTCTCAGCCGCCAGTTCCGGCGTGTCCGCCGCACCGAGGCACAACACCAGCTGGACGTCGGCCGGGAGCTTGGCGGCGGCCCGCAGCAGGTACGGTACGCCCTTTTGCCGGGTGTTCCGGCCCACAAAAACAACGCTGGGGCGCTCCGGATCGATCCCGAGCGGCCGGATGATGTCATCAGCCTCGTCCCGGTTCCACTGGCTGACATCAATGCCGTTGTGGACCACCTTGACCTTGGCCGGGTCGACGTCCGGATAGCTGCGCAGGATGTCCTGGCGCATGCCTTCCGAGACGGCGATGATGGCGGCAGCGGCCTCGTAGGCGGTCTTTTCCACCCATGAAGACACCGCGTAGCCGCCACCGAGCTGCTCGGCCTTCCACGGGCGCAGCGGCTCCAGGCTGTGGGCGCTGAGGACATGCGGGATGCCGTGGAGCAGCGACGCGATGTGTCCGGCCATGTTGGCGTACCAGGTGTGGGAGTGGACCAGGTCCGCGCCGGCGATATCCGGAACGATCCTCAGGTCCACCCCGAGGGTCTGGATAGCGGCGTTTGCTGAGCCCAGGTCTTCGGGCACGGAATACGACGTGACGGTCGCTCCGTGATACCCGGGCTCGCGGGGCGCGCCGAAGGCACGCACCTGAAGGTCCACGCGTTGGGCCAGCACCCTGCTGAGCTCGGCCACGTGGACCCCGGCGCCGCCGTAGATTTCCGGCGGGAATTCTTTGGTCACAATATCTATTCGCACATGCACCAAGGTAGTCGTTACGGTGGAACTGATCTAGTGTGAAGACGTTCGGGCATGCCGGACTGTATTGGGGAGTAACGAAGGCGTTCAGGAGCTATCACCATGCCGCATCAAAAGAGAGTTTTGGCAATTGTCCTCGCAGGTGGCGAGGGAAACCGGCTCATGCCGTTGACGGCGGACCGGGCCAAGCCTGGTGTCCCGTTTGCCGGAAGCTACCGGCTTATTGACTTTGCCCTTTCAAATCTTGTGAATTCCCGCTATCTGCAAATTGTGGTGTTGACGCAATACAAGTCCCACAGCCTTGACCGGCACATTTCCGAAACGTGGCGCATGTCCACCCAGCTCGGGAACTACGTGGCCTCGGTCCCGGCCCAGCAGCGCGTCGGCAAGAGCTGGTTCCTGGGCAGCGCCAACGCCATCTACCAGTCCCTGAACCTCATTCATGACGCCAATCCCGACATCGTCGTCGTGGTCGGCGCAGACCACGTCTACCGGATGGACTTCTCCCAGATGGTGGCCCAGCACGTCGCCAGCGGGGCGAAAGCCACAGTCGCCGCCGTCCGCCAGCCGCTGCACATGGCGGACCAGTTCGGCGTGATCGAAACGGACGCGGACAACCCGGAGAAGATTGCCGCGTTCGTCGAGAAGCCGTCGTCGACGCCCGGCCTCGCGGCGGACCCCAGCCAGTTCCTGGCCTCCATGGGCAACTACGTGTTCAACGCCGACGCCCTGATTGAAGCCCTCCACGTTGACGCCGAGCGCCTCGACACCAAGCACGACATGGGCGGGGACATCATTCCCTACTTCGTGAACCAGGGCGAGGCCGGCGTTTACGACTTCACCCTCAACGACATCCCCGGATCCACCGAACGGGACCGCACCTACTGGCGCGACGTCGGCACCATCGATTCGTTCTACGACGCCCACATGGACCTGATCTCCCCCGTCCCGGTCTTCAACCTCTACAACTCCGAGTGGCCGATCTACACCCGCCAGACCATCTCCCCGCCGGCCAAGTTTGTCCGCGGCAAGTCGAACACGGTGGGCACGGCACTGGATTCGATCGTGGCCAGCGGCGTGGTCGTCTCCGGCGGCATCGTGGAAGGCTCCGTGCTCTCCAACGACGTCTACGTCGGCACCTCGAGCCGGGTCCTGGACTCGGTCCTGATGGACAAGGTCAACGTCGGTGAAGGCGCAGTCATCAAACGCGCCATCATCGACAAGAACGTCAAGGTTCCGGCCGGGGCCGCGATCGGGCTCGATCCCGACTTGGACCGCGCCCGCGGCTTCAAGGTCACCGACTCCGGAATCACGGTCCTGTCCAAGGGCCAGCACGTCCCGGACCCCAGCGATGCGGAACGGGCGCTGTCCGCGGCCAACCTGCGCCTGGTGCCCGACGCCGTCCGCACCGCAACCGAGAACTGGCCCGAACTGCGGGAGTCCGTGGACAAGGTGGCCGACGTCCAGGCAGCCGCTGTCGGCACGGACGGACCGGTCAAGCAATCACCCACGGCATAGGCAGGCGGGGGCCCGGCACGCTCGTCCGGCCGGGCTCCCCGCACCCTGTAAAATTAGGGCAATGAGCTCCCCCGATCTGTCCTCCGACGTTTCCGCCGCCGAGTCTGGTCTTGCCGGGCTGACCCCGGAGGAAATCCAGGCCTGCCTGAAAGTCCTGAACACGATCCACGCCTATGACGAGGAGCACCCGGACTACGTCTCAGTGCGCCGCGCCACCGGGAAGATGTTCAAGGCCGTCAAACGCCACCGGCGGGTCAGCAAGCGCGATGAGATCGCCGAGGCGGACCGCGCCGTGATCGCACAGACGGCGACGGCGGCCCCCGACAGGATCGACGACGAAACGCGCGGCAACAAGCTCGCCACGTCCGCGACCGGGGAAATCGCCGGCCACCTGATCAGGTCCCGGCCGTGCTACATCTGCAAGCAGCACTACACCCAGGTGGATGCCTTCTACCACCAGCTGTGCCCCGAGTGCGCCCTGTTCAGCCACAGCAAGCGCGACGCCCGCACCGATCTGACCGGCCGCAGGGCCCTCCTGACCGGCGGGCGGGCAAAGATCGGCATGTACATCGCGCTCCGGCTCCTGCGGGACGGCGCACACACCACCATCACCACCCGGTTCCCGAAGGACGCCGCCCGCCGCTTCGCGGCGATGGAGGACAGCGCCGACTGGCTGCACCGGCTCCGGATCGTGGGCATCGACCTCCGCGACCCGTCCCAGGTAATGGCCCTGACGGATTCCCTGGATGCCGCAGGACCGCTGGACATCATCATTAACAACGCGGCCCAGACGGTGCGGCGCTCCGGCAATGCCTACAAGCCGCTCGTCGACGCCGAAGACGAGCCGCTGCCCGCCGCCCTCCAGGCTGCCAACGGTGGCCCGGAGCTCGTCACGTTCGGCCACGCCCACGACAAGCACCCGCTTGCCCTGGCCAGCAGCGTGCTCGACCATCCCGTACTGGCCGGGGACGCGATCACGTCCCTGGCCCTGTCCACCGGTTCGGCGTCGCTGGAGCGTATTGCCTCCGGCACCGCGATAGACGCGGGTGGCCTGGTCCCGGACCTCGCCACCATCAACAGCTGGACCCAGGTGCTGGACGAAGTGGACCCGCTGGAGATGCTCGAAGTGCAGCTGTGCAACGTGACGGCTCCGTTCCTGCTGGTCAGCCGGCTGCGGGGTGCCATGAAGCGATCCACCGCGCGGCGGAAGTACATCGTCAATGTCAGCGCCATGGAGGGCCAGTTCTCCCGCGCCTACAAGGGCCCCGGGCACCCGCACACGAACATGGCCAAGGCTGCGCTGAACATGATGACGCGAACCAGCGCCCAGGAAATGCTCGACGCCGACGGCATCCTCATGACGGCCGTGGACACCGGCTGGATCACGGACGAACGGCCGCACTACACCAAAGTCCGCCTCATGGAAGAGGGCTTCCACGCGCCCCTGGACCTCGTTGACGGCGCCGCCCGCGTTTACGACCCCATCGTGATGGGCGAATCCGGTGAGGACCAGTACGGCGTCTTCCTGAAGGACTACAAGCCCAGCCCCTGGTGACCCGCGCCGGCGGGCCGCAGCGCACGTCACCTGGTGTCCGCTGCGGGACCTATGGCCCTGATCGGGATCCTGGCCGGCCCGTATCGTGTCTCGACATGGACTCAACCACGCCCTCACCGGAATACTCGCTGACCATGGACCAGTGCTGGGCGCTGCTCGACACCGAAGTCGTGGGGCGCGTAGCGCTGATCGTAGACAACCACCCGGAGATCTTCCCGGTGAATTTCGTCCTCGAACGGCGGGCGATTGCCTTCCGCACCGCCGGCGGCACGAAGCTTTGGGGTGCCATCACGGGCAAGCCGGTTGCATTCGAGATCGACGGCTACGACGTCCGCGACGAAACGGCCTGGAGTGTGATGGCGCGCGGCGAAGCCGAGGTCATCGAGAGCCAGGAAGAGAAGGACGAAGTGGACTCCCTGCTCCTGGAGCCCTGGCAGCCCGGCGAGAAGGCCTACTACGTGCGGGTGGCTCCCAAAGCCCTGACCGGACGACGCTTCAAGGTCAACCGGCCCGATGTGTGGACCACGCGGCTCTCGGATCCGCGCCGGGCCACGTTCGAATAGGATCCTCCAGGCAGGAGTGCGGCGTCAGTCGTGTTCGGGCGAGTGGACCACCAGCACCGGACAATGCGCATGTGCCACACAGGCGGAACTCACCGATCCCAGTAACAGTCCACCGAATCCCCCGTGGCCGCGGCGGCCCAGCACGAGCATGTCCGCGGTTTTGCTCTCCTCGATCAGTATGCGGCGGGGGTGTCCCTGGATGAGGCGGGTCTCGACGTTGTCCGGGGTGTCCGGGCCGAAGGCCTTCACCACCGCCTCGGCCAGGATTTCGCCGGCCCGGACGTCGAAGTCGTCGATCCCGACGGCGACATAGCCGTCGTACACCGGTGGGTAGTCCCAGCATGCCACCGCGACGACTTTGGCGGCCAGTGGCACCGCGAGGCCCTGCGCATGCCGTAACGCGGACACCGAAGCGTCCGAGCCGTCAACGCCCACCACGATCGTGCGGACGTCCCTGACTTCGTTCATCCCAATCCTTTGCCCTCGTACCGGCCGAGCTTCCCGCGCCAGATGGCGACGCTCCCATGATTTCCCTCGGCCGGCACGACGCCTAGGGCCAAAGGGCATGCACCCCGGCCAGCCGGCGGGCTACCCCGAAACGCTCCGGGCAACTGGCCGGAGCCGGCCTGTTGGGCACTATGACCCTTGTTCGCGCCGCCCCAGTGCAGAAGAATGGCAGAGGCTGGGGTCAGCAGATGAAAAGCAGTATCTCGAGACAAAAATCAGCGTGTTACTAAGAGAATTGAGCGGTCGCGCGAGCGGCCGGACGGGAGAATCATGATTGCCTGGGCAGACGCAGGTCTCACTGCACCTGATGGCGGGCAGGCGGTGATCCGCGTCTTTATTCTTGATGACCACGAACTTGTCAGGCGCGGGCTGCAGGAACTTCTCGAAGGCGAGGGGTTTGCTGTGGTCGGCAGTTCCGGATCCGCGGTGGAGGCGACCCGCCGGATTCCCGCTCTGCACCCCGATGTCTGTGTGCTGGACGCACGCCTGCCGGACGGGACCGGCATTGAGGTCTGCCGGGATGTGAGGTCAGTGGACCCGTCCCTGAACTGCATCATCCTGACGAGCTTCGACGACGAACAGGCCCTGCGCGGGGCCGTCCTGGCCGGCGCGCGGGGATACGTGCTGAAGGAGATCGGCGGCACGGACCTGATCGGCGCCCTGCGGCGGGCAGCAGCGGGCGAGTCCCTCTTCGAGGAGGGCGTGGCCGCCGGCGTCGTGGACAGCCTGGTGGAGGCCGAAGAGGTCGACCCGCGCACGTCCTCCCTCACGCCCCAAGAGCGCAAGGTCCTGGAGCTGGTGGGCGGCGGACTGACCAACCGGCAGATTGCCGCCGAAATGTTCCTGGCGGAAAAGACCGTGAAGAACTATGTGTCGTCCCTGCTGGCCAAGCTTGGATTCGAACGCCGCACGCAGGCCGCCGTCTTCATCGCCAGCCCGGCATTTCCGGCGGCCGCCGGCGGGAGAACCGGCGAAGTAATCCGGCCGCGCAGCGTCGGGTAGGCTCCGCGGTCACGGTGCCTCCGGGCGCGCCGGCTGCAGGAGCCGCCGGCTAGAGGGGCACCGACCATTCCAGGCTGGTACCGGAGTCGGGCGCGCTCGTGATGGTGCATTCGCCGTCGAGCATGCGCGCCCGGTCTTCGAGGTTGCTTAGCCCGTTGCGTTTTTCGGGTTGGGCGAATCCGGCGCCGTTGTCGCTGATCACCACCGTCACCCGGCCCTTGACGACCGCAACCGAGACCGAGATAGTATCCGCCCCGGAGTGCCGGATGGCGTTGCTGAGCCCCTCGGAAACCACGGCCACGACGTTGTCGGCCTTGTCCGGCGTCACGGCATCCACCGGTCCGGTGATGGTCAGGCGCGGCGGGAACGGCATCGACTTCGACGAGCTGCGTGTGACCCGACGGATCCGGCCGCTCAGCAGTTCGATCTCGCCTGTGTTGCTCTTGAGCGAGTAAATTGTGTCGCGCAGGCTGCGGATGGCTTCGTCGAGTTCGCCGGTGATGTTGCGGATGCGCTCCAGCGCCAGTTCCTCCTTGGTGAAACGGGTCAGGCTCTGCACGCTCAGCCCGGCGGCGAACAGCCGCTGGATGACGAGGTCGTGCAGGTCCCGGGCGATCCTGTCGCGGTCGGTGAAGACCAGGAGCTCCTCGCGCAGCCGGTGCACCCGGGCCAGTTCCAAGGCGAGGGCCACGTGGGAGCCGAAGACGGCCCCCATTTCGATGTCGGTCCGGGCGTAGCGCACCGACTCCTTGTCCCGTGCCAGCAGCAGGAGGCCGTGGTGGGCGCCCTGGGTACTCAGCGCCACTGCCAGCAGCGGGCCGGTGACGGCGCCGTCGACCTCCCCCAGCACTTCGGATGCGTCGTCGAACAGGACCGGCTCGCCGCCTTCGAGGACATCTTCCAGGAGCTCTGACTCCAGGTGCAGTGACCGTCCTGAAAACGCCGTGCCGCGCTCACCGGCGACGCCGATCACCACGTGGGCCACCCCGTTGGCGGCGGGGGCCACCAGCAGGGCGAGCGAGGACGCGGACTCCTGGAGCGCCCGGCCGGCGATCGGGTCCAGGCCGCCCGAGGTGTAGTCGCGGTCCGTGCTCAGCATCAGCCCGGAGACGTCCATGCAGGCCTCCAGCCAGCGTGCCCGGCGGCGGGCGTCGTCGTAGAGCCGGGCATTTTCGATGGCTACGCCGGCTGCTGCCGCCAAGGCGACGGCCAAGGCCTCGTCTTCGGGGGAAAAGTCCTCACCGCCTTCTTTTTCCGTGAGGTAGAGGTTTCCGAACACCACGTCCCGGACGCGGACCGGTACCCCCAGGAAGGACTTCATGGGAGGGTGGTGCGCGGGGAACCCGTAGGCCTCGGGGTGCTTGCTCAGTTCATGCAGCCGGAGCGGCCGCGGGTCTGTGATCAGGAGGCCGAGGACGCCGTGGCCGGTTGGCAGCGGACCGATCTGCCGCGCCAGTTTGCCATCGATGCCGACGGTGATGAAGTGGCTGAGAGCGTGGTCATCACCGATGACGCCAAGGGCGCCGAACCGAGCGTGCAACAACCGGCAGGCCGACCCGACCACGCGTTCCAGGACGGCATCAAGGCTCAGGTCCTCGGCCAGGGCGACGACGGCTTCCAGCAGGCCGGCGATGCGTTCCTTGGATTGAAGCAGCTCTTCCGCCCGGGCACCGAACCCCTTCAGCAACTCCTCAACTACGGGATTTGGCTCGGACACGGTATGGCCTGAGCCCTCACCCGTTGAATGCATGTCATTGCCCCCAATCGCTCCGGCCAATGTAGACGCTGACGGCCCTATGCCAGAATAGCGCGAACGACTCAGGAAAGCCCCGGAATTCGGAGATAAACCCGGCGGCTGGGTCCATTTGCCCTAGCCGCCGTAAGCCCGGCCGCGTACGCTCGCCGGCATGAGTACTGAATCGAGCCCGGGCCGTCACGAGCCAAAGGACCAGACCCACGCCGTCGAAGACCTCGACCACCACACATGCTGGCAGCTGCTACGCAGTGTCTCGGTGGGCAGGCTGGCGGTCTGGGTGGACGATCATCCCGACATCTTCCCCATTAACTACAAAGTGGACCACGGCACGCTGGTGTTCCGGACCGCGGAAGGCACCAAGCTGCAGGCGGCCACCGGCGGCACGCCGGTGGCCGTGGAGGCCGACGGCATCAACGCGGACACCGGAGTCGCCTGGAGCGTTGTCATCAAGGGCCAGGCCGCGCCAGTGCAGAACCCCCAGGAGGTCATGGACACGGTGGGCCTGTTGCTGTTCCCGTGGCAGGCCGGAAAGAAGGAACACTTCGTCCGGATCACGCCGGATACCGTCACGGGCCGGCGCTTCAAAGTGGTGCCGCCGCAAACGTGGTGGACACCCTTGGACGACGCCACGCGCTCCGGCCTCGAGTAACCCCCACAAACACCTCTTGCGCTATCAGACCGGGCTGCCGTGGGGCTTCAGGGCAGCCCGGTCTGATAGCGCAACGCGAGGTGTGGGGTGCGCCTACGCGACGCGGGTGATTTCCACGCTGACGCTGAGGGCCGATCCCCCGCCGCCGGACAGGATGCCCTTCAGCGGCGGCACGTCGCGGTAGTCGCGGCCCCGGGCCACGGTGACGTGGAAGTCCCCCGCCGGTTTGTGGTTGGTCGGGTCCCAGCTGCGCCATTCACCGTCCCACCACTCGAGCCACGCATGCGACTGGCCGGCAACCGTCTCGCCGAGCTCCGCCGTCGAACGCGGGTGAAGGTAGCCGGACACGTAGCGGGCCGGGATACCGCAGCTGCGCAGTGACCCGATGGCGAGGTGCGCCAGGTCCTGGCAGACGCCCTGCCGCTGGTTCCAGGCCTGTTCGGCGTTGGTGGTGACGCCGGTGGAGCCCTTCATGTAGGTCATTTCACCGCGCATCCAGGCAAAGATCGCCATGGCGGCCTCGTGCGGCGATTTCCCCTCGACAACCCCGGGAATGATGGCGAGCACTTCGGAGCCGGGACCTGTCAGCTGGGACTGCGGAATCCAGTCACTGAACTGGTTCAGCGTCTCCGGAGCGGACAGGACGTCCCACCCGACGATGTCGGCCTCGGCTGCGATCTTCTCGACCCGGTGAACCTCGACGGTGGTGGTGGACAGGACTTCGAGGTGCTCGTGCGGCATCTGCATGTCGAAGGCGGTCACCCGGGTGCCCCAGTAGTCGCGGTAGCTGCTCAGGGCCGCCTGTGAAGGCGAAACCTTCATGGAGGACTCCAGCACCACCTGCTGCGGGTCCGTCAGCGGGGTCATCCGGGCCTCGTTGTAGGACAGGGTGACGCGTTTGTTGTACTTGTAGGCCGTCTTGTGGACGATGTTCAGCCGGGTCATGAAACTTCTCCCACCCAGGCCAGTTCGTCTGCCTGATTGAAGTACTTACGGGAAATGGCGTCCGAGGCCTGCGACACGGCTTTTTGCACACGCTCCATGTGCTCCGGCAGCTCCGACATGAGGTCATCGGTGCGGTGGAACTCCAGGAAGGTGCGGGCCTGGCCCACGATCCGGCGGGCGTCGTTGATGAAGCCGACGCGCTGGGCCGAGGGGTCGAGCTTCGCCAGGCACTCGTCGGCGTCGCGCAGGGCGTAGACAATGGACCGCGGGAACAGCCGGTCCAGCAGCAGGAATTCGGCCGCGTGCTGGTCCCCGAACGCCGCCCGGCGGGTCCGCAGGAACGATTCGTAGGCGCCGGCGCAGCGGAGCATGTTCACCCAGGACATGCCGGCCGAGAGGACATCGCGGGTGGAGAGCATGCGCGCGGTCATATCGGCACGCTCCAGGGACCGGCCCAGGACCAGGAACTGCCAGCTCTCGTCATGGCTGACGGTGGTGTCCGCCAGGCCGCTGACCATGGCGGTACGCTCCAGGACCCAGTTGCAGAACCGGTAGGTGCCCACCACGTCCTTGCGGTGCTGGTTCAGCCCGTAGTAGGTCGTGTTGAGGCTCTCCCAGAGCCCGGAGGAGACGGTCTCGCGGGCGCGGCGGGCGTTTTCCCGGGCGGCACCGAGGGAACCGGCAATGGAGGTGGCACTCTGCTTGTCGTAGGCGAGGGCGTTGAGCAGTTCGGGCAGGCCGAAATCGTCGCTTTGTGCGCGGGCGCCCATGACGGCCAGGAGTTCCTGCGCCACGCTGCGCTGTTCCTCCATGGGCAGATGGTTGAGCCGTTCGAGGTGGACGTCGAGGATCCGGGCGGTACCGTCGGCCCGTTCCACGTAGCGGCCGATCCAAAACAATGACTCGGCAATACGGCTAAGCATTCGCGGTTACCTCCTGCGCATCAGAAATCTGCTGCTGCTGTTGCTGCTCTTTCTGGCTGTCGCGCCAGTTGCTCTCCACCGGCCAGACCGAAACCCGCTCGCGGACTGGGATGGTGGGCCGCGGGATCACTTCGACGGGGACCTGCGGGGAGTCGGCCAGGACCCAGGTGTCCTTGGAGCCGCCGCCCTGGCTGGAATTGACGATCAGCGAGCCCTCCTTGAGCGCCACACGGGTCAGTCCGCCGGGGAGGACCCAGACGTCCTCGCCGTCATTGACGGCGAAGGGGCGCAGGTCCACGTGCCGGGGGCCGAACTTGTCGCCGCTGAGCGTGGGCACCGTGGACAGCTGCAGCACCGGCTGGGCGATCCATCCGCGGGGGTCGGCGATGATCCGCTTGCGCAGGGCATCGAGTTCGTCCCTGGACGCGTCCGGGCCGATCACCAGGCCCTTGCCGCCCGAGCCGTCCACCGGTTTGACGACGAGCTCGTCCAGGCGGTCCAGGACGTGTTCCCGGGCCTCCTTCTCTTCGAGCCGGAACGTGTCCACGTTGGCGATCACGGGCTCTTCATTGAGGTAGTACCGGATGAGGTCGGGCACGTAGCTGTAGACCAGCTTGTCATCGGCGACGCCGTTGCCCACGGCGTTGGCGATCGTGACGCCGCCGGCGCGGGCGGCGTTGACCAGGCCGGGGCAGCCGAGCATGGAATCGGCACGGAACTGCAGCGGGTCCAGGAATTCGTCGTCGATGCGTTTGTAGATGACGTCCACACGCTGCTCGCCCGCCGTGGTGCGCATGTAGACCCGGTTGCCGCGGCAGATGAGGTCGCGGCCCTCGACGAGTTCGACGCCCATGAGGCCGGCGAGCAGGGTGTGCTCGAAGTAGGCGCTGTTGAAGACGCCGGGGGTCAGGACCACCACGGTGGGATCGTCGACGCCGGAGGGCGCCGTCTTCCGCAGGGCGGACAGGAGCCGGCGGGGGTACTCCTCGACCGGGCGGATGAGCTGCTGGCCGAAAGCCTCGGGCAGGCCCTTGGCCATGGCCCGGCGGTTCTCGAGGACATAGCTGACGCCCGAGGGCACGCGCACGTTGTCCTCCAGGACCCGGAACGTGCCCTCGGCGTCGCGGACGACGTCGATTCCGGAAATGTGGACCCGGACGCCGCCGGCCGGTTCAAAACCGTGCACCTGGCGGTGGAAGTGGGCGCTGGTCGTGACGAGCTGGCGCGGGATGACGCCGTCGGACACCACCGTCATCTTGTCGTAGACGTCATTGAGGAAGGCTTCAAGCGCACGGACGCGCTGGGCCACGCCGCGCTCCAGGACGCTCCACTCGTCGGCGGGGATCACCCGGGGGACGATGTCCAGGGGGAAGGGCCGTTCCTCACCGGCAAAGTCGAACGTCACGCCGCGGTCCAGGAAGGTCCGTGCCATGGAATCGGCACGGGCGCTGACATCAGCCAACGAAAGTTCGCGCAGGGCCAGGGCCACCTGCCCGTAGGATTTCCGGGCCTGCTGGCCGGGGGCAAACATCTCGTCGTAGGCGCCGGTGCGGCCGGCGGCCTCGGAGTACTCCTGGAATAGGTCAGACATGGTCACTAGCCAACCACTTTTTCGTTACGAAATCATTTCGACGGCCCGCGGCGCGGGGCTCAGTGCCGGCCGCACGGCCCGCAGCCGCCTGCCGGAATGGCCGCGGTTACGGCTTTTCCGGCCGGGTACGGCAATGTAGGGGCGTGCCCCCGAAGAGATCCGCCGCCGCGTCAGGCCTGACAGCGGCCGCGCCTGGCCTGACCGGCGCTGCGGCGGCCGTCGCCGTTGCCGTCGCCGTCCACTTGTTCCTCCCCGCGCTGCCGGCGATGACCCTGGCCGTGCTCCTGGGGCTGTTGGCGGCCAACCTGCCGGGCGTGTCTGGCTGGACCGCCGGGCCGGCGCGGCCCGGGCTGGACTTCGCCGGCAAACACCTCATGCGGGCCGGAATCGTGCTGCTGGGCCTGAAAGTCAGCCTCGGCGACGTGCTGGGCCTGGGCTGGGCGGCGCTGCTGCTGGTGACCGCTGTGGTGCTGGCCGCCTTCGCCGGCACGTACGGGATCAGCAGGCTTTTCCGGCTGCCTCCCCGCGTGGCGCTGCTGGTGGCCACGGGCTTCGCCATCTGCGGGGCGTCCGCGATCGGGGCGATGGCCGCCGTGCGCAAAATCCGGCAGGAAGAAACCGTGCTGCCCGTGGCGCTCGTGACCCTGTGCGGAACGCTGGCGATCGGCGTGCTGCCGTTGCTCGCGCGGCCGCTGGGCCTGGGGCCGGAGCTCTTCGGGGCGTGGACCGGCGCCTCGGTGCACGACGTCGGACAGGTGGTCGCCACCGCCCAGACCGCGGGCACCGCGGCCCTGGCCGTCGCCGTCGTCGTCAAACTCACCCGGGTGATCCTGCTGGCGCCGATGGTCGCCGCCGCGGGCTTCCACCACCGGCTGGGCACCGCGGCCGACGGAGCCAAGCGCCCCCCGGTGATCCCGCTGTTCGTCATCGGATTCGTGGCCCTGGCGGCCCTGCGAACCACCGGGTGGCTGTCCCCCGCGGTCCTGGACGCGGCCGCCGCCCTCCAGGACCTGCTGCTGGGCATGGCCTTGTTCGGGCTGGGCTCCGCCGTCCGGGTGCGGCAGCTGGTGCACACCGGCGCACGCGCGCTGCTGGCCGCACTGGCGTCCTGGCTGCTGATCGCCCTGCTGGGCCTGGCGGCCGCCTTCCTGATGTTCCCGCCGGCGTGACCGGGCGCACACGCTCCCGTGATTAGATAGCTGGGTGTCAAACCAGAATCTGCGCCGCGACGAGGCCGCGGCCCGCGCCGCCCTCATCACCACTCACAGCTACGATGTCTCCCTCGACGTCCGGCAGGCGGCCGACCCGAACGTCGCCGGCTACACGAGCCGCAGCATCATCTCCTTCTCGGCCAGCGAACCCGGGGCGACGACCTTCGTGGATTTCATCGCCGGCAGCGTGCACAGCGTCTTCCTCAACGGCAAGGGGCTCGCCGTCGCCGATGTCGTGGACGGATCCCGGATCCGGCTTGAGAACCTGCAGCCGGAGAACCAGGTCACCATCACGGGGACGGCCCTGTACAGCACCTCCGGTGAAGGCATGCACCGCTTCGTGGACCCCGCCGACGGCCAGTGCTACCTCTACACGCAGTACGAACCCGCCGACGCCCGCCGGGTGTTCGCGAACTTCGAACAGCCCGACCTGAAGGCCGAGTTCACCTTCCACGTCATGGCCCCCTCCGACTGGCAGGTGTCCTCCAACGGCGCGGAGGTGCTGCGCACCCAACTGACGAGCGATCCCGCCACCAGCCGCTGGGACTTCGCGCCCACCAAGGCGATGTCCACCTACATCACCACCGTCCTCGCCGGACCGTACTTCAAGGCAGAGGACACCTGGCGGGGCACACTCGGCGACGGCACCGTCCTGGACGTGCCGCTGGCGCTCTACTGCCGCGCCTCCATGGCCGCGTCCTTCGACACCGACGCCCTGTTTCGCCTCACCAGGAACGGGCTGTCCTTCTTCAACGAGCTCTTCGATTTCCCCTATCCGTGGGGCAAATACGAGCAGGCGTTCGTTCCCGAGTACAACCTCGGCGCCATGGAAAACCCCGGCCTGGTGACCTTCACCGAAAGCTACGTCTTCACCTCCCGGGCCGCCGACTCGCAGTACCAGGCCCGCGCCAACACGCTCCTGCACGAGATGGCGCACATGTGGTTCGGCGACCTCGTCACCATGAAGTGGTGGGATGATTTGTGGCTCAAGGAATCCTTCGCGGATTACATGGGCACCCTCGGCGTGGACCGGACCACGGACTGGGACACGGCCTGGGTGAACTTCGCCAACAACCGCAAGGCGTGGGCCTACGTCCAGGACCAGCTGCCCACCACGCACCCCATCGTCGCCGACATCCCGGACTTGGAAGCCGCGAAGCAGAACTTCGACGGCATCACCTACGCCAAGGGCGCGTCGGTGCTGAAGCAGCTGGTGGCCTACGTCGGGTTCGAGGCGTTCATCGCCGGGTCCCGGCAGTACTTCCGGGACCACGCCTACGGCAACACCACCCTCGCTGAACTGCTGGCCGCCCTGAGCGCGGCGTCCGGCCGCGACCTCGGCGAATGGGCCCGCCAATGGCTCCAGACCTCCGGCATCTCCACCCTGTCCAGCGAGATCACCACGTCCACCGAGGACACCAGCGCGTTCAGCTCCGTCACGGTCCTGCAGGACGCCGTGGATCCCGCCACCGGCCGGCAGGAGCCCCGGCCGCACCGCCTGCGGATCGGCCTTTACAACTTTGACGACGCCGGCGCCCTGGTTCGCACGGACAGCGTCGAGACCGATGTCCGCGGTGCCAGGACCGACGTGACCGCGCTGGCCGGCAAACCGCGGCCTGCGCTGCTGCTGGTCAACGACGAGGACCTCAGCTACGCCAAGGTCCGGCTGGACCCGCGTTCCGAGGCCACTGTCCGCGGCTCCCTGGACAAGCTGGAGGACCCCATGGCGCGGGCGCTGTGCTGGACGGCGCTGTGGGACTCGGCGCGCGATGCCGTCACACCGGCCGCCCTCTACGTCGACGCCGTCCAGCGCTTCGGACCCGCCGAGCCGGGTATCGGCGTCCTCCTCAACGTGCTGGGCAACGCTTCGACGGCGGTGGAACGCTACGTGCCCCGGGGCCAGCGGGACGCCGTGCGCCACGGCTTCCTCACCACGGCCGCCGAACAGCTGCAGGCGGCAGCACCGGGTTCCGACCAGCAATTGGCCTGGGCACGGACCCTCGCCGCAACCAGCCGCTACGACGCCGGCCGGCTGGACCTGCTCCGGGGCATCCTCGACGGCAGCACCGTGATCGACGGCCTCGCGGTGGACGCCGAACTGCGCTGGAATCTCTGGCATGGCCTGGCGGCCAACGGCCAGGCCTCACAGGAGCAGCTCGACCAGGAGCTCGCCCGGGACAACACGGCGGCAGGCAAGTCCGGGCACGCCACCGCCCTCGCCGCCCGCCCCGAGGCAACCGTCAAGGCAGCCGCCTGGGAGGCCGCCGTCCACGGCACCGGTCTGTCCAACCAGCTCCTCGGCGCCACAATTGCCGGGTTCAACACCGGCGCGGCCTCCCTGTTGGCCGGGTTCATCGACCCGTACTTCGAATCCCTCGAGCACGTCTGGGCGGACCGCAGCATTGAGATCGCCAGCCGGATTGTCCGCGGCTTCTACCCCGCGGGACAGGACCTGGACGGCGGAACGCCCGAAACCCACGCCGTGATTGTGCGCACCGACCAGTGGCTGGCCGCCCACCCTGATGCGCCGCGCGCCCTGCGCCGGATCGTCATCGAACAGCGCAGCCAGCTGCACCGCTCCCTCACGGCGCAGGCCCTGACGGCACCGGCCCTGGCCCCGTCGACTGCTCCGTAACCGCCCTTTTGACCGCTGAAAACGGCGGCTACGGAGCAATCGATGGGAATGAGGACTGCTAAGGAGCGGGCTTGTAGGGTTCCCGGTTATGGAACCCGGTTTTAGGGAACCCGGTGCAGCCACTCCGTGGTGCCGAACTTGGTCTCCACGCGGCGGCGGGCTGCCTCCAGCTCGGCGTCGGTGAGGACCGAGGGTGTTGCGCCGTAGCGTTCGGCGAAGACGTCCATCATCGCCGCAACGATTTCGGCGCGGGCCAGGCCGGTCTGGCGGCGGAGCGGATCGACGCGCTTCTTGGCGCTCCTGGTGCCCTTGTCGGACAGTTTCTCCTTGCCGATCCGCAGCACCTCCACCATCTTCTCGGCGTCGATGTCGTAGCTCATGGTGACGTGGTGCAGCATCCCGCCGTTGGCGAGCCGCTTCTGCGCGGCCCCGCCGATCTTGCCGTGCTCGGTGGCGATGTCATTGAGCGGCACATAGAAGGCGCTGATGCCGACCTTTTCCAGGGCCGCCATCACCCAGGCATCGAGGAAACGGTAGGAGTCCGCAAAGCTGATGCCGTCCACGAGGGTCTGCGGGAGGTACAGCGAGTAGGTGATGCAGTTCCCGGCCTCCATGAACATCGCTCCCCCGCCGCTGATCCGCCGGACCACGCTGATGCCGTGCCGGGCCACGCCTTCGGGATGGAGTTCGTTGCGGACCGACTGGAAGCTGCCGATCACCACGGAGGGTTCCTCCCAGTCCCAGAACCGCAGGGTGGGATTGCGCCGCCCGGCGCCGACTTCCTCGGTCAGGACCTCATCCAGTGCGACGTTGACGTGGGTGGGCAGGACGGACGGGGCGATGATGTTCCAGTGGTGGTCCGCCCAGCCGGTGGCCTTCGCCAGGGCGCGGCGGACGGTGACGGCGACGGCGTCGGCGGAAAAGCCGAACAGCACGGTGCCTTCGGGCAGCGCCGCCGTCACGGCGTCCGCGATATCCGCGGCGCTGGCGTCCATGGGCAGCCCGGTGAGCGCCCGGTTGATCTCCGGGAGCGCCTCGTCGGGTTCGAGGAAGAAGTCCCCGCTCAGTGAGACGTGGGCCAGGACGCCATCGACGACGTCGAAGTCGGCGACCACGAGCTTGCCGCCCGGGACCTTGTACTCGCCGTGGTGGCGGCCGCCGCCGTCGTCGTCGGTGCTGGGAGTGGTGGCGGCGGGATGGGAAGTCATGACCTCCATCCTGCCGCATGCGGCCGGGAACCCGGGAACCCTGAACCCGGTTAGCCGGTTAGCCGGAACAGCAGCGGAGACGCAGAAAGCCCGCACCGTTGCCGGTGCGGGCTTTCCATAAGACCTTGGGGAAGAAGGTTACTTCTTGCCGCCGAAGCCCTTGAAGCGAGCGTTGAAGCGCTCGACGCGGCCTGCGGAGTCCATGATGCGCTGCTTGCCCGTGTAGAACGGGTGGGACTCGGAGGAGATTTCGACGTCGATGACCGGGTAGGTGTTGCCGTCTTCCCACTCGATGGTCTTCGAAGAAGACACGGTGGACTTGGTCAGGAACTTGACGCCGGAAGCCAGGTCGTTGAAAACAACAGCTTCGTACTTCGGGTGAGTATTAGACTTCATAATTGGACCTTTGTTCGCACAACTGGATTTTGCCAGTTGCCAGGTATGAATGGGATGGCCGGCGGAAAGCACCGGACGGCCAGCTATCAATCATAGCCGATCCCCGGACCGCTGACGAACACCGTTGGCGCACGTCAGCGCGGCGCGGCCGCCGCACGATCCAGGTCGCCTCAGTCCTTCGGGCGGAGCTCCCAGAACGCCACCGCCGACGCCGCGGCGACGTTGAGCGAATCGACGCCCGGGCGCATCGGGATTTTCACGGCGAGGTCGACGGCGGCCAGGGTTCCCTCGCTCATGCCCGCGCCTTCCGTGCCCAGCACCAGGGCCAGCCGCTCCGGGCGGCGGGCCGCGAGCACGTCGAGGTCCACCGCGTCATCCGTCAGCTCCATGGCCGCGACGGTGAAGCCCTGCTGCTGCAGGACGGCCAGGCCTTCCGCCCAGTCCTCCAGCCGGGCCCACGGCACCTGGAATACGGTGCCCATGCTGACCCGCACGCTGCGGCGGTAGAGCGGATCCCCGCAGCGCGGCGAGACCAGGACGGCGTCCACGCCCAGGGCTGCGGCCGAACGGAAAATGGCCCCGACGTTTGTGTGGTCCACGATGTCCTCCAGCACCGCAACCCGGCGGGCTCCGGCGAGGAGGTCCGCCAGCGGCACCGGGGCGGGCCGGTGCATGGCGGCCATGGCGCCGCGGTGCAGGTGGAAGCCGGTGATTTCCTCCAGGAGCGCCGCGGAGCCGATGTAGGCCGGGACGTCCGGGAACTGCTCAAAGACATCGGCGAGGTCCCCGGCCCATTTCTCGGCCAGGAAGAAGGACCGCGGCCGGTGCCCGGCGGCCAGGGCCCGGCGCAGGACGCGGGAGGACTCGGCGATGTACAGGCCCTCGGCGGGTTCCCGGACTTTGCGCAGGTGCACGTCCGTGAGCCGCGTGTAGTCTGCAACCCGCGGGTCGTCGGCGGATTCGAGAAAGTGAAAGGTCACGGGCAGGTCATTCCTGTGGGGCTGTTGGAAGGGGCTATTTGAACAGGTTGGCGATCATGAATCCCAGTGCTACCAGGCCCAAGGTGAAGATGACTCCGCGCAGGACCGCCGGGGAGAGCCGGCGCCCCACCTTGGAGCCAATCACGCCGCCGATCAGGGAGCTGACGGCGATCAGCCCGACCACGCCCCAGTCGATCCGGTCGAAGGCGAACAGGAGGTAGGAGGCGGCGGCCACCACGTTCACGCCCAGGACCAGGAAGTTCTTCATCGCATTGGCGTTCTGGATGGTCCCGGTCATGAACACCCCCAGGATGCCGACCAGCAGGATGCCCTGGGCCGCGACGAAATAGCCGCCATAGACGCCGGCGAGGTACACCAGCACCACCAGCAGGACACTGTGGCGGCGGTCCCTGATCGCGTGCTCGGGGTTCTCCTCGCGGTTCCTCACCCACCGCTGCAGCCGCGGCTGGAACACCACCATCAGCAGGGCCAGCACGATCAGGACGGGGGCGGCGTAGTAGAAGACCTTCTCGGGCAGGTGCAGGAGCAGGTAGGCGCCGGTGACGGCACCCAGCAGCGAGGCCGGCAGGAGCCGGAGCAGCTGCTTGCCGCGGCCTTCGAGTTCCTTCCGGTAGCCCCAGGCGCCGGTGGCGTTGCCGGCCACGAGCCCCATGGCGTTGCTGATGGAGGCCGTGACGGGGGCGTAGCCGAGGGCGATCAGCACCGGGAACGTGACCAGGGTGCCGGATCCGACGACGCTGTTGATGGTGCCCGCCCACAGCCCGGCGAAGAATATGAGGGCGCTATTGAGGAGCTCCACGCGCGGTCAGCGGCCCCGTCAGCGGCTGGCGGTCGCGGTGTACCGGCCCGCGTTGACGCTGACGTCCAGCGGCAGGCCAAACGTCTCACTCAGGTTTTCCGCCGTGAGGACCTCCGGCAGCGGGCCGGAGGCCACCACGCCGCCGTCGCGCATGAGCATCGCGTGCGTGAAGCCCGGCGGCACTTCTTCGAGGTGGTGGGTGACCAGGACGATCGCCGGGGCGGCGTCGTCGCGGGCGAGTTCGCTCAGGCGCTGGACCAGGTCCTCGCGGCCGCCGAGGTCGAGCCCCGCGGCCGGCTCGTCCAGGAGCAGGAGCTCGGGATCGGTCATGAGGGCGCGGGCAATCTGGACGCGCTTGCGCTCCCCTTCGGAAAGCGAGGCGAAGGGGCGGTTGAGCAGCGGGCCCATCCCCCACTCGTTCAGCAGCCCGAAGGCGCGCCGCTCGTCGTCCTTCTCGTAGCCCTCGCGCCAGCGGCCGGTCACGCCGTACGCGGCGGTGACCACCACGTTGAGGACTTTCTCGTGCTCGGGGATCTGGCTGGCCAGCGCAGCGGAGGACAGGCCGATCCGGGGGCGGAGCTCGAAGACGTCGACGGCGCCGAGGACTTCCTCGAGGATGCCCGCCATTCCGGACGTCGGGTGGATGCGGGCCGCGGCCAGCTGTAGGAGTGTGGTCTTGCCGGCGCCGTTGGGGCCCAGGATCACCCAGCGTTCGCCCTCCTTGACCTGCCAGTCGACCTTGTCCAGGAGCGTCTTTGCCCCGCGTACAACACTGACCCCGGCCATTTCAAGAACATCACTCATAGGAGTAGACACTAGGACAAAAAAGCGGACGACTGATAACCGGCGCCGCGCCCTGCCGTGGAGCGTCACGCGGCGCCTGCCCGGGCGCAACGAATTCGGGCCGCCCGCCGCCCGCTCGCTAGGATTGAGGCCATGAGTTCGAACGTGACCGCAGTGAGCTACGGCCTGAAACTGTCCCTTCCCGACATCCAGCGGCTGCGTTCGCTCCTGACGGCCGCGGGGCTGGGCGTCGGGGCGGAAACCCGGACCGGCGACGCCCGCTTCGAGGTGTATGCGGCGGACTGCGCGCTGGAGGCCGAACTGGACGGTGCACGCCGCGATTTGGCGGCCGCCGGCATCGAGGGCGTCGACACGGCGCTGGTACCGGCGGCATTGCGCAGCGCGCAGCGAAAGTTCCTCATCATGGACGTGGACTCCACCCTCATCCAACAGGAGGTAATCGAGCTCCTGGCCGCCTACGCCGGCAAGCGCGAGGAGGTGACGGCGGTGACCGAGGCGGCCATGCGCGGGGAGCTGGACTTCGCCCAGAGCCTGCATGCCCGGGTGGCGGTCCTCGCAGGGCTGCCCGCGGACGTCGTCGAGTCGGTCCGCTCCGAGGTCAGGCTGACCGAGGGCGCCGCCGAGCTGGTGGCGGCGTTCCAGGCCGCCGGCCATGCCGTGGCTGTCGTGTCCGGCGGTTTCAACCAGATCCTCCGGCCGATCGCCGAAGACCTGGGTCTGCACTACTGGATCGCCAACGAACTCGAAATCGTCGACGGCGCACTGACCGGGAAGGTGCTCGGCGACGTGATCGACCGGGCGGCCAAGGAGAAGTACCTGCGCGAATGGGCCGCGGCCGAGGGCATCCCGATGGAACACACCATCGCCGTGGGCGACGGCGCCAATGACCTCGACATGCTGGGCGCGGCAGGGATCGGCATCGCCTTCAACGCGAAGCCGGCCGTCCGGGCTGCCGCGGACGCCGCCGTCAACCTTCCCTATCTCGATGCCGTGCGGTACATCGCGGGAGTCTGATGCATTAACCGAGAAGGCACGTCCCGGCAATGTTCAGTAAAAACATTGCCGGGACGTGCCTTCTCGACGCGCCATTCCGGCGCTTGGCGGCCTGTCCCTAGCTGGAGCTCGTGTCCGCTGCCTGCTCTGCGGTCTTACCGAAATAATCCGCACCGCCGACGTATTCCGTGTGGCCGGTTTCGACGTCGGCTGAGGCCATCTTGGCGACCTCCGCGGCAAACTCCTTGACCGAGTACAGCTTGCCGGCTTCTGCACGGCGGGCCTCGATGGCGCCGGGGTTGGACCGGTCAAGCAGGGTGGCCGTGACGGTGCCCTCGATCATGTCGCCGGAGACCACCACGAGGGTAATCCCCTTGTCCGCCAGGCTCGGGACGAGGGCGCGGAGTGCGTCCTCGCCGGCCCGCTTGCTGCGGGCCACGGGCTCGTACTCGGGCATGGTGGGCACCGTGTCGATGAAGTGGGCCTGGTGGCTGGTCACGAAGACCACGCGCGAGCCTTCAGG
Source organism: Arthrobacter sp. 9MFCol3.1 (assembly GCF_000620385.1). NCBI lineage: Bacteria > Bacillati > Actinomycetota > Actinomycetes > Micrococcales > Micrococcaceae > Arthrobacter > Arthrobacter sp. 9MFCol3.1. Next base: position 119,834 of record NZ_JIBJ01000013.1, read on the forward strand.
CATGAGCGCGACGGCGGCGTTGAGCATGTTCACCTGGGCGTCGCGGTTCAGCTTCAGGGCGTAGCCCTCTTCCATGCCGGTCTCCATGCCGCCGGAGGCGTTGAGGACCAGGAGGTCGAGCGAGCCGAAGTTCTCCATCGCGGCGCTGGCCAGGGCCTGGACGCCTTCCTGGGTGGTCAGGTCCGCCCCGACGGCCGCAGCACGGCCGCCGTCGGCTTCGATCTCGGCGACAACCTTGTTGGCGCGCGGCGCCTTCTGGCGGTAGTTGACGACGACGGCCGCACCCTCGGCGGCGAGGATTTTGGCCACTTCGGCGCCGATTCCGCGCGACGAACCGGTCACGATCGCTGTCTTGTTCTCCAGCAGTCCCATACGAGCTCCTTTGTTCCAAACGTCCAAATACTGTGGGTCTGCAATCCATCATGCCAGCGGATCACGCCATTACAGTTGTTCAGCATCCACAAAGAAGCCCCGGCGGTGTAGTTCCGCCATGCCGTGCCGGAAAGGCGCCGCGGCCGTTAGGAGCCATGGCGGGAACGTGCCGGCGACCGGTCAGCCGCGGTCGATCCGGATCTTCGTCGTCGCTTCGCCGGTCACAACCTTGGGTGCCGGTGCGCGGACTTCCAGAACGCCGTCCTTGTACGTGGCGGTGATGTCTTCTTCCCTCACCCCCGCGGGCAGCGCAATGCTCCGGGCGGCCCGGCCGTAGCGGAACTCCGAGCGGTAACCGTCCTTGCTCTTGTGCTCGGACGACTCCCGCCGCTCCACCGCAATATTGAGCACGCCCTCGCCGACCGAGACGTCGACGTCCCGGTCCGGGTCGATGCCCGGCACTTCCGCCCGCACCACCAGGGTGGTGCCCTCCTGGAACTGTTCGATCTTGATCCCTGGCGCTATGGACAGATCACCGTCAAGGAAGCGGCGGACCGGTTCCAGCATGTCCGAGGGCGTCCATTTGCTGAGATCACTCATGATTTCCTCCTGCGTACACGCCCCTTCCACGGCATGGTCAGGGGCTGTGAGCCCATTACACGCTCCCGAAGCCCCGGAGCCAAGGGCAAAAAGGCCCGGCGCGGAACCCGGCATGGAAACCTCTGCGCCTCTAGTTGACCGGTCCCGGTTGCAACAGATAGCGGACACAGAACAGCGGACGACGGCGGAATCCGCCGTCGTCCGCTGTTCTCCGCAGGAGTTCTGCGTCGTCCTGCTGCGTCCGGGCTAGTGGCCCATTCCGAGGCCGCCGTCGACCGGGATGACCGCGCCGGAAATGTAGGACGCCTCGTCGCTGGCGATCCAGCGCACGACGTTGGCGACCTCGGAGGCCTCGGCGAAGCGGCCGGCGGGAACCTTCGTCAGGTAGTCCTTCTGTGTGGCCTCGGGCAGTTCGGCCGTCATGTCGGTGTTGATGAAGCCGGGCGCGACCACATTCGCGGTGATCCCGCGTCCGCCGAGCTCGCGGGTGAGCGACCGGGCGATGCCCACCAGGCCTGCCTTCGAGGCAGAGTAGTTGATCTGGCCCGGCGCGCCGTACAGGCCGGAGACGGAGGAAATCAGCACCACACGGCCCTTGCGCGCCCGGATCATGCCCTTGGATGCGCGCTTGATGACCCGGAAAGCACCCGTGAGGTTCGTGTCGATCACCGAGGTGAAGTCGTCTTCGCTCATCCGCATCAGGAGCGTGTCCTTGGTGATGCCGGCATTGGCCACCAGGACTTCCACCGGGCCGTGCGCGGCTTCGACTTCCGCGAACGCAGCGTCAACCGAGGCTTCGTCCGTGACGTCCGCCTTGACGCCGAGGATGCCCTCGGGCAGCGACGATTCGCTGCGGAAGGTCACGGCCACCTTGTCGCCGTTGGCCAGGAAGGACTCGGCGATGGCCAGGCCGATCCCGCGGTTTCCGCCGGTGATCAGAACGCTGCGGCCGGTGGTGGATGTGTCAGTCATAGGGGGCTCCGGGATTCTGCGGCAGGGAGGGCCGCGCTGGGGGCTGGATTTTTCCTGCCTCCGATCTTAGCGCCCGGTTCGCTTCCGTTTGGGCGGCTCCGCCGATGGTGAGAGAATCGAAGTAAGCCTTGGGAGCGTGATCTGACAGCCGTGACACTCAAAAACCGACCCGGTGCGCATGTACCCGGGAGGCCGGACTCCGAGTCCGGCGGTACCGAGGTGCACAGCATCACCGACGCCGCTGCTGCCCACTCGGACGAGATGCACCAGCGGATGGTCAAGTACGCCGTCGCCATGGGCATCCGCATGGTCTGCCTGATCCTCATTTTTGTCGTGGATGGCTGGTTCAAGCTCCTGCCGATTGCCGGCGCCGTCTTCCTGCCCTGGGTGGCCGTGGTGATCGCCAACGGCAGCGACAAGGCGGAAATCCACAGCGACTCGCTCCTGGACTACGCTCCGCTCGCAGAGCTGGACGCCCCGGAGACCGCAGACCCGGCCGGGCAGGATATCGATGACCGCGCAGACGGCGAGGGGACGCTGCTGCAAGGTGAGCTGATCGAAGATGAGAACGACGACGACGACCACGGACGGGCAGCTTCATGAACCTCTTTGACCTGGCCGGGACCGGTGGCGACACCGCCGCGGCCCCCGGCACCGTCTGCTCGCGGAAAGCCTGCCGCGCCGCCGCCGAATGGCAGCTGCTGTGGAACAATCCCAAGATCCACACCCCGGAGCGGCGCAAGATCTGGCTGGCGTGCGGTGAGCACCGCGCCTGGCTTGAGGACTACCTCCAGACGCGCGGACTGTGGAAAGAGACTGTGGTCCTCGGCGCAGAGACCGTCCCCCTCCCCGGAGCGACCGCCCCGCTCGACCCGTCAGGCAGGATCGGCTGAATGTACCGCTTTCTCTTCTCCAGTAAATGGCTGGGGTACTTGTTGCTGGCCGCGGTCTTCGCTGCCGGCTGCGTTGGGCTGGGCCGGTGGCAGATGGACCGCCGCGCCGAGACCCTGGCCGAAATCAACCGGGTGGTCTCCAACTACTCGGCCACCCCTGTGCCGTTCGCCGGGGTCCGGGACGAGTTCAACCGGCTGGACCCGGAGCGCGAGTGGACCCAGGTGGAACTGAAGGGCAGCTACGACGCCGCCGGCCAGAGGATCGTCCGGAACCGGCCGCTGAACGGCCAGCCCGGCTACGAGGTGGTGGTTCCCTTCAAGCTCCAGACCGGCGAAACCGTGGTGATCGACCGCGGGTGGCTGCCCATCGGCAACAACACGCCGGGACGGCCCGACTCAGTGCCGGCCCCGCCGCAGGGTCCGGTGACGGTGGTCGCCCGCCTCAAGCCGGCCGAGCCCGAACTGCAGCGCGGCGCCCCTGACGGCCAGCTGGCCTCGATCGACCTCGGCGCCTATTCCGCGCAGCTGGGCTATCCGCTGCTGACGGGCGCCTACGGACAGCTGGCGTCAGAGTCGCCGTCGGTGCAGGACATGCCGTTCCCGTTCCCCAAACCGACCACCGACGAAGGCACCCACCTGTCCTACTCCCTGCAGTGGTTCGCGTTCGGCGTGCTGATGTTCGTCGGGTTCGGCTACGCGGCCAGGCAGCAGGCCCGCAACGCCGCGATCGACGCGGAGGACGCCGAAGCCGCGGCTGCGGCCGGCGGATTCCTGCACTCCAGCGGCCCGGCCGTGCGGCGCCGCCCCGCTCCGCGCAAGCGCAAGAACGCGACAGCGGAAGAAGAGGAAGACGCCATCCTCGACGCCCAGGGGTTCTGAACGATGAGCCCTGAGGCATTTCCCCGACCGGTGGCAAACGTCAAGCGTGCCCTCACCGCCCTCGGCGCCCAAGACACCGTCACAGTGTTCGATGCAAAAGTCCCGACGGCAGCAGCGGCGGCCGCCGCGCTGGGCTGCGACGTCGCGGCGATCACCAACAGCCTGGTGTTCGACCTCGAGGGCACCCCGCTGCTCATCCTGGCCAGCGGCGCGGCCAAGGTGGACGTCCGCAAGGTCGCCGACCGGCTGGGCGCGGGCAAGATCCGCCGGGCCTCCCCCGAGTTCGTCCTGGCACACACCGGCCAGGAAGTAGGCGGGGTCGCCCCGGTGGGCCACCCGGAGAAGATCCGGACCCTGCTGGACGAGTCGCTGTCGGCCCACCGCGTGCTCTGGGCAGGGGCAGGGGACCACAACTCGATGTTCTCCATCAGCTACGAGGACCTGCACCGGATCACGGCCGCGGAAGAGATGCCGGTCCGCTGACCCGGCTGACTCGCAGCAAAGGCCGCCGTGAACGCTCACGACGGCCTTGCTGCGAGTCAGCCAGGTGGCTTACGCCAGCGTGATGAGGTCCAGGTAGTCTTCGTTCCAGTGGTCCTCGATGCCGTCGGGAAGCAGGACAACGCGCTCCGGGTTGAGCGCCTCGACGGCGCCCTCATCGTGGCTCACGAGGACGACGGCGCCGGTGTAGTTGCTCAGGGCCCCGAGGATTTCCGCGCGGCTGGCGGGGTCGAGGTTGTTGGTGGGCTCATCGAGGAGCAGCACGTTCGCGCTCGAGGCCACGATGGTGGCCAGCGCCAGCCGGGTCTTCTCGCCGCCGGAGAGCACACCGGCGGGCTTGTCGACGTCGTCACCGGAGAACAGGAACGAGCCCAGGATGTTGCGGACTTCCGCGTCGTTCATGTCCGGGGCGGAGGATCGCATGTTCTGGAGGACGGTGCGGTCCACGTCGAGCGTCTCGTGCTCCTGCGCGTAGTAGCCCACCTTCAGGCCGTGACCCGCAACGACTTCGCCGGTGTCCGGCTTGTCGACGCCGGCCAGCATCCGCAGCAGCGTGGTCTTGCCGGCGCCGTTGAGGCCCAGGATGACCACCTTGGAACCGCGGTCGATGGCAAGGTCGACGTCGGTGAAGATCTCCAGCGAGCCGTAAGACTTGCTGAGGCCGTCCGCGGTGAGCGGGGTCTTGCCGCAGGGTGACGGATCCGGGAAGCGCAGTGCTGCCACGCGGTCGGTCGCGCGCACGGCTTCGAGGCCGCCGAGCAGGCGTTCGGCACGCTTGGCCATGTTCTGGGCGGCCACGGCCTTGGTGGCCTTGGCGCGCATTTTGTTGGCCTGGTCGATGAGGACCTGGGCCTTCTTCTCCGCGTTGGCCCGCTCACGTTTGCGGGCGCGCTCGTCCGTTTCGCGCTGCGTGAGGTAGCGCTTCCAGTCCATGTTGTAGAAGTCGATCTGGGCGCGGTTGGGATCGAGGAGGAAGACCTTGTTGACGGTCGCTTCAAGCAGCTCGGTGTCGTGGCTGATGACGATCAGCCCGCCCTGGTGGTTCTTGAGGAACTCGCGGAGCCAGGAGATGGAATCGGCGTCGAGGTGGTTGGTGGGCTCATCGAGGAGCATGGTTTCGGCATCCGAGTAGAGGATGCGCGCCAGCTCCACGCGGCGCCGCTGTCCACCGGACAAGGTCTTGAGCGGCTGGTTCAGCAGCCGGTCCGGCAGGGCGAGGTTCGAGCAGATCGCTGCCGCCTCGGCTTCCGCGGCATAACCGCCGGCGGCCAGGAACTCGGATTCCAGCCGGTCATAGCGGTTCATCGCCTTGCGCTGGACCGCGGGATCCTCGCTGGCCATCTCTTCGTGCGCCACACGGAGCTTGCCAACGGCAATGTCCAGGCCGCGGACGGACAGGATCCTGTCCCGCGCGAGCTGCTCCATGTCCGGGGTGCGCGGATCCTGTGGCAGGTAGCCGATTTCGCCGCTGCGGGTTACCTTGCCGGCGGCAGGCAGGCCCTCGCCCGCGAGCACCCGGGTCAGCGTTGTCTTGCCTGCACCGTTACGGCCGACCAGACCGATCTTGTCTCCCTTGTCGATCCGGAAGCTCACCTGGTCCATGAGGAGGCGGGCGCCGGCGCGCAGTTCGAGATCCTGGACGGTAATCAATGCAGCTAAGGCCTTTCACAACAGGGAATGCCGCGGCACAACGGGTGGAGTCTGGGCGGGGCCGGGGCAGGGCGGTGCGAGAGCACAGCCTCTCCAAGTCTACCGGCACTGCCCCGGCTCCATGACATGGGCACCTTTGGCAGTGACCAATCGCCGGCGCGATGCTGGTCCGGCCCGCTGGCGGTGTTCATTGGCGGCGCCCTCCAGCTTCCGGGCCGCCGGTTAGTGGGGCGCCTACAAAAAACCGTCCCCGCCGCGACCGTACAGTCAATATCACAGACCATATTTAGCCGCAGCACCCCGACAGGAACATCATGACGCAAACCGACCGTCCCGCCACCGCCAGGACCCCGCGCCGCCGGGGCCGCTGGAATGCCACCGACCTCGGCCTCATCGCCGTCTTCGCCGCCCTTGTGGCCGCTTCTGCCCTGATCGCCGCCATCCCCGTCGGCGGGCTCGGCGTGCCCATCACGCTGCAGACCCTCGCCGTCATGCTCACGGGGCTGGCCCTCGGCCCGGGCCGGGCCTTCGCCGCCGTCGGCCTTTACCTGCTTCTTGGCTTCGCGGGCCTGCCGATCTTCAGCGGCGGCCGCAGCGGCCTGGGCGTGCTCGCCGGCCCCTCCGCCGGCTACATCATCGGGTTCCTGCTGGCCGCCACGGCCGTCGGCTGGCTGACCGTCGTCGTCCTCAAACGCACCGCCAACCGCACCGGCAGGCTGCGCGCCATCCTCCTGTTCGCCGCCGCCATGCTGAGCAGCATCATCTTCATCCACGGCCTGGGCATCCTGGGCATGATGGTCAACGCCAAGCTGGACTTCTCCAAAGCCTTCCTGGCCGATCTCGTGTTCTACCCCGGCGACATCATCAAGAACATCCTGGCCGTCAGCATCGCCTTGGCCCTGCACAAGGCCTTCCCGGACCTGCTGCTGCGCCGCGTCCGGACGGTTGACCCCCGCCCGTGAGCATCATCGTCCTGGACCGGGTTTCGGTGCGGGTGCCGGTCGACGGCCGCCCCGCGCCCAAGACGCTGCTCCAGGAGCTCTCGCTCGAACTCACGGAACGGCGGATCGGGGTTATCGGGGCCAACGGCTCGGGCAAGTCCACCCTCCTGCGGCTCCTGAACGGGCTCGTGGCACCCAGCAGCGGCACCGTGAGAATCGACGGCGCCGATACCGTCCGGGCCGTCCGGGAGGTCCGCCGCCGGGTGGGCTTTGTCTTCACCGATCCGCTCTCCCAGCTTGTCATGCCCACCGGACGCGAGGATGTGGAACTGTCCCTGCGCCGCTCCATCCGCAACGCCACTGAGCGCCGGGTCCACGCGGAGTCGGTGCTGGAACGGTTCGGCCTTCTGCCGCTGGCGGACCAGAGCATTTACGAGCTCTCCGGCGGCGAACGTCAGCTCCTGGCGCTGGCCGCGGTCCTGGCCGTCGAGCCGGAGGTGCTGGTCCTGGACGAGCCGTCCACGCTGCTGGACCTGCGCAACCGCGAACTCCTGCGGCGCACCCTCGCCGGGCTCCGCCAGCAGGTGATCCTGTCCACCCACGACCTTGACCTGGCCCGGGACATGGACCGTGTCCTGGTGGTGGACGCCGGGAAGGTGGTGTTCGACGGCGAACCGGCGGCCGCCGTCGCGCATTACCGCGCCCTGAGCGCGGCGGGTTTGCCCTCGGCCGGCGGACCTGCGGGCGGCCGGCTGGAGCAGGCGTGAGCGCCCACGGCTTCCTGCTGGCCGCGTATGTGCCGGGCACGTCCCTGGTTCACCGGGCGCCGCTGTGGCTGAAATTCCTGCTGGTCGTCGGGTGCGGAATGACGTCGTTCCTGATCGCAGACTGGGCCGTGTCGGCCGCCATGCTGGTGCTGCTCTGCGGACTGTTCCTGCTCAGCGGGGCCGGCCCTGCCCGGCTGTTTCGCGCGGTGCGTCCGGTCCTTCCGGTTCTCGTGGCGATCGGGCTCTTCCAGTGGTGGCAGCTGGGTGCACCGACCGCCGCCCGGATCGTGCTGAACGTCCTGGTCTGCGTGGTCGCGGCCTCAATCCTGACCGCCACCACCCCTGTGCAGGCACTCCTCGACGGTGTGGCATCGCTGGCCCGGCCGTTCCGGCGCTTCGGTGCGGACCCGGAACGCTTCGCCCTGACCATCGCCATCATGCTCCGCAGCATCCCGTTCGTTGCCCAGGCCTACACGGACGTGCGCGACTCCGCCCGGGCCCGCGGACTCGAACGCAACCCGCGGGCTCTTGTGTTGCCCGTCTTCATCAGCACGGTTGCCTTCGCCCGGCAGACCGGCGAAGCCCTCGCCGCCCGTGGACTGGGCGAGCCGGAGGACCCGGAGGACTGATAGGTAGGCCCGGGTGCCCGCATCCCGGCGCCGCGCCCTCCCGCAGTGGACATGCCCTCCCGTGGCCTCAGCCAGTGGACATATGGCCCATATGTCCACTCCTCACGCCGAGGACTGGACATGTCCTTTCCCCTGCGCCTGGCATGGACATGTCGCTTACGTGGTGCCAGGGCAGGGCATGTCCGCCCCGGGCAAATGGACATGCCCTCCATTGGCCGTGAACTGGTCCCCGAAAGTTGGACTGGTTGGTAAGAGCCTAGGCTGCGAGGGCCTGGGTCCGGTATTGCAGCGGGCTCAGGCCCTCGAGCTTTGTTGAGATTCTTTCGGTGTTGTACCAGCGGATGTATTCGTGCAGCGCCTCTGCCAGTGCGTCGGTGCTGATGAACCGGACATGGTGGAAGAGCTCTTCCTTGAGGTGACCGAAGAAGTTCTCGATCACCGCGTTGTCGTAGCAGTTGCCCTTACGGGACATCGATTGAACCGCGCCGGCACCCTCCAGAAGAACG
>NZ_JIBJ01000014.1:0-122361 GCF_000620385.1 Arthrobacter sp. 9MFCol3.1
CAAAGAAACAAGACTGCTTGCGTCCACTATGTGGTTCCCAAACAACAAACCCGTTGCTTGAGGAACAAAACCACAACCAAATAACAACACCACAGATGTTGTAACCACAGATTTCCCCCACCCCCGACACACGGGGCCGTGGCGGAGCAAGGGTTACGGCGGTCATAGCGTGGGGGAAACGCCCGGTCCCATCCCGAACCCGGAAGCTAAGACCCACAGCGCCGATGGTACTGCACCCGGGAGGGTGTGGGAGAGTAGGTCACCGCCGGAACACCATTCAGGTCGAGGACCCCAACCACCAGGTTGGGGTCCTCCCGCATTTAAACCCCCTTTAGGCCGCTTTCGAGTCCAGGCCTGAATCTGAAGTGGGGAAGAGGCCACAACCGCCGTCGAACACCAGCTGCCCGTCACCCAACTGCCCGCCAGCCGGAGGCCGCGGACACAAGTGCCGCAGGAGGTTGTGAGACTTCCCACCGCGGGCCCCGTTGGCGCGATGCCGTTAGCCGGGGGCGGGTTGCTCGCCTAGAATTGGGGGAGATGTACGGACTTCGAAGCGCTTGATTTCGGGTTGCGTAGGAAACGAAACACGGAACAGAGCGGCTGCGATTGCGCCAGTGGTCAGCTCGCAACAGGAGGATTCCAGCATGGCTGAGCACAATGATGGCAACCGCGGCGGCAAGGCCCACGGCAACTCTGGCGGACGCAGTTCCGGTGGAGCCCCTTTCCGCGGCACCAGCAACTCCGGCGGCGATCCCCGCGGATTCCGTTCCAGGGAAGACCGCGACCGTAAGCCGTACGGTGATCGTGCTCCGCGCGAAGGCGGGGATCAGCGCGGCTTCGGAAACAGCGAGCGTAAGCCCTACAGCGGTGGCGGTGAGCGTAAGCCCTATGGTGACCGTGCTCCCCGTGAGGGCGGTGGCCAGCGCAGCTTCGGTGGCGACAGCCGCCCGTCCTATGGCGACCGTAAGCCCTACAGCGGCGGTGGCGATCGGGACCGCAAGCCCTATGGTGACCGTGCCCCACGTGAAGGTGGAGAGCAGCGCGGCTTCGGCGGCGGCGAGCGTAAGCCGTATGCCGGCGGTGAGCGTAAGCCGCATGGTGACCGTGCCCCGCGTGAGAGCGGGGGCCAGCGCAGCTTCGGTGGCGATAGCCGCCCGTCCTATGGTGACCGCAAGCCGTACAGCGGTGGCGGTGACCGGAAGCCGTATGGTGATCGGGCTCCCCGTGCAGGCGGAGAGCAGCGCAGCTTCGGTGGCGACAGCCGTCCGTCCTATGGTGACCGTAAGCCGTACAGCGGTGGCGGTGACCGGAAGCCGTATGGTGATCGGGCTCCCCGTGAAGGTGGCGGCCAGCGCAGCTTCGGTGGCGGTGAACGTCCGTCCTATGGTGACCGTAAGCCGTACAGCGGCGGCGGCGACCGGGATCGTAAGCCCTATGGTGATCGTGCTCCGCGTGAGGGCGGGGGCCAGCGCAGCTTCGGTGGCGGCGGCGACCGTGACCGCAAGCCGTACGGCAGCGGCGAGAACCGCAAGCCCTTCGGCACCCGCGAGGATCGTCCCGCACGGGGCTTCGACCGTGGTGACTCAGGCCCGCGCCAGTACGGGCGCGACCGCCCCGAGGATCGTCCGGTTCGCGTGCCCAATGCCCGCGATCTCCGCAGCGCCAACCGCCCGGACCGGGAACGTTCACCCCAGATCGACGAGGACGTCACGGGCAAGGAACTTGACCGCGCCACGCAGCACCAGATCAAGACCCTCGAAGGCACCAGCGCCGAATGGGTGGCCCGCCACCTCGTCATGGCGGGTCGGCTCCTGGACGAGGAACCTGAGCTTGCCTTCCAGCATGCCCTGGCAGCCAGCCGCCGCGGCGGACGCCTCGCGTCCGTCCGCGAAGCTGTCGGCCTGACGGCCTACGCAGCCGGCCACTACGGTGAAGCGCTCCGGGAATTCCGGACCTACCGCCGGATCAGCGGCTCCAACATGCACCTGCCGGTGATGGCCGACTGCGAGCGGGGCCTTGGCCGCCCGGACCGTGCCCTGGACATGGCCCGGTCCGACGAAGCCAAGGATCTCGACGCCCCCGGCAAGGTGGAATTGGCTATCGTCGCAGCCGGGGCCCGCACCGACCTCGGGCAGCTCGACGCCGCGGTTTCCGAACTGGAAATCGCGCAGCTGGACATCAACCGGGCCTTTTCCTACAGCCCCAGGCTGTTCCGTGCCTACGCTGACGCACTCACGGCAGCCGGACGCGCAGCCGAAGCCGCCAAGTGGCAACGCCAGGCCACTGTGGCAGAAAACGCGCTGGGCCTTGGGGCTGACGAGGAACCCGACATCATCGATCTCGGCTGGGACGAGGAAGAAGAAGCCCGCGAGGAGGAACGGCAGCGCCGCCTCCGGGCGCAGGAGCATGCCGACACGCACGCCGGAACCGAAGAGCGCGCCCCGCGCGCCGCCGCTGCCGCGGCAGAAGCCACCGGCGCCGCAGCCGGAGTGGCCGGCTTGAACGCGGGCGATCAGCCCGCCAGCGACGACAATGCCGACGACGCCGAAGCCGACTACTTCGAGTCTGACGACGCCGAATCCGACCAGGACTCAGTGGAAACCGACGTGCTCGACGAAGCCGACGACGAGGCTGACGACGAAGCCGATGATGAAGCGGCCCTGGAACCGAACGCTGACGCGGACCAGGAACTCCTGGACGACTCAGAGCCTGCCCGGCATGAACGTGTGGAGGACTAGTCGCATGACGGGTACCGCCTTGATCTCCACCTTTGATGCCCTGCTCTCCGACCTCGACGGCGTTGTCTATGCCGGCCCCAACGCCATCCCCGGGGCCGTCGAGTCGCTGCGCCGGCTGGCAGGGGTCGGCGTCGGGCTGGGCTACGTCACCAACAACGCCTCCCGTTCTCCGGCGCAGGTGGCCCAACACCTGCGCGATCTCGGCGCCCCCGCCGAAGACCACCAGGTGGTGAGTTCCTCGCAGGCGGCGGCAGCGCTGCTGGCGTCGCTGCTGCCGGCCGGAGCGCACGTGCTGATCACGGGCAGTGTCGCACTGGCCCAGGAAATTGAACTGGTTGGCCTGGTCCCTGTCCGCGGCGCGGAGGATGACCCCGTCGCCGTCGTGCAGGGCTTCAGCCCGGAACTTGGGTGGAAAGACCTCGCCGAGGCGTCGTACGTCGTCGCCGGCGGCGCCCTCTGGGTGGCCACCAACACGGACTGGTCCATTCCCCAGGCGCGCGGAATCGCCCCCGGCAACGGGACGCTCGTCGCGGCCGTGGCGGCCGCGACCGGCAAGACCCCGGTCGTGGCAGGCAAACCCGAAGCCCCGCTGTTCCACACGGCCGCCAAGCGGCTGGCGGCGGACCGGCCGCTGGTCGTCGGTGACCGCCTGGACACCGACATCCTGGGCGGCAACAACGCCGGTTTCGCCACCGTCGCTGTGCTGACCGGAGTGGACACCAGGGAATCGATCCTCGCCGCACGGTCTGTGGAACGCCCCGATTTCCTCATCCATGACCTGACCGGCCTGTACGCGCCATACCCCGCCGTAGAGCACGACGCCGGGCGGTTCCGCAGCGGCACGGCCTCTGCGATCGTGCGGGGGCAGTCCGTCCACATCAGCGGCGACCCCGCCGACCTCGATTCGTGGCGTGCCGCCTGCTCGGCCTGGTGGGCCGCGAACCCCGAGACGACCAGCGCACTGGCTCCGGTCCTCGAGTGGTCCGATCACTAGGCTGGACACATGAGCGAGCTACACCCGGGACTAGACCAAGCCCCACACCAACAGCCGGCTGGGGCGCCGGCCCCTGCGTCCGACGTCGCGTGGCCTGAGCTGCCGTCCGAACAGTTCCCGGCGGACCTGCGCGGGCATGCGGCACCAGAACATGCGGCACCCGGACAACAAGCCGGAGAGCGGCAGGCAGCAGTCCTGGACCCGGCCGTCAACGCCGTGCTGGACCTCCTCGGGGCCGTGCGGCAGACGCCCGTGTCCGGGCACGGCGAAGTCTATGCCGGCATGCACGATGCCCTGCTGGAGGCCCTGAACGAAGACGTGGCCGGCCACGCCGGCGTCGCGCGCCGTATCCACGCCGCGGGGGACGGGGGATCGTGAGCAGGCTGGACCAGGCGCTCGTCAGCCGGGGGCTCGCCAGGTCCCGGACCCATGCCGCCCGGCTGATTTCCGAGGGCAAGGTGAGCTCCGGCGGCGAAGTCCTCGCCAAGGCGTCACTGCAGGTGGCGGATGACGCCGCGCTGGACGTCACGGCCTCGGCCGAGGACGGCTACGTCAGCCGCGCCGGGCACAAGCTGGCCGGCGCGCTGGATGCCTTTCCCGCCATCGACGTCGCAGGCAAACGGTGCCTCGACGCCGGTGCCTCCACCGGCGGGTTCACGGATGTGCTGCTTCGGCGCGGTGCCGCCCACGTGGTGGCCGTCGACGTGGGGCACGGCCAGCTGGTGCCGGAAATCCGGAATGACCCCAGGGTTTCCGTACACGAAGGACTCAACGTCCGTTACATGGCGCCCGCGGAAATCGGCGGGCCGGCTGCGCTGACGGTGGCTGACCTGTCCTTCATCTCGCTGACGCTCGTGGTGTCGCCACTCGCGGCCTGCACCGCACCCGGCGGCGACCTCGTCCTCATGGTCAAACCACAATTCGAAATCGGCAAGGACCGGCTGGGCCGGACCGGCGTGGTCACCTCGGAACGCGAACGCCGGCTCGCCGTGGGCAAAGTGGCTGCCGCTGCCGTGGACGCGGGCCTGGCCCTGTCAGGCCTCGCCCAAAGCCCGCTGCCGGGCCAGGACGGCAATGTCGAATACTTCCTGTGGATAAAACGCGCGATGTCGGAAGTCCCGCCTAAGATCGAGGAGCGGGACGCAGCCGTTGCTGCGTTGCTCGGAACAATCTGGCCGAACCACTAGTACCACCAGAAGGCGGAACCTGATGAGCAGGCGTGTCCTGATCCTGGCCCACACAGGGCGCGAGGAGTCCCTCAAGGCTGCCTGGGAAGCGTGTGCCCTGCTGCACGAATCCGGCCTGGTCCCCGTGCTGCAAGAGAACGAGCTTGGCGACATGGTCCGCTTCTTCGGCCGGCTCGACCACCCGGTCGAGGTCCTTCACGACCACGTGAAGCTGCCCGAGGTGGAACTGGTCATGGTGCTCGGCGGGGACGGCACCATCCTCCGGGCCGCCGAGCTGGTCCGCGAAGTCGACGTGCCGCTGCTCGGAGTGAACCTCGGCCACGTGGGGTTCCTGGCCGAGAGCGAACGGGCCGACCTCGCCCAGACCGTCGAGTGGATCGCCAGCCGTGACTACACGGTGGAGGAGCGCATGACGATCGACGTCCAGGTCTGGGTCCGCGGACAGAAGATCTGGCACACCTGGGCCCTGAACGAGGCCGCGATCGAAAAAGGCAACCGGGAACGGATGCTGGAGGTGGTCACCGAAGTCGACGAACGCCCCCTGACCTCATTCGGCTGCGACGGCGTGGTTTTGGCCACGCCAACCGGCTCCACGGCCTACGCGTTTTCCGCCGGCGGTCCCGTGGTGTGGCCCGAGGTCGAGGCCCTCCTGATCGTGCCGATCAGCGCCCATGCCCTCTTCGCGAAGCCGCTCGTGGTCTCGCCCCGGTCCAGGCTCGCGGTCGAGATCCTGAACCGCACCGATGCCCAGGGCGTCCTCTGGTGCGACGGCCGCCGCTCGGTGGATCTGCCGCCCGGCGCGCGCGTCGAAGTGACCCGCTCCGCGACGCCCGTCCGGCTGGCCAGGACACACCAGACCCCCTTCTCGGGCAGGCTCGTGCGCAAGTTCCAGCTCCCCATCCAGGGCTGGCGCGGCCCCGTGCCCCAAACCCGGGCCATCCACACCGGCCCCCTCCCGATCATCCGCACGCCCCGTCCCATGCCGCCGCTGCCCTCGCCGCGCCACGAGGGAACTGCTGACGGGCCCGACCCCTCGACTGCGAAGTGAACCATGCTTGAAGAACTGCGTATCCGCGACCTCGGCGTCATCACCGACGCCACCCTGCCGCTGGGCCCGGGCCTCAGCGTGGTGACCGGTGAAACCGGCGCCGGCAAGACCATGGTGGTCACCGCCGTCGGGCTGCTCCTCGGCGCCAGGTCCGACGCCGGCGCCGTCCGCAGCGGCGCGAAGAGCGCCTCGGCCGAGGCCGTGCTGAAGCTCGACGCGGGCCACGCTGCCGTCGCGCGGTCCCGGGAAGCCGGGGCCGAGGTGGAGGAGTTCGACGGCGGTGTGGAACTGCTGCTTGCCCGCAGCGTCGGAGCCGACGGCCGCAGCCGCGCCTATCTGGGCGGACGTGCCGCGCCGGTCGGGGTGCTGGCCGAAATTGGCGAAACCCTCGTGGTGGTGCACGGACAGTCAGACCAGATCCGGCTCAAAAGCCCAGTGGCGCAGCGCGGCGCCCTGGACAAGTTCGCGGGCGAGAGCCTTGCGGCCGCACTTGCCGCCTATCAGGACCTCCACACCCACTGGCATGCCAGCCAGGGCGAACTGGACTCCCTGCGCAGTGCCGCGCGTGAACGCCTCCGCGAGGCCGAGTCGCTGCAGGTTGCCCTGGCCGAGATCGACGCCGTGGACCCGCAGCCGGGGGAGGATGATGCCCTCAAGGCCGAGGCCGTGAAACTGGCCAACGTCGAGGAACTGCGGATCGCGGCCAGCACCGCCCACCAGGCGCTCATCGCCGAGGACTTCGGTGAAGAAGCCGACGCCACCACCCTCGTGGACGCTGCCAAACGCACCCTGGAGCACGTAGCCGAACACGACGAGGAGCTGGGCTCTGCCGCGGCACGGCTGGCCGAGGTCGGTTTCCTGCTCAACGACATTGCCGCGGAACTCGCCAGCTACCAGGCCGCCCTTGACACGGAGGGCCCGGAACGGCTCGCCGAAATCGAAGACCGCCGGGCCGCGTTGGCCAAGCTGGTCCGCAAGTACGCGCCGAGCATCGACGAAGTGCTGGTCTGGGCCGCGGAGGCCCGGGCCCGGCACGAGGAACTTCAGGACGACTCCACCCGGATCGAATCGCTGGACGCCGAGGTCGCCCGGGCCGAAACCGAGCTCCGCAAGAAGGCCGCCGCGATCAGCAAGGCCCGGACGAAGGCAGCCAAGGACCTCTCCGCGCGGGTCAGCGCCGAGCTCACGGCGCTGGCCATGGCAGATGCCACCCTGGTCATCAACGTGGAGCCCACAGGCCAGCTGGGACCGTTCGGGGCCGATGAGATCTCCTTCCTGCTGCAGCCGCACTCCGGCGCTCCGGCCCGGCCGCTGGGCAAAGGCGCCTCGGGCGGCGAACTCTCCCGCGTCATGCTCGCCATCGAGGTGGTGCTGGCCGCCGTCGACCCTGTCCCGACGTTTGTCTTCGACGAGGTCGACGCCGGCGTCGGCGGCCGTGCCGCCGTCGAGATCGGGCGCCGGCTGGCGATGCTGGCCCAGCACGTCCAGGTCCTCGTAGTGACCCACCTGCCGCAGGTGGCCGCGTTCGCGAACCAGCACATCAGGGTCACCAAGACCTCCGTGCGGGGCGCTGACGGCGCTACTGCCACCGGCTTCACCTCCAGCGACGTGCAGTTGCTGGACGAGGCCGAGCGCGTCCGCGAGTTGGCCCGCATGCTGGCCGGCCAAGAGGACTCCGAATCAGCACAGGCCCACGCCCAGGAGCTGCTGGACGACGCCAAACTCCTCCCGCAGAGCTAGGCGGCCCGGAGGGACCTCCGCAAGGAATCCCGCAAGGACCGCTGCTAGGACAACAATCACATCGGGATCCCGCCAAGGAACCCGTGGAAGGCCGAATTGATGATAAGCTCAAACCCCGTGGTGCAGCGATCAAACTCTCGTGTAAATTCCCGGTTTCCGGGCTCGTCCAAGACGACCAAACACATCTTCGTCACCGGTGGTGTAGCGTCCTCGCTCGGTAAGGGACTGACGGCTTCGAGCCTCGGCCACCTCCTGCGGGCACGCGGTTTGTCTGTAACAATGCAAAAGCTCGATCCCTATTTGAATGTGGATCCGGGCACGATGAACCCCTTCCAGCACGGCGAAGTCTTCGTCACTGACGACGGCGCCGAAACGGACCTGGACATCGGCCACTACGAGCGCTTCCTCGATGAAAACCTTGAAGGATCGGCCAACGTCACAACCGGCCAGGTCTACTCGACCGTCATCGCGAAGGAACGCCGCGGCGAATACCTCGGCGACACCGTCCAGGTCATCCCGCACATCACCGATGAGATCAAGCGGCGCATGCGGCTTCCCGCCGAGGGCAAGAACGCCCCCGACGTCATCATCACCGAAATCGGCGGCACGGTGGGCGACATCGAGTCCCAGCCGTTCCTCGAATCCGCCCGCCAGGTCCGCCAGGACATCGGCCGCGGAAATGTGTTCTTCCTCCACGTGTCCCTCGTGCCGTACATCGGCCCGTCGCAGGAGCTGAAGACCAAGCCGACGCAGCACTCCGTTGCCGCGCTGCGCTCCATCGGCATTCAGCCCGAGGCAATCGTGATCCGTTCGGACCGCGAGGTCCCGCAGCCGATGCGCGACAAGATCGGCCGCATGTGCGACGTCGACATCGACGCCGTGATCGGCTGCCCGGACGCACCGAGCATCTACGACATCCCGAAGACCCTGCACTCCCAGGGCCTGGATTCGTACATCGTCCGCGCCCTGGACCTGCCGTTCAAGGATGTGGACTGGACCAGCTGGGACAAGCTGCTCGACGCCGTCCACAACCCGAAGCACGAAGTTGAGATCGCGCTCGTGGGCAAGTACATCGACCTGCCGGACGCCTACCTGTCGGTCACGGAGGCCCTGCGTGCCGGCGGCTTCGCCAACGACACCAAGGTCAAGATCCGCTGGGTCCCCTCGGACGAATGCGAAACCCGCGAAGGCGCCGTGCAGTCCCTGGCCGGCGTCGACGCCATCTGCGTTCCGGGCGGCTTCGGCATCCGCGGCCTGGAAGGCAAACTGGGCGCCCTGAAGTACGCCCGCGAAACCAAGCTCCCCGTCCTCGGCCTGTGCCTGGGCCTGCAGTGCATGGTGATCGAGTACGCCCGCAACGTGGTCGGCCTCGAGGGAGCATCCTCGTCCGAGTTCGAGCCGGACTCCAAGTACCCCGTCATCGCCACGATGGAAGAGCAGCTGGACATCGTTGACGGCAAGGGCGACCTCGGCGGCACCATGCGCCTGGGCCTGTACGAAGCCAAGCTCGACGAAGGCTCCGTCGTCGCCGAGACCTACGGCGCCACGAAGGTCAGCGAACGGCACCGCCACCGCTACGAGGTCAACAACAAGTACCGCGACCAGATCGCCGCCAAGGGTCTGTCGTTCTCCGGAACGTCGCCCGATGGCAAGCTGGTCGAGTTCGTGGAACTTCCCCGCGACGTCCACCCGTACTACGTGGCCACGCAGGCGCACCCCGAGCTCAGCTCGCGGCCCACGCGCCCGCACCCGCTGTTCGCGGGCCTGATCGAGGCTGCCCTAGGGCACCAGCGGGCCGCCAACGGCGCGCCCGCTGCAAGCAGCAGCGCCAAGGCCGATGCCCCGGCACCCGCGCCCAAGCCTTCGTCGGCAGCAGTGTCCAAGTAATTTCCAACTGAATCAAAGGACGGCGCGATGCCCGGTATGTCTGAGACCCCCAATGCTGCACGGCAGGTTTCGGATGAGCCGAGCCCGCGCCGTCTTTTGTCATCCCGGAAGGTGTACGAAGGCAGGATCTGGGACGTCGTCAGCGACAGCTTCCAGCTCAACGACGACGGCGACACCCTGGTCCGGGACTACATCGACCATCCCGGCGCGGTGGCGGTTCTCCCGATGAACGACGACGGCGACGTGCTGCTGCTCCGGCAGTACCGGCACCCCGTCGGCATGGACCTCTGGGAGATCCCCGCCGGGCTGCTTGACGTCGAAGGGGAGGACTTCGTCGTCGGGGCCGCCCGCGAACTGGCCGAGGAAGCGGACCTCGTCGCGGACCGCTGGAACGTGCTGGCCGACTTCTTCAACTCCCCGGGCTCCTCCAGCGAGGCCATCCGCATCTACCTGGCCCGCGGCCTGAGCGAGGTGCCCGGACATGAGCGGCACGTCCGCACCGACGAGGAAGCCGAAATCGAACTGCACTGGACCCCGCTGGACGAGGCCGTGCAGGCGGTCCTTGACGGCCGCCTGCACAACCCGTCCGCCGTCGTCGGCGTCCTGGCCGCTGCCGCCGCCCGCGCGGGCAACTTCGAGAGCCTCCGCCCGGCCGACGCGCCCTGGCCCGCCCATCCCAGCCAGCGCCGCTAGTGGAACCGCTGATTGCCGAGCCGCCGGCTCCTGTTCACCATCCGGCCCCGGCGCAGGCAGCTGCCCCCGGGCGCCCGCCCGCCCGGCCGTTGACGGCGATCGACCGCGCAATCACTGATTACCTGCAGCACATGGGCGTGGAGCGGGGCCTCGCGGCCAACACCCTCTCCGCCTACCGGCGGGACCTGGCCCGCTACGCCAGGCATCTGGCCCACGCCGGCCGGGAACGCCCGGCCGAGATCACCCGGCACGACGTCACCGGCTTCGTTCAGGCGCTCTCCGACGGGTCCGACGGCGGCTCGGCCCTGGGCATCCGTTCGGCGGCCCGGACGGTGGTGGCCGTGCGCGGACTCCACAAGTTCTGGGCCCTCGAAGGCGTCACGTCCACCGACCCGGCCAACGACGTCCACCCGCCCATGCCCGGCAAGCGGCTGCCCAAGGCCATCAGCGTCGACGAGGTCACCCGGATCCTGGAGGCGGCCGGTACGGATACGGCAACCGGCCTGCGCGACCGCGCGCTGCTCGAGTTCCTTTATTCCACCGGTGCCCGCATCAGCGAAGCCGTGGGCCTGGATGTTGACGACATCTCCCTGCACACCGCCGGCGAGTCAGATGGAAGCGACGGGCCCGCGATCGTCAGGCTCTTCGGCAAAGGCTCCAAGGAACGCCTCGTCCCGCTTGGGTCCTATGGGGCACGCGCCCTGGACGCCTACCTCGTCCGCGGCCGGCCCCTGCTGGCCGCCAAAGGCAAGGGCACCCCTGCCCTGTTCCTCAACGCCCGCGGCGGCAGGATCAGCCGGCAAAGCGCCTGGACCATTTTGAAGGCGGCGGCGGACAAGGCCCACATCACCAAAGACGTTTCGCCGCACACGCTGCGGCACTCCTTCGCCACCCACCTGCTCGAAGGCGGCGCCGATGTCCGGGTGGTCCAGGAACTGCTGGGGCACGCCTCGGTGACCACCACGCAGGTCTACACCCAGGTGACGGCCGATACGCTGCGGGAGATCTACGCCGCCGCGCACCCGCGCGCCCTGGGCTAAGGGACAGTCCGCCGGTTCCGGCACAGTGCGCCGGCTCCTGCAAACTTTTTTGCCGGTCCGTGTAAGAAAACACCAATCACGGGACACTTACACATCAGGAAGAAGTCATCCGATGTCCGGGGGAACCACCATGTTGGCTGCCAAAGAGCAAGCATTCATTGATCTGCACACTCAGCACTCCGCGCGGGTATACCGCTACATTGCCTGCCGTATCAGTGACCGGCACCGCGCCGAGGAACTGGCTGCGGACGTCTTCAGAATTGCCTGGGAAAAGGAGCTCGCCGAACCGCCCGGCATTGGCTGGCTGTTGGCGACGGCCCGGAATGTGATCGGCAACGAATACAAGGGCCGCCGTCGCCGCCAGGAACTTATCGAACGGCTCAAAGATGAGGTCCGCCACCAAGTCCCCGAGCCGAACGATGAAGAACGGGCCGCCGTGGCAGAGGTGCTGGTTCAGCTCAGGGGAGCGGGACCGCGAGGTCCTCATGCTCAGCTACTGGGACGAGCTGACCATCGCTGAACTGGCGCAGACGCTGGGATGTTCTTCTTCCGCTGCAGCGGTTCGCCTGCACCGTGCACGCCGGGCGTTCGCGAAAACTGCCCCTTCACATCTGATGACCGAACGGAAGGACTAGCCATGGACCGCATCGAACAGCTCATGAAGGATGCGAAACCTCGGGTGGGAGCGCCGGGAGCAGAGCCCGGAAGCGACCCTGCCCGCTCGATCGTATTTTCCACGGATCCGAATATCGTCCGTTTGGCAGGGCGCACTCCGGCACGACGCAATGCCGTGCGGGCTGCGGCCGCGACTGTGCTGGCCGCTGCGGCCGTCGTTGGCGCGGTGGTTGTCGGCGGCAATCTGATGCCGCAGCCAGCACCCGGGCCGGCCCGGACGGGCATCCCGGCGCCGTCGGTCTCCGCCAGCCCGTCGCCGTCGTCCCCAACCCCGTCCACTGCCTCACCGGCCGCATCGTCCCCCACAGCCAGTGCCGCAGCCGGAGCCTTGAGCACCGGCGGCGTCGACTGCACCATGGCGAACGTCGACCAGCAGCGCAATGACCAGCAACGGGCAATCCAACCGATTCCCGCCGCAGAGCAGGCTTACTACACGGTGCTGGGCTGTGCCGATGGCTGGCTCGCGTATTCCATCTCGGATGAAGGGGTCCGGGCGCTCGGGCTCGACGGCGGCAATGCGTGGTATCAGATTGCCAAATTGCAGAACGGGCGTTTCCTCTGCGACTTCCGGCAGGAATGGTCCAGCGTTTTCACCTGGAAGTTCCAGGCTTTGAACAATGATGTCTCGCAAAACGGGCAGCAAATCACACCGCAGCAGGCCATGGACAAGGAATTCGCGGACAAGGGGATACCCGTCGAACTGAGGCCGCAGCTTGTCGGCGACGGTCCGGCCGCCGGATAGCGCCGGCAGCCTGCTCCAGCTATAGGGTTGAGCACATGAAGCTCACGCCAGTCACTCTCTGCTTCCCGCTCCGTGATGCTGGGACCGGCACCGAGGTGCTGCTGGGCCTGAAGAGGACCGGCTTCGGCATCGGCAAAATCGTGGGCATCGGCGGCCACGTGGAGCCGGGGGAGAGCGACGCCGAGGCAGTGGTCCGTGAGGTCTGGGAAGAGGCCGGCATCGTGGTGCTCCAAGAGGACCTGGCCCACGCCGGCATCGTCGAGTTCATCTTTCCCGCCAGACCCGACTGGAACATGTCGTGCCGGCTCTTCACCACCCGGCGGTGGGAAGGCGAACCCGCCGAGAGCCCGGAAATTACGCCCGAGTGGTTCGACGCAGCGTTCTTGCCACTCGAGCGGATGTGGCAGGATGCGGGGCACTGGCTGCCCCCGGCACTGGCAGGCGAAACGATCGACGTCGTCGTGGTCCTCAACGAGGACAACGAGACCGTCGCGTCGGTCCGGATCCCGCGGCGCTGAAGTCCGCGCGCAAACAGCACGGGCCGGCCACCTGTTGACAGGTGGCCGGCCCGTGCCGGCTGTCCGGTCCCGCGCGTCCCGCAGGAAGCCCTGCTAAGCCAGGTGCCGTTCCTCGACGCCGTTGTACTCGCTCAGCGGCCGGATCAGGGAGTTCGAATCCAGCTGCTCCATGATGTGCGCCGTCCAGCCCGTGATGCGGCTGGCGACGAACAGCGGAGTGAAGGTGGCGGTGTCGAAGCCCATGAGGTGGTACGTGGGTCCGGTCGGGTAGTCGAGGTTCGGTTTGATCCCCTTCGCCTCATCCATCGCCGTTTCGAGCCCGTTGTACAGGCCCAGCAGCTCCGGCCGGCCGTAGTGCGCGATCATCTTGTCCAGGGCGGCCTTCATGGTGGGCACCCGGGAGTCGCCGTGCTTGTAGACGCGGTGGCCGAAGCCCATGACCTTCTTCTTGTGGGCCAGGGCGTCCTCCATCCAGGCCTTGGCCCGGACGTGGGCGTCCTCCAGTGATTCCTCCGGCCGGATGCCGATCTCGTCAAAGGTGTGCATGACGGCCTCGTTGGCCCCGCCGTGCAGCGAGCCTTTGAGGGCGCCGATGGCGCCGGTCACGGCCGAGTGCAGGTCCGAGAGCGTGGACGTGATCACGCGGGCCGTGAAAGTGGAGGCATTGAAGGAGTGCTCGGCGTACAAGATCATGGAGACATTGAATGCGTCGACTACTTCGGGGACGGCTTCCTCACCAAACGTCATCCAGAGGAAGTTGGCGTCGTAACCCAGGTCATCGCGGGGTTCCACCACGGCCTGGCCGCGCCGGCGCCGCTGGTCGTAGGCCACCACGGCCGGCATTGCCGCGAACAGATCGATGGCCTTGGCCAGGTTGGCTTCGCGCGAGGCGTCCTCGGCGAGGGGGTGCCGGGCCCCCAACACCGAGGTGGCAGTCCGGCAGACATCCATGGGGTGCGCGGTGGTGGGCAGCGCGTCAATCACCTGTTTGACGACCGGATCCAGGGCACGCCCGGCGCGTTCGGCGGCGGTGAACTCCGCGAGCTGCTCCGCGTTGGGCAGCTCGCCGTTCCAGAGCAGGTACGCGACTTCCTCGAAGCTGCACTTGGCAGCCAGTTCCTGGACAGGGTAGCCGCGGTACAGCAGCGAGTTCGTGTCCGGGTTGACCTTGGAGACCGCGGTGTAGTCCACCACGACGCCGGCGAGGCCCTTTTTAATATCCTGTTCAGCCATGCTGAAACTCCTTTGTTCCTAACGCCTGTATACCGGCACGTGCCGGAGGTTCTGTGCGGGGCTTACTTGCCGGGGATCTGGAAATTAAAGACTCCGGTATCGAAACGGTTGTAAGCCTCGTAATCAACGAGATCGTACAAACGCGCACGGGTCAGCATGCTTCCAACCTGTGCCTCCTGGGTTCCGTCGGCCTTAATCGATTCCAGAGTACGCTCCGCAGCGCCCATGGCACTACGGAGCAGCGTCACGGGGTAAATGACCATATTGACGCCGACGCCGGCCAGCTCCTCCACGGTGAACAGGGCACTCTGGCCGAATTCGGTCATGTTGGCCAGGATCGGGACGTCGACGGCGTCGCGGATGGCCTGGAATTCGGCCAGGTCCTTCATCGCCTCGGGAAAGATCGCGTCCGCGCCGGCTTCCACGAGCGCTTTGGCGCGCTCCTGGGCGGCCTCGATCCCGTCCGTGGCGCGGATGTCGGTCCGGGCCATGATCAGGAAGTTCGGGTCGCGGCGGGCGTCGGCCGCGGCCCGGATCCGCTTGGTGGCGGTCTCCAGGTCCACGACGTTCTTCCCGTCGAGGTGGCCGCAGCGCTTGGGGTTGAACTGGTCCTCGATGTGGCAGCCGGCCAGGCCGGCGTTCTCGAGTTCCTGGACCGACCGGGCCACGTTCATAGGCTCGCCGAAGCCGGTGTCGGCGTCGACGATTGCCGGCAGGTCCGTCATCCGGGCGATTTGCCCGGCGCGGGTGGCCACCTCCGTCAGGGTGGTCAGCCCGATGTCCGGCAGGCCCAGGTCATTGGCGAGGACGGCGCCGGAAATGTACACCCCGGCGAAGCCCTTTTCCTCGATCAGCCGCGCA
This sequence comes from Arthrobacter sp. 9MFCol3.1, assembly GCF_000620385.1. NCBI lineage: Bacteria > Bacillati > Actinomycetota > Actinomycetes > Micrococcales > Micrococcaceae > Arthrobacter > Arthrobacter sp. 9MFCol3.1. The sequence continues at coordinate 15,357 of NZ_JIBJ01000014.1, forward strand.
GAGAGCGGGTTGAACGCGCCGGGGAACTGGGCGATGGTGCCGGAGGCGAGGAGTTCGCGGAACCGGATCCGCTTCTGTTCCGGTGTGACCTTCGAATACAACATTTAGAAGAGTCCCTTCGGGGCGCCGGCGAGGTCGATCACGCCGTCGGCGGCCTGGATGTTCAGCTGGTCCAGCTCGCCGGCGGCGAGCTCGGGGAGCCGCGCGGCGGCGGCAAGGAAGCGCTCGATCTCCTCATCGGCCACCAGGCCGGCGGCGAGGGTGCGGAACTTGTTGACGTACTGCTCCCGGGCGAACGGCCGGGCGCCCAGCGGGTGGGCGTCGGCGACGGCGATCGACTCGGTGATGACCGTGCCGTCCTTGAGCGTGATCTCCACGGTGCCGCCGAAGGCCTTCTCGGCGATGTCCAGGGAGTGGTAGCGCCGGGTCCATTCCGGGTCCTCGACCGTGGTGACCTTGTGCCAGAGTTCCACGGTGTCGGGGCGGGCGGCGCGTTCCGGGGCGTAGGAGTCCACGTGGTGCCAGGTGCCGTCCTGCAGGGCGACGGTGAAAATGTACGGGATCGAGTGGTCCAGCGTCTCGCGGCTGGCCGTGGGATCGTACTTCTGCGGGTCGTTGGCGCCGGAGCCGATCACGTAGTGCGTGTGGTGGCTGGTCTTGATCAGCACGGACTCGACGTTGGCCGGGTCAGTGACCTCGGGGTGTTCGCCGTTGAGCTTGCGGGCGAGGTCGATCCACGCCTGGGCCTGGTATTCGGCCGAGTGCTCCTTGGTGTAGGTGTCCATGATGGCGCGCTTGGCCTCGCCGGGCGTCGGCAGCGGCACCATGTAGGAGGCATCCGGGCCGTCCAGCATCCAGGCGATGACGCCGTCTTCGCCCTCGTAGATCGGCACGGGGGAGGTCTGGCCGCGCATCGCCCGGTCCGCGGATTCGACGGCCATCTTGCCGGCGAACGCGGGGGCGTGCGCCTTCCAGGTGGAGATCTCGCCCTTGCGGGACTGCCGGGTGGCGGTGGTGGTGTGCAGCGCCTGGCCGACGGACTGGAAGATGGTCTCGACGTCGAGGCCCAGCAGTGTGCCGATGCCGGCGGCGGCGGACGGGCCGAGGTGGGCCACGTGGTCGATCTTGTGCTTGTGCAGGCAGATGGCCTTGACCAGGTTGACCTGGATCTCGTAGCCGGTGGCGATCCCGCGGACCAGGTCCCGGCCGCTGGAGCCGACGTGCTGGGCGACGGCCAGAATCGGAGGGATGTTGTCACCCGGGTGCGAGTAATCCGCGGCCAGGAAGGTGTCGTGGTAATCGAGTTCACGGACCGCGACGCCGTTGGCCCAGGCGGCCCATTCGGGGGAGACGCGTTCCTCGATGCCAAAGACCTTGGAGCCCTTGCCGCCGGTGCTGGGGCCGTGGGTGAGGGCCTGGGCGCGGGCCGCGACGATCGGGGCGCGGTTCAGCGACGCGATCGCCACCGACGCGTTGTCGATGATCCGGTTGATCACCATGTCGGTGACCTCATCGGTGACCTCCACGGGATCCGCGGCGACCTTGGCGATCTTGTAGGCGAGCTGGTCCTCGCGGCCCAGGTTTTCTTCGCTCTTGTAAACGCGGACGTGGTGTTCCTTAACCATGGTGCTCCCTTTGCTGAGGTGTATGGGTGGCTTTGACGTGCGAAAGACTGCGGTGCAGGTGAAGCGTGGTGGCGGCCTCGGCCAGGCGCGGGTTCCCGGCTGCGATCGCCTCGGCGATGGCCGCGTGCTCGGTGGCCGCGGCCGTGAGCCGGGCGGCATCGTCGGCGGCCAGGCGCCGGACGCGCACGAGGTGGACGCGGAGGCTGCGCATGGCCTGGACGAGGTAGGCGTTGGAGATGGCGGCGTCGATGGCCGCGTCCAGCCGTCCGACCAGCCCGTAGTAGTCGTGCAGGGCCGGATCCTGCCCGCCGATGAGTTCCGGCGCCTGGAGCAGTTCGCGCCGCAGCGCATCGAACGTTGCGGGGTCGCCGCGCTCGGCGGCCAGGGCGGCGGCCCTGCCTTCGAGGGTTTCGCGCAGTTCGAACAATTCGTCGATGTCGTCCAGGGAAATGTCGGTGACGACGACGCCGCGCCCGCCCGCCGTCGTCGTCAGCCCTTCGGCCGTGAGCCGGCTCAGGGCCTCCCGCAGCGGGGTGCGGGAGATGCCGAGGCGCGCCGACTGTTCCACCTCCGCGAGCACGGTTCCGGGCAGGAGGCGCCATTCGATGATGTCGTCGCGCAGGGCCGCGTAGGCCTTGTCGCTGGCGCGCATCCTGCCTCCTTCGGTGGTGGCTTTGTCGGGGTGGAACACCAATAGTGTATACACGCAACACTGCTTTGCCCAGTAATTTGCGGTTGCAGCGGAGAAATGGCTGAGTTCTGTATACATAAGCCTTGTTTCGCCGGTCTGCCCCGGTTTACCATGGCTGCATCACAACGTCGTGGACAGGATGTACGTCATGGTCACCAAGAGCTACCGGGCCGCCTACGAACGGAGCCTGGAACATCCCGCAGAGTTCTGGCTGGAGGCCGCGCGCGGGATCTCCTGGCAGACGCCTCCGCGGAAGGCCCTTGATGCTGGCCGGGCGCCGCTCTACGACTGGTTTCCGGACGGGGTCCTGAACACGTCGTACAACGCCCTCGACCGGCACGTCGCCCAGGGCCGGGGCGAGCAGGACGCCCTGGTCTACGACTCTGCGATGTTGGGCACCCGGCAGAGCTACACCTATGCGGAACTGACCGACCTCGTGGCCCGGTTCGCCGGTGTCCTGCGCCGCAGCGGCGTCGGCAAGGGCGACCGTGTGGTGATCTACATGCCGATGATCCCCGAGGCGGCGATCGCGATGCTCGCCACCGCCCGGCTCGGCGCCGTGCACTCGGTCGTCTTCGGCGGGTTCGCCCCCAAGGAACTCGCCGCCCGCATCCGCGACGCGGCCCCGGCGGCGGTGGTGACGGCGTCCGGCGGCATCGAGCCGTCGCGCCGGATTGAATACCTGCCCGCCGTCGCCGAGGCCCTCGGCATCGCCGGCGCCCCGGACACGCCCGTCCTGGTCAAGGCAAGGGAGGGCTTCGGTTCGTCTGTTTCCTCCATGGCGGCCGGGCACCCCGGGTGGCTCGACTGGGACGCCGAGATGGCTTCCGCCGTGGCGGCCGCGCCGGTGGACGTCGCGGCGACGGACCCGCTGTACATCCTCTACACCTCGGGCACCACCGGCTCGCCCAAGGGCGTGGTGCGGGACAACGGCGGCCACGCCGTGGCCCTGAAATGGACGATGGAAAACCTCTACGACGTCGGCCCCGGCGACGTCATGTGGACCGCCTCGGATGTCGGCTGGGTGGTGGGCCACTCCTACATTGTGTACGGGCCGCTGCTGGCCGGTGCCACCACCGTGCTGTACGAAGGCAAGCCGGTGGGCACGCCCGACGCCGGCGCCTTCTGGCGGGTCATCCAGGACCACAAGGTCAACGTGCTGTTCACGGCGCCGACCGCGCTGCGGGCCATCCGCAAGGCCGATCCGGAGGGCCGGCTCCTGGACAAGTACGATATTTCCAGCCTGCGCACCCTGTTCGCGGCCGGCGAGCGGCTGGACACCGACACGTTCCACTGGGCCTCCCGGGTGCTCGGAGTTCCGGTGGTCGATCACTGGTGGCAGACGGAGACGGGCTGGGCCATCTGCGCCAACCCCCGCGGCCTCGGCGGACTGCCGATCAAGGCCGGCTCGCCGAGTGTCCCGATGCCCGGCTTCCGGCTCAACATCGTCGACGGCGCGGGCGGGGACGTCGAGGCCGGCACGGAAGGCAACATCGTCCTGGGCCTGCCGCTGCCGCCCGGCACCCTCACCACGCTCTGGCGCAACGACGACCGCTACATTTCCTCCTACCTGCAGGCGTTTGAGGGCTACTACGCCACCGGCGACTCCGGTTACCGGGACGAGGACGGCTATGTCTTTGTCATGGGCCGCACCGACGACATCATCAACGTCGCCGGGCACCGGCTCTCCACCGGGGCCATGGAACAGGTGATCGGCCAGCACCCGGCGGTCGCCGAATGCGCGGTGATCGGCCTCGCCGACCCGCTCAAGGGCCAGCGTCCCAGCGGCTACGTGGTCCTCAAATCCGGCGTGGACGTTGAGGAGGACATCCTGGCCAAGGACCTGATCGCCCTGGTCCGGCGCGACATCGGGGCCGTGGCGGACTTCAAGCACGTCACCGTGGTGGACGCCCTGCCCAAGACCCGCTCGGGCAAGATTCTGCGCAAGACCATGCGCCAGATCGCCGACGGCGAGAACTACGTGGTGCCCTCCACGATCGAGGACGCCGGCGTGATCGAGGCGCTGCTCGAGACCCTGCGCCCTGCCGCCACCGAGTAGCGGGGGAGCCGAACGCTATGGCCGCGGCGCCGTTTCTACGGATTCCACGGCATAGGGTTTGGTCGCAGAGCGCTGCAGTGGATAACGCAGGCGCGTCTGGTAAGGGACATCCCGGAACGTGGCCCTGGGGTCCAACTGGATGACCAGGAGTGGTTCGTCGCGGACGGCGTCCACCCGCACCACCAAGCCGTCCCGCCGCCCGTCCACAAGCAGTGGGGTCGCCGGCTCCACCGCGGTCTGCTGAAGACGTTCCTGATGTTCAGGACGGGCCGCCAGAAAGAGGATCCCATGGGCGGCACCGACGACTGTAAGCGGGATGACCGCGTCAGGCGGCAGGGGGGCCGCGGTGGGCTGGGGTTGCAGGTGGTCTGCCTGCGCGGTCGTGGCCCTGGGTGCTTTGACGATCCGGTCGCATTTCTGGCACCGGGTCCGTGCCGTGACGTCGGCCAACAGGATGACGCGCAGTCCTCTGGGGGCGTGGTCCCATTTGTCGGCCACAACCTGGCACCACGCCGTGTGGTATTCCTTCCCATACTTCATCACGTAAACATGGCCATCGCCGAGAAGGGGCGCCCCCTCCCGCCCGGTGGCCGGCTGTAGCCGGCCGGGCCGTCTGGGATCTGCGCGGGCGGGATCGCTGGCCTTGAGGTACTTGCGGATCAGTGGACTGAGTTGCCGTTTTGGTCGCGGAATTGCGGGGCCTTCCTGTGCGGCGTGAGTGCGCTTCCCCCAATTACTCCCTGACTAGCTTGATGGCTTTTCCCGCAAGTTGCCAGTCGGGCTGCGAGACGGTCAGTGGGGATGCCAGCCTGCTGAAGATCTCGCCACCGGTGACGCTCCACAGCGATCATGCAGGCCAGCTACCCGCGGCCCCGATGGTCAGCCACTTACGTTTGCGGCCGGTTCCAGCGGTATTCGTTCTCCGGCCTGCCGGGGGTGCCGTAGCGGGCGGCGCGGGAGACTGTGCCGGCGTCGGCGAGGTACTCGAGGTAGCGCCGGGCGGTGACCCGGGACATGCCGAGCGACTCCATGACCTCGCTGGCCGACACCGCCCCGGCCTGGTGCTTGATGAAGTCCTTTACTGATTCCAGGGTGGAGACGGACAAACCCTTGGGCAGCGACACTTCGGAGGGGGCCCGCAGGCTCGCGAAGGCCTGGTCCACATCACTTTGGGAGGCCCCGGTCCCGGGCTTTCCCGTCTGGGGCGAGGCCAGTTGTTCGCGGAACTGCCGGTAGCTGGCGAGCTTGTCCGCGAACGTGGCGTAGGTGAACGGCTTGATCAGGTACTGGACCACGCCCGTGGCCACCGCGCTGCGGACGATGTTCAGCTCCCGCACGGCGGTGATGGCGATAATGTCCGCGAACAGTCCCGCCGCCCGCATCCGGCGTGCGATATCCAGCCCGTGCAGGTCCGGGAGGTTCATGTCCAGCAGGACCAGCTCCACTGGATTGCCCGCCGCAGAGAATTCGGTGAGCAGGCGCAGGGCGGACTGCCCGTCGGGCGCGGAACCGGCCAGGGTGAAACCATCCAGCCTCTCGATGTAGGCGGCGTGCGCCGCGGCAGCAATGGGCTCATCTTCGACGACGAGCACCCGGATCTCGCTCATGGCTGTCCCTCTGTTGTGACCGGCGGTGTTGTGACCGGCAGCGTGACGCGGAAGAGTGCTCCGGCCGGGCTGGTGATTGTCATGGTACCGCCCAACCGCTGCACGGACTGGCGGACCAAGGCCAGGCCGAGGCCGCGTCCGAACGGTCCCGGGGCCTTGGTACTGAAGCCGTGCCGGAAGACGTCCTCCACGGCCGCCGGGTCGATTCCGGGGCCGCTGTCCTCCACGGTGATCTCCAGGGCGGAGCCGGTGGTCTCGACGGTCAGTTCCACGAGCCTGGGTGCCGGCGCCTCGGCCGCGGCGTCGATGGCATTGTCCAGCAGGTTCCCCAGGATGGCCACGAGGTCCTGCACGGCCAGCCCCGTCACCGCCGTCGAACCGCCGGTATTCAGGGTCAGTTCGACGCCGCGTTCGTGTGCTTCGGCTGCCTTGCCCATGATCAGGGCCCCAAGCACCGGTTCCTCGATGGAACTCACCAGGTCATCGCTCAGGCGCTGGCTGAGTTCCAGGTCCTTGGTGGCGAAGTCCAGCGCCTCGGGGCCCCGGCCCAGTTCCATGAGCGAGACGATGGTGTGGAGCCGGTTGGCGTGCTCATGGGTCTGGGCGCGGAGCGCGTCCGAGAGCGTGCGCATGGTCTCGAGTTCACTGCCCAGGGATTCGATTTCGGTACGGTCCCGGATGGTGGCAACGGTTCCGTAGACAGGAGCGCCAGAGACGGCGGCGCCGGACACCGCTCCACGCTGGCGGGCGCCGGCAGGCTCGGGTCCCACCGCGGGGCCCTGGTTGACCACGAGGATCCGCGAGCCGGTCAGGTGGATCTCATCCAGGGCGGTCCGCCCCGATTCGAAGAGCTCCTTGAGGCTGGGGGCCAACGGTAACTCCGCGAGGGAGGGCGCTGCCCGGCGCCCGCCCCCCGCAGCGCCGGCGCCGTCCGCGCCGGGAGGGGGAACGCCGTCGGCGGACTGTTTCCTCAGTCCGAGCAGTTCGGCGGCCTGGTCGTTGTACATCACCACTTTGCCCTTGGGGTCGATGAGGATCACGCCCTCACGCACCGAATGCAGCACCGATTCGTAGTACGCGAAGAGCTGGCCCAGCTCTTCCGGGCCCCAGCCGCGGGTTACCCGGCGCAGGTACCGGCCCAGGAGCCAGGCCGCCGCCGAACCGCCGGCCAGCAGCGCCAGGCTGATGGCCAGCAGCGCCGGCAGCCGGCCGGAGAGTGCAACGTCCACCGTCCGGACCGTCACGCCCGCGGCCACGAGCGCCCTTACCTTGCCGTCGGCATCCTTGACCGGGGCGATGGTGCGCACCGACGGGCCGAGGGTGCCGGCCATGACTTCAGTGAACACCTGGCCATGGAGGGCCGCGTCGATGGAGCCGATATACGGTTTGCCCAGTTCCTCATCGCGCGGGTGGGTCCAGCGGGTACGGTCCGGGGCCATGATCGTGACGAAATCCGCGTCGGCGTCGTTCATGATCTTCAGGGCATACGGCTGCAGCAGGGCCGTGGGATTGGCCGTGTCCGCCGCGGCCAGGACGAAGGGGGCATCGGCGACGGTGGTGGCGATGCCGGCCATCCGGCGTCCGGCTTCCTCATAGGCGTGATCGCGCGCGTCGAGGAACACCGCCGTGCCAACGATGGCCGTCAGGGCGACCACGAACAGCAGATTGGCCGCAAACAGCCTGCGGGCGATGCTCCAGCGCCGGATCATCAACACCTTCCATGACCAATATGAACGCAAGGGTGATGCGCGTCACCTCCTCATCAATGATGGGGTTACACGCAAGAAGGACAAGAGCGGACCACAGCCAGGACCGCACCACGTCCAGCCTATCCAAGGAGAACACCATGGCCTCTCAACGAGGAGAGTCAGCAGCACCGGCCGCCGCTCCGGCCAAGAAGCGCAAGGGACTGGACAAGTCCCACTACCTCTACATCGCAGTCATCGTCGCCGTGATTGCGGGTGCCGTTATCGGTCTGCTGTTCCCCGAGGTCGGCAAATCACTCAAGCCGCTCGGCGACGGCTTCATCAAACTCATCAAGATGATGATCGCGCCCGTGATCTTCTGCACGATCGTGCTGGGCATCGGCTCCATCGCCAAGGCGGCCACGGTCGGCAAGGTCGGCGGCCTGGCGCTCGCCTACTTTGTGGTCATGTCCACGTTCGCCCTGGCGATCGGCCTCGTGGTCGGCAACCTGATCCACCCGGGCGAGGGCCTCAAGCTCGCCCCCTACGATCCGAACAAGAAGGCCGCAGCCGACAGCACCGTTGACTTCCTGCTGGGCATCATCCCGGGCGACATTCCCGTGTTGCCGACGCTCCTCGCCGCGATCCTGGTCGGCTTCGCGCTGCAGAAGATGGGCCCTCAGGGAGCCCCGATCCTCAAGGCCGTCGGTTACGGACAGGCCCTCGTGTTCCGCATCCTCATCATGATCATGTGGCTGGCCCCGGTCGGAGCCTTCGGCGCGATCGCCGCGGTGGTCGGTGCCACCGGCTTCCAGGCCATCATCAGCATGGCAACCCTGATGGGCGCCTTCTACATCACGTGCGCCCTGTTCATCGTCGTGATCCTCGGCGGTTTGCTCAAGGCGGTCGCGGGCGTCAGCATCTTCAAGCTCATGAAGTACCTCGGCCGCGAATACCTGCTGATCTTCTCCACGTCCTCCTCTGAAGCCGCGCTGCCCCGCCTGATCGCGAAGATGGAACACCTCGGAGTGTCCAAGCCGGTCGTGGGTGTCACGGTCCCCACCGGCTACTCGTTCAACCTGGACGGGACCGCCATCTACCTGACCATGGCCGCGCTGTTCGTCGCCAATGCCATGGGCACGCCGCTGGACCTGGGCGCCCAGGTTTCCCTGCTGGTCTTCATGATCATCGCTTCCAAGGGTGCCGCCGGCGTCACCGGCGCCGGGCTGGCCACGCTGGCCGCCGGGCTCCAGGCGCACGCACCCCAACTGCTGGGCGGTGTGGGCATGATCGTCGGCATCGACCGGTTCATGTCCGAGGCTCGCGCCCTGACCAACTTCACCGGCAACGCCGTCGCCACGGTGCTGATCGGCACCTGGGTCAAGGAGATCGACGGCGGACGCGTGGACCGTGTCCTCGCCGGTGCCGAGCCGTTCGACGAAGAGACGATGCTGGCCGGCCACTCCGGTGCACAGGACGCCGAACAGCCGGCACAACCGGCACAGCCGGCGCAACCGGTCCTGGCGCACGCCTGAACCCACGCCTGCACCTTCCTGGTCCCGGCCGCGATCCCCGGCCGCGACCTGACCCCACGCACTACCGCTCGATGACGCCCAAGCGCCCGGCAACCCAGCTGCCGGGCGCTTGGGCGTCCGGATCAGCCCTCGTCGGCGCCGAACGGGGTGACCACCGTGCGCCGGGGCGTGCCGTCGTCGTCGTAGTTCAGGGTGCTGACGCGGACGCCGTACAGCGCTGAAAGCTGCGCATCGGCGAGGAGCGGCCCGGCGGGCCCGGTCACCACACCCTCGGCGCCCATGAGGACCACCGAGTCTGCGAGGAACAGGGCGTGGTCCGGGTGATGGGTGCTCACGAGCAGCGACATCCCGGTCCGCACGAGTTCCCTCAGGAGCTGGAGGACCCGGACCTGGTTTTTTAGGTCCAGCCCGGTGGACGGCTCATCCAGGACGAGGAGCCGCGAACCGCCGGCGATGGCCCGCGCAATGAGGACCAGCTGCTGCTCGCCCCCGCTCAGGGTCGGAAACAGCCGGTCGGCCAGGGCGGCGATCCCCACCCGGTCCATGGCGTGGAGCGCGGCGGCCCTGTCCCGGCTGCCGGGGGTGCGGAAGACGCCGATGTGGCGGGCACGGCCCATGACCACCATGTCCAGGGCGGGGTAGCCGAACGTGCTGCCGCGCGCCTGGGGAACATAGCCGGCCGTCTCGGACCTGCGCACCGCACCCTCCCGTACGGCCAGCATGCCGGCCGCGCAGCGCACCAGGGTTGTCTTGCCGCTGCCGTTGGGCCCCAGGACCGCGGTCACGGTGCCCGGGGGCACCGAGAAGCTGAGATCCTTGAACACCCAGTTCTGCGGTGAATAGCCAAACCCTGCCCCGCGCAGCTCAAGCACCGTCCCAGATCCTTTCCCGGTTCCGGCGCAGCAGTACGAAGAAGACCGGTGCCCCGATCAGGGCGGTCAGGACGCCCAACGGGATTTCCCCGGCCGTGGCGGTGCGCGCAATGGTGTCGATGGCGATCAGGTAGGCCCCGCCCAGCAGGAATGAGACCGGCAGCAGCACGCGGTGGTCCGGGCCCACCCACATGCGTGCGAGGTGCGGGATGACCAGCCCCACCCAGCTGATGACGCCGCTGACGGCGACGGCGCCGGCAACCATGAGGGCCACGGCGGCGAGGACCACCCAGCGCAGGGGGCGCGGCCGGAGCCCCAGGGCGGTGGCGTCATCGTCCCCGAGCGAGAGCACATTGATCCGCCACCGCAAGGCCAGCAGGACGACGCCGCCGGCAGCGATCGGAATGAGGGCCACCAGCACCTTCGCCCACGTAGCGGTGGCGACACTGCCGAGTAACCAGAAGACGATTGCGGGCAGGGTGGTGAACGGGTCCGCCAGATACGTCACCAGGGCCACCAGAGCGGAGAAGAACGAGGCCGTGACGATTCCTCCGAGGACCACCATGAGGATGTGGGCGCCGCCCCGCCCGGACGTGATGAGGAAGACGATTCCCAGGGCCAGCAACCCGAAGCCGAACGACCCGCCCACGAGGGCGACGGGGCCCAGGCCCAGCAGCAGGGCCAGGGCACCGCCGAAGGAGGCTCCCGAGGAGACGCCGATGACTTCCGGGCTGACCAGGGGATTGCGGAACACGGCCTGCAGCGCTGCACCGCCGATTGCGAGGGCGCCACCGACCAGCAGGGCGAGCAAGACCCTGGGCAACCTGACCAGCAGCACCACGTTTTCCTCGGCCGCGGGAAGGTCCGGACCGAAGGGAACTATTCGGGAGGCCAGGATCTGCACGACGTGGTCGAGGGACACGTTGTAGCGGCCGCTGGCGAGGGCCAGCGCGGACACGGCTGCCAGGACGGCGCCTGCGAGCAGGCAGGGACCGATGACTCGGCGCAGCTTCGATCCCCGGCGGCCGCCAGGGTGTCCCGTGGTCAGAGGCTGGGCCTCACGAAGCATCGAACTGCCGGTAGTTGGCCGAGGTGCCATTGGCTTCGGTCCACAGGATCTTGTCCAGCTCCGACGCCGATGGCCGGTAGCGGTACAGGAAATCGAAGTAGTCGTTGGTCTCGTTCCTCAGCGCGGAGCGGTTGCCGGAGGGGAAACTGACATCGGTGAGCCAGCGCCACATCAGCGGTGACTCCTGGCCGGGGGGATCCCAGCGGTAGCCGCCCAGCGGGACCTTGTAGACGCGGCGGGAGCGCACGGCGGAGACGCTTTGCCACACCGGGTTGCCGTAGACGTCGGCGGGCATCGCGTCGTCGAAGTTCCCGAGCAGGATGATCTCCGGATCCCAGGCAAGGACCTGTTCGACGTCCACGCCCACCATGCCCTTGCCCTGGAGGCCCTGCGGGCCGGTGGCGGGGTTGTGTGCCCCGATGAGCTTGATGTAGAAGTCGTTGTAGCTGCCGTTCCCGGCCACCTTGAGTCCGCCGCTGAACCGGTTGAAGTAGATGATGCCCGGGCCGCCGGTGCCGCGGGCGGCGGCCTCGGCCTGGATGGCCTTCTGCTGCCCGTCGCTGCGCGCCTTCATCTGCACAGCCCGGTCCGGGCGCCCCAGCATCGTTGCGAAGAGCGCGGTCCACGTGTCCACGTCCTGCTGCGTGCCGGTGTTCGTAATGCCCAGGACCTTCATCCCGGCCTGTTCCAGCGGTGCCGTCAGTTGCGCATCGCTCCACTGGACCACGACGTCGGGGTTCAGCGCCCGGATGCTTTCGACATTGGGCGTGAAGTCGGTCGTGGCGATGTCGTGCGGGATATTCAGGGCCTCCGGGTACATGGCGCCCATGGCGCCGTCGCGCATCGCCACCCAGGAGGCGTTGTGCATTCCGGCGAGATGGCCGGCGCCCTGGTCGACGGCGGCCAGCAGGGAGGCGGCCGGCATGGGGATGGTCACCACCCGGGTGACCGGGCGGTCGAAACTCAAGACGGTCCCGCGCTGGTCCGTGACCTGGATCCCGGCAGCGCCGGAGGCGGAACCTGGCGCAGTACCTGCAGTGCCTGCTGGCGGCGTTGACTGTGGCGCGGACTGCGGCGATGTGCCGGCCGGGGCGCAGGAAGCGAGGAACAGCGCCCCTCCGCCGTAGAGGGCCGCTGCCAGTACAGATCGTCGGTTGGCTTCGGGGATGCTCATCGGCCTACCTCCCGGGAAGGACCGCGCGCAACGGCCATTCGCTCCGCGCCGGCCACAGCAAGGATCCCGGTGCGGCATTTCCTCACAGCATCCGCCGAATGCGCAGGGGTGTCAATGCCGGCAACGCGGGCATTGTTCGCCGAGGGGCGCCGGTGCTAGCCTCGCTGATATCCCCTGTGAAACGAGGCCACGGGATGGAAATCAACGGCGCCCAACTGTTTGTCCGCTACGCGTATCCGCCGAATTCGCGGGGCAGTTGCGGGCCGCCTGACAGCGACGCGCTGCTGCACTACGGCCAGTCCGGGGTGACCGACGCCGGCCTGCGCGAACTTGCCAAGGGGTTCGCCGGCGCCTGGCCGTACCTGGAGCTCATCGCCGGTGCCACCGGCAACCCGGACCCGCTGGACTACGCAGTGGTGGAGGCCTACTGGGTGGGAAACACGCTGCTGGACACCGTGGGTGTGCGCAGCATCGGCAATTCCATGGAGGACCGCTTCCGCGCACGGACCGGGCATCAGTTCCCGCACCTGATGGAAGGGGTCCTTGCCGGCGGCGTCCCGCACCACAGCTTCCACGTCCTGGAAATCTATCCGTGGACCGGACTCTTGCGCGATGACCGGCGCTCCTCCACGGCCCTGAATGTCCTTGACCAATGCCGCATCCGGTGGGGCGAGGTGGTGGCCGTCGAAGGGGACAGCGCCCTCGTGCGCTCGCGGCCCCTTGCGTGGGACGGGATGGAGCTGTCGCTGGGGGAACCGGTGATCGAGACGGCCAAGTATGCCGTGGCCGGGTCCGGCTTCATCGCTGACCTCACGCCCGGGGACATGGTGTCCCTCCACTGGGACTGGGTGTGCGACCGGCTCTCGGCCGCCCAGCTCCACCGGCTCCGGCACTACTTTGCGCGCCACCTCAAGATCGCCAACTCCGGGGTGGAGCACCGCGGCGCCGCGATCGCCCTCGAATAGCGGGCGCCTGCAGTTCCGCCAGTGGGGGCGGTTAGTGGGGAGCGAAGGCTACGGGACCGTGTCGGTGGGGTCCGGGCCCCGTCCCATGAGCTCAAGTCCCGACATCGCACGGTCGGCACCATCCTGATCCACGCGCTCCAGGGCGAAGCCCATGTGGATCAGGACCCACGTGCCGCTCGCCAAAGGGCCGTCGTCCAGGAGGCCAATGTTGATTTTGCGCTCCACTCCGGCCACATCCACCAGGGCGAGCTGTCCGTTGTAGCCGTCGATCACTTCGATGATCCGGCCCGGTATTCCCAAACACATCCGTGGTTCCTCCTCAGCCAGCTTCATCCGGAGCCGCGCTCGCGGGCGCTGCGTCTGCGTTCGTGATCCGGGCTGTGACCAGGGTGCGGACTGCTTCCACGGCCGCCGGGACGGCACGGGACACGTCCTCGGACAGTCCCATGCCCTCGTCCGTTCGCGCCGCGATGCAGCCGACCAGATAGGTCTCCGGCAGCGATCCGCCCAAAACACGGAGACGGCGGAGGACAGCCAGCGGATCCATGCCATGCGGATCGAAAGCCGGATTGACCCGAAGGCCGGCCGGCGTCAGCGGTCCGCCGCTTTCCAGGTCCTCCGTCCGGATCTTCAGGATCCGGAGCGTTCCGGCGCTTGTGCTCCCGTCCGCCGGGGCCGGGAGCACGTCCACGAGCACCAGCGCATCCACCCCGTCCAGGAGATCGTAGGCGAGGTGCAGCCCGCGGATCCCATAGTCCCGCACCTGGACCTCCTCCGGCGCCCAGCCGGGCAGGCCGGAAACCTCCTCGGCCAGTTGGCGGGCGACGGCCGGTCCAAATCCGTCGTCGCGAAGGAACACGTTCCCCACGCCCGCGACGAGAACCCCGCTCACACCGGGCCTCACATGCTCCGCATGCGCACGTAGCGTTTGATGTCCGGAATTGAACGCAGGCCGACGACGGCTGCCGCCAGGCCCGCGGCCAGCAGGAGCACGACTGTCATGATGCCCAGAGCTTTCATGGTGATGGTTCCTTTCCGTTGTCCGGGGCCGGCGCCGCGTCGAGCGGCACGAGTTCCTCGGGGGCGAAATACAGATACCGGCCGTACCACTCCTGCAGTTCGGCGGCGGGGTCGGCCTCGAGGACCACCGCGACGTGCGTTCCGCCGTCGACGTCGAAGTGGACTCCGGTGACACGCCCCGACTTACCGGCGAAGAAGAGGTCCTGGGCGTCGGCACGGCGCAGCGGAACAACCCGCACCCGGCTGCCGCGTGAGATCGGGACGCCGTCGATGAAGACGGTGTCCGATTCCGGATCCACGGCGGCGTCCCGGGCGGGATCCCACCACGGCGTGCCGGCGTCGGTGCCCGCGTCGGTACCTGATTCGGCGTCGCCGGGAACTGAAAACCCGGGAACGGAGAACTCGGGAACGGAAAATTCCGGATAGTCCGGGACTGCGGGGCCGGGGAAGCCGCCGGCTCCGATCCTGCCGGGTCCGCGCGGCTCCGCCAGTTGCACGGCATCGTGCGGATTCCGCAGGATGCCGTGCAGCTGCTGGAGTTCCTCTGCGGTCATGTTTTCGCAGCGTTCGATGATTGCCGCGGCCCGGGCGTCGGTTGACCGGGCCTCCGCCTTTTCCTCATCGGTCAGGGTGAGCACCCGCAAGGTCAGGATTTCATCGATCTCCGTCGCATCGAACAGTTCCACGGTGCTTTCCGGTGCCACCGCCGGATGGTCATAAAGGATGATCGGGGACAGGAGCAGGACATCGCGCTGCCCCTCGGGGCCGGCGAGCACGGGCCAGCAGCGGTGCTGGCTGCACGAAGCCGCCGCCGCCGCTGCCCATCCCGGCGGATCGATCACCGACAGGAAATCGGCGTCGTGGACGGCGAGCAGGACATGGGCTCCGATGAACGAGTACTCGATCGCGGAACGCTTATCGGCGGTCGCTGCCGCCGCGTTCTCCACCGTGACCCTGAGCCGCCACAGCGGACCGCGGGCCGGCTCGGCCGCGGCATCGGCTTCGGCGGCCCGCCCCGGCGCCGCCACTTGCGTCGCCATCAGGCGCACCTCGCCACGAAGTTCCCGGCGCCGGCGCACGAGCCTGCCGGCGGTGGTGCCGGCGGTGTCCAGTACGGGCTCGATGTCCTCGTTCGCCGGCACCTTGACCGGCGCACACACGCCCGCGGCCAGCTGGCCGAGACTGTACGGCCCGAGCGTGATCTCCTGATCCGTTGCCTCGTCCCAGCTGAGCCACCGGGAAGCGCCGACGGTGAGTTCGTCGACGGGCGTGAAGCCGCCTTCATCCGCGCGTTCGGCGGTCCGTCTCTGGAGGTGCAGGAAGCGCAGATGCACGTCGACCCGGGCGGCGGGTCCTGGCTGGAGGAGGCAGTCCGCTGCCATGTCCGGTTCTTCGCCGGCACCGGATGCTGCCGCGCCCGGCGGCCCGAGCACGCCGAACTGCCAGCGGGCCTGGTTCTTGGCGGAGGAGGCGCGGTAGGGGTACAGGAGGTACCCCTCGTAAAGGACGGCGTCGGCGACGGCGCGTGCCAGGCTGAGCCCGGTGTTCACGGTACCGGGTCACCCGCCCCGGCCAGCAGCCCCTCGATTGCGGCTTCCCAGGAAATCAGGCCGTGGACCGCCTTGTACCTGGCCAGGGCCGCGAGGACGTCGCGGTCCAGACGGATCCATCCCTGGTTCGGGAAGAATGCGTCCATCAGCGAGCGCCAGGCCGCCACGGGCAGGTCGTACCTCGATTCCCGGTCCCAGGGAACCTGCTCGACGCCGAAGCCCGCCGCGCCCCGCGTGAAAACCGTCCCGGAGAAGAGGAACTCGAGCGGCACCGTCCCGTCCCGCAGGGAGTTCAGGTATTTTGCTGCGGCGACCTCGAAGTCGAACGTGCAGGGCAGCGGCAGGTCAACGTCGACGCTCTCCGCAAATCCCTGGACCAGGACGCCGCTGTGCATCCAAATGAAGGGCTTGAGCGTGGTGGGCCACCGTCCGCGGCTGCCAAAGAGTTCCAGCAGGCCGGCTTCCTCGTCAGCGTCGTAGCCGCGGCGCTGGGCCAGGATCCGCACCTGGCACCGCAGGGCCATGGCATGGACGGCGGCGCCGCTTTTCTCCTGGATCCGCAGGCGTGCGGTCAGCTGGGGCGCGGCCGCATAGGGCTCCGGGGCGATGTCCAGCACGCTGAATTCGAGTTCAACCATGGCGTCCCTCCGGCTCTGCCGCGGCGGGGGCGGGCCTGCTGCGGCTGCTGATCCGGTCGAAGAATCCCGCGAGCTCCTGGCGGGACTCCTGGCCGCCGTCGAAGCCCTTCCACACCCGCCGCAGGCGGCCCACCAGCTCGTAGCACGCATCGATGGGGACCAGATGGCAGTCCGCCCGTTCCCGGTCGGGGCCGGGGGAGCGGATCAGCAGGGCCTCCGTGTCAGGGGCGAGCACGCTGATGGCCGGGTTGGTCGCCTGGACCGAGGCCCAGGCGGCCAGGGAAAGTTCCGACTCCGTGGCTCCGGCAGGGCTCGGATAGAAGGCGGCAGTCCGGCCAAGGGCCGAGTTGAAGAAGAAGAAGGCCAGCCCCACCGGGATTTCCAGCTCGTCCCACTGGGCCTGGCCGAGCTCGAAGGGCTCGAACGAGAGGTAGCGGTCGGGGACGGAACGGTAGCGCAGATGGGCCGACGAGTCCGTGAACAGCAGATAGCAGGGCCGGCACGTGCACAGCAGGGAGCGGCTCTCCAGATCCACCACGTGCTGGTGAGCGTCCGGGATGGGCTCCGCGCACATCTCGCAGCGCTCGCCGGCAGCCTGGGCCGGGCGGGTGGAAGCTATCCGGCGGAGCACGGCGAGCGCCGATGCGCTGTTTCCGGCGCTGTTGTTTCCGGCACTGTTGACTCCGGCGCTGCCGGCCGGCTGGCTCCCGGTTCCCGTTGGCGCCGTCATGCCTGGCTCCGTTCCCGTGGCACGGCGTTCATGTTCCGGCATCTCACCGCGGGTCCGCGGTGGTGGGGACGGCCACCGAGGGAACCCCGTCGCGGAGCAGCAACGGGAGGGGATCCAGATGCAGCCCCTTGTCCTCCAGGCAGGCCCCGGCCTTCCGGACGTCGAAGTGGCTGCGGCAGTGCGGGCAGCGCAACAGCCCCCCGCCCACCGGGGCCGCCAGCGCCCGCTGCAGGGAGGCGCCAGGCATGGAGTGGGTGCACCGCGGGCAGCGGTCCACAAACGCGTAGACGTCCGGGCCGATCCGGCACGTGAGCACCTCCACGCCTGCCACCAGGAATCCCGCCACGGCTCCGGACTCCAGCTCAGCGAGGGCCGGGACCGCCTGCCACGTGCCTGAGGCCGGCGTTCCGGCGTCGGGGACCGCCCAGTCCGGCGCGGCACCGCGAGTGCCGGCGTCGGGTGGACCGCCCAGCCCGTCCAGCCGCGAGCGCAGGGCGCCGACCGGGATGAGGGCGGGAACGGCGGCCGGAGCCGCCTCCTCCACTTCGATGCCGGTCACCTCGGGCGCCGCGGATTCGATCGCGTCCTCGACGGCGAGCTTGAGCGTCACTGACGACGACGGACAGCCCTGGCAGCTGCCCAGCAGCCTCAGCCGGACGACGCCTTCTTCGCTGATGCCGAGCAGTTCAACATCCCCGCCGTGCGAGCCGAGGTAGGGCCGGACGGAGTCGAGGGCCCCGGCGACCCTGCCGGGCAGGTCAACGGGGTGCAGCCCGTGGATCAGCAGCAGGCCGGACACCAGCGGGTCGGACGTGAGGGCGGAGACTGTTCCGGGCCCGAGCACACCCTGCGAATCGAGCACGTGCAGGATTCGTTCCAGCCCGGCGCCGTACAGCTCCGTCACCTGCCGGACCAGTTCCTCCGCCCGCTCCCGGGCCACCGGACCGCCGGCACCCAGCGCGTCCAGGAGGGAACTGATCCGTTCGCCTGCCGAGCCCAACAGATTCTCCCGGTCCATGGCCGGCTACTCACCGGTGAGGGACTGCGTAGGGGAGTGCAGCAAGTCCAGCGTCTGCCCGTCGCCGAGGTACATGTGGACGCCGCACGGCAGGCAGGGGTCGAAGCTGCGGACGGTGCGCATGATGTCGATGCCCTTGAAATGATCGCGGTCGTTCTCCTCGAAGATGGGCTGGCCCTGCACCGCGTCCTCATACGGGCCCGGTGTTCCCTCGGAGTCGCGCGGGCTGGCGTTCCAGGGCGTCGGCGGATAGGGATGGTAGTTGGCGATCTTGCCGTCGCGGATCACCATATGGTGCGAGAGCACGCCGCGGACAGCTTCGGTGAACCCGCAGCTGATGGCTTCCTCCGGCACCTCAAAGGACTCCCACGTCTTGGTGCGGCCGGCCCGGATCTCCTCGAGGGCCTTTTCGGCGAAGTGCAGTGCGGCGGCGGCCGCGTAGGCCTGGAAATAGGTCCGGGCGCGGTTCCGCTCCAGCGTGTTGCTCCACTGCGGGATCTTCCATTCCAGGGTCACCGGGCCCTTCAGCGCAGTCTTGGGGAGCTCGATCTGGACGCTGCTGCCCGTTGACTTGAGGTAGCCGGTGTCGACGAACCCGGCAAGGGCGGTCGACCAGAGCCGGGCGAGCGGGCCGCCGCCGGTATCCAGCGCCAGGTTGCTTTCGCCGTCATTCCACCGCGGCGACATCACCCAGCTGTACTTGTCCTCGAGGTCGCGCTTCTGCGGCCGCGGGTTGGTGTGCTGATTCCAGGGATGCCGGCGGTCCACCGGGTTGCCCAGCGGATCGCGGGTGACGAACATTTCCTGGTCGCCCCAGTCCTCGTAGTAGGACGAGCCCAGCATGATCCGGATCCCCAGGTTGATCCGCACCAGGTCCGTGGTCACGAGTTTGCCGTCCACCACGACGCCTGGGGTGACAAACATCTTCCGGCCCCACTCCGTCATGTCCTTGTAGGCGAAATTGCAGAACTCCGGATCCTGGAAAGACCCCCAGCAGCCCAGCAGGGTCCGCCGCAGCCCCACCTGCTCGTACCCGGGCAGCGCAGCATAGAAGAAGTCGAAGAGGTCATCGTGCATCGGCACGACCTTCTTCATGAACTCCACATACCGCATGAGCCTGGTGATGTAGTCCGTCATCAGCTGGATCGTCGCCACGGTGCCCACGCCGCCGGGGTAAAGCGTGGAGGGATGGACATGCCGGCCCTCCATCAGGCAAAACATTTCCCGGGTCATCCGGCTCACTTGCAGCGCCTCGCGGTAGAACTCCCCGGTAAACGGGTTCAGCGAGCGCATGATGTCCGCGATGCTGCGGTAGCCGTGCTCGGCGGCGTGCGGGGCCGGCGTGTTCTCGGCTTTGGCCAGCACCGACGGGTTGGTTTCGGAGACCATCTTCTCGCAGTAGTCCACGCCGACCAGGTTCTCCTGGAAGATGTTGTGGTCGAACATGTACTCGGCAGCCTCGCCCAGGTTGACGATCCATTCGCCGAGGTGGGGCGGCTTCACCCCGTAGGCCATGTTCTGCGCGTAACAGGAACAGGTGGCGTGGTTGTCGCCACAGATTCCGCAGATCCGGCTCGTGATGAAATGGGCGTCCCGGGGGTCCTTGCCGCGCATGAAGATGGAATAGCCGCGGAAAATCGAGGACGTGCTGTGGCATTCCACCACTTGGTTGTTCTTGAAATCGACCTTGGTGTAGATGCCGAGGCTGCCGACGATCCTCGTGATCGGGTCCCAGGCCATCTCCACCAGGTTCTCGCCCGCGGTACCGTCCGCCGAGGGCATCGGAATCGTCGAAGTCATTGCATTGCCTCTCTGCCTAGGGTTCCTACCAGGTCCGCTTGGCGCCGGTCAGCAGATCATTACCGGGTTTGCGCCAGCGGGGTTCCTGGTCCAGCGTGTGCTTCGTGATGTTCCGCAGTGTCCTGATGGTCTTGCCGTACGGCATGACCGACGCGGTCGACAGCTTGCCGCCGGGAGGTTCGTCCATGAACGGCATGAATTTGTCCGGGAATCCCGGCATCGTGCAGCCGATGCAGATGCCGCCCACGTTGGGGCACCCGCCGATTCCGTTCATCCAGCCCCGCTTGGGCACGTTGCACTTGACCACAGGTCCCCAGCAGCCGAGCTTGACGATGCACTTCGGGGACCCGTATTCGGTGGCGAAGTCACCCTGTTCGTAGTAGCCCGCGCGGTCGCATCCCTCGTGCACCGTCTGGCCAAACAGCCAGGTCGGCCGGAGCGCCTCATCGAGGGGGATCATGGGGGCCTGTCCGGTGGCCTGGTACAGCAGATACGTCATGGTTTCGGACAGGTTGTCCGGCTGGATGGGGCAGCCCGGGACGCACACGATCGGGATCCCGGCCTTGGACCGCCAGTCATACCCGAGATAGTCGGGCACCCCCATGGCCCCGGTGGGGTTCCCGGCCATGGCATGGATACCGCCGTAGGTCGCACAGGTCCCTGCGGCGATGATCGCCGTCGCCTTGGGCGCCAGCCGGTCCAGCCACTCGCTGGTGGTGATCGGCTGCCCGGTGTCGAGGTTGTTGCCGAAGGCCGCCCAGTAGCCGCCCGCGGCGTGCAGCTTCTCATTCGGGATGGACCCCTCCACCACCAGCACGAACGGCTCCAGCTCGCCGCGGTCCGCCTTGCGGAACCACTCGAGGAAGTCGTCGGCGCCTTGCTGCGGGCCGCATTCGAAGTCGATCAGCGGCCAGTGCATGGCAATCTTGGGAAGTCCGGGGAGCGCCCCAAGGGCTATCTCCTCGACGCTTGGCTGGGTTGCCGCCGTCAGGGCCACGGAGTCACCGTCGCAACTGAGTCCGGCATTGATCCACAGGACGTGGATCAAGGTTTCTTCCGCTTTCAATGCAGTAGCTGTAGGCATCGTTGCCTCCTTCGGAGCCCGCCCTGTGGCCGCGGCTCGAATGTTGCGTCAGCAGGTCAAACGCGTAGTCCGCCAGAACGCGGCGCGCTCCCGGCGGCAGCCGTCGCCAGGTGGGGATTCTTCCGGATCCACTCCAGCCAGCCGTCCATGCCGTCGCCGGTGGTAGCTGACAGGGTCAGGACGTCGACGCCGGGATTCAGCAGGCGCGCCTGGCGCACGCAACGCTCGACGTCGAACTCCACGTAGGGGAGCAGGTCTGCTTTGTTGATGATCACCAGGTCGGCAGCCAGGAACATGTGGGGGTATTTCTGCGGTTTGTCATCGCCCTCCGTAACTGAGATCACGACGACCCGGGCCGATTCGCCGAGGTCGAACAATGCCGGGCACACCAGGTTGCCCACGTTTTCGATGAAGAGTGTCGATCCGGGGACCGGGTCCAGTGCACCCAGTGCCCGCTGCAGCATTCCGGCGTCCAGGTGGCAGCCTGCTCCGGTGTTGATTTGGATCACCGGCCGCCCGGTGGACCGGATCCGGTCGGCGTCCAGCGAGGTCTCCTGGTCACCTTCAATGACACCGATCTCCAGTTCGCCGGCCAGTTCCCTGATGGTCCGGACCAGGAGCGTGGTCTTGCCGGCCCCGGGGGAACTCATGACATTGAAGGCCTGGACGCCGCGTCCTTCCAGCCAGCCCCGGTTCCGTGCAGCCAGGAGGTCGTTCTTGGCGAGAAGGTTCTCCTCAAGGGAGATGAGTGTCCGTCCGTCCGCCGCGGGGCTGGGCCCGGCGTCGGCTGTCCCGGGGGACTGCGGATGCTGATGGCCGTGATCGTGATCGTGCGGATGACCGTGATCGTGCTCGTGATCGTGGGGATGCGGATGTTCGTGCGGGGCTGCAGCAGCGTGCCCGGTGTCGTGCACAACTTCATGCACAATTTCGTGCACAGTTCCGTCGAGGTCCGAAATTCTGGTGCCGGCGTCGTCGCCGCATCCGCACGTCGCACACATGTCTACGCAACCTCCACCGAGGTGACCAGGAGTTCCCGGCCACTGACGACTTCGACATCGGCACTGCCGCAGGGGCAGAGCGGAAACATGTCCTCAAGGACGAACTCGTCGTGGCAGCTGCGGCACCTGGCCCGGCCCTCGGATTCATCGATCGTCAGGGTTGCCCCGGCCAGCGGCGTGTCAGCTGAAACGACGTCGAAGCAAAAGCGCACGGCGTCCGGGAGGACGCCGCTCAAGGGTCCGATCCGCAGGTTGACGCCCGTCACGGAGCGGCCGCCGGTCCGGTCCAGAACCGCCTCCACAAGACTTTGCGTGATCGAAAGTTCGTGCATGAGCCGCTGCCACCTCGTCGTTTCAATGTAGGCCTGCGGGGTACAAACTTCAATATGTTCGGGGCCGCCGGAGCGCGCGCCCGCCTGCCTGCCTCAGCTGCTCGCTGGGTGTCTCCCGGCGTGCCTCACGGCGTGCCTGCCGGCACGCTCAGGCCGCCGGGCCCGCCCCGAGACAACCTTCGACTTCAACCCGAACGTCAAGGCACAGCCTCCGGCGCAGTGTCAAGGTCCGGCGAATACCGTGTCGGGCGCTGTAACCTTGGGAGGAACGCGCTGGGCTCTGGGAGTCTGGAGGCAGCACAATGAAGCACGACAATCACCGTCATCGAAAGTGTGGATAGATACGTGAGCAGCGAACAGGGTTCAGCAACTCTGGAAGGCACCGAACTCGATCTGGAAGACGCCGTCATGGGCCCCACCGGGCGGCCCCAACGCGACTTTCCGGAGCCCGCGCCGCTGTCCTCCCACGGTCCCGCGCGGGTCATCGCCATGGTGAACCAGAAGGGCGGGGTGGGCAAGACCACGTCCACCATCAACCTCGCCGCCGCCCTGGCCGAATACGGCCGCCGCGTGCTCCTGGTCGACTTCGATCCGCAAGGCGCCCTGTCCGCCGGCCTGGGCACCAACCCGCACGAGCTCGACCTCACCGTGTACAACGTGCTGATGGACCGCAAAGTGGACATCCGCGATGCCATCCAGAAGACCGGCGTGGAAAACGTGGACCTGCTCCCGGCCAACATCGACCTCTCCGCCGCCGAGGTGCAGCTGGTCAACGAAGTGGCCCGCGAACAGGTCCTGGACCGGGCATTGAAGAAGGTCGAGGACGACTACGACGTCGTCCTGATCGATTGCCAGCCCTCACTGGGCCTGCTCACCGTCAACGCGCTCACCGCCGCCCACGGCGTCATCATCCCGCTGATCTGTGAGTTCTTCGCCCTGCGCGCCGTGGCGCTGCTCGTGGAAACCATCGACAAGGTCCAGGACCGCCTCAATCCGCGCCTGCAGGTCGACGGCGTGCTCGCCACGATGTACGACGCCCGGACCCTGCACGGCCGCGAGGTGATCGCCCGCCTGGTGGAGGCTTTCGGCGACAAGGTCTTCGAAACGGTCATCAAGCGCTCGATCAAATTTGCCGACGCCACGGTCGCGGCCGAGCCCATCACAACCTACGCGGGCAACCACGTCGGTGCCGACGCCTACCGCCGCCTGGCCAAAGAGCTGATCTCGCGCGGCGGCGCGCCCTAGCCAGGATCGTGGCAGGCGCCTTTTCTCCGCCAACGAATCTCGATGTGCCGGCGGAGCTCGACACGCGTGCGGACTCCGCGCTATCCGCGGGCCCGGGCGTCACTGCAGCGCCGGCCGTCACCGCAGCACCGGGTGTCAGTGCAGAACCGCCCGGGAAAAAGCCCGGATTCGAAGTGAGGCTGGCCAACTTCACCGGCCCGTTCGACCTCCTGCTCGGCCTGATCTCCAAGCATCAGCTGGACATCACCGAAGTGGCGCTGTCCACGGTCACTGACGAATTCATCAAGTACATCAGGGGCCTGCAGCAGCTGGGGGAGGAGTGGGCCCTGGATGAGGCCAGCGAATTCCTCGTGATTGCTGCCACCCTCCTGGACCTCAAAGCGGCCCGGCTGCTGCCCGCGGGCGAGGTCGAGGACGATGAGGACATCGCCCTGCTGGAGGCCCGGGACCTGCTGTTCGCCCGGCTGCTGCAGTACAAGGCCTTCAAACAGGTGGCCGGCATGATCGGCTCCACGCTCGAGCTCGAGGCCCGGCGGTATCCCCGGCAGGTCGCCCTGGAGGGACACTTCGCTGCCCTGCTTCCGGAACTTCTGTGGCGGCACACCCCGGCGCAGTTCGCTTCCCTGGCCGAGGCGGCCCTCAAACCCAAGGAGGCAGCCCCCACCGAAGTGGGCCTCGCGCACCTGCACGGCGCGCCCGTCAGCGTCAAGGAACAGGCCGAGCTGCTGGGGAACCGGTTACGGCTGGGCACGCCGCTGAGCTTCCGGGCGCTGATCGCCGACGCCGAATCCACGCTGGTGGTGGTGGCGCGGTTCCTGGCGCTGCTGGAGCTGTTCCGCGACCGCGCGGTGGGCTTTGACCAGCTGCTGCCGCTGGGCGAACTGACGGTGCGCTGGACCGCCGATACCCAGGGGTGGAGCAGCGAAAACCTGAGCGAAGAATACGAGGACCAACCGTGAACGAACGATTCCCTGACGCTGCCCGCGAGGCCGGGGCGGAAGCCGGGACAGACGCCGGTCCGGACGTCGCGAGCCTGCCAGGGGGCGCCCGGGCGGCCCTCGAGGCGGTCCTGATGGTGATCGACGAACCGGCCACCGCCCCGGCCCTGGCAGCCGGACTGAACTTGACGGTCGACGTCGTCGAGACCCTGCTGGCTGAACTGCAGCGGGAGTATAACGGCTATACTGTTAATGCCCCGGATGCGGATGTCGCCAGCCACAGCAGTATTAGTGTCGGCAACAATGCCGCCCCCCGGGGTTTTGAATTGCGGAATATCGCCGGAGGCTGGCGGATCTATTCCCGCGCGGAGTTCGCCGAGATCGTTGGCGGATTCGTGCTGGAAGGCCAAACAGCCAGGCTGACGCAGGCGGCGCTCGAAACGCTCGCCGTCATCGCATACCGCCAGCCCGTATCAAGGGCGCGGGTGTCTGCAATTCGAGGAGTCAACGTTGACTCTGTCGTGCGGACGCTGACGCAGCGGGGGCTGATTGAGGATTCGGGAACCGATCCCGAGTCCGGAGCAATCCTGTACCGCACGACATCGTATTTCCTTGAGCGGATGGGAATCGGCTCCGTGGCTGAATTGCCACAGCTTTCCCCCCACCTTCCTGGACTGGAAGGCATCGAGGATTTTTACGATGCAGCAAGAATGTAGGCAGTACTTCAGCAGAATCTGTGCAGGCACAACGTCTGCACGAGAGTATCCACCGGGCAGAACAATTTGCCCGGCCGGCGGGTGTTGTCGGGAGACAGCGGCCGCAGGCCACCAACGTAAGGACGGGTCATGACACAGGCGGGACGCCAGGGTTCACCACGTAACAGTTCGGGACGCAACAGTGCCGGACAAAGCTATTCCGGCCAAAAGCCGGCCCAAGGCGGTTCAGGCCGCGGCGCACAGGGCGGTTCAGGCCGCAGCTCCCAGGCCGGCGCCGGCCGCAGCGGCGGAGCCGGCTACAAGGGCGGCGGAGACCGCCCCTTCAAGCACCCCAAGCCTCGCGAAGAGGCCTTCATCGATCCGGACCTGCAGGGTCCGGACAGCGCGCCGTCGGCTGCCCGTCCGGCTTCTGCTGACTGGAAGTCGAAAGCGCCTTCCGGCAAGGAAGCAGCCCGCAAGGCAGCCGCCCGCAAGCCCGGCTTCGGCAAGGCCCCCGGCACCCCCGGGGCCCTCAAGCCCAAGCCGCGCACCGGCGCCGCCAAGTTCGCCGGTCCCCGCGCCTTCGGCAGCGAACGCTTCGGCCAGAACCTCGGACCGGTGCGCAAACCCGCCCGCAACCGCGGACCGCGCCGCGAGGTGCCGCAGTCTGAGCTGCACGACGCCGACGGCACCCGCCTCCAGAAGGTCATGGCCTCCGCCGGCGTCGCCTCACGGCGCGTCTGCGAGGAAATGATCGCCGAGGGCCGCGTCGAGGTCGACGGCCAGGTAGTCACCGAGCTCGGCGTGCGCGTCGACCCGAAGACGGCAGTGATCCACGTCGACGGACTGCGCATCCAGCTGGACGAGAACATGGTCTACATGGTCTTCAACAAGCCCAAGGGCGTTGTCTCCACCATGGAGGACCCGGACGGCCGCCCGTGCATCAGCGACTTTGTCCGCAACCACCACGGCGAACGTCTCTTCCACGTGGGCAGGCTCGACGTCGCCACGGAAGGGCTGCTGCTCCTGACCAACGACGGCGAGCTCGCCAACCGCCTGACGCACCCGTCCTACGAAGTGCCCAAGACCTACCTCGTGCAGGTCCGCGGGCCGTTCCCGCAGGGCGTGGGGGCCGAACTCAAAGGCGGCGTCGAACTCGAGGACGGCATCGCCTCGGTGGACTCCTTCAAGCTCGTCGACTCGACTCCCGGCCACGTGCTGATCGAGGTCGTGCTGCACTCGGGCAAGAACCGGATCGTCCGGCGCATGTTCGACGCCGTCGGCTTCCCCGTGCTGCGCCTGGTGCGCGTCAAGGTCGGCCCCATCGGGCTCGGCGACCAGCGCCAGGGCAGCATCCGCAACCTCGGCAAGCAGGAAGTCGGCCACCTGCTGGCCTCCGTGGGGCTGTAAGCATGTCCGCCTTCCGCACGCACGGCCGCGGCCACCTGAACGGCCCGGTGCTCGTCCTGGGCTCCGGGCTTCTGGGCACCAGCATCGGGCTGGGGCTGCGGGGGCGGGGTGTGGCTGTATTCCTCTCAGACCCCTCTCCGACCAACCAGGCCGTCGCCGTCGACATCGGCGCCGGCCTGCCGCTGGCGCGTCTCGAGGGGGAGGCGCCCGAGCTCGTCGTCGTGGCCGCACCGCCGGATGTCACGGCGGACGTCGTTGCCAAGGCGCTCCAGGACTACCCGGACGCCGTAGTGGTGGACATCGCGAGCGTGAAGGCAGAGATCCTGGCCGATCTCCGCAGCCGCGGAGCTGACCTGGGCCGCTACGTGGGCACCCACCCTATGGCCGGGCGCGAGAAATCCGGCCCGGTCGCGGCCCGCGGCGAGCTGTTCACGTCCATGCCGTGGGTCGTGTGCCCGGCGGAGGAGACTCTGCCGGAGTCGCTGCGGGTGGCGCGTGCGCTGGCCGGCGATCTCGGCGCCGTCGTGTCCGAATTCGCCGCCGACGAGCACGACGCAGCCGTGGCGCTCGTCTCACACCTGCCGCAGGTGATGTCCTCGCTCGTGGCCAGCCGCCTGCAGGGCACGCCCCTGCACGCCCTGTCCCTGGCCGGCAACGGGCTGCGGGATGTCACCCGGATCGCCGCGAGCGATCCCACGCTCTGGGTCCAGATCCTGGGCGCGAACGCGGAAAAGGTGGTGGAGATCCTGCACGGCGTCCGCGAGGACCTCAACCGGCTGATCGGCACCCTGGAGGCACCGACCGCTCCCGGCGCCAGGCTGGACCTTGCCCAGCTGATCAGCGAAGGCAACGCTGGCCAGTCCCGGATCCCGGGCAAGCACGGCGGACCCCCGCAGGCATACTCGTGGCTGACGGTGCTGGTGGATGACACTCCCGGACAGATCGCCAAGCTGCTGACCGAGATCGGCGAGATCGGCGTCAACGTCGAAGACCTCCGCCTCGACCACTCTTCGGGGCAGAATGTGGGCATGGTGGAAATTTCCGTCCTGCCGAACAAGCACGACCTTTTGATAGAAGCCCTCAACGACCGTGGATGGCGGGTACTCCAGTAATGACCCAGGAACTCATCGAGACAGTGGACGTGCTCCGTCCCGGAAAAAGCCTTGTGGTTGCCATCGATGGCCCCTCCGGCTCCGGCAAATCCAGCGTGAGCAAGGAGGTGGCCCGGCGGCTGAAACTGGCCTACCTCGACACCGGCGCGATGTACCGCGCCCTGACGTGGTTCTGCCTGCAGAGCGGCACGGACCTGGACGACGGGGCCGCCGTCGAGACAGCCGCCGAGACGCTGCCGCTGGAAATCAGCACGAGCCCGCAGGAAGAGTACGTCCGCGTCGGCGGCCACGATGTCACCCTGGCCATCCGTGAACCCGCTATTTCCGCGGCTGTCAGCGCCGTCGCCACCACCCTGGGCGCGCGGACGGAACTGATCCGCCGGCAGCGCGAGCTGATCGAAAAGCACCACCGCCGCATGGTGGTGGAGGGCCGGGACATCACCACCGTCGTCGCGCCTCACGCCGAGGTGCGGATGCTGCTGACCGCCAGCGAGGAAGCCCGGCTGCGCCGCCGCGGCATCCAGTTGGGCGGCAGCCAGAACGCCGAGCAGCTGGCAGCCCAGGTCACGCACCGCGATGCTAAGGACTCCACCGTAGTGAACTTCACCACGGCCGCCGACGGCGTCGTGACCCTGGACTCCTCCGAACTGGACTTTGACGGGACGGTCCAGGCCGCCCTCGACATCGTGGACACTGTGGTCAACCACTCTCCTGTTCCGCTCCGGGCCGTCCACGGTGACTGAGGGGCGTGCCGGACTGCCGGAGACAGCGCCCGACTCCGTGCCCGACTCCGTGCCCGGCCAGTGGTCGACGGCGTGGAGCCGGCCCGTGGGCTGGATCCTGGACCACCTCGTCTACCGCACCTCGGTCACCGGACGCTCCAACGTCCCGGCGGCCGGTCCCGTGATCTTCGCGGGAAACCACATCAGCTTCCTGGACGGGCCCGTCATGTTCGGCGCCTCGCCCCGGCCCATGCATATCCTCGTCAAGCAGGAGATGTTCACCGGGCTTCTCGGCCGCGTCCTGGCGGCGTCGGGCCAGCTGCCCGTCGACCGCCGCGGCGGCCGTGCGGCGCTGGCCACGGCCCGGAGCCTGCTCGACGCCGGACGGTGCGTCGGGATTCTTCCCGAAGGCACGCGGGGGAGCGGTGAGGCCGCGGCGATCAACAACGGCGTCGCCTGGCTGGCGCTCAACACCCGCGCCACGGTGGTGCCCGTGGCCATCCTGGGCACACGAATCGGCGGCGAACACCTGGACACGGTGCCCGCACCGCGCCGGCGGCTGCATGTCAGCTTCGGCGGGGCCATCAACGTCAGCCGCAGGCCCGGCGAGACCGGGCGTGTTTCAATGGACAGGGCGGGAACCGAAATCCGGGCCGCATTAGCGCGCCATGTCCAGGACTCAGTACTAAGAACCGGGCAGCCCCTGCCCCACGCGGAATCCCCGCATGAACGTCATGAAGCAGTAGCCGGGACGCCGGCAGATCACCACCTAAGGAAAGTGCAATGAGCGATACGACTCAAACCTCCGGCAATTTTGGCGCCGGCGAAGACGAATACACGCCCACCGGCACCGACCAGGTGGCTGAAAACCTTGCCGCCCTGGACGATGACGAAGCGGAACTCCGCGCGGCCTCGCTGCGTGCCGGCCTGGACGACTACGAGCTCGACGAAGACGACGCCGCCCTGCTGAGCGGCCACTTCGACGACGAGGACTTTGACGGCCCGGTCAAACTGGACCCGGTCCTGGCCATCATCGGCCGGCCCAACGTGGGCAAGTCCACCCTGGTCAACAGGATCCTGGGCCGCCGCGAGGCAGTGGTCGAGGACACCCCCGGCGTCACCCGCGACCGTGTCATGTACTCGGCAAACTGGAACGGCCGCAACTTCACCGTGGTGGACACCGGCGGGTGGGAGCACGATGCCCGCGGCATCCATGCCCGCGTGGCGGAGCAGGCCGAGATGGCCGTGGAACTTGCCGACGCCGTCCTGTTCGTCGTCGACTCCGCCGTGGGCGCAACCGCGACCGACGAGGGCGTCATGAAGATGCTGCGCAAGTCGAAGAAGCCGGTAATCATGGTGGCCAACAAAGTGGACGACTTCGCCCAGGAAGCCGACTCCGCCACCCTGTGGGGCCTGGGCTTCGGCGAACCGTACCCGGTCTCGGCCCTGCACGGCCGCGGCGTGGCCGACCTCCTGGACCACGTCATGGACACCCTCCCGGAGTACTCCCTGATTGAAGGCCTCGAACGCTCCGGCGGACCCCGCCGTATCGCCCTGATCGGCCGCCCGAACGTCGGGAAGTCCTCGCTGCTGAACAAGCTCGCCGGTTCCGAGCGTGTGGTGGTCGACAACACCGCCGGCACCACCCGCGATCCGGTCGACGAATTCATCGAACTCGGCGGACGCACGTGGCGCTTCGTGGACACCGCCGGCATCCGGCGCCGCCAGCACATGGCCCAGGGCGCGGACTTCTACGCCTCCCTGCGGACGCAGAGCGCACTCGAAAAGGCCGAGGTCGCCGTCGTGCTCCTGGCCGTGGACGAAGTGCTCAGCGAGCAGGATGTCCGCATCCTGCAGCTCGCCGTTGAATCCGGCCGCGCCCTGGTGCTCGCCTTCAACAAGTGGGACCTCCTCGACGACGAGCGCCGCCGCTACCTGGAACGCGAAATCGAGCAGGACCTGGCCCACGTGGCCTGGGCCCCGCGCGTGAACATCTCGGCCAAGACCGGCTGGCACAAGGACCGGCTCGTTCCGGCCCTGGACGTAGCCCTGGAAAGCTGGGACAAGCGCATCCCCACCGGACGCCTCAACGCGTTCCTGGGCGAACTCGTCGCAGCGCACCCGCACCCGGTCCGCGGCGGCAAGCAGCCGCGCATCCTGTTCGGCACCCAGGCCTCGAGCCGGCCGCCGAAGTTCGTGCTGTTCACCACCGGATTCCTGGATCCGGGATACCGCCGCTTCATCACCCGACGCCTCCGGGAGACCTTCGGCTTCGAGGGCACGCCCATCGAGGTCAACATGCGTGTGCGCGAAAAGCGTGGCAAGAAACGTTAATTCCGACACACCTTGCCGTGACAGCCTGAAATTGTCACAGGCACCCTCCCGGATCGTGTAAGCTTTTGGAGGTGGTTCGGCCGGACTGCTTGGAAGAAAACCTGGAGCGAATCCAGGAGGACTTCCGGGCGGAGAACGGTGGAACCAGCGGGCTGTAGCGCAGCTTGGTAGCGCACTTGACTGGGGGTCAAGGGGTCGCAGGTTCAAATCCTGTCAGCCCGACCAACAGCTGAAACCCCGCCATTCCTGATGAAGGAATGGCGGGGTTTTCTGTTTCCCGGACATGTGGGCTGCGCGGTGTTCGGCTTCAGGAAACTGCGCGGTGTTCCGCTATTTCAGGAAGCGGGAGGTCCGGCGGTCGGCCAGGATCTTTCCCTTCGTCTGGCACGTCGGGCAGTACTGCAGGGCGGAATCGGCAAAGGAAACCTCCCGGACCGTGTCCCCGCACACCGGACACGGTTCGCCGGTCCGGCCGTGGACCCGCATGTGGCTCCGCTTGGCGTCCTTGAGCTCGTTGGGCGGCTTGCCCTTGGCTTCCGCCACCGCCGTACCCAGAATGGTGTGGATGGCGTCGTAAAGGCGCTCCACGTCCGTCCGGTCCAGGGACTTGGCGATCGCGAACGGCGAGGTCCTGGCGGCGTGCAGGATCTCGTCACTGTACGCATTCCCAATCCCGGCGATGATGCCCTGGCTCCGCAGGACGCCCTTGATCTGCTGGGAACTGGAACCGAGTATCCCGGCGAAGGCATCGACGTCGAAGTCCGGACTGAACGGATCCGGTCCGAGCGCCGCGATGCCGGGTACGTCGTGCGGATCGCGGACCACGTAGACCGCCAGGCTCTTTTTCGTGCCCGCCTCGGTCAGGTCCATGCCCATCGGGCCGGAACCGCCCGAGAACGTCAGCCGCAGCGCGATGTGGCCCTTGCCCATTTTCAGCTGTGCGTCTGTGGGGGAGTCAGTGAAGCGGACCCAGCCGGCCCGCGCCAAGTGGAAGACAAAATGCAGCCCGTCCGCTTCCATGCTGACGAACTTGCCGAACCTTCGCACCGCGGTGACGGCGTTGCCCTGGAGGTCGGAGTACGGAGGGTCCGCCGTCTTGAGCACGGCGAAGGAGACGGGCTGGATCTTCGTCACCACTGCTCCGCGCAGGTGCCCGTCCAAAAAGTCCGCCAGGGCCGCAACCTCCGGAAGCTCAGGCATGGGCTAGCCCTGGCGTGCCCGGACGGTCCCGGCGCCCCGGTTGTTCACATTCCCGACCTTCAGCGGCGCATGTTCTGCCATCGCACCATCTTCTCAGACGCCTCCCCGGCCGCTGCCCGATATGCCTATACTTTCAGCGGCGGCTAGAACAAACGACTGCCGCCGCCCAGGTGATTGACCCGATGAAAGGCCCGTCATGAGCATCATTCCCGAAGACCTGTCCTACACCGCAGAACACGAATGGGTTTCGGCCCCCAATGCCGACGGGGTTGTGCGCGTGGGCATCACCGATTTCGCCCAGGACGCCCTCGGGGATGTGGTCTACGCCCAGATGCCCGAGGTCGGAACCACCATCAAGGCCAACGACGTCGTCGGAGAGGTCGAATCCACCAAGAGCGTCAGCGACATTTACGCCCCGGTGACAGGCGAGGTGGTGGCCCGGAACGAGTCGCTGGACACCGATTCTGCGCTGATCAACTCCGATCCGTACGGTGAGGGCTGGCTGATCGAAATCAAGCTCGCGGAAGCCGACGCCATCGAGTCCCTGCTCAGTGCATCCGAGTATGAACAACAGGTAGGCTAAAGACAGAGGTCATTCGGGCCGGGGCCGCCGGCGAGTGTTGTTGGGATAACAAAACAAAGCCGCGCCCCGCCGAAGGGCCTCATTACCGGGACTGCGAGGCTTTCCCGGACGGCATGCGTTGTTTGCAGGGGGGACACCTGCAACGAATGAGGAGGACTCAATGTTTGGGCACGAACGGAACGACACCGGTGACGGTTACGGCACGGGTGGAGTGAAGGCTTCGGAGACCACGTCGATCAACCTCACTCCGGTGCGCGACGAACCCAATTTCACGCCGAAGCTCTCGACCGAGGAACGGGCAGCGGTCGAGGCCCTTCCCTCCGGATCGGCCCTGCTTGTGGCGCACAGCGGCCCCAACGCCGGTGCGCGGTTCCTGCTGGACTCCGACGTCACGACGGCGGGCCGCCACCCGGACGCCGACATCTTCCTCGACGACGTCACCGTCTCCCGCAGGCACGTTGAATTCCGCCGCACGGCGCGCAGCTTTGAGGTCGTGGACACCGGGAGCCTGAACGGCACCTACGTCAACCATGACCGCGTGGACTCGGTGGAACTGAAGTCCGGCAACGAGGTCCAGATCGGCAAATTCCGCCTCACCTTCTACCTCAGCCCTGCCCGCGCAGCAGGCAACGTCTGATTCCGGGGTAGTTGCCTGTGGCCACGGCACATGCGGATCGGCGCGGACCCCAGGTTCTGAACATCGGGGAAGTCCTGGCTCAATTGAGCGACGACTTCCCCAGCATGACTGCGTCAAAAATCCGGTTCCTTGAGGAAAAGGGACTCATCAACCCGCAGCGGACCCCTGCCGGCTACCGTCAGTATTCCGAGAACGACGTCGAACGGCTGCGCTTCGTCCTCTCACTCCAGCGTGACCAGTACCTGCCGCTGAAGGTCATCAAGGACTACCTTGATGCGATCGACCGGGGCGAACGGCCGGAGAACCTGCCGGCAGGCGTCACGTTGTCCCCGCGGATTGTCTCCGAGGAGCTCGCCTCCGAGCTGCAGAGCCGGGCGCGCCGGCTCAGCGAGGAGCAGCTCCGCGCCGAATCCGGGGCGAGCGTCCCGCTGCTCGAATCCCTCCTGAGCTACGGCCTGATCGGGCACGTCAACGGCAAGTTCGACGAACACGCGCTGCAGGTCGCGCGGGCCTGCGTCCAGCTGGAGAGCCACGGCCTGGAACCCCGCCACCTGCGGCCGTTCCAGGCGGCTGCCGACCGCGAATTCGGGCTCGTGGAGCGCGCGGTGGCCACCCTGACCTCCCGCAAGGACGCAGCCTCCCACGCCCGGGCCGCCGAGGCGGCCCGGGAAATCAGCGACCTCTGCCTGTCCTTGCACCAGGCGCTGGTCCACGACCGCATCTCAAGGATGGACATCTGATGATTGAGGTGGAGATTGTCGGCGTGCGGATTGAGTTGCCGTCCAACCAGCCGCTTGTCCTGCTCAAGGAAATCCATGGGGAGCGCCACGTCCCCATCTGGATCGGAACCCCGGAGGCCAGTGCCATCGCCCTGGCCCAGCAGGGAGTCATCCCGCCCCGGCCGATGACCCACGACCTCCTGGTGGACGTTGTCGAGGCCCTTGGCCACACGATCGTCAGCGTCAACATCGTGGCGGTGGAGGACAATATTTTCTACGGGCAGCTGCAGTTCGAGAACGGAACCACCGTGAGCTCCAGGGCCTCTGATGGCCTGGCGCTTGCCCTGCGCGCCAAGTGTCGGATCTGGTGCGCCGACGCCGTTATGGATGAGGCCGGCGTCCGGATCACCGAACACGACGAGGGCGAGGACACGCACCCCGGACCCGCCGTCGACGAAGAAGGCGAACTGCGGCGCTTCCGCGAGTTCCTCGACGACGTCGAACCCGAAGACTTCGGCGGCTGATCCCGCCCAGGCAACCGGGCCAGGGAAGCTGCCAGGATTGCGGGCGTGCCTGTGACTGGTGAGGTTTCTGAAACGTGCGTGACAGCTGTGGCGGCACCGAACGTTAAAGTCGAGGATGAAACTTTCGACACGCCCGCCGAATAGCCCCAACGTCTTTGACCTTGGGCCCCGGCAGGCCTAACGTCGGAGGTACAAGTTCCCATTGCATACGGTAGCCGCGCAAGTCACACTGGAAAGTGCAGCCCCGGCTGAATTACACGGATGAAATATTCATCCTGTGTCATGCAGCTGTCCACATCTATTGCTGCCGATGCAACTTACCCAGGGGAACCCACGACAAGGAGGGTCCACGTGAGTCCGAAAGGCGAAGCAGGCGAGCTGAAGCAAGCCGCAACGGCCGGCGTTGCTGTGCCCGCCAGCGGTGCCCAAGGCCTGCTGTTCACCGAGGATCTTCCCGTTCTGGACGAGGACGCGGGCTACCGCGGACCCACCGCCTGCAAAGCGGCCGGCATCACCTACCGACAACTCGACTACTGGGCCCGCACCGGACTCGTTGAGCCCGCCGTCCGCGGCGCGGCCGGCTCCGGCTCGCAGCGGCTCTACGGCTTCCGCGACATCCTGGTCCTCAAGGTGGTCAAGCGGCTCCTGGACACGGGCGTGTCCCTGCAACAGATCCGCACCGCCGTGGAGCACCTGCGGGAGCGCGGCGTCGAAGACCTCGCCCAGATCACGCTCATGAGCGACGGTGCGAGCGTCTACGAGTGCACATCGGCCGATGAAGTCATCGATCTCGTCCAGGGCGGCCAGGGGGTGTTCGGCATCGCCGTCGGCCGCGTATGGCGCGAAGTTGAAGGAAGCCTCGCAGCCCTTCCCAGCGAACACGCCGCGGACCAGTCCTTTCCCGACGACGAACTGAGCAAACGCCGGGCGGCCCGCAAGATCGGCTAGCGCTCCCCGGCAAGACTGAGTACCGACAAGACCTGAGTACAGACACGACTGAGGCCGCCTCCCGGACAGGGAAGGCGGCCTCAGTCTGTTGGGCTGTATGCGGCAGGCCCTGGCTACCGCAGGCTGCGGTCGCGGACAGTGCCGGCCGGGGCCACACCGCCCTGATTCAGCAGGTTCTGCAGCAGGGCATCGAAGAGCCCGGCTGCATTCTTGGCCGAGTCTCCGGGCCAGTGGTGGATGGAGTGGGCCGCGCCCTGGATCTGCTGCCAGTTGGCCTGCTCCGGGATGTGCGGGCTCAGCAGCAACTGGCCGAACATGGACTCCATCTCCGCAAGCCGGAACGTGTGCTCGGCCGAACTGCTGCGCACCCGGTTGGCCACAATGCCGGCGGGGGACAGCTTGGGGGCGAATTCCTGCCGGAACAGCTGGATGGCGCGCATGGTGCGTTCCGTGCCGGCCACCGAGAAGAGCCCGGGCTCGGCCACCAGGGCCACCTTGTCGCTCGCGGACCACGCCATCCGGGTCAGGCCGTTCAATGACGGTGGGCAATCGACCAGGACGAGTTCATAGTTCCCGGCACCGGCCAGGACAGCAGAGAGCCGGCGGAGGTCGCGCCGGCCCAGGTCGGGCCGGTCGTAGATGCCGGTGTAGGCAGAGCCGACGGCCACGTCCAGGACAGAGGTTGCCGCGCCAGGCTGTTTCCTGCCGTTGGCGCTGCCGCGGCCGTTGAGCCGGGCATGCTCCACCCAGCCGCTGGGAACCACGTTGTCCGCCAGATGTGCCCGCCGCGGCGACTTCAGCATCCTGCCGATATCGAGCTGGTCGTCCGGACTCACGCCCAGGGCGGTGCTGGCGTCAGCGTGCGGGTCAAGGTCGACGACGAGGGTGGGGATGCCGGCGGCCAACGCCGCCGACGCCAGTCCGGTGGTCACGGATGTCTTGCCGACACCGCCTTTGAGGCTGCTGATGCTCACTACTTGCACTTGAAAAACCAATACCTAACGCCGGTTGCCGAGACGGGGTCGTGCCGGCTCCTGCGTTCTTCGGAGCCGGGGCGTGCATGCGCCACCCACCCACTCATCATATGTTGATGCTCCGGCGAAA
This sequence comes from Arthrobacter sp. 9MFCol3.1, assembly GCF_000620385.1. Classification (NCBI taxonomy): domain Bacteria; kingdom Bacillati; phylum Actinomycetota; class Actinomycetes; order Micrococcales; family Micrococcaceae; genus Arthrobacter; species Arthrobacter sp. 9MFCol3.1. The sequence goes on from NZ_JIBJ01000014.1 coordinate 51,983, forward strand.
CCCGTTTCATCCGGCGTGGGGCGCCGGAACCCCGCCAATCCGGCCGGCGGGGAGAGCTCCAACGCCGGGGCCCTGCCCATCGGGCCGTCCGTGACGGATAATGCTGTGACGGTCGCCACAATGATTTGTGTTTGCCCGCACAGGTCTTAGACACTGTGAGCACTTACCGATACGCCCGCGATGAAGCAGGAGAAGTATGTTTTCTAAGATTCTGGTGGCCAACCGCGGCGAAATCGCGATTCGCGCTTTCCGCGCGAGCTACGAGCTGGGTGCCAAGACTGTCGCTGTGTTTCCGCACGAGGACCGCAACTCCATTCACCGCCAGAAGGCCGACGAGGCGTATCTGATCGGCGAGGAGGGACATCCGGTCCGGGCGTACCTGGACGTTGATGAGGTGGTGCGCGTCGCCAAGGAGTCCGGGGCGGACGCCATTTACCCCGGTTACGGTTTCCTCTCCGAGAACCCGCGCCTGGCACGGGCCGCGAAGGAGGCCGGCATCACCTTCGTCGGCCCGCCGGCGGAGGTCCTGGAACTCGCGGGCAATAAGGTTGCCGCCCTCGAGGCCGCGCGCAAGGCCGGCGTCCCGGTGCTCAAGTCCAGCCAGCCGTCGAAGGACCTGGACGAACTGATCGCCGCCGCCGATGAAATCGGCTTCCCCATCTTCGCCAAGGCCGTCGCCGGCGGCGGCGGGCGCGGCATGCGCCGCGTGGACACCCGCGAGGCGCTCCCGGAGGCCCTGCAGGCCGCCATGCGCGAAGCCGACGCCGCGTTCGGCGACCCCACCATGTTCCTGGAACAGGCCGTCCTGCGCCCGCGCCACATCGAGGTCCAGATCCTGGCCGACGCCCAGGGCAACATCATGCACCTCTTCGAGCGTGACTGCTCCATCCAGCGCCGCCACCAGAAAGTGGTGGAAATCGCCCCGGCCCCGAACCTCGACGAAGGCATCCGGCAGGCCCTGTACCGCGACGCCGTGAAGTTCGCCAAGGCGCTGAACTACGTCAACGCCGGTACCGTCGAATTCCTTGTCGACACGGTGGGGGAGCGCGCCGGCCAGCACGTGTTCATCGAAATGAACCCGCGCATCCAGGTCGAGCACACTGTGACCGAGGAAGTCACCGACGTCGACCTCGTCCAGGCGCAGCTGCGCATCGCCGCCGGTGAGAGTCTCGCGGACCTGGGCCTGTCCCAGGAGAGCGTCCAGCTCAAGGGCGCCGCCCTGCAGTGCCGTATCACCACGGAGGATCCGGCCAACGGATTCCGGCCCGACGTCGGCAAGATCACCGGCTACCGCTCGGCCGGCGGCGCCGGCGTCCGGCTCGACGGCGGCACCGTCTACTCGGGTGCGGAGATCAGTCCGCACTTTGACTCCATGCTGGTCAAGCTGACCTGCCGCGGGCGCAACTACCCCGCCGCCGTCGCCCGGGCCCGCCGCGCCCTCGCCGAATTCCGCATCCGCGGCGTGTCCACCAACATCTCCTTCCTGCAGGCCGTCCTGGACGATCCCGACTTCGTCGCCGGGGACGTGGCCACCTCGTTCATTGACGAACGGCCCCAGCTGCTGAAGGCACGGGTCTCGGCAGACCGCGGCACCAAGTTGCTGACCTGGCTCGCCGACGTCACGGTCAACAAGCCCAACGGCGAACTCAAGGTCCACACGGACCCGGCGGACAAGCTTCCGGCCCTGGATGACGCCGCGGCCCGGCCGGGATCCCGCCAGCGGCTCCTGGAACTCGGCCCGGAAGGTTTTGCCCGCGCCCTGCGCGCGCAGGACGCCGTGGCCGTCACGGACACCACCTTCCGCGACGCGCACCAGTCCCTGCTCGCCACCCGGGTACGCACCCGCGACCTCGTGGCGGCCGGTCCGGCGGAGTCCAAGCTGCTCCCGGAGCTGCTCTCGGTCGAGGCCTGGGGCGGGGCGACCTACGACGTCGCCCTGCGCTTCCTCGGCGAAGACCCCTGGGACCGGCTCGCCGCCCTGCGCAAGGCCATGCCGAACCTGTGCCTGCAAATGCTGCTCCGCGGCCGCAACACCGTCGGGTACACGCCCTACCCGGAAGAGGTCACGGTCGCGTTCGTCAACGAGGCCGCCGCCACGGGCATCGACATCTTCCGGATCTTCGACGCCCTCAACGACGTCAACCAGATGGCCCCGGCCATCCGGGCCGTCCGCGAGACCGGCACCGCCGTTGCCGAGGTTGCGCTCTGCTACACCGCGGACATGCTGGATCCGGAGGAAACGCTCTACACCCTGGATTACTACCTGGAGCTGGCGCAGAAAATCGTCGACGCCGGGGCGCACATCCTCGCGATCAAGGACATGGCCGGACTGCTGCGTCCGGCTGCCGCGGCGCGCCTGGTTTCGGCGCTGCGGGAGCGGTTTGACCTTCCCGTCCACCTGCACACCCACGACACCGCAGGCGGCCAGCTGGCCACGCTCCTCGCGGCCGTGGATGCCGGCGTGGACGCCGTGGACGTGGCCTCGGCCTCCCTGGCCGGAACCACCAGCCAGCCTTCGGCCTCGGCCCTCGTCGCCGCACTGGCGCACACGCCGCGCGACACCGGCCTCAGCCTCGCGAACGTCTGTGCCCTCGAGCCCTACTGGGAGGCCGTCCGCCGGGTCTACGCGCCGTTCGAGTCCGGACTGCCGGGGCCCACGGGCCGGGTTTACCAGCACGAAATTCCGGGCGGCCAGCTGTCCAACCTGCGCCAGCAGGCGATGGCGCTGGGCCTGGGCGAGCGGTTCGAGGCGATCGAGGACATGTACACCGCGGCGGACCGGATCCTCGGCCGCCTGGTGAAGGTGACCCCGTCGTCCAAGGTGGTGGGCGATCTCGCCCTGCACCTGGTGGGCCTCAACGCCGACCCGGAAGACTTCAACGAGAACCCGCAAAAGTACGACGTCCCGGATTCCGTGATCGGTTTCCTCTCCGGCGAACTCGGTGACCCGCCCGGCGGCTGGCCCGAGCCCTTCCGGACCAAGGCACTGCAGGGCCGCACCGTCAAGGTCCGCGACGTCGAGATCAGCGCCGAGGACAGCGCCGCGCTCAACAGCGATTCCAAGGCCCGGCGGGGCACCCTCAACCGCCTGCTCTTCGCCGGACCCACCAAGGACTACCTGAAGAGCGTGGAGTCCTACGGCAACCTTTCGGTGCTGGATACGCGCGACTACCTCTTCGGGCTGCAGCGCGGCGCGGAGCACGAGATCGAGCTTGAGAAGGGCGTCCGCCTGATCGCCTCCCTCGAGGCCGTCTCCGAGCCGGACGAGAAGGGCATGCGCACGGTGATGTGCACGCTCAACGGCCAGTCCCGGCCCGTGGTGGTCCGCGACCGTTCAGTGGTGAGCAACGTCAAGGCCGCCGAACGCGCCGACACCTCCCAGCCGGGCCAGGTTGCCTCGCCGTTCGCCGGTGCCGTCACGCTGACCGTCAAGGCCGGGGACACCGTGAAAGCTGGCGACACGGTGGCCACGATCGAGGCCATGAAGATGGAGGCGTCCATCACGACGCCTGTGGCCGGCACCGTCGCGCGGCTCGCCGTCGCCGGGATCGAACAGGTCCAGGGCGGGGATCTGCTGCTCGTCGTCGAATAGCAACGAAAGCAACGCGGGGTCAGATACGGCCCATCCGGGGGCGCCGGATGGGCCGTATCTGACCCCGCGTTGCTCTGGTGCGGGGCGGTTGCGGTTGCAGCCTAGGCGAGGGTGGGACGCTTAGCGCTGTACATTTCCTCGATCACGTTCTCGAAGTCCTTGAGCACCTGGGCCCGCTTGACCTTCATGGAGGGCGTCAGGTGGCCGGAGGCCTCGGTGAAGTCAGCCGGCACGATCCGGAAAGACTTGATGGCCTCGGCCTGGGACACGGACTGGTTCGCGTGGTTGATGAGCTCCTGGACCGCGGCCGTGACTGTGGGGTTGACGGCAGCCTCGGCGAGCGAGGTCGAGGCCGGGAGCCCGTGGCGGCCCAGCCAGCCGGGCAGGGCTTCTTCATCCAGGGTCACCAGGGCACCAATGAACGGGCGGTTGTCACCGACCACGAGCACCTGCGAGACGAGCGCGTCCGCCCGGATCTGGTCCTCCAGCAGGGCCGGGACGACGTTCTTGCCCCCGGCAGTGACGATGATTTCCTTCTTCCGCCCCGTGATGGTCAGGAACCCCGCCTCGTCCAGCTGGCCGATGTCGCCGGTGCGGAACCAGCCGTCCTCGAAGGTCGCGGCGGACAGGTCATCACGCTTGTAGTAGCCGCGCATGACGCAGACGCCCTTGGCGAGGATCTCGCCGTCGTCCGCGATCCTGACGGAGTTGCCCGGAATCGGGGCGCCGACGGTGCCGATCTTGATCAGGTCCGGGGTGTTTACGGTAACCGGCGCCGTGGTTTCGGTCAGCCCGTACCCTTCCAGGATCTGCATGCCGATGCCCTGGAAGAAGTGGCCCAGCCGTTCACCGAGCGGTCCGCCGCCGGAAACGGCATGCGAGACGTTCCCGCCCATGGCGGCCCGGAGCTTGCTGTACACGAGCTTGTCGAAGACGGCGTGCTTGAGCTTCAGCACGAGCCCGACCTTGCCGGCCTGCCGGGCCCGGGAGAATTCGATGGCGGTGTCCGCGGCGCGGTGGAAGATGGCGCCCTTGCCGCCGTCCTCGGCCTTGGTCAGGGCGGAGTTGTAGACCTTTTCGAAAACGCGCGGGACAGCGAGGATGAAGGTCGGTTTGTAGCTCTGCAGGTCCGGCAGCAGGTTCTTGATATCCGGTGTGTGTGCCACCGTGACGCCGGCGGCGACTGCCAGCACGGAGATGAAGCGGGCAAAGACGTGGGCCATGGGCAGGAACATGATGGTCCGGGCCTGCTCGTGGACGATCGTGCCGAGCGACGTGACCAGGGCGTTCTCGGACAGTTCCACGAAGTTGCCGTGCGTCAGCTCGCAGCCCTTGGGCCGGCCGGTGGTGCCCGAGGTGTAGATGATCGTTGCGACATCCTTCAGGGACGCCTGGCTGCGCCGTGCTTCGAGCTCGGCATCGCTGATGCCGGCTCCGGCCGCACGGACCTCGTCCAGGCTGTCGCCCTCGAGCTGCCAGACATGCGCCAGGGCGGTGAGCCCCTCGGAGGTGGCCGCCTGCCGGATGATGTCCTCGTGGTGCGCCGATTCACCGAACGCGGCCACGGCGCCGGAGTCGCCCAGGTTCCAGGCCACCTGGGAGGGGGAGGACGTTTCATAGATGGGGACCGAGACGGCGCCGGCGAACCAGATGGCGAAGTCGATCAGGGCCCATTCGTACCGGGTGCGGGACATGATGCCCACCCGGTCGCCGGCGGCCACACCGCTGGCCATGAGGCCCTTGGCGAGGGCCGAGACGTCGGCCAGGAAATCCGTGGCGCGGACGTCCTGCCACTGGCCGGCTGCGTCGAGCCGTGAAAACAGTGCAGGGTTGGAGGCCTTGGCCGCCTGGCGCACCACGAGATCGGTGACGTTGGTGTCCGGATCGACATTCACCAGGGGCGGGACAATGATTTCTCGCACGACAGCTCCTTTGGTATCCATAGGCCCGCAACGGGTACCGCTAAGCCTAGTATGCGGTCCCCCGAAGGTGTGTTCTGCGACACCTACTGGCCAGTAACTTTACGGCCGGCCCCGCGGTTCCGCCAGTCGGGGATGCCGAGGGCGCCGCCGCTGCGTCATGCTGCCGGGCCTTCGCGGCTGCGGCGGCCCCGGCGAATAGAATGGGGCACCATGCAGACACCATCACCCGGCCGGCAGCCCGGCCTGCGCCGCCGGACCGCCGCCTGGCGGAGCCGGACCCTGGCCGGAGCCGCGGCCGCCACGGCCGGGCACGACCTCCGCTCACACCTGCGGCTGGGCCGCAAGGGCCTGGCGATCGGCGTCGACATCGGGGGAACCAAGGTTGCCGCCGGCGTGGTCGATGCCGAAGGCCGGATCCTCAGCCAGGCGAAACGTTCCACGCCGGGCAACGACCCGCGCGCCGTGGAACAGGTCATTGTCGAACTGGTTGCAGAGCTGGGCGCCGGGCACCGGATCTGGTCGGTCGGAATCGGCGCCGCCGGCTGGATGGACCTCGACGGCGGCACTGTCCTCTTCAGCCCGCACCTGGCCTGGCGCAATGAACCGCTGCGCGAGAACCTGCAGCGGCTGCTGCGCCGCCCTGTCCTGCTGACCAACGACGCCGACGCCGCCGCCTGGGCCGAATGGCGCTTCGGCGCCGGGCAGGGACAGAACCGTCTGGTCTGCATCACCCTGGGCACCGGGATCGGCGGCGCCATGGTCATGGACGGCCGGCTCGAACGCGGCCGCTTCGGTGTGGCGGGGGAGTTCGGCCACCAGATCATCATGCCGGGCGGGCACCGCTGCGAGTGTGGCAACCGCGGCTGCTGGGAACAATACGCCTCGGGCAATGCGCTCGGCCGCGAGGCCCGGGAACTGGCCGCCGCGAATTCTCCGGTTGCCCAGGAACTGCTCAAAGCCGTGGACGGCGACGTGGGACGCATTACGGGCGTGATCGTGACGGAGCTGGCCAAGGCCGGGGACCAAACCTCCCGCGAACTCCTCGAGGACGTCGGGGAATGGCTGGGCCTTGGCCTGGCGAACCTCGCAGCGGCACTGGACCCCGGCAAGTTCGTGATCGGCGGCGGACTGTGCGACGCCGGCGAGCTGCTCGTCGCGCCGGCCCGGAAGGCCTTCGCGCGGAACCTCACCGGGCGCGGCTTCCGCCCCGCGGCGGAGATCGAACTGGCGGCCCTGGGCCCCAACGCCGGACTGATCGGCGCCGCCGACCTCTCCCGGGTCAGCAGCCGCATGCACACGCAGTAGCGTGCCTCAGTAAGCCCCTCAAACAACCAGCGCAGTGGCTGGCGCCATGACCGGGTGGACTAAATGCGCGCCCCGTCGTCGTGCTCGTCCTTCTCGCCGGGCAGTTTCATGATCAGGAACACCACCGAGGCTGCGAACGCGGCCACCATGCCCACGATCGCCATCGTCGGGGCCGACCGCCAGAACATCGCCGAGAACACGAGTGCAATCGGGCCGCCCACCGCGCCAAGCCAGGCAAGGACGGTCATTGGATCTGCACCGGCCAGGCTGGGCGGCTCCTCGGGGATGAACGCGCCGTCGTCGTCGTCGGCCTCATAGTCCCGGGGGCCGGGTGCGGTGTCCGGTGCCTCGCTGCTGCCCGCAGCCGGACTCCCCGGGGCGGGGGCGAGCCGCTCCTTGGCGGAAAGCTCGATCGGTGCGACGCCGGCGAGACCCAGCGGGTCAAAATCGCGGAACGACCTTGCCGTTGACGGGCCGGCACCGGATCCAGCGCCGGAGCCGGCACCGGCGCCACCGGCGGCGCTGTCCGTTCCGCCGGCCGGGCTGCCTGGTGCCTGGTCCTCGCCTGCCCCGACTCCTTCCAGCCTGGCGACCAGATCCAGCCACACGGCGTCGTCATCGACGGACTGTGCGTCCGGGGCGTCCGGGTCCTGTGCCCCAGGGGGCGGGGTGCTGCCCGGACGCTGGACGCCGGATGCGCCGGCGTCAGGCGCAGCCGTCCCGGCGTCGTCGGGGTCAGGGGTTTCGGGGTCCGGGACTCCGGGGTCCGGTTTAGTCATTGGCCGTGTCCTTCCGGCTGGCGCGGGCGGCGCCCGGACTGGCTGCGGCTGCAACGGACCGGACAAATTCGGCCGTGCCACGGAAGATCTCGGGCGCGTCGTTGTCCATGGTAGCGACGTGGTAGCTGTTTTCCAGCCGGATCACCTCGAGCGGGGCGTTGGTCAACCCGCGGCGCAGGGCCTCCATGCTGGATTCGGACACCACATGATCCACCGTGGAACGGTATACCCGGACCGGAGCCGTGACGCGGGGCAGCAGCCGCACAGTGTCCTTGAACATCTTGTTGAGCTCGTGTGCGGCGGCCACCGGAGTGCGCGGGTATGCGTACTCATCCATCCCTGATTTGAGGATGTCATTGGCGATCGCCGGGGTGCTCTTGAGGACAAACTTCAAGACGCCGGCCAGCGGGGCGCGGGGATCATCGATGACGAGGCCGGGGTTGACCACCACAACCCCCGCCACGGGGCGGGTGGCCGCAATCCGCAACGCCAGGGCGCCGCCCATGGACAGTCCCGCCACGACAACGACGTCGCATTCCTCCGCAAGCTCCAGGTAGGCCGCGTCCAGGGCAGCATGCCAGTCCTGCCAGCGGGTCTTGGCCAGCTCCTGCCAGCTCGTTCCGTGCCCCGGCAGCAGGGGCAGCCGGACGGCGAACCCGGCACTGGCCAGGGACGACGCCCAGTCCCGCACACCGTGCGGGCTGCCGGTGAAGCCGTGGGACACCACGACGCCGGTCCGGGGGATGGTTCCAGTGAACGGGCTGCTGAACGGCGAGTGGTCCGGGAGGATGCTCATGGGGTCTCCGAGGGGGCGCGGGGCGGCGAAATGGCGTGGGCGTGCTGGAGGAAGAAGCGCACTGATTCTTCAAAGAGTAGCGGCGCATCGGCGTCCAGGGTGGCAACGTGCCCGCTGTGCGGGAGGGGAACCACTGTGAGTTCCCGGGACCCGAGCCGCCTGCGCAGCAGCGCCAGGGACGACGGCGGGACCACGGCGTCGGTGTCCGACTTGAAGACCAGCGCCGGGGCGCGGACTGCCGGCAGGTCCCGGAGGGTCGCGCCGAACAGCCGGCGCAGCTGGTGGACGGCGGCCAGCGGCGTCAGGGAGTAGTCGCCGTCATCGGTGGTGGTAGCCGTGGAATTCTCCTCCTGAATGGGCGTGGTGGTGCGCTGGAAGTACTTGAGCAGTCCCACGATCCGGACCCTGCGGTCATAGAAGCTCAGGCCGGGGTTGACGGCGGCCACGCCGGCCACGCTGTGGCGGGCCGCGGTACGCAGGGCGATCGTGCCGCCCATGGACAGCCCGGCGACGTAGCAGTCATCGGTCCGGGCGGCCAGGTCCAGGTACGCCGTTTCGAAGCTGCTGTACCAGTCCTGCCAGCCCTGCCGGGCGAGGTCGCGCCAGTGGGTGCCGTGCCCGGGCAGGAGGGGCACCGATACGGCGAAGCCCTGGGCGGCGAGGTGGCGGGCCCACGGCAGGACGCTGAGCGGGCTGCCCGTGAAGCCGTGGCAGATGGCCACGCCGGTCCGGGCGTTGGGTCCGTGGCCGGGGTAGCTGAAAGCGGCGGGCGCAGGGGGAGTGCTGCTTTCAGTCATGAGCCCATCGTGTCACCCTTGGCGCCAAAACTCACTAGAGTAAGGTGTCCATTGAAGCCTGGCCGGACCCGATTCGGGCGGCCGGCCAGACGCCTTCCGGAGAGGTCACCGAGTGTTTTATTGGTTCACGAAGACGTTTGTCCTGGGACCGGTGCTGAGGCTGCTGTTCCGGCCCTGGGTCAAGGGTCTCGACAACGTCCCTGCCGAGGGCGCCGCGATCCTTGCCTCGAACCACCTCTCCTTCTCGGATTCCATCTTCATGCCGGTCATGGTGCCGCGGCCGGTCGCGTTCCTGGCCAAATCCGAATACTTCACCGGCACCGGGATCAAGGGCCGGCTGACCGCAGCCTTCTTCCGGCTCACCAACCAGCTCCCCATGGACAGGTCCGGGGGCGCCGCATCCGCGCAGTCCCTCAACGCCGGCATGGACGTGCTCAAGAACGGCTCCCTCCTGGGCATCTACCCCGAGGGGACCCGCAGCCCCGACGGGCGCCTCTACCGCGGCAAAGTGGGCGTTGCCCGCCTTGCGCTGCAGGCCCGCGTCCCGGTCATCCCGGTGGCAATGATCGGAACAGACAAAGTCCAGCCGATCGGCAAGCGTGTGCCCAACATCCGCCGCATCGGCATGATCTTTGGAGAACCGCTCGACTTCAGCCGCTACTACGGGATGGAGGATGACCGGCTGATCCAGCGTTCGGTGACCGACGAGATCATGTATGAACTCATGCGGCTCTCCGGCCAGGAGTACGTGGACGAGTACGCCGCTGCCGTGAAGCTCCGCCTGGCCGGCAAAGCCCAGGACGCGGCCCCGGACAAAGCCCCTGCGGGCCCTGAAGTGGTGCAGGATGCGGCCGCCGGAGAAACCCCACACAAAACCCAGAGCGAAAACTCAAGCGAAACCCCGAACGAAAGCCCGAATGAAACTGCTGCCGGGGACGCCGGGCCGGAGATTCCCGGCACCGCTTAAGCGGGCCACGGGTGCCATGTGACGGCAAAGGAGCTGCCAATGACAGGCAGGGCCCCCGAACCACGGCGGGGCAACTATCCTTAGATAGTGACCGAGCTATCTGAGAAACCAGTTTCCCCGCTGACCAGCACCGCCCAGAGCGGAGCCGCCAACTACCCCGGACTGGACAACTGGCGGGAGCTCCCGGCCTCGCAGCAGCCCACCTGGTCGGACCCGGCTGTGTTCGAGGCGTCCGTCAAGGAACTTTCCGTCCTCCCGCCCCTCGTGTTCGCCGGCGAGGTGGACATCCTTCGCGAACGGCTCGCCGCCGCGGCGCAGGGCAAGGCGTTCCTGCTCCAGGGCGGCGACTGCGCCGAGACGTTCGAAGCGGCGACGGCGGACAAGATCAGCGCCCGCGTCCGGACCATCCTGCAGATGGCCGTCGTCCTCACCTACGGCGCGGCCATGCCCGTCATCAAGATGGGCCGCATGGCCGGCCAGTTCGCCAAGCCGCGCTCTTCCAACGATGAAACGCGCGAGGGCGTCACCCTGCCGGCCTATCGCGGCGACATCGTCAACGGCTACGACTTCACGCCCGAGTCCCGGGCCCATGACGCCAGCCGGATGCTGAAGGCCTACCACACCTCCGCCTCGACGCTGAACCTGATCCGCGCCTTCACCCAGGGCGGCTTCGCGGACCTGCGCCTGGTGCACCAGTGGAACAAGGGCTTCACCGAAAACCCGGCGCACGCCCGCTACGAGTCCCTGGCCCGGGACATCGACCGCGCCATCAAGTTCATGTCCTCCTGCGGCGCCGACTTCGAGGCCCTGAAGCGGGTGGAATTCTACGCGAGCCACGAGGCCCTGCTGCTGGACTACGAGCGCGCCCTGACCCGCATTGATTCGCGCACCGGGCTGCCCTACGACACCTCGGCGCACTTCCTGTGGATCGGGGAGCGGACCCGCGAGCTGGACCACGCACACGTTGACTTCCTCTCCCGCGTCCGCAACCCGATAGGCGTGAAGCTCGGCCCCTCGACCAGCGGCGACGACGCCCTGCGCCTGATCGATAAGCTGGATCCGAACCGGGAGCCCGGCCGGCTCACCTTCATCACCCGCATGGGTGCAGGCAACATCCGCGAGAAGCTGCCGGCGATCGTCGAGCGCGTCACCGCCTCCGGGGCTCAGGTCCTTTGGGTCACCGACCCCATGCACGGGAACACGGTCACCTCGCCCAACGGCTACAAGACCCGCAATTTCGACGACGTCATTGACGAGGTGCGCGGATTCTTCGAAGTCCACCACGCGCTCGGCACCGTTCCCGGTGGCCTGCACGTGGAGATGACGGGCGACGACGTCGCCGAATGCCTGGGCGGCGCCGACCCGATCGACCAGGAAGCCTTCCTCGACCGCTACGAGTCGGTCTGCGATCCGCGCCTGAACCACATGCAGTCGCTTGAAATGGCGTTCCTGGTAGCCGGTGCGCTCTCCAAGCGCTGAGGCGCTGATTGAGAGAACGCGTCTGACGGAACGCGTCTGACCGAACGCTTCTGACCAAACGCTGCCGGTCTAAAAACTCCAATAAGAAAGCTCCGCCCGGCTGCAGCAGCCGGGCGGAGCTTTTATGTGGAGCGGGTCTGCCCCTGGGCGGGCGCCGTGTACGGTCAGACCACTGTCAGGGTGATAGTCGAGCCTTCCGGGACAGCCGTATCCACCGGATCCTGGACGCGGACTGTTCCAAAGAATCCGCCCAAATACTCATCGACCTTAACCACGAAGCCAAGTTCTTCGAGTGCCGCCCGGGCTTCCTTGACCTGTTTGCCGATGAAATTGGGCACCTCGACGAGCTTCGGGCCTTTGGAGATGGTCAGGGTGACGGTTCCGCCCTTGGTCAGGTTGCCGGAGGCCGGGTCCTGCGCCAGCACCGCGCCCTTCGGGACGTTCCGGTCGTTGATCGGCTCGGGTGCGACCACGGCCTTCAGGCCGGCGGCTTCCAGGGCATTCACGGCCGCGTCCTGCGCCTGCCCGCGGACATCCGGGACCGGGATGGGCTGCGGGCCCTTCGAGACGGTGAGGCCCACGGGCGTCCCATGCCTGACCGGGTTGCCGCTGCGCGGAGCCTGGGCAAGGACAGTCCCGGCCGGCGCCTTCTCGTCGAAGGTCTCGGTAATCGGGCCCAAAGCCATCTGGGCGCCGTTGAGCGTGGTCTTGGCCTCGTCCAGGGACTTGCCGGTCAGTTCGGGCAGTGGGAACAGTTCCGGGCCCTTGGACACGGCCAGGGCCACGGGCTGGAACTTGCGGATGACCTCGCCGGCGGTCGGCTCCGAGCCGACCACGAGGCCGGGTGAGATGTCGTCGTCGAAGACATCCTTCACGGTGGATTGGAAGCCGGCGGTGCGGAGCAGGTCCTGGGCCTCGGCAACGGTCTTGTTCGCCACCGGGGGAATGGTTCCCGGTGAGCCCGGACCCATGCCGAAGAACCAGCCGGCGACGGCGGCGAGCAGCGCCGCGACGACGAGCAGGACGATCCACAGCAAGCCGCGGCGCCTGGGGTTGCCCTCGTGCAGGGTCCTGGTGGGCGTAGCCGCGGCGCGCTGGCGCGCCTTCTCCTCGTCCCGGTCCAGCTTGCGCTGGGCGCGTTTGCTGGGGGCAACCGCACCTTCTGCTGGATCGTCGTACCCGGCGTCGCCGTCGTAGGCCGCCTCGTCCGGGGTGGACAGCGGTCCGTAGGCCGGACGCCGCGGGGCGCCGGACATCACGGTGGTCGGGTTGCCGCTGGTGCGGGAGATCATCTCGGTGGGCCGGGCGAGGCTGCCGTACACCTCAGTCTGCAGTTCCGTGGGCATACCGGTGGGGGGCAGCACGTGGGCCGTGTCCTGCCCGTCCGACGCCGGGCGGGCACCGCCGGGCGGCCGGTTTGGCGGTGCTGCCACGGCCGGAAGGGCGCTGCGGACAGCCGCCGGCGGCTGGAGGTCGAGTTCGGCGTCGCTGAGGTTGGTCCTGATGTGCCGGAGTTCGGATAACAGGGCGCTGCCGTCGACGGGGCGCTTGTCCGGGTCCCGGTCGGTGCACCACTGGACGAGTTCGTCGATCTCCGCAGCCAGCCCGGGCACCACCAGCGACGGCGCTCCCACCGTGGAATTGACGTGCTGGTAGGCGACCTGGATGGGCACATCGCCGTCGAACGGCTGCCTGCCCGTGATCATTTCGTAGAGCATGATCCCGACCGAATAGATGTCGCTGCGGGCATCTGCCTGCTTCCCCAGGACAAGTTCGGGGGAGAGATATGCGACAGTCCCGATCAGGGCGCCGGTGCTGGTGGACGTTGAGATAGCGCGTGCCAGGCCGAAGTCGCCGAGCTTGATCCGCCCGTCGTCGGCGATCAGGACGTTTTCGGGCTTGATGTCCCGGTGGATCATGCCTGCGGCGTGCGCGGCGCCGAGGCCTTCGACGACCGGATCGATCAGCGCCAGGGCCAACCGCGGTGACAGGGCGCCCTTGTCATTGAGGTCGTCCCGCAATGTGTGGCCCTTGATGAATTCCATGACCAGATAGGCGAGCCGGCCGTCCTCGCCCTGGTCCAGGACGCCCACGACGTGGGGGTGGGAGAGCCGGGCGGCGGCCTTGGCCTCGCGGCCCAGCCGGTCGAGGAACTGCGGGTCGTCGGCCAGATGGGGATGGAGCACCTTCAGCGCGACATCACGCTCAAGGCGCTGGTCCGTGGCGAGGTACACGGTGGACATCCCGCCGCGGGCAAGCCTGGATTGAACCTGGTAGCGGTTGTCCACCAGGTTCCCTACGAGAGCATCCGACACGTATTCCTGCACCTTACAATCGTAGTCGCTGGACAGAAACGGGCCCGAATCAACATGCGATCCGGGCCCGTAGCGTCACGCTCCGCCGTAAGGGAGCTGTGCTGGAGTCTGTATCCAGCCGAACAATTTAGCGGAACAGCTGCCGGTTGGCCTTGATGGCGGCGACGTAGCCCTTGGTGTCCTCGTACATGCCGTTCTGGCTCACCGAGTACTGGCCCTGGTAATAGCCGGCGATCGCAGTGTCCACATCCGGGCTCGTGCGGACCAACTGGCGGATGATCGCGATGCCTGCCGTGGCGTTGTCGTACGGATCCAGCAGGTTCAGTTTGCGGCCCACCAGATCGGAGGCCCATTCGCCGGAGGACGGGATGACCTGCATGGTGCCGATCGCATTGGCCGGTGACACCGCACGCTGGTCGAAGCCGGATTCCTGGAAGGCAAAGGCCAGTGCGAGGCTGGCGTCCACGCCCATGCGCCGGGCCGTGTCCGCCACGATCGACTTCATCTGCTGACGGCTGGGCACCGGCGAGGCGTTGAGCAGCGCCTTGTTCTGGTTGGCCGAGCTCACCACCGCGGCCGGGTAGCTGAACCCGAGGAACGTGCTGGGCACGAGGGGCGTGGAGGTGGCAGGCGTGCTCGAGGCCGGTGCGATGGTCGACGCGCCGGGGATGACGAGCTTCTGGCCCGGGTAGATGATGCTCGACATCGTCAGCCGGTTGGCCGACAGGACGTCCGAGAGCCTGACACCGTTGCGGGCCGCGATGCCGGAGAGGGTGTCGCCGGCCTTGATGGTGTAGGAACCGGAGCTGGCCGGCGCGGGCGCCGACGGCTTGGGTGCGGCGGGAGCGGAGGGGGCCGGCGTGCTGGAACCGCCACCGACCTTGACCTTCTGGCCGGGATAGATCACCGAGCTCATGCCGAGCCCGTTCCACTTGAAGACCTCCGAAAGCCCAACGCCGTGGCGGGCGGCGATGGCGCTCAGGGTGTCGCCGGGCTTGACAACGTACACGCGGCCCCCGCCCGAGGCGGAAGTCACAGCGGACGTCGCAGGGGCGGTTTTCGCCGGTGCGGACGGTTTGGGCGCTGCCGGGGCCGGCGTCGAGCCCGTGAGCTTGATCTTCTGCCCCGGGTAGATGATGGTGTTCGCCTGCAGATTGTTCAGCTTGAGTACGGCGAAGGTGTCCAGGCCGTAGCGGCCGGCAATGGCACTGATGGTGTCGCCGCGGGCGATCGTGTAGACGGCCGGTGCCGCCGGCTGCGCGGGCCGCAGGGCGCTCGGCAGCGTCACCGGGACGGAGGCGGCCGGGATCACTGCCGCCTTAAGGGATGTCGCCGCGTCAGCCTTTGCCTGGGCGCGCATGGCGGCCGCGAGGGTTGCCGGGACCGAACGCACACGCGGTTCGGCTGCGGCCGGCTGGGCGATCGCCAGGGAGGAAAGCACGACGGCGGGAAGCGCCGCCGTCGTCGCCGCAATAAGCGGCAGGCTGCGCCCCGGACGGAGCTGTGGCGAACGTGAGGTTGTCATTGGAAAGATCCTCTTCTCAGCGGCAACGCTGCGGTCAGGCCGGTAGAACTGGTGTTACCAGTGTGACAAAAGTTATTTCTGTTACAAATGTGATCTATGTGAATGTCTCATGAATTGGCAATTAGCACAAGAACCGTTAGACATTCCGCAATCCCGTTTCCGGTGGAGTGTCGCCCGAAAGTCGTTCCGGCGGAGTCCCGGGTGAAGCCGGACGGCATTCCGGCGCGGCGGGACGGGCCATGGCCGCGGCGTCATTTCTGCGGATGCCGACTAGGCGGCGGGGCACCGGGCGTGGCAATCTTTATGCGTGAGTAATGTAGAAAGCCTCGTGGGCGAATGGCTGCCCCTGCCCGATGTCGCACAGCTTCTGAACGTATCTATCACCAAGGTCCATGCATTGCTGGACGAGCGTGCGCTGGCGGCCGTGAGAATCGGTGACCGGCGCATTCGGTCCGTGCCTGCGGCTTTCATCCAGGACGGGCATGCCGTGGAGAGCCTGAAAGGCACCATTGTGGTCCTCTCCGACGCCGGGTACTCGGATGAGGAACTGATCAACTGGCTCTTTACGCCGGACGAATCCCTCCGCGGCCGGCCCATTGACGCCCTGCGGGAAGGGCGCAAGACCGAAATCCGCCGCAGGGCGCAGTCACTGGCCTGGTAAGGGCACGCCCGCAGCAACACTGCGCCGGCAGCATCCCCGGACGTGCCATTAAGGGCCGTGCACAGCGCAACCGCCGTGCACGGCCCGCCGCGTTTCCGCGGGCGGTTCCTGCCTTGGGGCCCTATCAGGCGGCGCGGCTGACCGTGGCCTCCGCCAGCCGGCGGAGCGCGGTCTTGGGCAGCTCCTGAAGCGGCAGGAGATCCAGGGCGGCGAAGGCGGCCTTGCCGAACTCCTCGATGAGTACTTCCGTGGCCTGGAGTGCACCGCAGTCCACGATGATCCGCCGGATCTCCTCGATGTCCGCGTCGCTGAGATCGGGGCTGCCCAGCTTCGCGTCGATGAACTCTGATTCGGCCGGCGCGGCCTGGTCCAGGGCGAAGGCGACCAGGACTGTGCGCTTGCCCTCCCGGAGATCGTCCCCTGCAGGTTTGCCGGTGGTGACAGGGTCACCGAAGACGCCAAGGACATCGTCCCGCAGCTGGAACGCCTCGCCGAGCGGCAGGGCGAAGGCGGAATAGCCGCGCAGCAGCTCGTCGCCGGCGCCGGCCAGGGCGCCGCCGAGGGCGAGGGGGTGCTCGGTGGAGTACTTGGCCGATTTGAACCGGATGATGGACTGGGCCCGACTGACGGCCCCGGCCCGGTCCCGCCTGGGCCCGGCGACCTCTTCCAGGATGTCGAGGTACTGCCCGGCCATCACTTCCGCGCGCATGAGGTTGAAGATCAGCCGTGCCGGGCTGCCGGACGCGGCCCGGTGTCCGATCTCCGTGAACGATTCCTCGCTGAAGGACAGGCAGAGATCCCCGGTCAGGATCGCTGCCGCGTGGCCGAACCGTTCACTGTCCAGCGCCCAGCCCTGGGCCTCGTGCAGTTCAATGAACCTGCGGTGGACGCTGGGGCCGCCCCGGCGGGTGTCCGAGCGGTCAATGATGTCATCGTGGATCAGGGCCGCGGCCTGGAACAGCTCGAGGGCCGAGCCGGCGGTGACCACCTCGGCGGCGCCGGCTTCCCCGCCGGCTCCGCGCCATCCCCAGTAGCACATGAGCGCCCGCAGGCGCTTGCCGCCCGTGACCAGATTCGAGATCGAGCCCATGAGCGGATCGATGTCCTGGGAGATCGAGGACATGACGGCCTGGCGGCTGGTCAGGAACTCGGTGAGCTTGCCGGCGACGGCGGCCACGAAATCCGCCTGCTCGAGCCGCAGCTGTTCGGCGAGACTCACTTGACGGACTCGGCAGCGACGTTCGCGCCGATCGTGAACGTGGACACCCCTGTCGTCTGCATGACGGAGATGTTCACGGTTTCGTTGTCCCCCCGCAGGAAGTCTTTGGAAGGCAGGGCGCCGACGGTTTCACCGGGTACGGCCTTGAAGCCCTGTGCCTGGAGCCCTTTGGTGTAGAAAGCCAGGACATCGGCGGCGGGTGCGGTGGTGCTGCCGACCAGTGCCGCGGTGGCCGGCACGGTGGTTTTGTCGAAGCTGCTGGAAACCACCTGCGCCCCGGGCATCAGCGGCAGGAGTTTCTGCGGGAACCCGGGCACCAGGGCACCCACCGTGGCTGACGTGCCGGGCTCCGCGGAGGGGCTGGGGGGAGCCGTGGTGGAGGACTGCGCAGAGGCGTCCGGGGTCGACGCCGGCGACGCCGCCGGGCTCCCGGTGCCGGCAGGCGTGCATGCGGCCAAGGCCAATAGCGCGCCCGCCGCCGCGATGGCGGCTGCGGCACGTTTGCGCTGTCCAAATACCTTCACAGGGACTTTCCTCCTGGGGTTGAAGCGGAATCAGCCTCCAGTTTAGTCAGTCCCCGGGCATAGGATTGAAGACGTGGGGCCGGACGCAGAGAATCAGCAGGGAGCGCAGACGAATATGCACCCCCACGGGCGCCCGAATGCGCAGCCCCCGGTCCAGCCCCCCGGCAGCCCGGGCGGGGATTCCCTGGTGGAACTGCGGCGCAGCAGCATCATGCATGTGGACATGGACGCTTTCTTTGTCTCCGTGGAGCTGCGCAGCCGGCCCGAGCTGAAGGGAAAGCCTGTGATTGTGGGCTATCCGGCGGACCGCTCCGTGGTGCTCTCCGCGTCCTATGAGGCCCGCGCATTCGGCGTCAGATCTGCGATGCCCATGGTGGTGGCGGCACGCATGTGCCCCTCGGCTGTCATCATCGAGCCCCGCCACAAGCTCTACTACGAAGTATCCGGCCAGATCATGGCAATCTTTGGTTCCATCACCGACCTCGTCGAGCCACTCAGCGTGGACGAGGCGTTCCTGGATGTCGGGGGAGCCATCCGTCGGCTCGGTCCGCCACGGGAGATTGGCGAACTCATCCGGGCGCGCGTGTTCCGGGAACTGGGCATTACGGCATCGGTGGGCATAGCAGCCAGCAAGTTTGTGGCCAAGATCGCGTCCACCCGCTGCAAACCGGACGGCCTGCTGCTGATCAGGCCGGAGGAAACCGTCCCCTACCTGCACAGCCTTCCCGTCAGTGCGCTCTGGGGAGTCGGCGGCAAGACCGTGGAGGTGCTGGCCCGCCGGGGTATCAGGACGGTGGCGGACGTCGCCGCGTCGCCGCTGCCCTCGCTGCGCAAGCTGCTGGGCGCATCGGGGGAGCACGTCTACCGGCTCTCCTGGGGCATCGATCCGCGGCCCGTGACGCCGGTCCGCCTGGAAAAAAGTATTGGAGCCGAGGAGACATTCGCCACGGACACCGCGGATGACGCACTGCTTCACCGGGAGCTGCTGCGCCTTTCGCACCGGACAGCGGAGCGCCTCCGCGGCGCCGGCATGCACGCCCGCACCGTGGCGCTCAAGCTGCGCTATGCCGACTTTTCCACCATTACCCGCAGCCGCACCGTGAGCACACCGATCGACAGCGCCCAACTCCTTTACGCGGTGGCGGTGCAGCTCCTGGAATCGGTGGGGGAGCGGCCCATGACAGTCCGGCTCGTCGGCATCCGGGCCGAACAGCTGGAAGAGGCCGCCGACGCCCCGCTTCAGCTCAGTCTTGACCGCCGGGACGACAACTGGCGGGCCGCCGAACAGGCCCTCGATGCTGTCGCCCGGAAATTCGGCAACAAGTCCGTTCTTCCGGCCCGGCTCCTGGATTCCGGGGGCACCCCCGAGTGAGCCCGGCTGGAACCTCTGGCGGGGACGCCTGTTCCCAAGGGTTCCGGCGGCGAAAGGGCCTTAAGACTGTCTTTCAGAACAGGCCGCGACAATCTATCCTTATTAATACCTAGGTTTAGGACTACTGGATCGACCGTTCGGGCGACCTAGCCAGCTGAGACCGGCGCGGGAGAGCTGAATTGACCCTTTTCACCAATGGCGGTGACGGGGGAACCACTTCGGAATCCCGGGCGTTAGGCAATTAGGGCAATGGCCACGTCATGCCCGGACGTTGGCAGACTTGAGGAGGTCGTGATGCCGCTCTCGGAACACGAACAGAAGTTGCTGGAGCAACTTGAGAAGCAGCTGCATGAGGACGACCCAAAGTTTGCAAGCTCGATGGGATCAGTCCCCGGGCGCTCATGGTCCACCCGCCACCTGGTCATCGGCGTGCTCGCGACTCTCGCGGGCGTGCTGCTGTTGTTGGTCGGGGTGTCGATGCAAAACATCTTTGTCGGGGTCCTTGGCTTTGTGGTGATGGGCGCCGGAGTCTATTTCGCCACTATGCGCAGTTCTGCGGTCGGCAAGGCCCGGGCAACGGGCGGCCGCAAGCAGGGCAAGCCCAGGAGTTCGTTCATGAGCAACCTTGAGCAGCGCTGGGACGAACGGCACGGGGGCGAGTCCTGAGCCGCTCTGTGACGGCCCCCTAAAGTCCTCCACTTCCCGCCACCGGTCCGCCGGGGTGCGGCGCGAGACCCGCTTCGGCGGGTCTTTCGCCATTTAACGCGTCAATTTGCCATGCGTTTGCTGCAGCCTTGCGGGGATTTGGCTGCAGTGGGGCCGCAAAAAGGGACGACGGCGCCGGACTATTTCGCTCCGGCGCCGGCGTGTGCCCGCAATCGCTGGGCGGCGTGAGGCAAGCAGGCAAATTCGCTCCACTTTCCCCCACCAGTCCCGATTCCCTGCAAATACTGGGAAGAAAGGGAATAAACATCCGCAGATTTGTCTAAACATCCCGGGCGTGTCGTTGACTGTGGAGCGATGTGGAGTAATGTGGAGGGCGTAAGAGGGTAGTGGCAGCACAGGGGACGTTGGACTTCCTAAAACAGACAGGCGGTGGGCCGTGTTTCTCGGCACACATTCGCCGCGTCTGGATGAAAAAGGTCGAATTATCCTCCCCGCGAAGTTCCGAGAGGAACTTGCCGGCGGGCTGGTTCTCACAAGAGGCCAGGAGCGTTGCATCTACGTCTTCAGTGAGGCGGAATTCGGCCGGGTTCACGAGCAGATGCGGGAGGCTCCAATTTCCTCCAAGCAGGCACGTGACTACATCCGTGTTTTCCTCTCTGGAGCCTCGGACGAGGTACCTGACAAGCAGGGGCGCGTGACGATTCCGCCGGCGCTCCGGGAGTATGCAGGTCTTGGCCGGGAACTCGCCGTCATTGGCGCAGGATCCCGCGCGGAGATCTGGGACGCCCAGGCCTGGAATGAGTACCTGGCCGAAAAGGAAACCGCCTTCTCGGAAACAGACGACGCCATCCCGGGGATTCTCTGAACCCCCACTGATCCACCAGCAAACAACGTTCCTTGATCGAGATCTCCAGCCGCCCATCCGGTTGTTGTCCTGGCTCACTTCCCCGGAGCCAGGCCGGCGCAGGATAGGCGCGGATGGGGATCTGGACCAAGGAACGTTGCGTAAGAGCAGTACCAAGCAACGCGCAACCAGCAACGCGCAACCAGCAACGCGCAACCAGCAACGCGCAACCAGCAACGCGCAACCAACAAGGCGCAACCAGCAAGGCGCAACCAACAAGGCCAACGAAAGGATGAAGGCATGACGGATCCCGACCAGGCGAAGCCGACGTCCGAACGCCATGTACCGGTCCTCAAGGACCGGTGCATCAATTTGTTGGCCCCCGGCATCGAGGCCGCCCGGAGCCGCGGCGAGACCCCCGTGGTGATCGACGCGACGCTCGGCATGGGCGGGCACTCCGAGGCGCTCCTGCAGCGCTTCCCGGACCTTCACCTGATCGGCATCGACCGCGACGAGGAAGCCCTGGCGCTGGCGGGTGCCCGGCTGGCGCCCTTCGAGAACCGGACCGACCTCGTGCACGCCGTCTACGACGAAATCCCGGACGTCCTCGAGGACCTGGGCTTCACCGAAGTCCATGGTGTGCTCATGGACCTTGGCGTCTCATCGCTCCAGCTGGACGAGCGGGAGCGTGGCTTCGCCTACTCCTTCGACGCGCCCCTGGACATGCGGATGGACACCAGCCGCGGGCAGACGGCCGCCGACGTCGTCAATAACTACAGCGAAGAAGAACTCGTCCGGATCATCCGGAAATGGGGCGAAGAGAAGTTCGCCGGCCGCATCGCGAACAGGATCGTGGCCGCGCGCGCCGAAAAGCCCTTCACCACCACCGGCGAACTGGTCGATCAGATCCGGGCCGTGGTGCCAGCCGGTGCCGCCAAATCCGGCGGCCACCCCGCGAAACGCACTTTCCAGGCGCTCCGGATCGAGGTCAACGAGGAACTGGACGTCCTCGAGCGCGCCATCCCGGCAGCGATCGAGGCCATCGCCCTCGGCGGCCGTGTGGTGGTCATGTCCTACCACTCCCTGGAAGACAAGATCGTCAAGGGCTTCTTCCAGGCCGGATCGAAGTCCTCGGCACCGCTCGGCTTCCCGGTCGAGCTCGAAGAGCACAAAGCCGAACTCAAGACCCTGACGAAGGGCACCGAGGTACCCACCGCCGCTGAAATCGCCGAAAACCCCCGCGCAGCTTCCGCCCGGCTGCGCGCCGTCGAACGCATCAAAGCCAGGAGAGCCGCATGAGCACCGCCGCCGTCAACAGCTACCCCGTTGCCCAGGGCGCCACTGCCCGTGCCCTGCCCGGCCTCCGCCCCGGCCATGACCAGCCCCGTAAGGCACGCACCCCGCTTTCGGTGGTCCGCTCCGTGCCGCGCAAGCGCCGCGCACCATTCGTGGTCCTCTGCTTCGGACTCCTGGCGATTGCCCTCATGGCCGTGCTGGTCCTGAACATCTCCGTCTCCTCTGCCCAGTACCAGCTGGTCCAGCTCCGCAGTGAGCAGACCACCCTGACCAAGCAGAACCAGGACCTCACCCAGCAGGTCCAGAACTTCGACGCGCCGCAGAACCTCGCGGCCAAGGCAACGGAACTGGGCATGGTGGCTTCCGTCGCCAAGGGCCAGATCGATCTCTCCACCCTCAGCGTCACCGGCAAGGCCAAACCGGCGGTCAAGGGTGATGCCCCGGGCGCCGTCATCGCCGCACCGGCCGTCGCCGGGCAGCTCACGGTGGTCCCGCCGGTCACGGAGAACGAGCCTCTCGCCCAGCGCAAGCCGGCCGACACCAAACCGGCGGACACCAAACCGGCCGACACAGTTAAGGCGCCGGCGGCTGCGAAGCCCGCCCCCGCACCGAAACCCGCCGCCCCCGCCGTGGAGCTCCACGGCGGATCGGTGCCCGCCCCCGCACAGAAGACGCCGGGGCAGTAACGTTCACTGACCACCAGCAAGGCAAGCAGCAAGGACTCACCGTGGCGAAGAACTCCGGCAGGGCAAGCAAGGCGAAAGCCCCAAACCCCACCCGGCGGCTCCGCGTGGGGCTCGGCATCATGCTGGCGCTCCTGCTGGTGGTCGGCGGCAAGCTGTTCATGGTCCAGGGCCTGGACATCGGAGGCATGGCTGAGGCCGCCCTCAACAACCGGCTTACGCCCACCGTGCTGCCCGCGGAGCGCGGCAGCATCCTCGATTCCTCCGGCACGGTCCTGGCCAGCAGCGTCATCCGCTACAACGTCGTCGTGGACCAGACGGTCAACACCAAAACCGAGACCTTCCGCCGGCTCGAGACCATCAACGGCAAGGACGAGCTCGTCAAGGTCACCCGAGACCAGGGCATCTCCGAACTCGCCGCCGTGCTCGGCATGGACCGCGGCACCCTGCGCGATGCCCTGACCGGAACCCAGCGCTACTACATCGTGGCCAAGGACCTGAAGCCGGACATCGAGGACAAGGTGTCCAAGCTGCAGATTCCCGGCATTGTCACCGAAGGCACCAGCAAGCGGGTCTATCCCAACGGCGCCGTGGCCGGCGGAATTGTCGGATTCCTCAAGGACGGCAGCACCGGACAGGCGGGCCTCGAGCAGACCCAGGACGAGATCCTCAAAGGGACACCGGGTAAGCGCCTGTTTGAAATCGGCGCCGACGGACTGCGGATCCCCGTGGGCGTGGACCAATTGACGCCGGCGGTGAACGGCAAGGACATCAAACTCACGCTGAACTCGGACCTGCAGTACTTTTCCCAGCAGGCGATCCAAAGCCAGAAGGACAAGCTCAGCGCCGAATGGGGCGTGATTGTGGTCCTGGACGCCAAGACCGGGAACATCGTGGCCATGGCCGATACCGACTCCCCGGATCCGAACGACCCCGGCAAGGTTGCCGCCGAGGACCGCGGGGTCCGGGCCGTCACCGCCGCCTACGAGCCCGGCTCGGTGGAGAAGATGATCACGGCCGCAGCCGCGATCCAGGAAGGGAAGTCCAGCCCGCTGGACAGGTTCACCATTCCGCCGACCTACACCGTGGACGGACAGACCTTCAGCGACGCGTTCGAACACGGCACCGAGCAACGGACGCTGGCGGGGATTGTCGGCTACTCCATGAACACCGGCACAGTCATGGTGGGCCAGCGCCTGAGCAAGGACCAGCGCTATGACTGGCTGCGGAAGTTCGGCATTGGCGAGGCCCCCGACATCGGTCTGCCGGCCGAATCCAAGGGCATCCTGACCCCGGCCGACCAGTGGGACGGACGCCAGCAATACACCGTGCTCTTCGGCCAGGGCGTCGCCCAAACCACCCTCCAGACCGTCCGGGCCTACCAGAGCATCGCCAACGACGGCGTGATGCTCCAGCCGCGCCTGATCGACAGCTACATCAACCCGGACGACGGTGCCGAGGAAAAAGTCCCGGCCAAGGCCCCGCAGCAGGTTGTCTCCAAGGAGACCGCCAAACAGGTCCGCGACATCCTTGAGAGCGCCGTCACCGAGGGCGAGATCAAGGAAGCCGCGATCGACGGGTACCGGGTGGGCGCCAAGACGGGCACATCCGAATCACCCTGCGACGACGGCAAATCAGGGTTCTGCGGCTACACGGCCTCCATCATCGGAATGGCGCCCATGGACGATCCGCGGTTTATTGTTGAGGTGGTCCTGCAACGGCCCAAGGGAAGCATCTTCGGAATCACCAACGGACCGGTGTTCCGTTCGGTGATGAGCCAGACGCTGCGCACATTCAACGTCCAGCCCTCCACCGGCGAACCCGCGAGGCTGCCGCAGTACGCCAAGTAGCGCCTGTTCCACCCGGCGCCCGGAAGTCACCAGCCGGCGCCACACCCACTGCCTGCGCGCCGGAAACTCGTCTGCGTGCGAGGGCCCGATCCACCGGGTCCCGATCAGTTCAGTGCCCGATTCATTCAGTGCCCGATTTCATTCAGTGCCCGATTTCATTCAGTGCCCGATCCACTAGCACCACAACGGAGATCCACTTGTCAGAGCTCACCGACCCCGATGCTTCCGCGCCGTCCGGCCAGAACTCCACCCCGGGCTTCCGGCCCACTGCGGTTGCCGCAGTGCCGCTGGCAGCCATTGGGGCGGCAATCGGCGTCGCCGTTCCCGGGGTGTCCGGCTCCGTCCAGGTCACCGGGATCTCCCTGAACTCCCGGTCGGTCCGCCCGGGCGACCTGTACGTGGCCCTGCCGGGCGCCACACGGCATGGGGCCGACTTCGTGTCCCAGGCCGTCGGCGCCGGCGCCGTGGCGGTCCTGACAGACGACGCCGGGGCGCGCCTGCTGGCCCTGGGCCACGACATCGCCGTTCCGGTGCTGCTGGCCGACGAGCCGCGCAGCGTGGTCGGCCGGCTGTCCGCACTCATCTACCAGAGCAGGCCCGACGGGGCCGGGGCACCGGCCCTCTTCGGGGTGACAGGCACCAACGGCAAGACCACCACCACCTATTTCATCAATGCCCTGCTGCGGGCGCTGGGCAAGCGGACCGGGCTGATCGGGACGATTGAGATCCTGGCCGGCGGGGAGCCGATCCCGAGCCTGCTGACCACTCCCGAATCCACGGATGTGCACGCCCTGCTG
Organism: Arthrobacter sp. 9MFCol3.1; assembly: GCF_000620385.1. Classification (NCBI taxonomy): domain Bacteria; kingdom Bacillati; phylum Actinomycetota; class Actinomycetes; order Micrococcales; family Micrococcaceae; genus Arthrobacter; species Arthrobacter sp. 9MFCol3.1. Next base: position 77,372 of record NZ_JIBJ01000014.1, read on the forward strand.
GCGCTCATGCGCGAACGCGGGCTCGATGCCGCCTCCATGGAGGTTTCCTCGCACGCCGTGTCTTTCCACCGCGTCGACGCGGTGGTGTTCGATGTCGCCGGCTTCACGAACCTCACCCAGGACCACCTGGACCTGCACGGGACCATGGAGGAGTACTTCCAGACCAAAGCCCGGCTGTTCACGCCGGAACGCGCCCGCGCCGCCGTGGTCACCATCGACGATGACTGGGGCCGGAAGCTCGCGGCCGCCGCCGAAATCCCGGTCACCACCCTGGCCACGGCCGGGACCGGCGGCGCCGTGCCGGCGGACGCCGACGGCACCGCCGACCGGACCGCGGACTGGACTGTCATCCGGACCGTTCCGCGGGGCCTCGGCTCCGACTTCGTCCTCCGGCACCGCGACGGCGCCGAGCTGCGCGTCCACACCGGCCTGCCGGGCGGCTTCAACGTCGCCAACGCCGCACTGGCCACCGTGATGGTCCTCGCCGGCGGCCACGAGCCGGCCGCCGTGCAGGCCGCCCTCGACGCCGCCGACCCTTTCACCGTGGCCGTGCCCGGCCGGATGCAGCTCGTGTCCACCGCCCCGGCCGCCGTGGTGGACTTCGCGCACAATCCCGACGCCCTGGCCCGTGCCCTCGAAGCCGTCCGGTCCCCGGAACCCGGATCCAAGGTGATCATCGTTTTCGGCGCCACCGGACAGCGGGACCAGGGCAAACGCCCCGCCATGGGGGCCATCGCAGCCCGGCTGGCGGACACCGTGATTGTCAGCGACGACGATCCCCACGACGAGGACGCGGCCGCCATCCGCGCGGACGTCCTTGCCGGGGCCCTGGCGGCCAAGGACGACGAAGGCCTGGACTGCACGGTCCTGGAGGTCTTCCCGCGCGACGCCGCCATCCTGAAGGCCGTAGAGCTCGCCGGGGCCGGGGACACCATCCTCGTGGCCGGGCGCGGGCACGAGGTGTGGCAGGAAGTCAAGGGAGTCAACCTGGCACTGGATGACCGGGTGGAGCTTCGGAACGCCTTGACAGCACGGGGATTCACCGTTCTCGAAGACCACCGGATAGAGTCCTAAACCGAGATGATTGCATTTACAGCGGCGGAAATCGCCGACATAACCAACGGCCGGCTCGCCGCGGAACCGGGAATTACCCCCGCCTCCGTGGTGACCGACTCCCGCGAGGCCACGGCGGGTTCCCTCTATGTGGCCAAACCGGGGGAGAACGCCGACGGACACGACTTCGTCGGCGCCGCCTTTGACCGGGGCGCCGTGTTGGCGCTCGTGGAGCGCGAAGTGGCCGACGCCGCCGGCACGGGCTATCCCGCCGTCGTCGTTGAGGACGCCGTCCTGGCCATGGGCGCACTGGCGGCCGAAGCCGTTCGCCGGATCCGGGCCAGCCGCGCCGCGGCCGGCGCCGCGTTCACCGTGGTCGGCATCACCGGCTCCGCCGGCAAGACCACCACGAAGGACCTGCTCGCCGGGATCTTCACGGCCGCCGGCGCCGACGGCGCCACAGTTGCGCCGCAAGGGTCCTACAACGGCGAGATCGGCGTGCCGCTCACAGTCTTCAAAGCCGACTTCGACACCCGCTACCTCGTCATCGAGATGGGCGCCACGGGCATCGGCCACATCCAATACCTCGCGGACATGGTCCGGCCGGAGATTGGCGTCGTCCTCGGCGTCGGCTCCGCCCACGCCGGGGAGTTCGGCGGCGTCGACAACATCGCGGTCGCCAAGGGCGAACTCGTGGAGGCGCTCCCGGCCGGGGGCACCGCCGTGCTGAACCTGGACGACTCCCGCGTCGCCGCGATGGCCACCCGGTCCCGGGCCCGCGTGCTCGGCTTCACCTCACGCGCGGCCGGCACAGACCAGGACAACACCATCCAGACCGGCGTGGCCCAGGCCGATGTGGTGAGGGCCGCGGATGTGGAACTGAACGCCGACGGGCACCCGGAATTTGAGCTTTACCTCCCCGCCGACGTCACGGCACAGCAGGAAGCAACCCGGCACCACGTCGCCGCCAAGCTGATCGGCGCCCATCACATGGCCAACCTCCTCGCGGCTGCGGCCGCGGCGCACGCGGCAGGCATCCCCGGCGCGCAGATCGCGGCTTCGCTCAGCGCCCAGACCGCCGCCAGCCGCTGGCGGATGGAGCGCACGGAGCGTCCCGACGGCGTGACCGTCATCAACGACGCCTACAACGCCAACCCGGAGTCCATGCGGGCAGCACTGCGGACGCTGGCCGAGCTGGGCCAGGGCCGCCGCACCTGGGCGGTTCTGGGCGCCATGCTGGAACTGGGCCCGGATTCCATCCGCGAGCACATGGCAGTCGGCACCCAGGTGGTGCGGCTGAACATCTCCCGGCTCGTCGTGGTGGGCCGGGAGGCGCGGTCGCTGTATGTCTCAGCCGTCAACGAGGGCTCCTGGGGCGACGAATGCGTTTTCGCCGAGACTGCGGACGAGGCCTACGACCTTCTCCAAGCCGAGCTCCAGCCCGGCGACCTGGTCCTGTTCAAGTCATCGAACGGCATCGGGCTGCGCCACTTGGGGGATCGGATAGCATTACCCCCACGTGCCACCCAAGACTCTCCCGAGCGACCTGCTGAGGGAACTGCCGCAACCGCCAACGAAGGGAGTGCACAGCTGTGATTGCACTGCTGATGGGCGCCGGAATGGCGCTGCTCCTCGCGTTTGTGGGCACCCCGTTGTTCATACGCTTCCTGGTCCGCAAGGGCTACGGCCAATTCATCCGGGACGACGGACCCACTTCCCACCACACCAAGCGGGGCACGCCCACGATGGGCGGCACCGTTGTGGTCGTGGCGGTCCTGGTCAGCTACGGGCTCACGCACCTGATCATGTGGATGATGAACCCGCACTCACCGGGGCCAAGCGCCTCCGGGCTGCTCCTGCTCTTCCTCATGGTGGGCATGGGGCTGGTCGGGTTCCTGGATGACTTCATCAAGATCTCCAAGCAGCGCAGCCTGGGCCTGGACGCCAAGGCCAAGCTGATCCTCCAGGGCGCGGTTGGCATCATCTTTGCCGTGCTGGCGCTGAACTTCCCGAATGCCGCGGGCCTGACCCCCGCTTCCACCCAGATCTCGCTGGTGCGCGATATTCCGTGGCTCAACCTCGCGTTCGCCGGAACCGTGCTCGGCGCCATTTTGTTTGTGCTGTGGTCCAACCTGATCGTCACGGCCGCGACCAACGGCGTGAACCTCACCGACGGCCTCGACGGCCTGGCCGCCGGCGCTTCCGTCATGGTGTTCGGGGCCTACACGCTCATGGGCATCTGGCAAAGCAACCAGGCCTGCGGATCCCCGCGGCAGGCAGGCAGCGGCTGCTACTCGGTCCGCGACCCCCTGGACCTGGCCCTGCTGGCCGCCATCCTGAGCGCGGCGATGGTCGGGTTCCTGTGGTGGAACACCTCGCCCGCGAAGATCTTCATGGGCGACACCGGCTCCCTTGCCATCGGCGGCGCCGTCGCCGCCTTCGCCATCCTGTCCCGCACCGAACTGCTGCTGGCCTTCATCGGCGGGCTCTTCGTCCTCATCACGCTCTCGGTCATCATCCAGGTGGGCTACTTCAAACTCACCAAGGGCAAACGGTTCTTCAAGATGGCACCGCTGCAGCACCACTTCGAGCTCAAGGGCTGGGCCGAAGTCACGGTGGTGGTCCGGTTCTGGATCCTGTCCGGGTTGTTTGTCGCCGCCGGCCTGGGCATCTTCTACGCCGAATGGGTGGTGCTGCTGTGACCGGCCCCATCCCCGCCCCGCTCACCACCTCGCCCCTGCTGCAGGGACTCACCACCTGGGATTCCGACTGGTCCGGCCTGCGCGTCGTGGTCACCGGCATCGGCGTCTCCGGCTTCGCCGCCGCCGATACCCTCATTGAACTCGGCGCCCGCGTGGTGGTGGTGGATGCCGCCACCAGCGCCAAGGCGCTGGCCCAGGCCGACACACTCAAGATCGTCGGCGCGGTGGACGTCCTGCTGGGCGAGGAAGCGGTGGAGTCCGTCCCGAAGATCGACGGGCAGAAGCCGGACCTGGTGGTCACGTCCCCGGGCTGGCGCCCGGACCAGGCCCTGCTCGCCGCCGCGGCGCGGGCGCACATCCCGGTGTGGGGCGACGTCGAGCTCGCCTGGCGGCTCCGCGAACGCGAGGGCCGCAAGACCGCCGACTGGCTGGCCATTACCGGCACCAACGGCAAGACCACCACGGTGGGCCTGACCGAGTCCATGCTCCAGGCCGCCGGGCTGAAGGCGATCGCCGTAGGCAACGTCGGCACCCCGATCCTGGACGCCCTGCGCGACCCCGTGGACTACGACGCCTTCGCGGTGGAACTGTCCAGTTTCCAGCTGCACTGGAGCCACTCGGTGTCACCGGTGGCCAGCGTGTGCCTCAACGTCGCTGAAGACCACGTGGACTGGCACGGCTCCTACGCCTCCTACCTGGCCGACAAGGCCAAGGTCTACGCGAACACGCAGAAGGCCTGCATCTACAACGCCGAGCAGATCGAAACCGAACGCATGGTCGAGGACGCGGACGTGGTGGAAGGCTGCCGGGCCGTGGGATTCACCACACTGACGCCGGCCATCAGCATGCTCGGCGTCGTGGAGGGGCTGCTGGTGGACCGGGCGTTCATCGCAGAACGCAAGGACAGCGCGGCCGAACTCGCCTCGATCACCGACCTGGGGCCGGTGGCTCCGCGCCACATGGTGGCCAACGCGCTGGCAGCCGCCGCCCTGGTCAGGGCCTACGGGGTGGAGCCATCGGCTGTGCGCCAGGGCCTGCTGAACTACCTCCCGGGAGACCACCGGATCCAGCTGGTGGCCCGGCATGAGGGTGTGCTCTGGATCAACGATTCCAAGGCCACCAACCCGCATGCCGCCGCCGCCTCGTTGTCCGCGTTCCAGAATGTGGTGTGGATCGCGGGAGGCTTGTCCAAGGGCGTGAATTACGACTCCCTGATCCAGGAACAGGGCAGCCGGCTCAAGGCCGTGGTCCTGATCGGCGCGGACTCCAGCGATCTGCAGGCCGCCCTGAAGCGACACGCGCCGGATGTCCCCGTGATCGGGCAGGGCAAGGGCGAGACTGAAGACGTGCAGACTGCCGGTACGGCCAAAGCCGACGCAGGCCCTTCGCCGATTTTCGGCGAGACTGTGATGGCCCAGGCCGTTGCCTCGGCGGCGCAGCTGGCCGCCTCCGGGGACACCGTGCTGCTGGCCCCGGCGGCTGCTTCCATGGACCAGTTCTCTTCCTATGCTCACCGTGGCGATGCCTTCATCGAAGCTGTCCGCGAGCTCGTGGAAGGGCAGGCTCAGACCAGCGAGGAGTAACAATGGTCAGCACGCCCACACGTACGACGGCGGCACGACCCGCCGCCGGCGGGGCCACCAGCGGCACCAAGACGCCTTCGGCGGCCCCGTCAACGGCCGGCAGGCCCGCCGTCACGCCCGCGGCCCGGGTGCGTGCCTGGAACCGCGGATTCTGGTCCGCACTGGAAGGCACCGGCAAGTCCCGCAACGGATCCACGTACTACCTGATCCTTGGCTCCACCCTGGCCCTGACGGCCATCGGCATCATGATGGTCCTCTCAGCCTCCAGCGTGGAAGCGATCGCCGCGGGGGAGTCGCCGTACTCCGCCGCCCTCAAACAGGGCGGATTCGCCGCGATTGGCGTCTTCGCGATGTTTGTCCTCTCACGCGTGAACGTCGTCTGGCTCAGGCGCTTCGCCTGGCCGCTCATATTCCTGGCCATCGCCCTGCTGGGCCTGGTCCTTCTCGTGGGACGCAGCGCCCTGGGCAACCAGAACTGGATCGACGTCGGACCGTTCACCTTCCAGCCCTCCGAAGCCGCCAAGCTTGCCCTTGCGCTCTGGATGGCCACGGTGCTTGACCGCAAAGCCAAGCTCCTCCACGAATGGCGCCACGCGCTCATTCCGGTCGTGCTCCCGGGCGCCATTGCGGTCCTGGGCCTCATCCTGGCCGGGAACGACCTCGGGACGGCCATGATTGTGATGATCATCGTGGCCGCCGCGCTGTTCTTCGCCGGCGTGCGGCTTTACCTTTTCGGCTTCGCCGGGGCGGTCCTGGCCCTTGGCGCGACGATCCTCGCCGTTACGAGCCCGAACCGGATGTGCCGCATCCTGTCCTGGACGGGCCAGACCTGCGCCGACGGCTCCGACCTGAACTACCAGTCCACCAACGGCCTGTACGGGCTCGCGTCCGGCGGCTGGTTCGGCGTCGGACTGGGCCAGAGCCGGCAGAAGTACAGCTGGATCCCGGAAGCGCACAACGACTTCATTTTCGCGATCATCGGCGAGGAACTCGGACTGGTCGGCACGCTCGTCGTCCTGGTCCTGTTCGCCATCCTCGGCACCGCCATCTACCGGGTGGTCGTCGCCCAGCACGATGTCTTCCACCGCGTCCTGGCCGGCACGATCATGGTCTGGCTGCTGGGCCAGGCCAGCGTCAACATGGCCGTGGTCACCGGGCTCGCACCCGTGATCGGTGTCCCGCTGCCCTTCATCTCGTACGGCGGCTCCGCCCTGCTGATGTCGCTGTGTGCCATCGGCGTCGTCCTGTCCCTGGCCCGGGCCCAGATGGAACCCGGCATGCAGCCGAAGAAGATGCTCAAGTTCGGCCCGGCCGCCTTCGCCAATTCCGTGCGCAGGGCCCGCGCTGCCCGGGCCGCAAAGACTGCCGCCAGCCGGTCCGCCGCCAGCACCGCCTCCAGCCGATCCGCCGCCCGCACCGCAGCCCGTCCCAAGGCCCCCGTGGGCAAGGCCCCCGCAGGCAAGAACCCCGCCAAGCCTCCCGCAACCAAGAACCCCGCCAAGAACCCTGCCGCCAAGAACCGTACGAAAGCGTAAACAGCCCTTCATGAACACCGAGTCGCCCTTGTCCGTGGTCCTTGCCGGCGGCGGAACCGCCGGCCATATCAGCCCGCTGCTGGCAATCGCCGGTGCCCTCCGGCAGTCCCGCCCCGGAGTGCAGCTCCTGGCTGTCGGGACCCCCGGGGGAATGGAAGCGCGGCTCGTCCCGGCGGCCGGCCTGGACCTCGCCACCATCAGCCGTGTCCCGCTCCCGCGCAAGCCTTCCGCGGACCTGCTGCGGCTGCCGGGCCGGATGGCCGGTGCGGTGAAGCAGGCGGGCTCCATCCTGGATGAGGCAGCCGCCGACGTCCTGGTGGGGGTCGGCGGCTACGTGTGCACGCCGATGTACCTCGCGGCCCGGCGCCGGAGAATCCCGATCGTGGTCCACGAGGCCAACACCCGTCCCGGCCTGGCAAACCGCGTCGGCGCAGCCCTCGGCGCCCACGTGGCAGTGGCCTTCGCCGCGACCAAGCTGGGCCGCGCCGCCCGGCACGTCGGCATGCCCATGCGCCCCGAAATTTCCGGCCTTGACCGCGCGGCTGCCCGGGCCGGTGCGCGGCAGGCGCTCGGCCTGGACGCGGACCGGCCGACGCTGATCGTCACGGGCGGCTCCTCGGGCGCCCAGAGCATCAACCGGTCCCTCGCCGCGGCCGTGGGAGCCCTCGCCGACGCCGGAGTTCAGACCCTGCACATCACCGGTCGCGGCAAGTCCGTCCACGACGCCGAGGGCAAGCCGCTCGCCGCGCCGGGCTATCGGCAGGTGGAGTACGTGGACGGCATGGAAACCGTCTACGCCGCGGCGGACCTGCTGCTGGCCCGCGCCGGAGCCGCCACGGTCTGCGAGGTGGCCGCCGTGGGCGTGCCCGCCGTCTTCGTCCCCCTGCCCATCGGCAACGGCGAGCAGGCGCTGAACGCCGCGGGCCTTGTCGCCGCAGGAGGCGCGTTGATCGTCGATGACAAGGCCTTCTCCGCAGACTGGATCAGCGGGACCATCATTCCCCTGCTGCAGGACACGGAGAGGCTGGCCCGGATGGCCGCCAGCTCCGAGCAGCTCGGGATCCGCAACGCGGACCGGCGCATGGCCGATCTCATCCTCGAAGTCGCGTCCTCGAACGAGCACAGCGGAAACCGACACCGTCGGAAACAGCAGGGCACGAACCAGCACGGCAGGAAGCAGTAGAGCAATGACCCAGCCCCAACACGGCACGCGTGCCCTGGAATCCCTCGGCCGCGTTCACTTCATCGGCATCGGCGGCGTCGGCATGTCCGCCGTTGCCCGCATCATGGTGGCCCGCGGCATCCCGGTGAGCGGCTCCGACGCCAAGTCGCTGCCCGTCATGGCGGACCTCGCCGCCGCCGGGGCGCGGATCGCCGTGGGCTACGCTCCCGGCAACCTGGGAGACGCCCAGACGGTGGTCGCCGGCTCTGCGATCCGGCCCGACAATCCCGAGCTCGCAGCGGCCCGTGCCGCCGGACTCCCAGTGCTGCACCGCTCCGAGGCGCTGGCCGCCACGATGGCCGATGACACCGTGGTGGCAGTCGCCGGAACGCACGGCAAGTCCACCACGACCTCCATGATCACGGTGCTGCTGCAGGGCGCCGGACTGGACCCCTCGTTCGCGATCGGCGCCAACGTCCCGGCGCTCGGGGTCAACGCGGCGCACGGCACGGCGGGGATCTTCGTCGCCGAGGCCGACGAGTCGGACGGCTCCTTCCTGAACTACCGCCCCACGATCGCCGTGGTGACCAACGTCGAGCCGGACCACCTGGACTTCTACGGCACCGCCGAGGCCGTCTATGCCTCCTTTGACAGCTTCACGGCCCTGCTCCCGGCCGACGGCGTCCTGGTGGCGTGCGCGGACGACCCCGGAGCCAGGGCACTGGCCGAGCGCACCCTGGCCCGCGGCAACACCCGCGTGGTCCTGTACGGAACCGCCGACGACGCCGCCATCCGGCTGCACGACGCGGGAGTCGGCCGGATGGGGATCTCGACGACGGCGGGCACGTTCGGCGTCGATCTCCAGGTTCCGGGCCGGCACAACGCGCTCAACGCTGCCGCAGCCTTCGCCGTGGCGATTGAACTCGGCGTCGCGCCGGACACCGCTGCGGCGGCACTGGCCCACTTCTCCGGAGCCTCGCGCCGTTTCGAGTTCAAGGGGGAGGGCCGCGGCGTCCGCGTCTACGACGACTATGCCCACCACCCCACGGAAGTCCGGGCCGCGCTGTCCGCGGGGCGGGCGGTCGCCGGGGAGCACAAGGTGCACGTGCTCTTCCAGCCGCACCTGTTTTCCCGGACCCGCGAATTTGCCCGCGAGTTCGCCGAAGCCCTCAACGCGGCGGACACGGCCCTGGTCCTGGACATCTATCCTGCCCGCGAGGATCCCATTCCAGGCGTCACCAGCGGGCTGATCGCCGAGCACCTGGGTTCAGGCGGCCGCCTTGTCGGACCCGGCGGGGAGGCTGTGCAGGCACTGCTGGCGGCCGCCGGACCGGGGGACATCGTGCTGACCGCCGGCGCCGGTGACGTCACGGCCTACGGGCCGCTGGTTGTCGAGGCCCTGACGGCCGAGGCCGCCGGTGCCTAGCGCCAGGCGCCCCACCTACCGCGGGGGATCCGGCACCGGCGGAACCGGCGCCGGCACTAATGCTGGAACCGGCTCCCGGCCACCGTCCGGCGGACCGGGCACGGATGTCATTTCGGCGTCCAAGACCGCCGCGGAGACCGCCGGCGGCCCGGCCCGCAATCCGCAGAACCTGCAGGGCACACCGGACAACGGGCCCGGCAAGGTCCTCTCCTTCCCCGAGCCCAAGGGCAAGCGCCGCCGGCGGATCCTGCTCAGCACCATCGGGATCGTGGCCGTGCTGATGGCCGGCATCGTCGCGGCCGCCGTCTACTCGCCCGTGCTGGCCCTGCGGACGGTCACGGTGGACGGCACAAAAATGCTGCACCCGGACCAGGTTCAGGCCGCCCTCGCGCCCCTTCAGGGCAAACCGCTGCCGCAGATCAGCGAGGAGGAGGTCACGGCCCTGCTCAAGCCGCTGGTCCAGGTCAAGGGCGTCACCGCGAAGGCGCTGCCGCCCGCCACGTTGCAGGTGCACGTCACCGAGCGCATTCCCGTGGCCCTGGTCAAGCAGGGCAAAACGTTCCAGCTGGTGGACGTCGACGGTGTCCAGCTCAGCACCACCGCCGACGCCGCGTCGGTAGCGCTTCCGGTGATCGACGGCGGCAGCGGAACCCTGCCGAAGGACCTGTTCCAGGCCATCACGGCGGTGCTTGGGGCCCTGCCGGCCGATGTGCTGGCCCGGCTCTCCAACGCCTCTGCCGCCTCTGCCGACGCCGTCGAACTCAAACTCGTCGACGGGCAGACAATCGTCTGGGGCAACGCGGGGGAGAAGGAGCTGAAGGCACGGGTTCTGTCTGCCCTCCTGAAGGTCCCGGCCGACCCCAAAAATCCGGTGAAGGTCTACGATGTCAGCGTGCCCCGGCACCCGGTCACGCGGTAGCCGGCAATCGGATCCTCCGCGGGCCGGATGTCCAGCGGACGTCCAGCTGCCCGCGGGACTACTTACGGGGGCTATTTGCCCGGTATTCGCGCGACACGCCCCGGCCGGTTATTGAATGTCCCCTGCATAGGAAATACCGTCACAGACATGAGTTACTTGACATAACTATAACCTTCAAGTCGAAGGTTAAGGTTCAAAGCTTCAAGCAGGACTCGATCAGTTTTCGCATTAGTACACGAACAAGGGACACGTAACGTGGCAGCTCCGCAGAATTACTTGGCCGTCATCAAGGTCGTCGGCATCGGCGGCGGTGGCGTGAACGCAGTCAACCGCATGATCGAGGTCGGTCTTCGCGGCGTCGAATTCATCGCCATCAACACCGATGCCCAGGCATTGTTGATGAGCGATGCCGACGTCAAGCTCGACGTCGGGCGTGAGCTGACCCGTGGACTCGGTGCTGGCGCGAACCCTGAAGTTGGCCGGCAGGCCGCGGAGGACCACGCTGATGAAATCGAAGAGGTCATCCGTGGCGCGGACATGGTCTTCGTCACCGCCGGCGAAGGCGGCGGAACCGGCACCGGCGGCGCGCCCGTCGTCGCCCGGATCGCCCGGTCCCTGGGCGCCCTGACCATCGGCGTCGTGACGCGCCCCTTCACGTTCGAAGGCCGCCGCCGGGCCGGCTCCGCCGAGGCCGGCATTGACGCCCTGCGCGATGAAGTCGACACCCTGATCGTGATCCCGAACGACCGCCTGCTCTCCATCAGCGACCGCAACGTCTCGGTCCTGGACGCGTTCCGTTCCGCCGACCAGGTCCTGCTCTCCGGTGTCCAGGGCATCACGGACCTCATCACCACCCCCGGCCTGATCAACCTCGACTTCGCCGACGTCAAGTCGGTCATGCAGGGTGCCGGTTCCGCGCTGATGGGCATCGGTTCCGCCCGCGGCGAAGACCGTGCCGTGAAGGCTGCGGAGCTGGCCATCGCCTCCCCGCTGCTGGAAGCATCGATCGACGGCGCGCACGGTGTGCTGCTGTCCATCCAGGGCGGCTCGGACCTTGGCCTCTTCGAAATCAACGAGGCCGCCCGCCTGGTCCAGGAAGTCGCCCACCCGGAGGCGAACATCATCTTCGGCGCCGTGATCGACGACGCCCTTGGCGATGAGGCACGCGTCACCGTCATCGCCGCCGGCTTCGACGACGTCAAGGCCACGTCGCCGTCCATGGACCAGTCCCTGCCGGCCGCGCCGCAGCGGCCCACGTCCGCCGCCCCCGCCCCGGCGCAGGCGCCTGCCTCCGCCCCGGTCCAGCCGCTGCACGCCACTGTCGGCGCTTCCGGCTACGGCGGCTGGGGCCAGCAGCGTCCCTCTGCCGTGCCGGCCGATTCGGGCTTCGACGTCGACCTTCCGGCCGTCGTGGAGCCGGACCTGTCCGGCCGGCACTCCGATGACCTGGATGTCCCGGACTTCCTCAAGTAAATAGCTCGTAACTAGCTCGGCTTCAGCATGGCACCGCCGTCCGGCGGTGCCATGCTGCTTTGCGGCGGGTTACGGTGGATTGTATGAACGCAGGTATTCCGGACATGTTGATGGCGGTGTTGTGATTGTTTTGCTGGCGGGCTGAAGTCCGGCCGGGCGTATGGGTGGCTTTCACCGACGCCACGGCCGGGAACCTGGCACTGCATGTCGGTGATGACCCCGTGGCGGTCCGCCGCCGGCGCTCAGAGCTCGAAGCGGCCGCCGGGCTCGGCGGGCGGTCCTTCCGGTACATGAACCAGGTCCACGGCAGTGACGTCGCCACCATCGTTGGATCCACGGCCGCGGACACCGCCGGCCAAGATTCGGCAGCGCCCACGGCCGATGCCATGGTCTCCCGGACAGAGCCGCTGGCCGTCCTGGTGGCGGACTGTGTGCCGGTGGTCCTGGTCGGCGAGGACCCGGCCGGGGCGCCGGTGCTGGGCGTCATCCACGCCGGACGGCCCGGCGTCGCCGCCGAGGTGGTGCCCGCCGCCGTCGCCCGCCTCCGGGAGCTCGGCGCGGACCGCATCGGCGCCTGGGTGGGGCCCTCGGTCTGCGGGCGCTGCTACGAGGTCCCCGACCAGCTGCGGGCGGATGTTGCTGCGGCCGTGCCCGCCACCTGGTGCACCACCTCCACCGGCACCCCTGGCCTGGACCTGCCGGCCGGGGTGCGGAGCCAGCTGGAAGCTGCCGGCGTCGCGATCGAATACTCCGGGGGATGCACCCTCGAGGACGACACCCTCTTCTCCTACCGCCGCAACAGCCACACCGGCCGCTTCGCCGGGCTGGCATGGACGGACGGGACACACGGGACACACCGGGCCAGGGCGCAGGGCAATGACTGAGCCGGTGCAGGGCCCCGACACCGACGCCGTCAATCCTGCCGCGGCGCCGGGGGAGCATCAGGAGAACCGGACGGACGCGCTGGAAGGCCCCCGCCTGGCCCAGCTGGAGGCGAACCTCGCGGCCGTCCGCCGCCGGATCGACGCCGCCGTGGCCGCCGCGGGCCGGCAGGCGGCGCCACCGCGCCTGATCGTCGTCACCAAGTTCCATCCTGCGCAGGACGTCCGGCGGCTGGCGTCGCTGGGGGTCACCGACGTCGGGGAGAACCGGGACCAGGAGGCCGCGGAAAAGGCGGCGCAGCTCCAGGGCCTGGGCCTGAGCTGGCACTTCATCGGTCAGCTCCAAAGCAAAAAGGCCAAATCCGTGGTGAAGTACGCCGCGTCGGTGCACTCCGTGGACCGGGAAGCTGTGGCCTCCGCCCTGGCCAGGGCGATGGCCGTCGAAAGCGACCGCACCGGCCGCCCGCCGCTGGATTGTTTCATCCAGGTCAGCCTGGACGAGGACGAAGGGGCCCACCGCGGCGGCGCAGCCCCCGGCGACGTCCCCGCACTGGCCGAACAGGTGGCCGCCGCCCCCGGACTCAGGCTCGCCGGCGTCATGGCCGTTGCCCCGCTCGGGGCGGACCCGGCGGCTGCCTTCGAAAAGCTGGCAGGCATTTCCGGGCGGCTGGCAGAACAATTTCCACACGCCACGGGAATATCCGCTGGCATGAGCCAGGACCTCGAAGAGGCCATCCGCTTCGGGGCGACACACCTGCGCATTGGCTCCGATATTCTCGGTCCGCGTCCGGCCCTGCGGTAAGTTCGACGTATTGGAAGGTAATGGCGGGGATTCCAAGGCTGTCTAGTCACTAAGCGGCCCGCTTACGGACAAGATTAGGAGTCGACCATGGCTGGCGCTCTGCGCAAGACAATGATCTATCTTGGGCTCGCCGACGGCGACGAACACTACGAGTCTGAGCACCCCACACCGCACAAGGATGAGGACGAATCCATGGAGCAGGACCGCGAGGAACGACGTGCGCCGGCGCCCGTCCGCGAGGTCCCCCGGGAAGAGCCTCACGCCGCTGAAGAGGAATATCGCGCACCTGTGACACCCATCAAGCGTGCGGCATCGAGCCGCGAAGAGACCACCGGACTCCGGCAGATCACGACCATCCATCCGCGGTCGTACAACGACGCCAAGCTCATCGGCGAAAGCTTCCGCGACGGCATCCCCGTCATCATGAACGTCACCGACATGGGGGAGGCTGACGCCAAGCGCCTCGTGGACTTCTCCGCCGGTCTTGTTTTCGGCCTCCGCGGCAGCATCGAGCGGGTGACGAACAAGGTCTTCCTGCTCTCGCCGTCGTACATCGAAGTCATTGGCGACGACAAGAAGGTCAGCGAGACGCAGGCAAGTTTCTTCAACCAGAGCTAGGCCCGAATATTCGGTACTGATGCCAGGCGGGGACACCTGCCTGGCATCCGTGCGGAATTATCCGTGTTGAAATAGAAGTAACACTTTCCTTAGGACACTTCGGTATCCGGAATGAACATGGAGATATGAGTTAGCTCATGGGAATTGTTTTGGGGCTCGTCTATATCGCTCTGTTGCTATTTTTCGTGGCATTGATCATCCGCCTGGTCTACGACTGGGTGCAGATGTTTGCCCGAAGCTGGCGGCCGCGCGGTTTGGCACTCGTGACAGCGCATGCTGTGTATTCGGTCACGGACAAGCCCCTCAAACTGCTCCGCCGGCTCATCCCGCCGCTGCGGCTGGGCGGAATGTCGCTGGATATCGGCTTCCTGCTGCTGTTCGTGGCCGTGAGCGTGGCGATGTGGGTCGTCAAGGGCCTGGTGTACGCCCAGCCGATCGCAGCCTAGGCCGCCGCCGCAGCCGGTCAGCGACCTGCCCGGGCCCAGGCCCAAACTGAAAGAAAACTCCGGTTTGACACTGCGGTGTTGAATTAGAGGAACCAGACCATATTTAGGTACCGTAGTTTTGACGGCCGGAAGGCCTACTGACTAACTAGACCAACGAGGTGACCAGATGGCTTTGACGCCAGAAGACGTTGTCAACAAGCGCTTTCAGCCGACCAAGTTCCGCGAAGGCTACGACCAGGACGAGGTTGACGACTTCCTGGACGAGATCGTCGTCGAACTTCGGCGCCTGAACCAGGAGAACGACGAGCTCCGCAAGAAGCTCGCCGAATCCGGCGCCGGCACGCCTGCCAGCTCCGCAGCCGCCGCACCCGTGGTGGAAAAGGTCCCTGCGCCCGTCAAGGCCGAGAAGGAAGACACCGCCAAGGCCGAGGCTGAGGCCAAGGCAAAGGCGGCCGCAGAAGCCGCCAAGAAGAAGGAAGCCGAGCAGGCTGCCAAGGCCGCCCAGGTTGTCGAACCGGCACGCAGCGCGGCCACCCCGGCGTCGGAGTCCGCTGCCGGCCTGCTCGCCATGGCGCAGCAGATGCACGACAAGCACATCGCCGACGGCGAACAGCAGCGGGACAAGATCATCGCTGAAGCCCAGATCGAGGCCAGCAGCCTCGTCAACGATGCGCAGGAAAAGTCCCGCAAGATCCTCGGTGCCCTTGAGCAGCAGCGCTCCGTCCTGGAACGCAAGGTCGAGCAGCTTCGCGGCTTCGAGCGCGACTACCGCTCACGCCTGAAGGCCTACATCGAAGGCCAGCTCCGCGACCTGGACGCCCGCGGCTCCGTTGCGGCTCCCGAGGTTGGCGAAGCCAGCTAGGGCAAAAAGCAAGTATTCTGAAAGCCGGTGGCTGAGGATTCCTCGGCCGCCGGCTTTTCCCTTTTCCCGCACCGCGCCGGCACCGGACCAGGTGCCCGGCGCTTGCCGGTACCAGAACCCGGTCCCCGCACTGGCTCCCGATCGAAAGCCCTATGACTGACGCACCATCACCAGACGCCATGCAGCCCGTCGAGGCCGCAGAGCCCGTCCGCGCCCGTCCGCGGCGGGCAAAGCTGTTTGTCCTCTTCGCTGCCTTCGCGGTCTTCGCCTACGTGTTCGACCAGCTGACCAAGCTCTGGGTGACGACCACCATGACCGAGGGCGAGCGGATCCCAGTCTTTCCGCCGCTGCTGCACTGGTTCTACATCCGCAACTCGGGGGCGGCGTTCTCGATCGGCGAGAACGTCACCTGGGTGTTCACGATCATCATGGCGGCTGTGTCTGTCGCGATCCTGCTGCAGCTGCGCAGGCTCGGCTCGCTCTGGTGGGCGCTGGCGCTGGGGCTGCTGCTCGGCGGCGCACTCGGCAACCTGACGGACCGGCTGTTCCGCGAGCCGTCTTTCGCGATGGGCCATGTGGTGGACTTCATCCAGCTGCCAAACTTCGCGATCTTCAACATTGCCGACTCCGCGGTCGTCTCCGCCGTCGTGATCATCTGCCTGCTCACGCTCCGCGGGATTTCCCTGGATGGCTCGCGCCATACGAAGGATACGGTGGCTAACGATGTCTGAAACTGCCTCAGGAAACGCCGCTGACATGGCGGCCGATATGGCCGGCGAAGCCGGCACCGCACCCGCCGGGCACCACCGCTTCACCGTCACGGAGGACCTCGCCGGTTCCCGCGTGGACGCCGGCCTGGCCAGGCTGATGGACATCTCCCGCTCCCAGGCCGCCGTCCTGATCGCCGAAGGCAACGTCACCAGCAACGCAGGGAAGGTCGGGAAATCCCTCAAGCTCACCCTGGGCACCGTACTCGAGGTCGTGGTACCGGACCGCAGGGACCCCCTGGAAATCGTGGAGGAAGTAGTGGACGACCTGTTGATCCTGCTGGACGATGACGAATTTGTCGTCATCGACAAACCGGTCGGCGTGGCCGCCCACCCCTCGCCCGGCTGGGTGGGACCCACAGTGGTGGGTGGCCTCGCCGGGCTCGGCTACCGGATTTCGACGTCGGGTGCCCCGGAGCGTGCTGGCATCGTCCACCGGCTCGACGTCGGAACCTCCGGGGTCATGGTGGTCGCCAAGACCGAAAATGCCTACACCGTGCTCAAGCGCGCCTTCAAGGAACGCACCGTGGACAAGGTCTACCACGCCGTCGTCCAGGGCCTTCCCGACCCGCTGGCGGGCACCATCGACGCGCCCATCGGCCGGCACCCGGGCCATGACTGGCGGTTCGCGGTGACTGAGGACGGCCGTGACTCGGTGACGCACTATGAGGTCCTGGAAGCCTTCGGGAAGGCCTCGCTCGTTGAGGTGCACCTCGAAACGGGCCGCACCCACCAGATCCGCGTGCACTTCGCGGCCCTGCGCCACCCCTGCGCCGGCGACCTCACCTACGGTGCGGACCCGCGGCTGGCCGCCACCCTCGGGCTGACCCGGCAGTGGCTGCACGCCAGGGAACTGTCCTTCGATCACCCGCGGACAGGGGAGCGGGTTACCGTCGCCAGCGAGTACCCGCAGGACCTGCAGTACGCGCTGAGCGTCTTGGAGTCCGGAAACGCCTGAGCCGCACGGCACGGGCGGCCTGAATGCCACAGGCATTCTGCCGGGCCGGCGGATCCTGCCGGCCTGGCCGGCAGGATCCGTCCCCACCGCCGTGGCTGCACGCCGCCGTCGCGGCGCGGCACTAGAATGGTCCGGTGACTTCCAGCAACGACTCGTTTGTCCATCTCCACAACCACACCGAGTACTCGATGCTGGACGGTGCCGCCCGGCTCGGTGAGCTGTTCGACGAAACCGAGCGGCTCGGCATGCCGGCCCTCGCCACGACGGATCACGGCTACCTGTTCGGCGCCTTCGACTTCTGGAAGCGCGCAACCGACCAGGGCATCAGGCCCATCATCGGCGTCGAAGCCTATGTGACTCCCGGGACCGCCCGCACGGACAAGACCCGTGTGCGCTGGGGCGAGGAGCACCAGCGCAAGGACGACATTTCCGGCGGTGGCTCGTACACGCACATGACCCTGCTCAGCTACAACAACGTGGGCATGCGGAACCTCTTCCGGGCCTCCTCGATCGCCTCGCTGGACTCGGTCTTTGGCAAATGGCCCCGGCTGGACCGTGAGCTGCTGAACACGTACTCGGAAGGGCTCATCGCCACCACCGGCTGCCCGTCCGGCGAGGTCCAGACCCGGCTGCGGCTCGGCCAGTACCGCGAGGCGCTGGAAGCCGCGGCCGAGTTCCGCGACATCTTCGGCGCGGAGAACTACTTCTGCGAACTCATGGACCACGGCCTGGACATCGAACGGCGCGTCACCGGCGACCTGCTGCGCCTGGCCAAGGACCTGAACCTGCCGCTGGTGGCCACCAACGACCTGCACTACACGCACGAGCACGACGCGAAGGCCCATGAGGCCCTGCTGGCCATCCAGTCCGGCTCCACGCTTCTGGAGCCGACCTACGACAACGGCGGTTCGCGCTTCGCCTTCTCCGGCAGCGGCTACTACCTGAAGTCACCGCAGGAAATGCGCGAGCTGTTCCGCGACCACCCGGAGGCGTGCGACAACACACTTCTTATCGCCGAACGCTGCGAAGTCTCATTCAACACCGGCGCCAACTACATGCCCCGGTTCCCCTGCCCGGAGGGGGAGGACGAAACGTCCTGGCTGGTCAAGGAGGTCGACAAGGGACTCCACTACCGCTATCCCCAGGGCATCCCGGACAAGGTCCGCAAGCAGGCCGACTATGAGCTCGAAGTCATCACCTCCATGGGCTTCCCGGGCTACTTCCTGGTGGTGGCCGACTTCATCAACTGGGCCAAGAACAACGGCATCCGGGTCGGTCCCGGGCGTGGCTCCGGTGCTGGCTCCATGGTGGCCTACGCCATGCGCATCACCGACCTCGATCCGCTGCACCACGGCCTGATCTTCGAACGCTTCCTCAACCCGGACCGCGTCTCCATGCCTGACTTCGACGTCGACTTCGATGACCGGCGCCGCTCCGAAGTCATCGACTACGTCACGCGCAAATACGGCGACGAACGCGTGGCGATGATCGTCACCTACGGCACCATCAAGACCAAGCAGGCCCTCAAGGACTCTTCGCGCGTGCTCGGCTACCCGTTCAGCATGGGCGAAACACTGACCAAGGCGCTGCCCCCGGCCGTGATGGCCAAGGACATCCCGCTGGCCGACATCCAGAACCCCCAGTCCAAGCGCTACAGCGAAGCCGGCGACTTCCGCCAGCTGATCAGCACCGACCCGGAGGCCGCCAAGGTCTTCGAGACGGCGCTGGGCATCGAGGGCCTGAAGCGGCAATGGGGCGTGCACGCAGCCGGCGTGATCATGTCCTCGGACCCCATCATCGACGTGATTCCGATCATGCGCCGCTTCCAGGACGGCCAGGTCATCACCCAGTTCGACTACCCGACGTCCGAAGGCCTCGGCCTGATCAAGATGGACTTCCTCGGGCTGCGAAACCTGACGATCATTTCCGATGCCCTCGAAAACATTAAAATGAACCGCGGCATCGACCTCGACCTCGAAACGCTCGAACTGGATGACACGGCGTCCTACGAGCTGCTGGCCCGGGGAGACACGCTGGGCGTCTTCCAGCTCGACGGCGGCCCCATGCGCTCCCTGCTCAAGCTGATGAAGCCTGACAACTTCGAAGACATCTCTGCCGTGCTGGCCCTCTACCGGCCCGGACCCATGGGCGCCAACGCGCACACCGACTACGCGCTGCGCAAGAACAAGATCCAGGAAGTCATCCCGATCCACCCGGAGCTTGAGGAACCGCTGTCCGAAATCCTTGGCGGGACCTACGGGCTGATCGTGTACCAGGAGCAGGTCATGGCCGTGGCGCAGAAGCTCGCCGGCTATACCCTGGGCCAGGCCGATATCCTGCGCCGCGCCATGGGCAAGAAAAAGAAATCCGAGCTGGACAAGCAGTTCGCCGGTTTCTCCCAGGGCATGCAGGACAACGGCTATTCCATGGCCGCGGTCAAGACCCTCTGGGACATCCTGCTGCCGTTCTCCGACTACGCCTTCAACAAAGCGCACTCGGCCGCCTACGGCGTGATCTCCTACTGGACCGCGTACCTGAAGGCGCACTATGCGCCGGAGTACATGGCCGCCCTGCTGACCTCGGTGGGCGACGACAAGGACAAATCGGCGATCTACCTCAACGAATGCCGGCGGATGGGCATCACGGTGCTGCCGCCCGACGTCAATGAGTCAGCCCTCAACTTCACCCCTGTGGGCACCGACATCCGCTTCGGCATGGGCGCCATCCGCAACGTCGGCGTGAACGCCGTCGAGGCCATGGTGGCGGCGCGCGAAAAAGAAGGCGCCTATACCTCCTTCAAGGACTACCTCCTGAAGGTCCCGGCGGTGGTCTGCAACAAGCGCACCATCGAATCCCTGATCAAGGCCGGCGCCTTCGACTCGCTGGGCCACCCCCGGCGTGCCCTGGCCATGATCCATGAAGAAGCGATCGACTCGGTCATCACCCTCAAGCGCAACGAGGCGATCGGCCAGTTCGACCTCTTCGCCGGCTTTGAGGACCAGGAGCCCGAGGCGTCGCTCAGCACCGAGATCCCGGACCTGCCGGAATGGGAGAAGAAGGACAAGCTGGCGTTCGAGCGCGACATGCTCGGCCTCTACGTCTCCGACCACCCGCTGCAAGGGCTGGAAGGGCTCCTGAGCCAGCACGCCGACCGGTCGATTACCTCGATCATCGCCGAAGACGGGCCGCCGGACGGCTCGATCGTCACCATCGCGGGCATGATCACCTCGCTCAGCCGCAGGATCGCCAAGGCCAGCGGCAACGCCTATGCCCGCGCCGAAATCGAGGACCTCGCCGGTTCCATGGAGGTCATGTTCTTCGGCCAGGTCTACGGCCCCATCGCCTCGGTGCTCGCGGAGGACCTGATCGTGGTGGTCAAGGGCCGCCTGCAGCGGCGCGACGACGGCGCGGTCACCTTGAACTGCATGGAACTCTCCGTGCCGGACCTCAGCGACAGCCAGAACGGGCCCGTGGTGATCACCATGGCCACGCACAAGGCCACCGAGGCCGTGGTCACCGAGCTCGGCGACGTGCTGCGCACCCACCGCGGAAATTCGGAGGTCCGGCTGCACCTGCAAGGCGACACCCGGGTGGAGGTCATGGGCTTGCCGGTGCACCTCCGCGTCAACCCGAGCCCGTCACTGTTCGGCGACCTGAAGGTGCTGCTCGGCCCGACCTGCCTCGATAACTGACAGGCAGGGGTGCCGGCCGCCAGGCAGGTCTGAGCGATCCAGGGCGCCGCGGGGCCCTCCCGCCCCGCCAGGGTTCACGCATCGTGTCCGAGGATCAGCTTTTCGGGTTGAGCGTTCCCCGGGCGATGCTGTCGGCGGAGTGGGCCGGGTTCCCGTTGTATGGCTGGTTGGAGACGTCCACGATGGGGTACTGGGCTAGGTCAATGCCGTCCGGGATGGTGAAGCTGCCGGATTCATTGTCGAGGACCCCCAGGCTGACCATTCTGGACAGGTCGGCGGAGCCGACCCACACTCCCCGGAATCCGGTGATGGGGTCGTTGGAGAGCCGGATGATCAGGTGCCGGGTTCCATCGGGGAGTCGCTCCACGCGGGCATCTCCGCTCCCGGTATGTGCGGGCAGCGGCGTCAGGGACGTCTGGGCGACGACTGTCGAAGCGGGACCCGACTGGGTGGAGGTGGGCGCGGGAGTGCCGGTTTGTCCGAGAACTCCGGCAGCGGTCCATCCGGCGGCTGTGCCAAGAACGATTCCGGCCGCAGCCGCGATAATCCACAGACCGGGACGGCCACGCCCGTCCTTGGCGCTGGGACGCAGTGGGATCGGTGCCGGCTTTGTGCCGTCGCCGTGGATCGGACGCGCCTGCGCCGCGGCAGGTTTCTCCGGTGCGGCCGGTGTCTCCGGGGCAGGAGGCCCTGAGCTGGGCTGGCTCAGGGGATCCGTGGCAAGGGCCGGCGAGAGGCCGAGGGCCTGATGGATGGCGGCCCAGTTCTGGCTTCCGGGTTGCTCGAGTTCGATGCCTGCGGTGTCGAGGGTGGCAACGTGCACGGCATGTTGCAGGCCCCGGAGGGTTTCGCTGCACATGGGGCAGCTGGCGAGGTGGTCGGCGTCGGCGGCCGAGCCCAGGGGCTCGCCAAGGGCCAGCAGACTCAGAAGTTCGGCGTCAAGGTGTTCCATGTTCCACCTCCAGGCGGGTGCGTAAGCGGGTGAGGCTGCGCCGGATGTGGCTCTTGACAGTACCGAGCGGCAGGTTGAGGCGCGACGAGATCTGGTCGTGAGTCAGGTCTTCATAGAACGCCAGCCGCATAATTGCTTGCTGTGGATCCCCTAAAAGCTCCAGTTCTTCGTCCAACGTCAGGCGGTCGGCGACCTCTTCGACGTCCCCGGCATCCGGGCGGGAAGCGGGGACGACGGCCACGAGAGCGGCCGCTTGTTCGAGATGGCGCTGGCGGGCGCGAGCGGACAAGGCGTCGGCAATGGCATTGCGGGTGATCCCGATCAGCCAGGCCGGCAGCCGCGACGCCTCCGGGCGAAAAGTGGTCCGTGATTTCCAGGCCCGAATGAAGACCTCCTGGGTGACGTCGTCGGCAGCGGCACGCTCTCCCAGGGATCTCAGCGCCAGCGTGTAGACGAGCGGACTGAACCGGCGGTACGCCTCCGCGAGGACGCGTTCGTCGCCGCCGGCAAATGCGTGATCGAGACCGGAGTCCCAATCGTGCGATGCGGCAGCCTCCATCAGGTGCTCCTTTGAGCGGCAATGGCCCCTGTTGGACCACATTATGCCGCTCCCGCGGGGACTCCGCCATGCTCGAACCGGGTCAGCCTCCGCGCTGTCACTGTGCGCGTGCCGGTGGGGCCGCGGTTGATGCGACCCCACCGGGCGGGAAAACAGGGATGCCTCACGGAGCTGCGGAAGGCTTACTCGTCGTGGTCTTTGTGACCGCGCGAGTCCACTACCTGTACGGCGACCCCAAGGTTGTTGTCGGCGAGGCTTCCCCAGGCGTAGACGATGGTGTTTTTCCCCGCAGTGACCTTGACGTCGGCCGGGCCGATCAGCGGGTCAGTGGTTCCCTCGGCCGCGACCGAGGCCGGGACGGCGCCGGCCTTGAGGGTGAGGGTCTCTTGATGCCGGTTGGTGAGTCCCTCAATGACCGCGTTCCCACCGGCGAGGACATCGACGGCGGGGGCCGCGGCGACGTGCCTGACGGTCAGCTTGCCCTTTCCATCCGGGCTGGCGGAAGTGCTATTGGTGAATAGCGTGGCAGTGGGCTTCCCGTCAGCGGCCAGATGCGCGACCGCTGTGTAGTCCCGACCTGCGTCGAGGTCCACCGTGACCGGACCTATCACGGGGTGGTCGGCGCTGGTGGCGTCGGCACCGGTGATGGCGACCTTGTGGTCTCCGTCGGGGACGTTCAACGGCCCGGCCAACGTGCCCGGCGTGAAGTTATCCAGGGTGAGTTTGCCGTCGACCCAGACGTCCACGGTCAGGCCGGGAACGCCGTGGAGGACGGAGAGTTTCGCCGTTCCCTCGTCGCTGTGGTGCCAGGTCCCGGCCTGGGCAGGGGAGGCCAGGGCCACTGCTGCCAGCAGCGTCATTGCTCCGGTGGCTGCAGAGAGTGTCTTGCGCATTTCCAACTCCTCATCGGGGCCCCGCTGGGGGCGGTGGTTGTGCTTACACCCTTACTACCGGCCAAGGGCCGTCGCCGGATGCACCACCGGGGAAGGTTTAATGCGCGGCCCGTCGAGGCGTCTGTCAGATCTCGTAGTCGAGCGGAACGGGCTGGCTGTAGGCCCCCGAGTGGTAGAGCAGGGGAACGCCGTCGTCGCCGACCTGGCCCTCCACCACCTCGACCACCACGACGGCGTTGTTCTCGAAGGAGAGCCGCATCTGGACCTTGCCGATCAGCCAGCCGCTGACCCCCTTGAGCACGGGCACCTCGTGGGGTCCGAGCTCCCAGTGGTCGCCGTCGAACCGGTTGCCGGCCCGGGCGAAACGGTCGGCGAGCTCCTGGTTTTCCAGCCCGAGCATGTGCACGCCAATGTAGGTGGTGTTCGCCACGGCCGGCCACGAGCTGGAGGTCCTGGCCATGTTGAACGTAAAGCGCGGCGGCTTGGCGGACAGCGAGGCCACGGAGGTTGCCGTGAATCCGAACGGGACACCATTGTGGTTGGCCGTGATGATGGCCACGCCCGCCGCGTGCCGGCGGAACATTTCCCTGAATGTTCCCTCGAAAATACCTTCATCTGTGGCCACTGCGATCCAACTCCCTGCTGCACGTGCGTGTCGTACTTCTACCCTGCCAGCGTATTGCGCAGGGGAATCGAGTGCGGCATTTTCTTTACGTCTCCCGTCATGTGCCGGCCGGCGTCATGCGCCGCGGGAATCCTTGTTACCGTTTGTTGCATGACACAGTCCGCGATAGACGGCCCCGTCCACCACGCCGGGGAACCCGCACAGCCCGCGCATCCCGAGCGGCAGCCCGGACCCGGCGGGACATGGCGGAAGGCCGCCGTCATCGCGGCCGCCGGCATCCCGGTGGGACTGCTCTGGTGGCTTCTGGCGCCGTCGGGCCTGAATGTCCTGACCGGAAACCCGGACCTCGCGGCCGGCACCAACACCGCCACGTGGCTGCCCCGGGACCTTGTGCTGGCCGGGCTGTGCCTGCTCGCAGGGTGCATCGCCGGGTCCTTCGTCGCCGGCAACAAGCACCAACAGCCGGGCCCCGGCGCCGTCATCCTGGTGGTCTTCGCCGGCGCCGCCGGTGCGCTCATCGCCTGGGGAACCGGCGTGCTCAGCGCCCAATGGTGGGGAGAGCCGGCGGATACCTCCGCCAGCGCCAGCGTCGCCTTCTCCCTGCGCTCCTATGCGGTCCTCGCCATCTGGCCGGCGGCGATCGCCCTGGCCATCTTCCTGAACAGCCTCTTCCCGGGCAACGGCGGCAAACCCCGCCGCGGCGGGGCACGTAAAATGATCGGGTGAGCCTAACTCCTGACAGCCCCGTGACCCCGATGACCGCCGCCCTTAACTTCCGCACGGTGGACGTGCGCGGTGCGCACCTGTCCCTCGCCGGACTCCGCGCAGCCGTGCCCCGGGCACAGTCCGGGACGATGGCCGACGCCGAAGACAAGGTCCTGGACATCATCTCCGCCGTCCGCACGCGGGGCTTCGGCGCACTGCGGGAGCTGGCCCTGGCTTTCGACGGCGTCGAGCAGACCCACCCCCGCGTCCCGGCCGAGGCGCTGCGTGCAGCCCTCGAGAACCTGGATCCCGCCGTGCGCGCGGCCCTGGAGGAATCCATCAAGCGAGCCCGCGCCTTCGCTGACGCCCAGCGACCGGCCAACATCGACGTCGAACTCGGCGAGGGCGCCGTCGTCAGCCAGAACTGGGTGCCGGTGGCGCGTGTGGGGCTCTATGTCCCCGGCGGCCTGGCGGTCTACCCGTCCTCGGTGATCATGAACGTGGTCCCGGCCCTGGCCGCCGGCGTCGAATCGATTGCCCTGGCCTCGCCGCCGCAAAAGAACTTCGGCGGCCTCCCGCACCCCACGATCCTGGCTGCGGCCTGCCTGCTGGGCATCGAGGAGGTCTACGCGATCGGCGGGGCGCAGGCCATCGCCGCCTTCGCCTACGGCATCCCGGCCGACGCGTCCGACGGCGGCCACCTCCCCGGGATCGACCCCGTGGATGTCGTCACCGGTCCCGGCAATATCTTTGTGGCCACCGCCAAGCGCCTGGTCAAAGGGGTTGTCGGGATCGATTCCGAGGCCGGCACCACGGAGATCGCGATCCTCGCGGACGCCACCGCCAGCCCGGCCCTCGTGGCCGCGGACCTCATCAGCCAGGCCGAGCACGACCCCAAGGCCGCCTCGGTCCTGTTCACGGACTCCGAGGCCCTCGCCGCCGCTGTCCGCGTGGAGCTTGAGCGGCAGGCCGCTGCCACCAAGCACTCCAGCCGGGTCCGCGAGGCACTTTCGGGCCCGCAGTCCGGGGTGGTGCTGGTCGAGGACCTGGAGCAGGGCATTGCCGCCTGCGACGCGTACGCCGCGGAGCACCTTGAAATCATGACCGCCGACGCGGCCCGGGTGGCCGGCCGGATCCGCAGCGCCGGTGCCATCTTCGTGGGGGACTACAGCCCCGTGAGCCTGGGCGACTACTGCGCCGGTTCCAACCACGTGCTGCCCACCAGCGGCACCGCGGCCTTCTCGTCCGGGCTGAACGTGACCACGTTCCTGCGCGCCATCCAGGTCATCAACTACAGCCGGTCCGCGTTGGAGCAGGTCAGCGGCCACATCGTCAGCCTCTCCGGCGCTGAGGACCTGCCGGCGCACGGCGAGGCTGTCACAGTGCGGTTCGCCGCCCGGTAGCCGGGCCGCCCCAAACCACTACATGTAGTAATTACAGGCTTGTTATTCAGCTACATCTAGTCGTAAACTGGCACTGATACAGCACGGACACGTGAATTGCGACGGTCTGATTGCGACGGCCGGATTGCGACAGGGGAGGAACCGACATGTATTGCCCGTTCTGCCGGAACCCTGATTCGCGCGTCGTGGACAGCCGGATTGCCGACGACGGCTCCGCCATCCGGCGGCGCCGGCAGTGTCCCGAATGCGGCCGCCGGTTCACCACCGTGGAAACCACGAGCTTGACCGTCATCAAGCGCTCCGGGGTCGGCGAGCCGTTCAGCCGCAGCAAGGTCATCAACGGCGTCCGCAAGGCCTGCCAGGGCCGCCCGGTCACCGAGGACGACCTCGCCCTGCTGGCGCAGGAAGTCGAGGAGGCGATCCGGGGCTCCGGCGCCGCCGAAATCGAGGCCCACGAAGTCGGGCTGGCGATCCTGGAGCCGCTGCAGCGCCTCGACGAGGTCGCCTACCTGCGGTTCGCCAGCGTCTACCAGGCCTTCGAATCGCTGGAGGACTTCGAAGCGGCGATTTCCCTGCTTCGCCATGAGGCCGAGACCAAGGGCCGGGACGGTAAGAGCCCGGACAAACGGCCGCTTCAGGCGCCGTCGTAGATTTCCTGATTGTCCTGGTGACTGCGTCCTAGGATCCGCCACAGACTCCGGTGGTGGCAGCGGAGGGGAAGCCGCAGCCACCACCGGCTCCACCCCACCGCTCCCACAAAAAATTGAGCTATCACTCCGGGTCGTTCCCAGCGTTCAGAACGACCCGGAGTGATAGCTCAATTGGCTTTTACAGCTCACTCGCTTTTTGTTTGGCGGGCCTTTATTTGGCCAACTTGTGCTTGAGGGCAATCTCGATGGCCGCGCCCACGATCCCGGCGTCGTTCTTCAGTTCGGCCGGAACGATCGGCGTGCGCAGCTTCATGTGCGGCAGGTACTCGTCCGCACGCTTGGAGATGCCGCCGCCCACAATGAAGAGTTCGGGGGAGAACAGGAACTCCACGTGGGAGAAGTAGCGCTGCAGCAGCACGCTGTACTGTTCCCAGCTGAGGCCGTCCCGCTCACGGGCCACGGCCGAGGCCTTGGTCTCCGCGTCGAAGCCGTCAATTTCCAGGTGCCCGAGTTCGGCGTTGGGAACCAGTTTCCCGTCGAAGATGAACGCCGAACCGATGCCGGTGCCAAGGGTGATCACCAGCACGGTGCCGGCGACCCCCTCGCCGGCACCGAAGCGGGCCTCGGCGAGTCCGGCGGCGTCGGCGTCGTTGATGACCTCCACGGGGCGGCCAAGACGCGCCGTGAGCATGGCATCGATGTCGGCTTCCAGCCACGACTTGTCCACGTTCGCGGCAGAGTGGACCACGCCGTGCTGAATGATGCCGGGGAACGTGACCCCCACCGGGCTGCTGGGGTCGGGGGCACCGGAACGGGCAGAGAGTTCGGCGACAACCTGCGCGACGACTTCGGCCACGGACTCAGGGGTGGAGGGCTGCGGCGTCGGAAAGCGCACGCGGTCGCCGATCAGCTTCCCCTTCTTCAGGTCCACGATCCCGCCCTTGATCCCGGTCCCGCCGATGTCAATGCCGATCAGGGGGGCGTTCTTCTTCGACTTTTCGTCCTTCTTGGCCAATGTCGTTCCGTTCGTGGCAGGGGCGGGCTGTAGTGGCCGGGCGGGGCCGGCGGTGAAAGAGCAGGTGGTTCCGGGAACTAGCGTGTGGAGCAAACGGTCAGGGCAGCGTGAGGACCTCGGCGCCGGACTCCGTAACGAGCAGGGTGTGTTCGAACTGGGCGGTGCGCTTGCGGTCGCGAGTCACGACGGTCCAGTCATCGGCCCACATGTCCCAGTCAACGGTGCCCAGGGTCAGCATCGGCTCGATCGTGAACACCATACCGGTTTCCATGGTGGTGTTGTATGCGGGGGCCGCGTCATAGTGCGGAATGATCAGCCCGGTGTGGAAGGCTTCGCCAACCCCGTGCCCGGTAAAGTCGCGGACCACGCCGTAGCCGAAGCGTTTTGCGTAGGACTCGATGGTCCGGCCGATCACGTTGATTTCGCGGCCGGGTGCTACGGCCCGGATGGCGCGGTTCAGCGATTCCCGGGTGCGCTCGACGAGGAGGCGGGATTCCTCGTCGACGTCGCCGACCAGGAAGGTGTAGTTCGTGTCGCCATGGACGCCGCCGATGAAGGCCGTGATGTCGATGTTGAGGATGTCGCCGTCCTGGACCACCGTGCTGTCCGGGATTCCGTGGCAGATGACCTCGTTGAGGGAGGAACACAGGGACTTCGGAAAGCCGCGGTATCCGAGGGTGGAGGGGTACGCGTTGTGGTCCAGCAGGAACTCATGGCCCACCCGGTCCAGCTGGTCGGTGGTGACGCCGGGTGCGATGTGCTTGCCGACCTCCACGATGGCCTGGGCGGCGATCTTGGAGGCGATCCGGATCTTCTCGATGGTCTCTGCCGACTTGACCTCGGACCCTGTGAACTTTGCAGGAGCCGGCTTGCCTACATATTCCGGACGTGGGATGGACGGCGGTACGGGAAGCTGCGGGCTCACTGTCCCCGGGACCAGCGTGCCGATGGGTGCAGTTGAGGCTAGAGAAGGCATAGATTGATCATATAAGTAGCCGGGCGCAGCCCGGAAAATACAGCCCGGAAAATACAGCCCGGAAAATACAAACGCCCCACAGCAGGGCACTACGGCCGGAATAGTGGCCGGACTGCAGCTTGGACACTCAACCCCGGACACGCTCCGGGCCATAAAGGAGCCCCGATGCCCGAATACTGGTACAACGTCAACACCCACGAGATCGAGGAAGACGCGATGTCCGACTGGAGCCAGCTGATCGGACCGTACAAGACCCGCGAGGAAGCCGAACACGCCCTGGAAAAGGTCAAGGCGCGCAACGAGGCGTGGGACAAGGACGAGGACGACTAGCCCATAACGGCATGCTGCGCCCGCGGGGGAATTTCGCGGCGACCGCGGACCGGACATCGCACACGCTGACTGATGTTTCCCAGACCGTGATTCTCACCCTGTGCGGGTGAGTGCCGGCCGGTTGTGGCCCGCCATACTGGGAAAATGCCGACGCGCGTTGCCCGCACCCGCGGCGCCCGAATCTCAGACCTCCCCAGGCTCGCCCTTGCCTGGGCTGCCTCGACTGTGGCCCTCATTATCACCGGCGCCCTGCTGCCGGGGTTCTCTGCGGCCAGTTGGTGGTCATATGCCGCCGTGGCGGCGGCGGCCGGCCTCGTCGGCCTGATCCTGCGCCCCGTGCTGGTGGAGATCTCGGCCAGGGTGGGCTGGGTGGCAGTGCTTCTTACCGCCCTGGTGGGGCAGGCCCTGATCATGTACGTCGCCATCCGTCTGGTGCCCGGCATCGAGTCGACGCCGTTGACAGCCCTCGCCGCTACCTGGGTCAGTGCCGTCGTGGGCACACTCATCTCCTGGGCCACCACCGCCGGGACCGATGACGGCCTGATCACCTCGCTGGCCGGAAGGGCACGCCGGCAGGAAACGGTGACCGATCCGGAGGTGGACGGTGTCCTGTTCGTCCAGCTCGACGGGGTCCCCTTCCCGGTGCTGCAGTGGGCGGTCCAGTCCGGGGGAGTGCCCCATCTCCGGCGCTGGCTGGCCTCGGGGGATTACCAGTTCCGGGAATGGACACCCCAGCTGCCCTGCACCACGCCGGCGAGCCAGATGGGCATTCTGCACGGCACCGTCGACGGGATCCCGGCCTTCCGGTGGTATGACCGTGAGCTCCAGCGCGTCCTGGTAGCCAACCGTCCGGCAGACGCCCGGGTGATCGAGGAACGGCACAGCACCGGCCAGGGCCTGCTCTGCGACGACGGCGTCTCCATCTCGAACCTGTTCACCGGCGACGCGCCCCGCTCGTTCTTGACGATGAGCCGGGTGGAGGTCCGCCGCGGCTCCACCCAGACCCGCCGGGCGTTCGCCTGGTTTTTCGCCACCCCGAACGGCTTCATGCGCAGCTTCACGCGGACCGTCGGGGAGATCTTCAAGGAGCGTTGGCAGGCCCGGAGACAGATCAAACGTGACCTCAACCCGCGGGTGCGGCGGGACTGGACCTTCGCCCTGCTGCGGGCTGTCACCAACGGTCTGCTGCGGGACCTGAACACTGCCCTGGTGGCGGAGGAGCTGCGTCGCGGCACGAAGTGCATCTATGTCGACTACGTTGACTACGACGAGATCGCCCACCACGCAGGCATGTTCCGCCCCGAGTCGCTTGCAGCCCTGGATGGTTTGGACCGCACGCTCGGTGCCTTGGCCGAACTCGCCGGGTCCGCTCCCCGCCGCTACCGGCTGGTGGTGCTCTCGGACCACGGCCAGTCCCAAGGCACGCCGTTCGCGGACAAGTATGACCAGACGCTTGGCGATCTGTGCGCGGAACTGATGCAGGAACACGTTCAGAACGTGGACGCATCCGTCGAGGGACTCGGTCGGGCGGACTCCATCGCCGGCGACGTCGCCTCTGGCGGATTGTCCGGGAAGCTCGCCGGCCGTGCCGACGACGTGCTCACCAAGGCACAAGAGACGCCGGCTCCGGGCGACGCCGCAGAAGACCCGGTGGTCGTGTTGGGCTCGGGCAACCTGGGCCTGGTGTACCTGCGGGGTGACCGGCGCCTGAGTCTCCAGGCCCTCGACCATCAGTGGCCGGCCCTGGTCCCCGGACTGGCGGGCCATCCCGGCGTCGGGTTCGTGGCCGGCATCGATGACGACGGCGGGGCGTGGGCGATCGGAAGCGGTGGGCGCCGCAACATCACCAGCGGGACAGTGGAGGGCACCGACCCGCTGGCCGGCTTCGGGCCGCATGCGGCGCGGGTGCTGAAACTCGCGCTGATGCACCCCGAGGCGCCGGATCTCTACGTCAACAGCACGGTGGATCCCGTGACCGGCGACGTCGCAGCCTTCGAAGGACTCGTGGGATCCCACGGGGGCTTGGGCGGTTGGCAGGACCGCGCCATGCTGATGGGCCCGGCCGATCTCATGGCAGGGCTGCCCGAACGGATCGAGGGGGCCGGCGAACTCCACCAGGTGCTCGTGGCGATGCTCGAGTCCTGCGGCCAGCGCGCTACGACGGCGTCCCGCGACTAAGCGACTGGTTGGGGATCCCCAGCGGCCGGGCCAGTCCGAGGCCCGCAGCATACACGGCTTACACGGGGGCGGCCCATGACTGGCCGGGAGCAAGGACGACTGCCGTGCAGCCAGGAGCCTGCTTCGCCACGGCGTCGGCAAACCGGTGCCCGGGTCGCTCGAGCCAGCTCCGGGCAAACTTGTTGACGAATGGAGGGTGCAGCGTCCCCCAGTGCACCGGCAGGGCAAACCGCGCGCCGCTCATCGCGACAGCCCGGGCGGCGGTCTCCGGAGTCAGGTGGCCCGCCGAGAGTCTCGGTCCCCACCCCCAGACCGGCACCAGGGCGACATCGATCGGGCCTCCCGCCATGGCGGGGAGCGCAGCCATCTCCGGAAACAACCCCGTGTCACCCGCGATCCACACCGTGCCCGACGGGCCACGAACGAGCTGGCCATTGGCGTCGTTGGGACGGTGCGGCATGGGCCGGCTGCGATGCTCGGCCGGCACCTGGCGGATCTGGACCCCGTCGCCTACCGGGGTCCAGCCCTCACCCAAGGAGGCTGTGTGCGCCAGCTTTCGGCGCCGCAGCCAGTCCACGTTCGCCGGCGCGCTCATCAGCACCACCCCGCGCAGCAGGCGCAGGGAGCGCAACTCGGCGTGGTCGTGGTGCAGATGGGAGAGGAGCACCACGTCCGGTCGGTCCCACGACGCCGGGTCCGGCCGCGGTGCCAGACGTCGGAGCAGCCCGGCATGGGAGCGGAGCAGCGGATCGGTCAGGACCCGAACCCCGTCGAGATCCAGAACCACCGAGGAGTGACCAAGCCAGGTGATTCTCATGTCGGGCGTGGCCCGTTTTCGTGTCAGGCCAGGGCCTTGGCCTTAAGGGAATCAAACTCGGTCTGGTTGATGGCTCCGGAATCAAGCAGCGCCCTGGCATCGGCGATCTGGGCCGCCGGGCTGGCCGTCGAGCCTGCGGCCTGCTTGATGTATTCCTGCTGGGCAGCCTGCTGCTGGGCCACAATCTTCATTTGACGATCGGCCATGCTGCGGCCCCGGGCGATCAGGTAGATGAGGGCGCCGAGCCAGGGAACGAAGATCAGCAGGATAACCCAGCCGGCCTTGGCCCAGCCGCTGAGCTCGTGGTCGCTGAACAAGTCCATCAGGCAGCGGAACCACACCATCAGCGCAGCGATCCAGATGAAGAACCAGAAACTCCACAGCAGAACGTCCCAGAAGCTATTCGTGTCCATCGATACTCCTCGAATCGTGTCCGCCGGAGCCTGACCTTACGCGGAGCGCATGAAACCGTCCGGGCCGGCGGAACATCTTGAGGTCCTAATGCAGACCTTAATGGTCAGTGTGCCCGCACCGGAGGCCCAACGCCTCGCCCATGAAGGATGATGTGTGGCCGAAGCGTCCCCTGATCCGGAAGGTCGGGGGACCGCAGGCGGGGAACTAGAAGGAGTGTTCCGGGCCGGGGAACTGGCCCGAGCGCA
Organism: Arthrobacter sp. 9MFCol3.1; assembly: GCF_000620385.1. Lineage (NCBI taxonomy): Bacteria > Bacillati > Actinomycetota > Actinomycetes > Micrococcales > Micrococcaceae > Arthrobacter > Arthrobacter sp. 9MFCol3.1. The sequence goes on from NZ_JIBJ01000014.1 coordinate 110,013, forward strand.
CCTCGTCGCCGTAGGCTTTTGCGGCATCGCTGAGCGACGTGCGCAGGTCGGCGTACTGTTTGACGAATTTCGCCATCTTTCCGCCGCGCAGGCCGGCCATGTCCTGCCACACCAGGACCTGTCCGGTCGTGCCGCTGCCGGCGCCGATGCCCACCGTGGGGACGTCGACGGCGGCATCCACGGCGGCCGCCGTGGCGGCCGGGACCATTTCCATGAGCACGCTGAACGCGCCGGCGTCGGCCAGCGCGACGGCGTCGTCGATCAGGCGCTGGGCGTCATCGCCGCGGCCCTGGACGCGGTAGCCGCCGAGGGAGTGCTCGCTCTGCGGGGTGAAACCGATGTGCGCCATGACGGGGATGCCGGCCTGGACCATGGCGCGGACGGTCTCGGCGTAGAACTTTCCGCCTTCGATCTTGACGGCGTGGGCCAGGCCCTCTTTCAGGAACCGGACGCCGGTGGCGACCGCCTGCTGGGCGGAGACCTCGTAGCTGCCGAACGGCAGGTCAGCGATTACCAGGGCCCGTCGCGCGGAGCGGGCGACGGCCCGGCACAGCGGAAGGAGCTCGTCCACCGTCACGGGAAGACTGGTCTCGTTGCCGAAGACGTTGTTGGAGGCCGAATCGCCCACGAGGAGCACCTCGATGCCTGCCTGGTCAAAGATTTCTGCGCTGTACTGGTCGTACGCGGTGAGCATGGCGAAGCGTTCACCGTTGACCTTGGCCGCCTGGAGATGGTGCGTGCGGATCCTGGCTGCCGGTTTCCGGGCCGCCTCTGCACCCCCGCCGGCGGTCCCGCCGGTGCCACCGGCCGACGTGGCCGACGAGGCGGCCGCCGAAGCCGCTGCCGGGCCGCTGCCGTAGGGGGCCGCAAGTTCTGCGGGCGTGCTGGAATCGGAGCTGTTACTTGAGGCCATGCCACGAGCGTAGTGCGCGACGAAGTGCCGCAGCTACCGGGAGACGCCTTCATGTGCCGTGAATCACATCACGCGGGCGGTCCGTGCGACGGCGCCCTGCCGCCGGACGCCGCGAATTCGACCGCCTGTATGTTAACGGTGTGTTACGCGGGGGTCCGGCTTCGGTAATCGGTGGCAATGCTTAGTAAAGTGAACCGTGAGCAGCCGCGGGGCCCATGAATGCCGGGCCTGGGGCGGATGGAAGAACCGGAAAGAGGCCAGTATGGACCGCCAGCAAGAGTTTGTCCTGCGGACGATCGAAGAGCGCGACGTGCGGTTTGTGCGCCTGTGGTTCACCGACGTCGTGGGATCGCTCAAGTCCGTGGCCCTGGCCCCGGCCGAGGTGGAGGGTGCCTTCGAGGAAGGACTCGGATTCGACGGTTCCTCGATCGAAGGCCTGGCCCGCGTCTTCGAATCCGACATGCTGGCCCAGCCGGATCCGGCCACGTTCCAGATCCTTCCGTGGCGCGGCGAGACGGAAGCCACATCGCGGATGTTCTGCGACATCCTGACACCCGACGGCGAACCTTCCGCCGCGGACCCCCGCAACGTCCTCAAGCGCACCCTGGCCAAGGCCGCGGACATGGGCTTCACCTGCTACACCCACCCCGAGATCGAGTTCTACCTGCTCAAGTCCCAGGAACCCGGCCCCGACGGATCACCCGTCCCCGTGGACGAAGGCGGCTACTTCGACCACGTCCCGGGCGGCGTGGCCCAGGACTTCCGCCGGACCGCCGTGACCATGCTCGAATCGGTCGGCATCTCCGTGGAATTCAGCCACCACGAGGCCGGACCGGGCCAGAACGAAATCGACCTTCGCTACGCGGACGCCCTGCAGACCGCGGACAACATCATGACGTTCCGCACGGTCATCAAGGAAGTCGCGCTGCAGCAGGGCACGTATGCCACCTTCATGCCCAAGCCCTTCACCGCCCACCCCGGTTCCGGCATGCACACCCACTTCTCCCTCTTCGAAGGGGACACCAACGCCTTCTACGAGGCCGGTTCCGAGTTCCAGCTGTCCGAGACGGCGCGCCAGTTCATTGCCGGCATCCTCAAGCACGCCCCCGAATTCACGGCCGTGACCAACCAGTTCGTCAACTCCTACAAGCGGCTCTGGGGCGGGGGAGAGGCGCCGAGCTACCTGAGCTGGGGCCACAACAACCGCTCCGCCCTGGTCCGCGTTCCGCTGTACAAGCCCGGCAAGGGCCAGTCCGCGCGGATCGAATACCGTGGCATCGACTCCGCCGCCAACCCCTACCTGGCCTACGCCGTGCTCCTCGGTGCCGGCCTCAAGGGCATCGAGGAGGGCTACCAGCTCCCCGCCGCGGCCGAGGACGACATCTGGTCGCTGAGCTCGGCGGAACGCCGCGCCATGGGACACGACCCGCTGCCGGCCAGCCTGCACGACGCCATCCGGACCATGGAGGATTCCGAGCTCATGCCGCAGATCCTGGGCGAGCAGGTGTTCGAGCACTTCCTGCGCAACAAGCGTGCAGAATGGCAGGACTACCGCCTCCAGGTGACGCCCTACGAACTGCAGCGCAATCTCGGCATCCTGTAGGTTGCCCCGATGAGCCTGGCACGACGCCTCATTGCCGCCGGCTTCAGCGATCTGGACAAGGGCGAGCGGTTCCTGGCGGCCCGGGAACTGGAGGGACTCGACCAGGATGCCCTTTTCGCGGGGCTGCAGCTGGCGGCGAACCCGGACACGGCCCTGCAGTCCCTGGTCCGGCTGATCGAGAAGCACCCGGAGCTGCGCAAGCTTGCCGTCGCGGACTTGGAAAGCAGTGAACCGCTGTACCGGGTCCTGGGGGCCTCCGAGGCGCTCGGCGAGTTCCTCATCCGCCACCCCGAACACCTCGACGCCTTCGACGTCCGGGTCAGCCCGGAACCGCTGCCAGCGGACACCGTGGCCCTGCGCACCCGGCTGCTGCAATCGGTCCGGGCCGATCCCAAGTCGGCCCGGCCGGTGGCCGCCCTGAGCGGACAGGAAGCCTACGCGGCCCTGCGCACCGCCTACCGGCGCGGGCTCGTGGAGCTGGCCATCAAGGACCTGTGCGCGGCCGATCCGCTGGACTTCATGCCCGCCGCGGGTGCGGAACTGGCGGATCTCGCCGGCGCCGCCCTCGAGGCGGCCCTCGCCGTGTCCCGGGCCGAAGCGGCGGAGAAGTTCGACGCCGCGGAGGTGGCCGACGTCGGCCTCGCCGTGATCGGCATGGGCAAATGCGGGGCCCGCGAACTGAACTACATTTCCGACGTCGACGTCATCTACGTGATCGATTCCGGCGCGCTGGAGGAGACCCGGGCCACGACGATCGGCACCGTCCTCGCCTCCGGGATCTCACGCGCGATCATGTCCACTAGCCGCGAACCCGGACTGTGGGAAGTGGATGCGAACCTCCGGCCCGAGGGAAAGTCGGGGCCGCTGGTCCGGACCCTCGCCTCGCATGAGAGCTATTACGCGCGCTGGGCCGAGAGCTGGGAATTCCAGGCCCTGCTGAAGGCCCGGACCATCGCCGGCGACACCGCCCTGGGAGCCCGCTACGAAGCAGCCCTGACGCCCCTGATCTGGTCCTCGGCCGGGCGGGAGGGCTTTGTCGAATCCGTCCGCGCCATGCGCCGCCGCGTCACCGAGCACATTCCAGCCGATGAGGAACAGCGGCAGATCAAGCTGGGCCGCGGCGGACTGCGCGACGTCGAATTCACCGTCCAGCTGCTGCAGCTCGTGCACGGCAAGTCCGATGAATCGTTGCGCCGCCGGGACACCACCTCGGCCATCGCCGCGCTGTCCGCCGGCGGGTACATCGGCCGCTCCGACGCTGCGGAGTTTGACCGCGACTACCGGTACCTGCGGCTGCTCGAACACCGGATCCAGCTGTTCCAGCTGCGCCGGACGCACCTCATGCCGGTGAACGAAGCGTCATTGCGTTCCCTGGCCAAGGCGGTCCTGGGACCGTTCTCCGCCGAGCGGCCCAAGCCGGACGCCCTGGTCGCGGCGTGGCGAAAAACCAAGCGCTCCGTCCGGGAACTCCACGAACGAATCTTCTACCGGCCCCTGCTCAATACCGTCGCCACCCTGAGCAGCGAAGAGGCACGCCTGACCCCGGAAGCCGCCCAGGGCCGCCTCGCCGCCCTCGGCTACCTCGATCCCCCCGGCGCCATGCGGCACATCGAGGCCCTCACCGCCGGCGTGAGCCGGCGCGCGGCACTCCAGCGCCAGCTCCTGCCCATCCTGCTGGACTGGCTCGCCGACGGCGTGGACCCCGACGCCGGGCTGCTCGCCTTCCGGCGGGTCAGCGAGGCCCTCGGCACAACACACTGGTACCTGGGCATGCTTCGGGATTCGACGGCAGCGGCCGAACGGCTCTGCCACGTGCTCGCCAACTCCCGGCTGATCGCGGACCTGCTGGAGGTTTCGCCCGAATCAGTGGCGTGGCTGGGCACTGACAAGGAACTGGTGCCGCTCAGCTTCGAATCCCAATGGCTTGAAATTACCTCGAAGATGTCCCGGCACGCGGACCCGGAGAGCGCCATGCGGCTGATCCGGCTGATCCGGCGCCGGGAAATCCTCCGGGTCGCCATCGCGGACAGCGCCGGGCTGCTGGACCAGGACCAGGTGGGGGCAGCCCTCGCCGACACCGACCGGGCCGCCGTCCTGGGGGCGCTGCGCGTGGCGGAGACAATCATCACCGCCGAGGAACCGCTGAAGACCCACGTGCTGGTGGTCGCGATGGGCCGTCAGGGCGGCCGGGAGATCGGCTACGGCTCGGACGCCGACGTCATGTACGTCCACCGCGGGCTCCCCGGCGTGCCGGAAGAGGAGGCGCAGGCCCAGGCCCTGCAGATCGTGGGCAAGCTCTCCAGCCTGCTGACCCAGCCGCTCAAACCGGCGATCCTGGCCGAGCGGGTGCTCGCAGTGGACGCGGACCTGCGCCCCGAGGGCAAGAGCGGGCCCATGGTGCGGTCGCTGGAGTCCTATGCCGAGTACTACCGCCGGTGGTCCCTCGTCTGGGAGGCCCAGGCGTTGCTGCGGGCGCGCCCCATGGCCGGCGACGATGCCCTGGCCGAGGATTTCGTGGCGCTGATCGACACCATCCGGTACCCGGAGTCTTTGTCTGACCAGGACGTGCGGGAGGTGCGGCGGGTCAAGGCCAGGGTCGAGGCGGAGCGCCTGCCGCGCGGCGCCGATCCCGCCCGTCACCTGAAGCTTGGCCGGGGCGGGCTGAGCGACGTCGAATGGCTGGCCCAGCTGCTCCAGCTCCGGCACGCCGGCCGGCACCCGGAGCTGCGGACCACGTCCACGGTGGACGCGCTCGAGGCGGCCGCGGCACTGGACCTGATCGACGCCGGCGACACCGTCATCCTCCTCCGGGCCTGGCGGCTGGCGAGCCGGATCCGTTCGGCCAACGTCATCTGGACCGGCCGCCCCTCGGACCTGCTGCCCTCGTCCCGCCGCGACCTTGAGGCGGTGGCCCGCTGGTGCGGCTACGGACAAGGCAACGCCGCGGCGCTGGAGGAGGACTACCTGCGGTTGAGCCGGCGCGCCCGGGCGGTATTCGAGCGGGTCTTCTACGGCCAATAGCGCCCGACGGCGGCCTGCCGGCGGCGGACCGGACCTGCTGACACATGCTGCGGGCGGTGCTACCTTGGGCCAATGGCCAGGCAACTTTTTGTGAACCTTCCCGTCCGGAACCTCGATAAGACCGTTGAATTCTTCACGGCGCTGGGATTCTCCTTCAACCCCGACTTCACCGATGAGAACGCCACCTGCATGATCGTCAACGACGGCGCGTACGTGATGCTGCTCGTCGAGTCCTACTTCAAGACCTTCACCTCGAAGTCCGTCGCCGCTACGGCCGGCACCGCCGAGGTCATCATGTCCTTCTCGCTTGAGAGCCGCGAAGCCGTGGACGAGGTCATCCGTACCGCCCTGACCTCCGGGGGCACGGCATCGGAGGAAGCCCAGGACTACGGCTTCATGTACACCCACAGCTTCCAGGACCCGGACGGCCACCTCTGGGAAGTCTTCTGGATGGATCCGGCCGGACCGCCCAAGGACGCTGCGCTGTAGCCGCAGCCCTGCAGCCGCACCCCTGCAGGCAGGGGCGACGGCGGCGCGGGTACGCTGTCTACATGTCCGGACACGTATGGCTGCTGCCTTTGAAGAACCTCGACGACGACGCCCGGGCCATCAAGCTTGCGGAAATCGCGCTGCTGGAGCTCGGCGAGGGGCAGCAGAAGTTCGTGGGGGACCCGCTGCGGATGGTGCTGATTGGGCTCGAGGAAGAGTCCCGGCACCCGTTCGCCGTGGATGCGAACGGGGCCGCCGTGGGAGTCCTGACGCTTCAGGCCGGAGCGGCGACCCTCGCGGGCTGGGCCGAGGACCACACCGCCTGGCTCCTGCGGGGCTTCCTGATCGACCGGCGGCAGCAGGGCAAGGGCCTCGGCACTCTCGCCGCGGAGGCCGCCGTGCGGGAGGCAGCCAAACTGACGGCGGGCCTCGGCAGCGGCCAGACCGGCGTCGTACTCTCCGTCAACGAACTGAACCCCGGCGGGCAAGCCGCTTACCGCAACGCCGGATTCGAGGACCGCGGCCGCTACGAAGGCGGCGACGCCGGCCCGCAGCGCGTCATGTACCGGGCATTCTGAACCGGGCAGTTTGAACCCCATACGCGATTCCGTCAGTCGCGGGCAGCGGAACGTCAACTGTAGTTGACGCCGCCCCGGTGATCGCACCGGCGCAGTGTCCCGGACCGCATTCAACACTCGGGCGGGCACCTTGATGAGTTCTTGCGACCCCTTGACAGGCTTCAACCGAAAGGACGAGCATGTCGGTCACCAAAACCCTTTCGACGCCAGCGGCAAACTTTCCGCCAGATTCTCCCGAAAGCAGGCTCATCGTTTACGAAGGCGGCACTCACGGGTTGCCCGGCACCGAACGCGAGCCGCTCGACACCGACCTGCCCGCAGTCATCGATTCCGCCAGCCGCACCTGAACACGAGAAGGAAGAAGCTATGCCGCAAACTGAGGCGCCCGACACGATCGTGCTCGTTCACGGGCTGTGGATGACCCCGCGCAGCTGGGAGGACTGGAAGGCGTACTACGAAGCCAAGGGCTTCACAGTGCTCACGCCCGCCTACCCTGGATTCGAGATAGAAGTCGAGGCGCTGCGCGAGAACCCCGACATCATCGCGAACCTGACGGTGCCGGAAACCGTGGACCACCTCGCCGCGCAGATCGGGGCGCTACCGAAACCGCCGATTATCATGGGTCACTCGTTCGGCGGGACGCTCACTCAGCTCCTCGTCGCCCGAGGCCTTGGGGCCGCTGCCGTCGCCATCAACTCCGCACCGACGGAGGGAGTGCGCGTGACCCCGCTGTCGCAGGCGCGGTCGCTGTTTCCGGCACTAAAGAACCCGGCCAACATCCACAAGGCAGTCGCGTTCACGCCAGAAGAGTTCCACTACGCGTTCACAAACACACTCTCCAAGGAGGCCTCCGACGCGGTGTGGGAAAAGTACGCAATCGCCGCTCCCGGGAACTGGGTGTGGGCATACGGACTGATCGCAAACTTCAAGCCCGGACCGCAGGAAACGTGGGTCGATTATTCGATCGCGCGGGCGCCGCTCCTCTTCATCGCCGGCGGCGCAGATCACATCATGCCCCCGGCGGTCAACAAATCGAACGCGAAGCACTGGGGGAAGTCGCCCTCCCTCACCGCGTACCACGAGTTCCCCGGCCGGTCGCACTGGACCTGCGGCGAGCCCGGCTGGGAACAAGTGGCCGACTACGCGTTGGAATGGGCACTCGCACCCGCAACCACGGCCGTATGACCGGGCGTCGGAGCAAGCGGATCGTGGCATGACAAAAGGGCCGGCCCCGGGTTGATCCCCGAGGCCGGCCCTTGATTGTTTCGCGAATCCGCGGCGAGGCGGCCTAAGCCGTCTTCACTCGCAGGGTACGACTAGACGCCGTAGTAGAGCTCGAACTCGTACGGGTTCGGGCGCAGCGAGAGCGGACGGATCTCGTTCTCGTACTTGTACTCGATCCAGGTGTCGATCAGGTCCTGGGTGAAGACGCCGCCGGCCTGCAGGAACTCGTTGTCCTCGGCCAGTGCATCCAGGGCCTCCTCGAGGGTGCCCGGAGCCTTGGGGATGTCCTTGGCTTCTTCGGCCGGGAGCTCGTAGAGGTCCTTGTCGATCGGAGCCGGGGGTTCGATCCGGTTGCGGATGCCGTCGATGCCGGCCATCAGCTGGGCAGCGAACGCCAGGTACGGGTTGGAGGAGGGGTCCGGGGCGCGGAACTCGATGCGCTTGGCCTTCGGGTTGGAGCCCGTGATCGGGATACGGATACCGGCGGAGCGGTTGCCCTGCGAGTAAACCATGTTGACCGGGGCTTCGAAGCCCTTGACCAGGCGGCGGTAGGAGTTCACCGTCGGGTTGGTGAAGGCCAGGACGGCGGAGGAGTGCTTCAGCAGGCCACCGATGTACCAGCGGGCGGTGTCGGACAGGCCGGCGTAGCCCTTCTCGTCGTAGAACAGCGGCTCGCCGCCGGTCCACAGCGACTGGTGGCAGTGCATGCCCGAGCCGTTGTCACCGAAGACCGGCTTCGGCATGAAGGTCACGGACTTGCCCCAGGCATCGGCCGTGTTCTTGATGACGTACTTGAACTTCTGCAGGTCATCAGCCGCGTGGGTCAGGGTGGTGAACTTGTAGTTGATCTCAGCCTGGCCGGCGGAACCGACTTCGTGGTGGCTGCGCTCGACCTCAAGGCCGGCCTCGTCCAGGGCAACACACATGGCATCGCGCAGGTCGGCCTGCTTGTCGGTGGGGGAGACCGGGAAGTAACCGCCCTTGACCGGGGTCTTGTAGCCGAGGTTTCCGCCCTCTTCCTCGCGGCCGGAGTTCCAGTGTGCTTCCTCGGAGTCGATCTTGTAGAAGCTGCCCTGCGGGGAGGACTGGTACTGGACGTTGTCGAAGACGAAGAACTCGGCCTCGGGAGCGAAGAACGCGGTGTCGGCGATGCCGGTGGAGGCCAGGTAGGCCTCTGCCTTCTCGGCCACGCCGCGGGGATCGCGGTGGTAGGGGTCACCGGTACGCGGGTTCACGATCGAGAAGTTCAGCGCAAGGGTCTTCTCCATGCGGAACGTGTCGATGAACGCCGTCGTGACGTCCGGGATGAGCTGCATGTCAGACTCGGCGATGCCCTGGAAGCCGCGGATCGAAGATCCGTCGAAAAGCTGGCCGTTGACGAAGAAGTCGGCGTCAACGCTCTTGGCGGGCACGTTGAAGTGCTGCTGAACGCCAGGGAGATCGGTGAAGCGGATATCGACGAATTTGATGTCTTCGTCCTTGATGAACTTGAGGACTTCGTCCGCAGTCTTGAACATCTATGCTCCTTACGCATATGAAAGATCTGGCCGTCAGGCACATTTGTCCAGCGCAGTCCAACAGCGGGGAAGGCAAAAAGCTTCCCCGCTTCGCAGTCGCTAGCAACTGTTACCACCCTAAGGACGCGGGATTTCCCCGCAGTGTCCGCATTGTTTCGGGGAGGTTACAGAATGTCCTGACACGTAAACGGTAGTCGCCAGTCCACACTGTGGCCTATCTGGTCCACAGTGTGACACCCTACCGCCCACACTGTGGACAGGCCAGAGCCGATAAGCTTGGAGGGTGGTTGATCGCAAAGACATCGGTTCATGGCTCAGCGGGCCGGACACATCCGGCATCTCCCGGTACCCGGGGGAGCGGCTCGGGCTGCCCGAGTCCGGGCCACGATCGATCGCCCGTGCCGGCCGGCGCATCCTGGCGATCTGCATTGACTGGGGCATCGCACTGCTGATCAGCAATTTCGCCTTCGGCGGCGACTCCTGGGCCACGCTTGCCGTGTTTGCCATCGAACAGATCCTGCTCATCGGCACCCTCGGCTACAGCATCGGCCACCGGATCGTGGGGATCCACGTGGTCCGGCCGGGCGGCGGCCCGGCGGGTCCACTCGCAGCCCTGGTGCGCACGCTGCTGCTGTGCCTCGTTATCCCTGCCGTCATCTTCGACCCGGACCAGCGCGGCCTCCACGACAAGGCCATGAATACGGTGCTCGTCCGGATGTAGTCGCTGCCCGTGTCCGACGGCGGTGCCAGGCAGCCAGGCGCGGCGGGTCCTCGTCCGTTTGCCGCACATGGCCGCTAACCGCCCCGCATAGCGGCCATGTGCGTCAGACGGGCACAGCGACGGTGCGGGCGCGGCGGGCCCTCGTCCGTTTGCCACGAACGGCCGCTAACCGCCCCGCATAGCGGCCATGTGCGTCAGACGGGCACAGCGATGGTGCCGGGGCGGTTCCTCGTCCGTTTGCCACGAACGGCCGCTAAATTCCCCGCATTGCGGCCATGTGCGTCAGACGGGCACAGCGATGGTGCCGGGGGCGCACAGGAACCCGGGGTCCTGGGCGGAGCTAGACCCCCGCCGTCTCCTGGGTCGGCGTCGGCGCAGCCTCGCCGGACCGTGCCGCCAGGTATCCGCGGCGGCCGGCCCAGCGCTCAAACCAAACCGTCGCGAAGGGGAAGACGGCGGAGAGTCCCGAGAGCAAGGCCACCCGGAACGGCCAGCGCAACATGGCCCACAGGCTCAGCGCCGCAATCGCGTAGCCGATGAAGAACGCGCCGTGGATCGGACCGGCAATCTCCACGCCGAGTTCCGTCGTCCGGGTGACCCATTTGAGCACCATGCCGAGCAGCAGCGCGGCCCAGCTGAACGCTTCGGCGATCGCCAGCCCCCGGAAGATGCGGATCATCGTGGCGGTCGAGGGAAGTTTCATGCGTGTCTCCTGAGTTCTTGCGTCCGGTGTCGAGGTGTCGCGGTGTCCGGTATCCCGTGTCCGGTGCGTGGCGCCGGGTGGACCGACGTCGCGCCGTAAAAGAGCGGTACAAGAAACGCCCCGGCTGGCGGCCTGACGTGGCCGTGAACCGGGGCGATTCTGTACTGCGATTCTGTACTGCGGGCAATCCTGTCCAGCGGGCGCGGTACTGCCGCCCGCCTAGCGTCCGCGGGTCGGACGGGCCTTGTAAGGATCGATGCCCTTCGGGATGGGCAGGCGGCCGCCAAGCGAGGAAATGCGCTTGGACACGGCGCTGACCTCGGTCTTGGTCAGTTCACCCTTGAGCTTGTTCATCTTCTTGGCGATCTGGCTGAGCGGCACCTGGCCCTCGCCGCGGCCGCTTTCGATCACATGGATGGTGACGTTGGGGAGGATGCGTGCAAGGCGTTTGCGCTCGGCGTCGACCAGCGGCTTGACCCGGTTGCTGGGGCCTTCGCTGACAAGCACGACGCCGGGACGGCCGATGGCGCGGAAGACGGCGTCCTGCGTGCGGGGGTTCACGGCGACGGGCTGGTCCTCGGTGATCCAGCCGCGCTTGAGCGTGCCCAGCGCGGCACCTGAGGCGCCCGGCTGGTTCTCGATCTGCGCGAACGCGGCGCGCTCGGCGCGGCGGGACAGGATCAGGGTGGCCGCGAGGGCACCCAGGGCGATGCCGATGATCAGGCCGGTGATCCAGTTGTTGAGCAGGAAACCGACCAGGAGGCTGAGCGCAACAACACCCAGGAACGCCAGCAACATGAGCCACGGAACCATGGGATCGTGGCGGCGGGTCATCTGGAAGACCTCGCCGATCTGCTTCAGCCGGCTCGGCTTCTTGGCCTTTGCTTCCTTGGGCTTACGGGAGAAAAGACCGCGCTTCGGAGCTTCGGAAGCCGGGCTGGAGTTGCTGGGATCAGGGGAATTCGCCATAGTTCCTTAATTCTACGTGATGGACGGCCAAGGGCCGGCACCGGAGTCATCCGGTGCCGGCCCTTAATCGGAAGGGTGTCAGAGCAGGGTTCAGGAATGTGCCGCGAGCAGCGAGCTGGCTTCCTGGCGGGTGCTTCCGGAGCTTTCGATGTGGGCGAGTTCGGCCGGGATTTCCCAGCCCTTCTTGCGCATCGCGGTGGCCCAGAGCCGGCCGGCGCGGTAGGAGGAACGCACCAGGGGTCCGGACATGACGCCCAGGAAGCCGATCTCGTCGGCTTCATTCTGCAGGTCCACGAATTCCTGCGGCTTGACCCAGCGGTCCACCGGCAGGTGCCGCTCGGAGGGGCGGAGGTACTGGGTGATAGTGATGAGGTCACAGCCGGCCTCGTGCAGGTCCCGCAGCGCCTCGGAGATTTCCTCGCGGGTCTCGCCCATGCCGAGGATCAGGTTGGACTTGGTCACCATGCCGAGCTTGCGGCCCTGGGTGATGACGTCCAGGGAGCGGTCGTAGCGGAACGCCGGGCGGATCCGCTTGAAGATCCGGGGCACGGTTTCGACGTTGTGGGCGAAGACCTCGGGCTTGGAGTCGCAGATCGCCTCGATGTGCTCGG